>JAJYDN010000071.1 GCA_021777535.1 Pseudomonadota bacterium
TTGGGGGCCGTTTCCTGTGGTAAGGTTCGCCACCCGAAGGCGCGTAGCTCAGTGGTAGAGCACTACCTTGACATGGTAGTGGTCGGTGGTTCGATCCCACTCGCGCCTACCATTACTTTCCACAGGAACCGGCAAGGTCCCTGTTCCAGGTGAGATCAGTCCACGGATGCCAGTCATTACCTTGCCGGATGGAAGCCGCCGCGAGTATGCAGAGCCAGTGACCGTTGGCCGTGTCGCGGCGGATATCGGTGCGGGGCTCGCCAAGGCCGCAGTGGCGGCGCGCGTCGACGGCAGGCTCGTGGACACAAGCCATGTGCTCACCGGTGACGCCAAGCTTGCCATCATCACCGATCGCGACGAGGCGGGGCTTGATGTCATCCGCCATTCGACCGCCCACCTCCTTGCGCAGGCCGTAAAGAGCCTCTTCCCGCAGGCGCAGGTGACCATAGGCCCGGTGATCGCCGACGGCTTTTACTACGATTTCGCCTATGCGCCCGGCTTTTCGCCCGATGACCTTGTCCGCATCGAAGAACGCATGCGGGAGCTTGCGCGCGCGGATGCGCCGGTCCGGCGGGAGGTCATGGAGCGCCAGCGGGCGATCGATTTCTTCAAGGGTCTCGGCGAGGATTACAAGGCCGAGATCATCCGCGATCTTCCGGCAGGCGAGGAGATTTCCCTTTATCGCCAGGGCGACTTCGTCGATCTCTGCCGCGGGCCGCATGTGCCCTCGACCGGCCGGTTGAAGCACTTCAAGCTGACGAGCCTCGCCGGGGCCTATTGGCGGGGAGACTCGCGCAATCCGATGCTCCAGCGTATCTACGGGACCGCTTTTGCGAGCCGTGAGGCGCTTGAGGAGCACATGCACAGGCTTGAGGAAGCGGCGCGCCGCGACCATCGCCGGATAGGCCGCGCGCTTGATCTCTTCCATATTCAGGAAGAGGCGCCGGGCATGATCTTCTGGCACGATCACGGCCTGCGCATCTACCATACCATCGAGCACTACATCCGCCGCTTGCTGCGTGGTCATGGCTATCAGGAAGTGAAGACTCCGCAGATCATGGATCGCAGCCTGTGGGAAAAGTCCGGCCACTGGGAAAAGTTCCATGACGGCATGTTTACCACGACGTCGGAAAAGCACGAGTTTGCCATAAAACCCATGAACTGCCCGGGTCATGTGCAGATCTTCAATCAGGGCCTGAAAAGCTACCGGGATCTGCCATTGCGGCTGGCCGAGTTTGGCTCTTGCCACCGCAACGAGCCGTCGGGAACCCTGCATGGCCTGTTGAGGCTGCGCAACTTCGTGCAGGACGATGCGCACATCTTCTGCAGCGAAGAACAGATCCAGGACGAAGTCGGTGCGTTCATCGATCTGCTGCACCATGTCTATGCCGCGTTCGGGTTTTCCGAGGTGCTGGTGAAGCTTTCCACGCGCCCGGAGCAGAGGGTCGGAGCGGACGAACTCTGGGACAAGGCGGAAGGGGCGCTTGCCGAGGCGCTCGCGAGCAAGGGGCTCCCTTACGAACTGCAGCCCGGTGAGGGCGCATTCTATGGGCCAAAGATCGAATTCGCCCTGAAAGACAGCATTGGGCGCATCTGGCAGTGCGGCACCGTGCAGGTGGACTTCGCGATGCCGAGGCGGCTCGGTGCAA
Source organism: Pseudomonadota bacterium (assembly GCA_021777535.1). Taxonomy (GTDB): domain Bacteria; phylum Pseudomonadota; class Gammaproteobacteria; order Acidiferrobacterales; family Acidiferrobacteraceae; genus JAJYDN01. The sequence goes on from JAJYDN010000071.1 coordinate 1,650, forward strand.
GCTATGTCGACGCCGGCGGCAAGAAGGCCATTCCGGTGATGCTCCACCGGGCCATCCTGGGATCGCTCGAGCGCTTCATCGGTATCCTGCTCGAGGAGTATGCGGGGGCCTTGCCGTTGTGGCTGGCGCCCGTGCAGGTTGTGGTGTTGCCCATCGCCGACCGGCATCAGGCGGCGGCGGGGGCGGTCGTCTCCGCTTTGCGGGATGCGGGCCTGCGCGTGGAGCCGGACTTGAGAAACGAGAAGATCGGCTTTAAAATCCGCGAACACACGCTGCAAAGAGTTCCCTATCTGCTCGTCGTGGGTGACCGCGAAGCGCAGCAGGGGACTATTTCTGTCAGGACCCGGGAAGGGGCGGACCTTGGGGTCATGACAGTGGAGGCCTTAGTCGGGCAGATTGGTGCAAAGGCCGCAGGTCCGGTTCACTCGGAGGGGTAGATCATAGCTCAAGAACGAGAGACGCGTCTGAATGCACAGATCACGGCACCGCGGGTGCGGTTGATCGGTGCCGATGGCGTACAGGTGGGTGTCGTTTCCAGCATAGAAGCGCGGCAGACCGCGGAAGCGGCCGGTCTGGATTTGGTGGAGATTTCACCGAACGTGTCGCCACCCGTATGCCGGATCATGGATTTCGGCAAGTTCCAGTACGAGGAAAGCAAGCGCCGCCATTCAGCGAAGAAGAAGCAAAAGCAGATTCAGGTCAAGGAAGTGAAATTCCGCCCCGGAACGGACGTCGGCGACTATGAGGTCAAGCTGCGCAATCTGATCCGCTTTCTCGAGAGTGGTGACAAGGCGAAGATTACGCTGCGGTTTCGCGGACGCGAAATGGCGCATCAGGAACTCGGCATGGAGTTGCTGAAGCGGGTCGAGGCGGATCTCGCGGAATACGGGGTCGTGGAACAGCGTCCCAGGCTGGAGGGCCGTCAGATGGTGATGGTCGTCAACCCCAAGAAGTAAGAGCCGTCGCAAGGTTGCGGCGGCAGCAGGCTGTAAAGGACCGTCCTGATGCCAGGTCGAAGGCCCTCAGGGGCTGCTCAGGCGGGAAAATGACAAGAGCGCTCAGCGCAGAGGTAGATATGCCAAAGGTAAAGACCAATCGTGGCGCCGCCAAGCGGTTCAAGAAGGCGGCCGGCGGCTTCAAGTGCCGTCATTCGCATTTGCGCCACATCCTCACCAAGAAGACCACCAAACGCAAGCGCCAGCTGCGCGCCGACCGTTTCGTGCATCCATCCGATGTAGCCGGCGTCACCCGCCTGCTGCCTTACGCCTAAGGGGGAGGGAGACCTATGCCACGCGTCAAACGCGGAGTTACGGCCCGGGCCCGCCACAAGAAGGTGATGGCGCTTGCGAAGGGCTATCGGGGTGCACGCAAGAACGTCTACCGGGTTGCCAAGCAGGCGGTCGCCAAGGCCGGACAGTACGCCTATCGTGACCGTCGTGACCGCAAGCGGCAGTTCCGGGCCTTATGGATTGTGCGCATCAACGCCGCTGCACGGGAATGCGGTCTCAGCTATAGCCGTTTCATGGAAGGTTTGCACAAGGCCTCCATCGCGGTCGATCGCAAGGTGCTGGCCGACATCGCGGTTGCCGACAAGGCGGCGTTCGCGGCCCTTGCCGAACAGGCGAAGGCGAGTCTCGGCGCCGCATAATGACGGACGGTTCGATGACGGAACCGTTCGTTGCCGGCATAGAGCGCCTCCGTACGGAGGCGCTTGCCGCTTTGGAGTCCATCGGTGATCTGCAGGTCCTGGAGAACTGGCG
>JAJYDN010000011.1 GCA_021777535.1 Pseudomonadota bacterium
GGAAACGGCCGAACACTTCGCGAAGACCGTGAACCAGCTGAAAGGCCATGTGACCATGCTCTTTATCGCCCATGGGCTGCCGAAGAATCTGCAGGTGGATGCGCAGGTGGTCCTGGGGTCAAGGCCTGCGCAAAAAGAAAGATTCAAGGCTACGCACCCCGCGGGGGATGGGGCCATGATGAGGCGGGATGATGGTATTCCGGTAGCGGGATGAAAAAGACTTTTATAATGACGATCCGGTCGGCAGTCGGTGCCGACCGATGAAACCCATGCCAGGAGCGGTAAGGATGATAAGAAAAAACAGCGAGACCGCCACTCGGGCGTGCACTGCCCATGCTGCCGTGGTATCTGTATCAACGATGCGGCCGTATCGCGTCAGGCAACAGGCCCCCCTGTTTCGGTCCAGGGGTCTGCGGGCCGCTGCTTTTGCCGGGGGCCTTCTTGCCGCGGCCCTGCTCGCCTGGCCCCTCCTGGCACAAGCAGGCCTCTCCTCGTGGGCTAAAGAGGTACTGCATCTGGGCATCTACCGCGAACGCGTAGCCACATTGCAGGCCACCCTCTCCGAGGATCATGGCACCTGGGGTCTGGCCTTCAGCCCCCATGGCCGCTACCTCGCCGCCTCCTCTCCGCAGACCGCCTTCGTGCAGCTCTGGGACTGGCGGCGGGGACGGGTGGTGCGGCGGTTTCGGAGGAGCGGGTCTGATATCGAGTCGACAACGCCGCTTGCCTATAGCCCCCACGGGCGCTTACTGGCTTCCTGTCAGTCGGATGCCGATACGATCATTCAGGTCTGGAACACCCACACGGGGGCCGTAGTCGGTAATATCCCAAATAGCGGCGGCGGTTGCGCGGCAATCGCGTTCAGTCCTCGGGGGCATTCGTTGATCTGGATACGGGAGTTGACATATGTGGCGTCCCCAAAAGTGCGTCAAATCTTCGTCACCAGCACCCGCACCTGGACGCAGCGCTGGGCCCTGGCCACGGGGCTTTTCCAGTCCAACGCCCTCACCGTCAGCGCCCACGGGCATTGGGCGGCGCTATGGGGTGTGCAGTCTGGTTGGAGTAAGCCGCGTGGTTCTGTAAAAAAAGTGTATTCGGTAATACCCCAGATCGTTCTCGTGAATTTGACGACGCATCGAATAGAGCGCACGGTCAGTATGCCCCAAGGGACCAATATGCCGGGTGCCGTGGCTTGGAATCCGCGTGCCAGGGTCGTTGCCGTGGGGGTGCAAGGCGCCCTTCATGTAAGCCTCGATAATGTCATCCGCCTCTACAACGCCCATACCGGCGCGCTCGTAGGGGGCGAATCGGGCCCTACCAAGACCTGGGTCACAGCGCTGCGCTACACCCCCCATGGCCGCTATCTCATCGAAGCTGGTATCCACCATGAGGTCGAGATCTGGGATGGCAGCCATCACCGCCTCCTGCAAAAGATCCCCCATCAGGCCTGGAGCCTTGCGGTGTCTCCCCATGGTCATTATCTGGCTGTGGGTGAAGGAGGGCAGATCCAGGTGTGGCGGTTTCGGTAATCACGACAAATAGAACAGGGAGCGGGAAATCATGGCGACGATCCTCACATTGGCGGAACTGAGTAGTGCGGTGTATGGGGATACGCCGGTACCCGCGGGGTGGACAATAGTGCCTGGCACCAGCGGGACATCCAAGCCCAACTCCGACGGCTACTTCGGCGTGGCCTACGTCAACACAACCACCCATGAGATCGTGATCGCCAACCGGGGGACGGTCGTCCCCTCATCGCTTAGTGCAGCTATGAATCTGCAAACGGACGAGGCATCGTTTGCGAATCTGCTCAACGATGCCGAACTCGCCGCGCACATGGTCACGCCCGACGAGTTGGACGCCATCTCTTTTGCGAAAACGATAGCCGGGTTAGTGGCACCCGGGCAACCATACGCCGGCTATTCCCTGATCGAGACCGGCCACTCGCTCTCACTATTGCCCCCGGGGAGATCGTCGCCGTGACCGGCCCCTCGGGCTGCGGCAAGAGCACGCTTGCAAAGCTCCTCCAGGGGTTTTATCACCCCACGGCAGGCACTATTCGCATCGATGGCACCGACATCCGCCACCTCTCGGCGAACGAACTGCGCCAGGGACTGGGCGTCGTCCCTCAGGAAACCATCCTCTTTACGGGGACCCTGTACGAGAACCTGCTGCTCGCCCGTCCCAGGCGACCTTCGATGAGATCGTGCAGGCCGCTAAAATGGCCGAGATCCACGCGGTCATCGAGCAGCTGCCGCACGGCTATCAGACCGAGATCGGGGAGCGGGGCGCTGGGCTCTCGGGTGGCCAAAAGCAGCGGCTTGCCATTGCCCGTGCCCTCTTGAAGAAACCGAAGATCCTGATCTTCGATGAGGCGACCAGCAACCTCGATCAGGAAACGGCCGAACACTTCGCGAAGACCGTGAACCAGCTGAAAGGCCATGTGACCATGCTCTTTATCGCCCATGGGCTGCCGAAGAATCTGCAGGTGGATGCGCAGGTGGTCCTGGGCCCAAAAACTGCCGAGAGACGGCACGAGACGAATCATCTGGCGGCAGACACGGGATCATCTCCAGGGGATCTCGTACGGGTATTGGGATGAGCGGATAGCACTATCCGCATAGGCTAAGGGAGGCTCATGAAAAAAGAAGAGCAGATGAACGACGCACAGAAGACGGATATCCAGGGCAATCGCGGGCCAGGGCGCAGGCGGCCCTTGGATATTATCATGGCGTGCGCCTCTATAGGTATCGTGCTGGTCCTTGGCCTGCAGTCCGTTTCGGCAAAGACCCCCGGTCCCCATCATCCCACCTCGCACATGCGCATCCTGGGGCGTTATGTCGCGTACGGCGTCCCTTTGAGTGCCACGGTCAGGGTACCGATTGCCCTTGCCTGCAGAACCTTGGTCAACAACTTCAACCAATTCCGGGATGTCCCCTTCGCGAGCAACAATCCGCGGCTCTCTCCCAAGTACCCCCAGTTCCGCCGCCCCGATTGGAAGCCGATGGCGTGGAATCCGAAATTGGCCGAATTGGTCTACTCCGGTTGCCCCGACAAGAGTTGTCTAAAAAAGAATGGATGGCAACAATCATGGCATTACTGGGAGAAGTACACCAAACCCCTGCGGGAAGCCGGCAAATCCCTCCTCTGGCGCGCGCGGGTCGATCTCTTGGAGGATGGCCGACACGAGACTATTATTCTTTTAACACACTTTTTTCCGCCAAATTTCGTGCGAGGAAAACTTGCACCCGTACGCCTGAAGCCCTACTGCCGGTACATCGACAGCAGACTCTATATGCTTCCTACGCCCCATCCAAAGATGGCCGCGGCGTTTAACAACGGTCCGATGTCGGGATGGGGGGTTTCTGGTATTACGGACCTCATCCAGGATGTCGGCAGCAAGGCGACACCCTATTTGTCCTTGGCCTGGACGAGATCCGTTCCGGTCCCCGGCATCGGAGTGTCTGCCTTCGAGTCTAGTGTGGGCCTAGCATATCCGTACCCTTACGATTTTTATCCTATGTGCAACATTCGCTGGATACCCAGTGGGGCTGTGGTTCGTGTCCCCCCACGCAGCATCTACTTTTACCCCTGATCCCGGGAGACCGTTATGAGTCTGACTTTCAATACGCTGTCATTAACGGATTACGACAATCTGTTGTTTCAGATGCTGAAGGATTTTGAGGGCGTACAGCCGTCTGTATACGTGGATAGCAATCATCACGCCACGATCGGCATCGGGTTTGAGATGGCTGCGCACCCGCGAGCCATTCTCGAGGGGATGGGGTACGCGAATAACCCAAAATTCTTGCTTCTCGTCTCCGCGCTGACAACCGCCGGCAATGCGCTGTACTTTGCACCTACCGCGGCTCAGGCAAATGCCGCAGCCCAGGCAGCGATCAATCAGGCCGTCAATGGCGTACTTGGGACGGATTACGGAAACGGGGGCGGGAATTTCGGGTACGGAAACAATACGGGCGGGAGTGGCCAAAGCGCCGACGCCCAAATGGAAGCCACCTTCAATCTCATCAAAGGGACCTATGAAAACGAATTAGACGGCTGGCTTTTGGATACACAAAAGCCGACAAACGCGCAACTGGGGGAGGCGCTGACGCAACTTCCTTACAGCACGGAGCGCGCCGCGCTTTTATCTCTCACGTACAACAATCTGATCGGCTTTAACGGCAATGGGACCGTTAAAAGTCCGACCCTACGCAACGCCATTTTGACCGGCGACCGCGCCGAGGCGTGGTACCAGATCCGCTATTACAGTAACGGCAATGCTCTACGCGGCATCGCCCGGCGTCGCTACGAAGAGTCGCAGATTTTCGGATTGTTTAATAATCCGTCGAATCCCACCTTGGCCGGGACTGTGCAGGCCTATCAGATGCTCACGGCCCATCGCGCGCAGATCGAGGCCTACGACAAATTATATGGAAACCAAATCCCGACGAATTACGGTTTAGCGGGCCAGACCTACGGCAATGTTACGATCCCGCCGGTGCAGACGCTGATTCAGGCGTTTCAACCCGCCGAAACCGTTCTGATGGACGCCGTTGATGCCAAGTACGGGTCGCTGCTGCCGGGGTTTATGCCAAGCAACTCCATGGGTATTTACCTGAATCCGGGCCGACTGAATTCATTGGAACCAGTCAGCTCGTCGTATTCCTATGATCTGAACGCCGCCTCGTCAAGCGGCAACGATCTCCTGATCGCCAGCACCGGATCTACGAATGGGCTGACGTTGAGCCCGGATACGGGTAACGATACCCTGAACGCGGGTTCAGGAAGTGATGTATTGATTGCCGGGGCAGGTCAGGACCTTCTTCAGGCCGGGTCCGGCATGGACACCCTGATCGGCGGGCTTGGTAGCGACACACTAATCGCCGGCACGGGTCAAGACACGTTCGATTATGTGGCACCGAGCAGCAGCACACCCACCACGGAGACGATTCAGATCGGACCGGAGTCGAATGTGGCCATCAGCAGCAAGGATACCGTGAACGCCGGTGGTACGCCGTTGGTAGGCGGTCAGGCCGTAGCGGGCAAGACTTTTACCTGGGCCGATTCCGGCTCAGGCACCCAATATGTGTTCACGCCGGGCGCTGAGGGATCGATGACGGGCACACTGGTGATTACGGGTACGCCTCTTGGCGTCCCGGGTGATCAGATCGTCATCCAGAACTTCGACCTTGCAAAGGCGCAAGGCGCGCAAGGGGAATTGGGGATTCGTCTCGGACGGCAAGTGGCGCTTAGCAGCGGGGCGAATCATTCGGCCGATCCGTTTCTATCGGGAGATACGGCACCCGCCAATACCACAGTGTCGGTCTCTCAGGGCGCCGTGGCCCAAACCTTTACCGTGAATCTCTCTTCGCCGGGCGCAAGCGCCCAACAGGTGACGCTTACGTTTACGGGGGGCGATCTGGGCGCCTTCGCGCTGGATACTGGTGCAGGCCCCCTGATCCCCCTCAGTAACACAATGACGGTAACAGTGCCCGCGGGCGCCACACGCCTGGCGCTCGCGCTTTTTGCTACCCAGGATCTCGCCAGCAGCCAAACAGTTCAGATCCAGGCTTCGCTTGCCGGGGGCGCGCCGTCTCCTGTGACCACTACGGGTGGCCTTACCGTGGATTGGCCGGCCACAGGCTTCACTACCCCTGTACCCAATAGTACGATCTCCGGACAGCCACAGACGAGCCCACAAGAGACTATCTATCAGGGGAATAGCGGCATAGATAGCATAACGACGGGCAGCGGGAATAACTTCGTTTCTGGGGGATCCCTGGGTGGCGTCATTACTGGCAGCGCCGCGGGCATGGATACAATCGTTGCCCTGATGGGCTTTAGCGGCTCGCCCCGGCGAACCGTCGAGGAGGTCGTCCGGGACTTCGACCCAGGGCGCCAGGATACGGTGCGCCGGGGCCTCGCCTGGATGATCAAGATGGGGGTGCTGACGATCGCAGAGGGCAGGGGCACCCAGGATCCGCCACCGGCACGTGCGATGAAGGCCCGATAGGGCCATGGTGTAACAGGGGATAGCCCCTGTGCCGGGGTGAGCCCCTTGCCCGCCGGGCGCGCTTGGTGGGATCGGTCGCCGGGGAGCTCGGCAAGAGGCCTAAGTCGCGCCACCCAACCGGCCTGCGCGTCCTGCTGCCCAGTCAGATTTCGGATACCAGACAGAATTGTAGACGGAAGAATTCCGAAAAACTTTCGTAAGCCCTCGATTTATTGGTCGGGGCGAGAGGATTTGAACCTCCGACCACCTGAACCCCATTCAGGTGCGCTACCAGGCTGCGCTACGCCCCGCCGTGGGGCGCAATGATACCGGAATATGTTCCCGACGCAAAGGCTGGCAGGCAGCCGTACTGTTGGCGAGGTGCTTCGTTTGCCCACGAGAAGTGAACTCGCGGTCAGGCCGATGCTGAGGTTACAATGTTGCGATGTTGACGATCCGCGCTCTGCACTATCAGCAAGGGGGCTATCCGCTTCTTGCGGATGTGGGTTTCGAGATTTTCCGTGGAGAACGCATCGGCCTTGTCGGCCGCAACGGCTGCGGGAAGTCGACGCTGCTGCGCCTCGTCGCGGGCGCGATCGAGCCGGACCAGGGCCAAGTGAGCCGCCACACGGGCGTTGTCACAGCTGAGGTCGAGCAGGAGGTCGCCGCAAGCGAACGGTCGGTGCTCGACTGCACGCTCGATGGCGACGTGGAATTACGTGTGCTCGAGACGGCACTCGAAGGCGCCGTTCACGATGAGAAATTTTTCCGGGCACAGGCGCGCTACGAAGAGATCGGTGGCTATTCGGCGCCCGCCCGGGCCGCCCGGCTTCTCGCTGGCCTGGGTTTTTCCGACAGCGACTTGAATCGGGCGGTCTCCGCCCTGAGCGGCGGCTGGCGTATGCGGCTGAATCTTGCCCGTGCACTCATGCGTCGTGCAGATCTTCTGTTGCTCGATGAGCCAACGAATCACCTGGATCTCGAGGCCATCGCCTGGCTCGAGCAATATCTGGCTCGCTATGATGGTGCCGTGGTCGTGGTTTCGCATGATCGCGATTTCCTGAACGCGGTGGTCAATCGTATCGCGCATATCGAGCATGGAAAGCTTTTCATGTATACGGGGAACTATGATGATTTCGAAGACCGGCGCGCCCAGGCGCTGGCCGGGCAGCAGGCGGCGTATACCCGCCAGCAGCAACGAATCGCGGAGCTCGAACGTTTTGTCGCGCGCTTCCGGGCCAAGGCCACCAAGGCGCGCCAGGCACAGAGCCGCCTGAAGATGCTCGAGCGCATGACCCGTATCGCCGAGGTGCAGGTCGATGCAAGCTACACTCTCGCCCTTGAAAGCCCTGAGCGGGCCCCCCAGACTTTGCTTGCGCTACGGGGTGCGGGATTTGCCTATGGAGAGGGGCCGCTGCTTTTTCGTGATGTGAATCTCACTGTGGGTCCGGGTGACCGGATCGCGGTCGTCGGCCCCAATGGGGCCGGAAAATCGACATTTCTGAAGATTCTTGTGGGGGTTCTGGATCCAAAAAATGGCTCGTCCGATCGGGGGCCGGGAGTGGAAGTAGGTTATTTCGCGCAGCACCAGCTAGAGCAGTTGAACCCCGCGCATACGCCGCTTGCCTACCTCGCTGCACTTGATGGCAAGTCGTCTGCGCAGGACCTGCGTAAATTTCTCGGCCGTTTCGGTTTCGGCGCGTCCACGATGGACCGGCCGGTCGCCACATTCTCTGGCGGCGAGAAGAGCCGCCTGGTGCTGGCGGGGCTTGCGTGGTTGCGCCCGCATGTGCTGGTTTTGGATGAACCAACCAATCATCTGGATCTCGAGATGCGCGATGCGCTGATGTTAGCCCTGCAGGACTACAGTGGCGCACTTATCCTCGTATCACACGATCGGCATCTCATCCGCGGTTGTGCGGACACCCTGTGGCTCGTTGCCGACGGACAGGCGCAAATCTTTATGGGGGACCTCGAGGACTATCAGCGGTGGGCGCTTGCCCGGCAGATACGGCCCATTTCGGTTGCGGAGGATGTGCCTCGGCCCAGGCCGCGTTCTTCGCCGGCAAAGTCGAAGGCCAAGGCGCGCGAACAACAGAAGCTCGAAGCTGAAATGACCAGGATCGAAGCGCGCGTCGGCGAAATCGACCGGGAGCTTGCCGACCCCCTTCTTTATCAGCGTGCGGCCGAACAGGCGCACCGTCTGACAGGCGAGCGGGAAAATCTCCAAGGTCGCTACCGGACATGCGAGGAAGCGTGGTTCCGGCTGGAAGAGGAGCTTGCCGCGTCCTAAAGCGGCAGGTGGGGGCCTTTTCGGCATTTCACATGCAAAGAGATCGGAAGGTGCCTGCCACGCCCGCTGGAATATACCAGCGAGCGGCAGCCAGTCGGATCTTACCAAAGCCCGCTATTTGAGCTTTGTGATACCCATGGTTTTCAGGAGGAATTTCTCGTACACGGGCTCCGTGTTACCAGTTTTCATCTTGTGCAGGAAGTATTTCTCGAACCCCACCTTGGCAAGGTGCACCCATTTTCCTTCCTTGAACCAGTTTGTGTTGCGCGGCGGAATCTGGGGCAGGGCGACGAACGCCGCCCCCGTGTCGCCGAAATCTGCAAGGCACACCGCATTCCATGTAGCCTTTTCAGTGGGCTCGCGGCCATCGAGAGCAAGACGGATGTTGTGCGCCGCGGCCGTCACCATGCTCTCGATCATGTAGCCTGTCTTGGGTGCTCCGGTTGGAACGGGCGTCGCTTCCACGGGAGGAATGGCGATGCAGACCCCGACGGAATATACATTCTGGAATTTCGGATTGCGCTGATAGGGATCCACCAGGACGAACCCCCGCGGATTGGTGAGGCCTTCGATTCCGGATACTGCATCAACACCCTTGAAGGCCGGCAGCATCATTGAATAGCGGAAGGGCAACTCGTGCTCTTTCTTCAGCGTCCCGTCTTCCGTGAGTTCGGTTACGAACATCTTGCCCGCTTCGACCTTGGCGACCTTCGCGTTGCAGATCCATCTTATGTGGCGGTCGCGAAGGAGAGATTCGAGCATGCCGCGGGAGTCGCCCACGCCACCGAGACCCAAGTGCCCGATATACGGTTCGGCCGTAACAAAGGTCATGGGAACGCGATCGCGGATCTTTCGCCGCCGCAGGTCGGTGTCCATGATCATGGCGTATTCGTAGGCTGGCCCATAACAGGATGCGCCCTGGACGGCGCCGACGACGATGGGTCCCGGTTCGGCACAGAACTTCTGCCATTCCCGGCTTGAGTGCTGGGCATGGTCGATATGGCAAACCGAATGGGTATGCCCTTCTGGCCCGAGTCCGGGTATTTCGTCGAAGGCGAGTTTCGGACCGGTGGCAATCACGAGGTAGTCGTAGTCGACATGCTCGCCATTTTGCAGTTCAACGCGGTTTTGGTCCGGGTGGACACGTTTGGCCCGCTGCGCGATCAGGCGAATGCCCTTCTTTTCGAGGTGGGGCGCAAGGGGGAAGGTGATGTCCTCGCGGTCCCGCCAATTGACGGCGGCCCAGGGATTGGAGGGGGTGAATTGGAAATACGGGACGTCGGAGATAACGGTGATGCTGTCCACGGGACGCGCCAGTTCCTTCATTTCATATGCCATGGGCAGACCGCCGATGCCGGCGCCGAGGATTACGATATGGGCCATAAATATCCTTTGTCTAGAAGAACGGGAATGATGACCGCTCAGACGCACGCGACCATCCCATAGAATATCCATTTCTTAACAACATGTTAGAGGACTATTGGACGCCATGTGCCAAAGTGTCATGACATTATGACATAGTGTGTCTATTCTGACATATACGGGGAAGTTCGGCGTTATGCAAAAAAAGGCCGATTTTCCGGGACTACCTCAATCTGGCAAAGGTGCGAAGGGTTCTTGTGCGTTTCTTGCGGAGCGCGTTTTGTGAAACGTGCGGCTTTCTGAGGGGCCAAGGCGTAAAGAGGGGTTTTGCCAATGACATTTCCCGCAGTGCCCGCGGGATTTACGGTTCCCATCGGGCACGCGGGATTTGTGCAGAAAAAGCCCACTCCAGGGTGGGACTTTTCGAACCGCTTGGCGGAAGCGGTTAGGCGGCGCGCACGCCGAGCTTGTTCCGCCAACCCGGGAAGAGTTTATCGGCGTCGTGCGGGAAAGACTCGAAGGCGCGGGCGAACTCCCGATGCTCCCGTGCCCACTCTATGGGGTCGGCGCCGGCACGCCAGCATTCATAAGCCTGGCGTAGAGAGCGGGCACCCGCCGCCGGACTGTCGATGTGGCCGTAGGAGCCGCCACCGGCCGTGTTGATTACATTGCCGTGGCCAAGATTCTGGAAGAACCCGGGCAGCCGCAGAGCGTTCATGCCGCCGGAGATGATCGGCGTAGTGGGTTTCATGCCGTACCATTCCTGGTGGTAAACCGGACCGTCGGCGCTGTCGCGCTCGATCATGTAGGCGATGCCTTTGTCGTCTGCCTCGCCTTCCATTTTCCCGTAACCCATTGTACCGACATGGATACCGGAAGCACCCTGAAGGCGCGCCATCTTGGCCAGTACGAACGCCGTATAGCCACGCTTGGAGCTCGGCGAGGTGATGGCACCGTGGCCGGCGCGATGATAGTGGAGATATTGAGCCGCATACTGACGGCGTGCCGTGGTGACCATGCCAGGGCCGCCCACATAGCCGTCGACCAGGAAGGCGAGCTTGTCGGCATCGGGCCCAAATGTCTCGAGCGCGAAATCGGCGCGCGCACACATTTCAAAATGATCGTCTGCCGTAATGTTCATGGAAAACAGCTTGGCTTCGCCGGTCTCGTCCATGGCGCGTTTCATGGCGTCATAAACGAGCGGGATCGTCTTTTTCACCGGAGCGAACACCTGGTTACCCTGCGGCTCATCGTTCTTGATGAAATCGCCGCCAAGCCAGAACTCATAAGCCGCCTTCGCGAAAGGTTCAGGGCGCAGACCGAGTTTCGGTTTTATGATCGTGCCGGCGATATAGCCCCCGTTTTCCACTGGGCGGCCCAGTATGCGCCAGAGGTCAGCGATGCCCTTGGCAGGACCGTCGAAGAGCTGGATTGCGCGGGGCGGCATATAGAAGTCCACCATCTTGGCATATTCAATGTCGCCCATGCCCTGGTTGTTGCCGATGGTCAGCGTCAGAAAGGACGCGAGCATCATGCGGCCGTCGATCATGTTGCGGTCGAAGAGGTCAATGGGATAGGCGATGCGCATCTCGCCTTTGGCTTCATCGGCGTGGTAGACCAGCGCGTCAACGCCCTTGGTGAAGTCATCCGTGGTAGACACCTCGACGTTCGTTCCGGTGGATGACTCCGCCGCAAAGTGGGCGGCGGCCTCAATGTAGCTGTGGCCAGTTTTTGGCTTCATAGTATAGGCGCAGAGAATGTGCATCGCGCCGGCGATCAGATCCGCCTCCTTCAGAGAGAGATCGGCATAACGTTTGGACTGGTCCATGAAATTCCTCGTATCGTCGGGTTCACATGTAATGACCGCGGCAATCCAGCAGAGCGCCCGACTGGCCTGACGGTGTTGGTAAATATACGCCGTTTATTTTAGCGGTGACGGTTTCTAATAGAAACAGGAATTGAGGCATTTTCGCGGAAAATGTGTGTTTTTCTCACACAGGAACGGGCAGTGATTCCAGAAAATGTGGCTTAATCTAGAATGATTACATATGCAGGGGATGCGGAAGGGGACAGGACGGTGGTGGAATAAGTTTAACTAATAGACTGCGTATAAAGGAAGGCGCTATCGGGGGTCTTCGGGCGCCCTGGCCGATCGGCCGGAGCGGGCCCCTTCAGTTCACCGGGGTTTCGCCTTGCACCCAGGTGGCACCTTGGCCCGTGATTTCCTTTTTCCAAAACGGCGCCCGTGTTTTGAGGATATCGACGATTTCTTCACAGCCACGAAATGCGGCTTTGCGGTGCCGCGCCCATGTAACGACGAGGACGATGCGTGCGCCTGCCGCAAGGTGCCCGTAACGGTGGAGGACGAGGACATCGAGGAGTTCGAAGCGGTGCGCCACTTCCTGCGCGATTCGCGCAAGTTCCGTTTCGGTCATGCGCGGATAGTGCTCGATCTCGAGGGCCGACACCTGCGCGTCTGCAGCGAAATCCCGCACGGTGCCGACGAAGCTCACGCGGGCGCCCGCACCGCGGACGGCCAGCATATCGGCTTCCGTTTCCGGATCAAAATCGCCGGCCTGTACGCGGATTAACATCTAGCCACCACTTACCGGCGGGAAAAAAGCGAGCTCATCGCCATCATGCACAAGACTCTGCAGATGGCTGTACTGCATGTTGATGGCAACCAACGGCCGTGCGGGCAAGATGTCCAGACGCTCGCCTGCTACCGCGACCAGAATCTCTTCGGCTGTCGTGGGGGCGGCAAGTGGGTATTCGAGCGTGGTGATGCCAAGCATCTCCCGTACGCTCGCAAAGCAGCGCACCGTGACCATGTCAGCCTCCGAGGCGCATCATATAGACGGGTGCCGCGCGTGATGGGTCGTCATTGAACGTATGGCGCTCCGGTTTTTCGAGCCAGACTTTCTGGCGGATGAAGCGCTCGAGATCGTCGTTGCCGCGTCCTGTACGCAAAAGCGGCAACAGATCGACGCCGTCGCTCTGGCCAAGGCAGTAGACGAGGCGGCCAGTGGCCGTCAGACGGAGGCGATTGCAGCCCGCGCAGAAATTCTCGCTGATGGGGCTGATAAAACCGATACGGATACCGCTGCCCGCAATGGTGAAGCGCCGGGAAGGCCCTTCGTCAGCGGAACCTTCGATGGCCTTGAGTTCGTAATGGCAGGCGAGCAGCGCCCTGGCGTCGGCAACGCTGGCGTAGGCGTCGTCCTTCGTGCCGCTGCCCGCGCTGCCAAGCGGCATGGTTTCGATGAACTGGATATCAAACCCTTCCGTGCGCGCGAATTCAACGAGCATGGGCACTTCGGCAAGATTGCGGTTGCGCAGCAGCACTACATTGATCTTGATGGCAGGCAGCGCGTTGCGGGCGGCAAAAAGCCCGCGTTTCACGCGCTCGAGATCGCCGCCGCGGGTAATCTGCGCAAAGCGCGCGGGATCGAGACTGTCCAGGCTTACGTTGATGCGATTCAGGCCCGCATCGGCAAGCGGCCGGGCGAGCCGATCAAGCAAATAGCCGTTGGTGCTGAGACTGATCTTGGGGACACCGAGGGCATGTACGTGGGCGATGCGGTCGATGAGCCAGGGGTAGAGAAGCGGTTCCCCGCCCGTAAAGCGCATATGACGGATGCCAAGCGCATGGAAAAGCGTCAGAAACCGATCGAGCTCGGCCGGGCGCAAGTGGTCGGCCCGCGCAAACCGCGGTGTTCCGCGTGCAGGCGAGCAATACTGGCACCGCAGATTGCAATGTTCGGTGAGTGAGATCCGCAGATACGTGATGTGCCGTCCGAAACGGTCGCCAAGCGGCACCCCGGGCCCATGACTCGTGTTCATGCCGTCTCCCGGTCCCATGCACCGGAGGATCCGCCCTCTTTGTGGAGCAGCCGGATGGCGTCGATGGTCATGCCGCGGTCGGCTGACTTGCACATATCGTAAACGGTGAGAAGTCCCACGCTGACGGCGGTGAGTGCCTCCATTTCGACGCCGGTCTGTGCAATGGTCCGTGCCGTGACCGTACACTGGAGGGTGGTATCGTCGGGAAACGCCCATGTCACGTCGACGGCGGCAAGCGGGATCTGGTGACAAAGCGGGATCAGCATCTCCGTGCGCTTCGCGGCCTGGATCGCGGCGACTTGTGCGACGCCAAGCGCATCACCCTTGCGGTGTGCGCCGCCGCGGATTGCGGCCAGTGTCGCTGCCGCCATGGTGATGCGGCCCTCGGCGCGGGCGCTGCGCACGGTGGCGGCTTTGGCGCTCACGTCGACCATGTGGGCCTCGCCCCGTACATTGAAGTGCGTGAAGCGCCCGCCATCATCGTGCATCCGAAACCCTCCTGCGCCCGCGGGTACGGCGTCCCGTCTAGCCTTTGTCGTAATGGGCGACGAGCGGCACCGCCGATGGGGCCTTGCGCCGCATGAATTCGGGCATTTTCGGTAATGACGCCGGCATGCGGCCGTGATAGAGATTCACGACATGCTGGGCCTCGGCGAAAAACAAGAAACGCTCGATGCCGACACCAAGCAGGGCGAGAACCGGCGCGGTGATCGCCCACAGGCCGATACTATGCTGGAGATCTGCCGCGAGCAAGGCCACGGGTCCGGCAAAGCCGACCATAAACACCGCGATGCGCAGGCGTCGCGCCCTGGTTCTGTTGAGACAGTTGCTGAATTCGCGTGTGAGAAAAGTGCCAAAGGTATGTCCCTGGTCGAGCAACCGCACGGTGCCGCGATTGAAGCCGGTGGCGGTCTGGATCGTGGTCCCGCTCGGCTTGCCGATCCAGAAATAGTAAATCGCCTTCAAGACCGCCGCGATCAGGAGAAGTCCCACCGCCATGCTGGCGAGCGCCCGGTCCGGTCCCCCGGTGACGATACGCGCAGCGGCCAGAATCGCCGCGCCAACCGCGAAGCCCAGTGCGTAGAAATTCGCGGGCACGAGCGGCGTGTGCCACTGCCGGATGGTGCGCAGGCAGGCATAGATCATTCCCTGCGAGAAGATGGTTGCCAGACCGAGCACGGCTGCCGCATTGGAAAGCAGGAGGGCGAGCGCGCCGTGTGTGTCGTCTGTGAAGAATACCCATCCGGCATCGGCTATGGCGAAGGGGTAGAAGACCATGGCAAAGACGCCTTCGCGTGACAGCCACGAGGACCGCCAACGCGTGAAGGCGCGCCACGCGTTCTTCGGGTTTGCCAGATGCGCGGTCGATGAAATCATGCCGATGGTCACGAGCACGAGTCCGCAGCCCATGAGAATAGCCGTCATGATGGGCGCGAAGCCGCCACCGATGCGAAAGTCGTTGTCGAGTGCGAGGAGGGCGACAAGGCCAAAGCCGCTGCCCGAGAAGAGCGTGAGAAAAATCACGGCGAGGGACGGTTTCATGAGCGGTCTCCCTTTTGATTATCGTTCAATGACGCGGTTGACCCATTCCTTGACCTTGCGCGCAAGCGAGGGGCGCCCAAGATCGTGCGTGGGCACCGGCGCGCGAGTGCGTGGCGGCAGGTAATGGTTGGTCGGGTTGTAGTTCAGTTCCGGCATGAGTGCATAGCCTCCGCGGTCACGGACGGCGCGGCTCACCGCGCTTTGCGGGTCATCGAGATCGCCAAACATGCGCGCATGCGCCGGACAGGCCAGGACACAGGCCGGTTTGCGCTCTTCAACGGGCAGCGCTTCGTCGTAGAGGCGGTCGACGCACAGCGTGCACTTTTTCATGGTGCCGGATTCGCGATCGAGTTCGCGGGCGCCATAAGGACAGGCCCAGGAGCAGTAGTTGCAGCCCATGCACTTGTCCTGGTCGACGAGCACGATGCCGTCTTCCGGGCGCTTGTAAGAGGCGCCGGTGGGGCAGACGGTCACGCACTCGGCGTTCTCGCAGTGCATGCACGACATCGGAAAGTTGATGGTCTTGTTGTTCGGATAAGTGCCCACCTCGTAGTGGCGGATCCGGTTGAACCAGACCCCCGATGGTTCCTTGCCGTATGGGTCGTAGTCGGTGAGCGGCGCCGTGATGGAGCTCGTATTCCATTCCTTGCAGGAGGTCGCGCAGGCGTGGCAGCCGACACAGGTGTCGAGATCGATGACGAGTCCCAGTCGCATAGGCGCTCCTAGCCGCGTTTGCGGTTGCGGGTGTTGTACTGAAGGATATCGGGTCGCTCTTCTGCACCCGGCAGCGGCGAGACGAGCGCGAAGGTGGGCCAGACACCTTCTTCGCCAGGGGCCGCCGGCGTCACCTTCACCATGAGGTCGTACCACGCTGCCTGACCGGTGATCGGATCGGAGTTGGTCAGCCGCCGCTCTCCGTCTTTGGGCGGCAAAAGCTCCGAGATCAGGTGGTTCATGAGAAAGCCCTGTGTCGCCTCGGGTGCGTCGGGCTTGAGTCCCCAGGTGCCGGACTGCTTGCCGATGCCGTTCCAGGTCCACACGGTGTCTTCCTGGCAGCCCTCTATGAGCTTGGCCTGCACGCGAATGCGGCCATTGTGCGATTCCACCCACACCCAGCTGCTGTCCTTGATGCCGAGCTTCTCGCCGCGCGCCCGATTCATGTAGAGGTAGTTTTGGGCGATGATTTGCCGCAGCCACGCGTTTTGCGAGTCCCATGAGTGATACATCATCATCGGCCGCTGGTTGACGGCGAAGAAGGGGTACTCGGTCTTGTCGATGCGCTGCTGCTCGAGCGGTTCGTAATAATCGGGCAGCGGATCGAAATAGGTCGCGAGCCGCTCGCGGTCAACGGCATCCGGGGGCATGGGTCCATCGTAGAGCCCGAGACCCGCAAGCCGGAAGCGCTGCACGGCCTCGGAATAGAGTTCCATGATGATGGGGGCCGCCGACTTGTTGAAGCCCACCTCATGCGCGAAATCCAGATATTCCTTGTTGGCGAAACGGTAGTAACGCATCGATTTGGGCAGGTGGTATTCAAAAAAGCCCTGGTTTTCTATGTAGCGCTCCCACTGGTTCGGGTTGGGTTCGCCACGCAGCGACTTGCTGCCGTCCTTGCCGCGCCATCCGGCGAGGAAGCCCACGCCCGGCTGTGACTCATAGCGGATGATGAAATCCTTGTAACCGCTGTATTTGGGTGTGCCGTCCTCGTTGGAAAAGACGGGCAGTCCCAGACGCCCTCCCAGGTCGATCAGGACTTCCTGCCACGGGCGCACATTGCGATCGAGTTCAAGAAGGGGATGACGGATCGAGTCACAGATCGCATCGGGTTCCGAGATCGGCCGATCGAGGAGCGAGATGGCGTCGTAACGCTCGAGGTAAGTCGTGTCCGGCAGCACGAGATCCGCAAAGTGCACGGTTTCGGAGTGGAAGGCGTCGGCGACCACCAGGAACGGGATCTTGTATTCGCCGCTTTCATCCTTCTCCCGCAGCATGTCCTGGATATTCTTCGTGTTCATCGAGGAATTCCACGCCATGTTGGCCATGAAGAAGATCAGCGTGTCGATCTTGTAGGGATCGCCGTTCACGGCATTGGTGATGACCATGTGCATGAGCCCATGGTTGGCGATCGGCGCTTCCCACGAGTAGGCCTTGTCGATCCGCAGCGGCCGGCCCTCATCGTCGACAACGAGATCTTCGGGCGCGGTCGGGAAGCCGAGCGGATGCGCATCGAGCGGCGTGTTCGGCCGCGCGCGCTTGGCGGGCTTGCCCGGTGGGGGCACGGGCTTTGGATAGGGGGCCTTGGCCCGGAAGCCGCCGGGGCAATCGATGGTGCCAAGCAGGATCTGCAGCAGGTGGACGGCGCGCGCCGCCTGAAAACCATTGGAGTGCGCCGAGATGCCGCGCATTGCATGCATGGACACGGGGCGGCCGATGAACTTGTCGTGCTGGCGCCCGGCCCAATCGGTCCATTGTACATCGATCTCGATGCTTTCCTTGAAGGCCACATGGGCGATTTCGAGCGCGAGGCGTTCGATGGTCGAGGCAGGCACGCCGCAGATCTTGGCGGCGTTCTCGGGGGCAAACCGCGGCGCCAGGTAACGTTCCGCGAGGAGGCTCATCACCGTCTTCACGGTGCGGCCGTCCGGCGTCGTGTGTTCGCCGAAAAGTGCGGGGTGGGTATGGGACGCCATGCCGCTCAGGAAGGACTCTTTCTTCAGGTCCCACACCAGCGGATTGCCGGACTCGTCGCGCCATATGAGGCCATCGCCTTGCTCTCCCGGTGTCTGCACCACGAGAAATGGGGCGTTCGTGTAGCGGACCAGGAAATCCCAGTCGAAGAGTTCGCGGGACAAGAGGACATGAATCATGGACAGCGCGAGCATCGCGTCGGTGCCGGGCCGGATTGGCACCCACTCGTCGGCCACCGCCTGGTACCCGGTGCGGGCCGGATTGATGCCGACAAATTTGCCGCCGCGGCTCTTTAGCTTTTCGATGCCGATCTTGAACGGGTTGGATGAGTGGTCTTCGGCGACGCCCCACAGCATGAAGTACTTCGTGCGGTCCCAGTCGGGATCGCCGAATTCCCAAAATGCGTGACCGAGCATGTAGAGGCCGGCTGCGGCCATGTTCACGGAGCAGAAGCCGCCATGCGCAGACCAGTTCAGCGTGCCGAACTGCTCGGCCCACAGGCGGGTGAGCGCCTGCATTTGGTCGCGTCCGGTGAAGAAAGCGAGCTTGTTGGGGTCGGTGGCGCGGATCGTGGCCAGGCGCTTGGCAAGAAGATCCAGCGCCTCGTCCCAGGAGATTTCCACGAAATCGCCGGCGCCGCGTTCCGTGCCGGGGCGGCGTAAAAGCGGGTTGCGCAGGCGGGCCGGCGAACATTGCTTCATGATGCCGGCTGAACCCTTCGCGCAGAGCACGCCCTTGTTGATGGGGTGATTGCGGTTTCCCTGGATGAAGCGGACCTTGTTGTCCTCGATCGTGACCTTGATGCCGCACCGGCAGGCGCACATGTAGCACGTGGAATACTTGATTTCCTGCTTGCTGTGGTCTTCGATTTTGGGGGCCATGGACACGGTGGCTTTCTCCAACGGAAACTGAGACAAGCAAAAGTGTAAGGGAGAGCCATGGATTTGCTAGTGAATTGTTTTGATAGCGGAATAAGGATCCGTCCAATCATTCCAGGAAGTTATGGGCCCTATTCGCCCTGGTGATGGAATATCCAAAAACGCGGGCAAAAGATGCCGCAGGAGAGGGGGGTGGCATGAGATGGGTACGTTTTAGTGCCGCGGCGGCCGCACCAGGCGCGTTGCCGCGGCTCGGGGTTCTGTGCGCGGGCGGCGTCGTCGATGTGGAGCGCACCTATGCGCGCTACCGGGCCGCGGGTGGCCGCGAGGAAGCGGGCGTGGCCGTGGCCCTTGCGGCCGGTAGCCTCACGCGGTGGATCCGCTGCGCGGCGGGTGGTGCCTTTGCAACCTGGCTCTTGAATCACGCCGATGTGGCCGACCTGCCGCAGGAGGCCGCGCATTTATGTGCGCCGCTTGCCGACCCGGCGCGCTTTGTGTGTGTCGGACTGAACTATCGCGCGCACGCGCGCGAAATCGGCCAGCCCTATCCGCCTTCGCCGCCGCTTTTCGCGAAATGGAGCAACAGTATCGTCGGCCCCAACGATCCCATCGTACGGCCCCGCGGCTGTTGCGCCCTGGATTATGAAGGGGAGCTCGGGGTCGTGATCGGCCGCCGGGTGCGCGATATTTCCGTGTCCGAGGCCCTGGATGCGGTGTTCGGCTACACCATCGTCGACGATGTGAGTGCGCGCGATTGGCAGTTCCGGACGAGCCAGTGGCTCGCGGGCAAGGTGGCCGACAGTTTTGCGCCGCTCGGTCCTGCGGTCGTCGAAAGGCGTCACATCCCGGACCCCCAGGCGCTCACGATCCGGACGTGGGTGAACGGTGAGTTGCGTCAGGATGGCGCCACGAGCGACATGATCTTCGGTGTGGCGGCGCTTGTGAGCATTCTCTCGACGATCACGACACTCGAGGCGGGCGACCTCATTGCCACCGGAACTCCGGGCGGTGTCGGCATGAGCGCGCAGCCGCCGCGCTACCTGAATCCCGGTGATCGGGTACGGATCGAGATCGGCGGCATCGGCAGCCTCGACAACACGGTGACCGATGCCCCCAGGGGCCCTCTACGCGCGGGCCACGAGGGCGATTACATCCAGCAGGAATGATCCATCATTCTGCACGTCGAGGACGGCGCGCACGCCGGCAGGACCCCGGGTGAGGATATCCCGGATTACGGCTATGCGATCGGCGGGGGTCCTGGCGCGCGCCACCCAGTCCGCGAAGCGCAGGCGGATGCGGGATCTCTCGCTTGCGTTGAGCACGAAGCCAGCCCGATCGAGGGCATCTTCCCATTCGTCCGGGCGGCGGTTGCGCACATGGCTTGGATCACGCAGGAGCTCAATGGTCTGCACGTGCGTGTCGACGAGCGGATTGGCGGCGCCCGCCGAGTCCGTGACAAGAAGGACCCCTTGGGGGCGCAGAATGCGACGGATTTCGGCGAGGCCTGCGCCAAGATCAAGCCAGTGATGTGCGCTGTAGCGGCAGGTGACGAGATCGACGCAAGCGTTTGGGTAGGGAAGTCTTGCGGTTTGCGCGCGGATGGTCCGTAAATGGGCAAGGCCACGGCGGCGCGCTTCTTCGGCGACGACCGTGAGCATCGATGCGCCGGCGTCGATGGTGTCGGTGCGCGCGCAAAAGGGTGCGACGGCATAGGCGGCGTGACCGGCCTCACCGCCGACATCGACTGCATGTCCGGGCCTCAGGCTCTCCGCTTGCGCTAAAGAGCGCCAGATCAGGCCCCTGCGCATGCACTGAGCTGGTAAGGTACGACCGTGTGGTGCGGTCGAACTGCCGGGTGACGTCGTCTTGGTGTGGCATCGTGGTCATTTCCAGGAAATGAGTCATCCGCCACGCCTAAGAAGAAGGTGCGCAGATGGCAAGGTGCTTGGTCATGAGTGCATCCATGCCGGCAGGATGGCGGTAGAAGCCCTGGGTGCGGGCCCGGCGGCTGGTAGCGGAATTCGCCGCAGATGCCCTCGGCCCGGGAGAAAGGCGCGCGGTCCCGCCCCATGCGCGATTGGCTGATGCGGGCTCATGCAGGGTTTCGCGTGTGCGGGAAGCTGCGCAAGGTCCGGTTTCGAAAACCGCATGGAACGCGCTGCGGGTGTAACCGGGTCACTGTGCCCGTCAACAGCCGATTGTGCAGCGGGCCGGCGCTCACGGCATCAAGATCATCCTGATGCCACCGGCCACATGAAGGGCCCGTTGCGCCGGTAAAAGCAGGCGGCAGCCTGTACTGCCGCCGCCTGCCAGAGGTCAGGAGCGCGCGGCCTTTCTGCGGGCAACGGCCTTCTTCGGTGCTGCCTTCTTGCGCGCAGGCTTTGCGACGCTCCGCGGCGCCGTCTTCTGTGTGGGGCCACCACTCAAGGTTTCGCCCAGGAAGGCCAGCAGTTCATTGATCGTCGACAGGACGGGGGCATAGCGGATCGAACGACCCTCCCGGGTCGGCTGGATCAGGCCCGCCTGTGTCAGCTGCGAAAGATGGAACGAGGAGGTGGCTGGCGCCAGCTTCAGGCGCATGGCAATTTGTCCGGCCACGAGCCCATCCGGTCCGACCTTTACGAGGAGACGGACAATGCCGAGCCGGGTTTCCTGAGCCAGTGCGGTAAGTGCGCGGGTAGCTGCAGTGATTTTCATAATCGTTTTATGTACACCATTTTGATAGATGAATGAAATTCGGGACACACCAGCTTTCCGTCGCATGGCGGGGCCCGATGAAACTAGGATCCAATATAGGGACCGTCATCAAGTATATTACAACATAGTTGACGAAAAAGCAGCAGGGAAAATCCACGGCTTGGATGCGGAATTCTACATGTGCGAGAAGAACTGGAAACGTGAACGGCTCAACGAAACCGATTTACGCAATAAAAGTACGGCATTGTGCCGGATATATCGAAGTGTGTAGGGAACAAAGTTGATGGCTGAGGCGTCATGTAGAGGTGTCTGTTTGCGGTATATCCCATGCGAAAAACGGATGGTGGCGGTCTGATTCGCAACCATTGCACGGATGCGGCAGTATATGCGGATCGTGAGTGCCGGTCGTCGACGCGGCGAGCACGGCTGTCGGGAGTAGTCGTGGCGGCGAAGATCTGCTATTTGTGTGCGACCTGACTGGCAAGGAGGACGGACGCGGGTGCGTTGGTGCGCCGGCGGCGAAAAGAATGGCGAAGTATGAGATGGAACTGGTCGCTGCGCGCCAAGCCGCAGCGGTGGCGGCGGCGGAGATCATGCAGCGTTACCAGCAGGACAGGGCGGTTGCGCTGAAGGCAGACGGCAGTCCCGTGACGCCTGCCGATCACGCGGCACATGCGGCGATCATGGCGGTGTTGGGTGGGGCGACACCCGATATTCCCGTTGCCTCGGAAGAAGGTACCGATATAAGCGGTGAACGGTACTGGTCTGTGGATCCGCTCGACGGAACCAAGGAGTATGTGGCACGTACGGGCGCGTTTGTCGTGAGTATCGCGCTCGTCGAGGCAGGCTCTCCGGTGGTGGGCGTCATCCATGTGCCGGTGACGGGGGAATGCTATTACGCAAGTCGCGGGCAGGGTGCGCGCAAGAGGGAAGGGGATCAGGACCGCGCGATTCATGCGGCGCGCTATGAAGGCGGCCCCGTGCGGCTGATCGGCAGTGCCCGCCATGGTGTCGATGCGGTGGCCAGGGTGTGTACCTCGCTTGCCGCGCCTGATGTACCCGTCGAGCGCGTGGCGCTTGGCTCGGCATGGAAATTCGGCCGAATCGCGGAGGGTCTTGCGGATATGTATCCGCGACTTGGACCGACGCACACGTGGGATACCGCAGCGGGCCAATGCATTGTCGAAGAGGCGGGGGGTGTGGTATGGACGGCAGGCCGGGTGCCGCTCGTTTATGCGGATCCGCGGCAACTGAACCCTTCCTTTGTCGCCATCGCGGATCCCCGTCATCCGTGGCCGGATCTCCTGCAGCTGGCGTCCTAGGACACCAGGCGGCGCGGGCGCGGCGGGATGAGGCTGTGGACCGTGCACCCGCGTTATCTCGATGCGGCGGGTCTTACGGCCGCATGGCGGGAAGGGCTGCTGGCACAGGCGGTGCTCGCAGGCAGGACGCGCGGCTATCGTCATCATCCGCAGCTCCTGCGGTTTTTCGGGCATGAGGATCCTCTCGGCGCCATCGGTGTGTACCTGAGTGGGCTCGCTGACGAGGCAGACCGCCGCGGCTACCATTTCAATCGCGGGAAAATCCTTGCCGTGGCTGCGGACGTCTTCCTCGAGGAGACACAAGGCCAGCTTGCTGCCGAGTGGGCGCTCCTGGGTGCGAAGCTGCGCGGCCGCAGTCCTGCGGTTTTTTCGGCATGGACGCAAACCGCGCGGCCAAGGCCGCATCCGCTTTTTCGGCTCATCGAAGGTCCCATGCGGGACTGGGAGAAGGGGATCCCGCGCAGGCCCTGAGGCGGGACCTCCCGTCTTCCTGTTTCCGGGAGCTTGCCGTCACGCAGGACCGGTGGGAAGCGGTGTCTGCGGCGAGACTACACATGTGTTCGCGAGGGCGATGCGGTCATGCCGGTCCGGACCCGTCACCGCTGGTTCCAAGGCGGCTATCCGGATGCGGTCAGGGGTGCGCAGGGATCATGTGTCCGTCTCGCCAGGAGCCAACGGTCCGGCTCATCGAGCCGTTGATGGTGTCTGTAAGAGAATGCTGATAGACTGCGCGCAAAGGTTACCTACCCGGATTTGGAGGTGTTTCGATGCTATCCGTTGATCGCGCAGTGATGGGTTTTGCCGGAACCGTGGTGCTCGCAAGTCTCGGTCTGGCCCATTTCGAATCGCCCGACTGGCTGTGGCTCACCGCCTTTGTGGGCGCCAATCTTCTGCAAGCTTCATTCACGGGACTCTGCCCGCTCGCCAGGAT
Source organism: Pseudomonadota bacterium (assembly GCA_021777535.1). Taxonomy (GTDB): domain Bacteria; phylum Pseudomonadota; class Gammaproteobacteria; order Acidiferrobacterales; family Acidiferrobacteraceae; genus JAJYDN01. Next base: position 23,552 of record JAJYDN010000011.1, read on the forward strand.
CCTGAAGGCGATGGGTGTGCGTACCGGCTGCGCCTTCGAGTAAGGGCGGAGCGAGGGGGAGGCGGACGCGGGCGACGAGTCCGCCGCCTTCCCGTGCCTCAAGCGCCAGGCTGCCACCCTGCGCTTGTGCGATGCGGCGGGCAATGACGAGTCCCAGCCCGCGGCGGTGTGGTTCGGTCGGGATGGCACCCTGCGCGAAGTGATCGCGCTGCGCCGCGGTGAGTCCCGGACCACGGTCGGCGATGACGACCTCCATCCAGCCATTTTTATGTTCCGTTGCCACGGTGATGCGGGTGCCGGCGGCGTGCCGGCAGGCGTTATCGACAAGGTTCGTGATGAGCCGCGTTGTCGCGAGTGGACGGTAAGGGAATCGTGGCGCGGGCTGTGGGGCGAAAAGGATGTCGTTGCCCCGACGCCGGTAGCGTCCGGCAATCTCTGCGATCAGGGCGTTGATGTCCCCTTCGGCCACGTTTTCCTCTACCCCGTGACGCACATAGGCAAGAAATTCGGCCAGGATGCCGTCCATTTCCTCGATGTCCTGAATCATTCCGGTTCGCAGTTCTCCATCGGCGCCGAGGAGTTCGACGGCGAGGCGTAACCGCGCAAGGGGCGTGCGCAAATCATGCGAGACACCAGCCAATAGCAGTGCACGGTCGCGCTCATGGCGGCGGGCATCGGCCGTCATGCGGTTGAAGGCGGCGCACACGCGGGCAATCTCGGTCGGACCATGGACGGGTAGCGGCGGGGGGTCGTGTCCTTCACCGAAGCTCGTGGCTGCAGTCGCAAGGGCGGCAAGGGGCCGGTTGACGCGCCGTACCAGCAGAAGGGCGCCGACCATCGTGACGATCAGTCCCACGGCCAGGAAGCCAAGCCGTGCCCAAGGCAGCAGGGGCGGGCGCCCCGGAACTATGAGCTGGAGCCACTGGTGATCATCCAGACGCATGGTGACGCGCACCCCGGTGTGCGTTGCCAAGGCGCTCGCCGGATAGCCGTGCGCCGTGAGGTGGCGCACAATAGGGCCAAAGAAGGGGGCGCGCCGCCCATGTGCAGGCGGCGATTCCTTCGTCACCTCGAGACCGCGGGCGTTCAGGGCCTGCAGAAAGTGTTCGGTGTGCGCCGGCGGCAGGGCGCGCAGGGCAGCTGACGTAATGACCGCATCGTTTTCGAGGAGGGACGCAAGTTGCAGTGTGCGCAAGGGCACGAGAGACAGATGCACGAGCCAGAGGAAGGTCGCCTGCGCGATGACAAGGGCTGCCGCAATGATGAGTGCGGTCCGGCCAAACAGCGTGCGTGGCCACATGGCGTTACTCCTGCGGCGGTGTGAAGACGTATCCGGATCCCCAGAGCGTACGGATCCATTGCGGGTGCGTCGGGTCGCTTTCGAGAACCCGGCGCAGGCGCGAGATGCGCACATCGATGGAGCGGTCAAACGGTAGATAATCCCGTCCGCGCGCAAGTTGCATGAGCGTGTCGCGCGACAGTGGTTGGTTGGGGTGCGTGGCGAAGACGCGCAACAGTTCGAAATCGGCGGTGGTGATGTCGATGGGACGGTCGCCGATGGTGAGGCGCCGGGTCTGAATATCGAGCACGAAAGGTCCGAATTTAAGCTGACTCATGGTTGCGCCATTATGGCGCCGCAAGACCGCGTTGACCCGCGCAACGAGCTCGCGCGGATTGAATGGTTTGCCCAGATAGTCGTCTGCACCGAGCTCGAGTCCGGTGATCCGGTCGGCCTCGTCTCCCTTGGCAGTCAGCATGAGGACCGGCAGTGTGCGGCCTTCGGCGCGCAGCCGGCCGCATAGGCTGAGGCCGTCTTCGCCGGGCAGCATGATGTCGAGGATGATGATGTCATACAGCCGCCGTGAGAGGGCCTTGTCCATACCGGGGCCGTCGGCCACGGCATCGACCGTAAAGCCCTGTTCCGTCAGGTAGCGCGTAAGCAGTTCGCGCAGGCGCGCATCATCATCGACCAATAATATCCGACGCATGGACGTAGGATACCGCGGTCCGGCCTCTCTGTGGCGGCTTTAACAGACTTTTACATTCCGCCGGACGATCGTCCGAAGGGGTATCCCGGAAATCCGCTATCATTGAGAATAAAGGGAGACGATCGAGATGCGTCTACGCAGGGCAGTTGTGGCGGTCGCGGTTCTGGCGGCCCTTGTGGCCGGTCTGAATCCGGCGCACGGCGGCCTTCACGGCTTTCGGTTGATTCCCCCAGGCGGGCGCCCATACGCCAATCCGGCGCACATCCATCTCGGCGCTTTCCCGAGTCCCGGGCATCATCCGCGTGGCGGGTCTAAACGGCGGCCACCGTACTGGTGGCGGGTGTTCTAAGCGGAGCCCTGTATCAGCTGGCGGCGGATGACCTCGCGCGTGCGGTCTGCGAGATCCCGTGGCGTGACATGGGCGGAAGCCTCGACGGCAAAAAACGACACTTCCACGACGATTTCGCCACGGGCGCGGACGAGCCGCCACAGATGGGCCAGCAGGGTGTCATCGTTGATGAAGGGGGCAGCCGGGTGAATGCCGCGGTCAGGCCCCGGGTAACGCAGGGCGACCGGCTGGACGGGGCATTCCGTCTCGATCGCCGGAGTAAAGAGGCGTGGATGGAAGGGCAGTACGTCGCGGCCATCCGTGGAAGTCCCTTCCGGAAAGAGGACGACAGACTGGTCGCGCAAAAAGGCCTGTGTGATTTCGTCGGCGACGGCCGCCGACGCACTCCGGTCCCCGCGGCGGATGTATAGTGTGCCTGCGCGCGCCGCAAGCCAGCCGATGAGGGGCCAGGCGCGGATCTCGGCTTTGGCAACAAAGCGGCTGGGCATGACGGCGCCGATGGCGGCGATATCGAGCCAGGAGACATGGTTTGCGACGATCAACGCAGGTGCCGGGGCGGGTGCGCCAAGCATGCGTAGCCGCAGTCCCAGGATGCGCAGCAAGGTTGCATGCCACCAGCATGCGATCGCTTGGCCTGTCCGGGTATCCGTGAGACTGCCCGCCGGGAGAACGAGCGCAATGACGGCACCGAGCAGGGTGTGCGCGATCAACGCGGCAAGCCGGGCAATGCCTCCGCCGGGGAGTTTCACGCGACTTGCTGTTTGAGCGAACGGCCCAGCAGGCGCTCGATATAACGACCGTCGTAACGACTGCGCAGCAAGAGCACGAAGACATCGGCCACATTGAAATCGGGATCGAAGCAGGGCGTCCCGCACACATAGGCACCCAGGCGCATGTAGGCGCGCAGCAGGGCGGGGGCGGCACTGTCGGTGCCCGTGCAGCGGCTGTCGATCGCATGGGGCACGGGCAGCGGATTACGGGGGTTCACGCGCAGATCGGGCGGACTGCCGTGGAGGTGAATCAGGTGAGCTACCGTCTGCAGCGCGCACTCGCGGTCGGCTGACAGCGGCACGGACCCGCAGCCAATCAGGTAGTCGCAGCGGTTTTCGTCCATGAACTGGGCAAGCCCGGCGAGCAGCAACGCGATTGCCGGGCCGCGCCGGTAATCGGCGTGGACGCAGGTGCGGCCAACCTCCATCACCCGCCCAGGCAGTGCCAGGATCGGCGAGAGGTCAAACTCCTGCTGGGAGTAGAAGCCGCCGCAGGCGACGCTGGTTTCGCTCGTCAGGATGCGGGTACAGGCGACAATGCTGCCGCTCATCCGTTCCCGGACGACCAGATGGCGGCAAAAGGGATCAAAAAAGTCGCTGTCGGTCTCCAGGCGGGTATCCCCAATGGCAGCGCCAAGTTCACGGGCGAATACCTGATAGCGAAGCCTCTGGCATTCCTTGATGTCTTCGGGCGTTTGTGCGAACTCCACCCGTAAGCCACGCCTGTTCAAACCGTTCATTCTCACTCCCGCGTTGTCTGACCCGGAAACCATAACAGTTGCGCGTTAAGCTACTGTTATGGTCGGAGGTGGTCAAGCACTTAGCGTTGGTAGAACTGGAGTCTGGTGTCGCCCACCTCGATAAGGTCTCCGGATTCCAAGATGATGCCGCCCGGCGGGGTTGGTTTCCCGTTGCGCAGGACCTCTTCGACGCCATCTTCCGGCATCAGGGTGAAACGCTCGCCGACACGGGTCAAGAGTGCGGCGGGCCGCCCGGTTTTGCCGAGATGGGTGACCGGTGCCTTCAGGTCGATGCGCCGCCCGCTGTTCAGGCCGGTCAGCACAAAGAGCGCCGCTTCCCCGCTCACCGGGGGGGTGTTCGGCGTCGCGTCCGCTACCGCGTCCTGGCCGTAGACAATCATGTGTTTCCCGATGACGATGGTATCGCCATCCTTCAGATGGTGCTTGTTGACGCGGCGGTTATTGATAAAGGTCCCGTTGGTACTGTTCAAGTCTTTCAGGAAGGAATCCGGACCAACAGTGAAAATGGTAGCATGATCGGCGCTCACGGAGGAGTCTTCGAGCACCAGCCCATGGGTATTGCGGCGCCCGATCGACAAGTCTCCTTGTGGCAGACTGATTTGCTTGATCACGGCGTGGTCGAGTTTGACGGTAAGACTCGGCATAAGCTCCACTATGCTCCTCCTTCTTATATTTTATCTATCAAGCCTGCGGTCTGACTAGCAATCGTTCAAGGACACCCCGATAAATGGCCCGGAGACGGGCAAGGTCGGCCACGGGAATGGCCTCGTTGATCTTATGAATAGAGCCGTTCAGTGGTCCAAATTCAAGAACTTGCGAACCAAAGGGGGCAATGAACCGACCATCGGACGTTCCGCCCGCCGTGGATCGTTGGGGCTCGATCCCGGTGATGGCGCGGATACTGTCCGTGAGGGCGTGGAGGAGAGGGCCTTCGCCTGTCAGGAAGGGCTCTCCGGACAGGCGCCAGGCGAGCTCATAACGCAAGCCATGGTGGTCGAGGACGGCCTGGACTCCCGTCTTCAGGCTATCGGCCGTGATCGAGGAGGCAAAGCGGAAATTGAACAGCACGTCCATGCGGGAGGGGATGACGTTGTCGGCCCCCGTGCCTGCATGGATATTGGAAAACTGCATCCGTGTGGCGGGAAAATCGGCATTGCCGCGATCCCAGTCGGTTGCCGCGAGCTCGGCCAGTGCCGGCAAGGCGCGGGTGATCGGATTGTCGCAGCGCTCGGGGTAGGCGATGTGTCCCTGCACGCCGTGCACGGTAAGAAACCCGGTAAGCGATCCGCGGCGGCCATGCTTGATCGTGTCGCCCAGGTGTTCATTCGAGGAGGGTTCGCCGACCAGGCAGTAGTCGATGTGTTCCCCGCGCTGGTGGAGGGCTTCCATGACGCGCCGCGTGCCGTCGATCGCCGCCCCCTCTTCATCGGAAGTGAGCAGCAGGCCGACCGAACCGGCGTGACGGGGATGGGCCTGCACGAAGTCGGTGAGCGCGAGCGTGAAGGCCGCCACCGAGCCCTTCATGTCCGCCGCGCCGCGGCCGTAGAGGATGCCGTCGCGTATCTCCGGCGCAAACGGCGGGCTGGTCCAGTCCTCGAGGGGGCCGGGCGGCACCACGTCGGTGTGTCCGAGGAAAACGATCAGGGGGGCGCCCGTGCCATGGCGCGCCCACAAGTTGTCTACCTCCCCAAAGCGCAAGGACTCCACCGCAAAACCGCAGCCCTTCAGGCGATCGGCCAGCAGTGCCTGGCAGCCCTGATCGGCGGGCGTTACGGATGGCCGCCGAATCAGCTCGAGCGCCAGGGCGACGACGTCATCCATCTCAGATATCCCGCAAAAGTGCGTTGATGCCGACCTTGCTGCGCGTTTTCTCGTCGACTTGCTTGACGATGACTGCGCAGTAGAGGCTGTGGCTGCCATCCCTGGCTGGCAGCGACCCGGATACCACCACGGAGCCGGCCGGGATGCGGCCGTATGTGATTTCGCCCGTTTCGCGGTGCAAGATCTTGGTGCTCTGCCCGATAAAGACGCCCATGGAGATGACGGCGCCCTGTTCGACGATGACGCCTTCGACGATCTCGGAACGGGCACCGATGAAGCAGTCGTCCTCGATGATGGTCGGCGCCGCCTGCAGCGGTTCCAGTACACCGCCGATCCCCACACCGCCGCTCAAGTGGACATTTTTGCCGATTTGCGCGCAGGAGCCGACCGTGGCCCAGGTATCGACCATGGTGCCACTGTCGACGTAGGCCCCGATGTTGACATAGGAGGGCATAAGGACCGTCTGCGGGGCGATGTAGGCGCCACGGCGCACAGCGGCCGGCGGCACCACACGAAAGCCGCCTTCACGGAAGGCATGCGAATCATAGTCGGCGAACTTCGAGGGCACCTTGTCGTAGTAGTGCGTCTGCCCACCCTTTACGAGGACGTTGTCTTCGATGCGGAAGTAGAGCAGGACTGCCTTCTTGATCCATTCGTGAACCAGCCAGCGGCCGGCGGTCTTTTCGGCTACCCGCAGGCGTCCGGCGTCGAGTTCCCGGATGACGTGCAAAATGGCGTCGCGCACGGGTGTTTCCACGCTGCGCGGCGTAAGCTGCGCGCGCTGCCCGTAGGCCTGCTCGATCTGTTGTCTTACGGTGGTGATGTCCATGTCGCCTCTAACGTGTGGCCAAAGAATCCATGTACGCGCGCAGTCTCAGCACGCCTTCGTGACATTCCGCCTCGCTGCCGACGAGGGCGATGCGGACGTAGCCCGCGCCCGGGTCGCCGCCCGGCGTCGGCCGCGACAGATAGCGCCCCGGAAGCGTGAGGACGTGTTCGGCGGCATAGAGTCCGGCGGCGAAACGTTCATCGTCGCCTTGTGTCGCGAGCCAGAGATAGAATCCCCCGGCAGGTCTCCTGGCGCGCGCGCCCAGGATCGCTAGCGCATCATCGAACTTGCGGCGGTAGCGGGCGCGGCTTGCGCGCACATGCTCTTCGTCGGCCAGCGCCGCGATGAGCGCATTCTGGGCGAGCATCGAGGGCGCCGAGCCATAATAGGTGCGCAGCGTAAAATAGTTTTGCAGAAAATCCGCGTCGCCGGCGACGAAACCCCCACGCAGGCCCGGGACGCTCGATCGTTTCGACAGACTATGAAAGACGATGCAGCGCGCAAAGTCGCGGACGCCCAGGTTGGCGGCCGCCTGCAGGAGGCCGACCGGGGGCGCGGTTTCGTCATCGTAGAGTTCCGCGTAACATTCATCCGCGGCTATCAAAAAGCCATACTCGCGGCTTCGTTCGAGGATCAGCGCATAATCCTGTTCGCGCATGACCTGGCCCGTCGGGTTGCTCGGACTGCAGATGAACACGAGCTGTGTGCGGGCCCAGACAGAAGCGGGGATCGCCGCAAAGTCCATCCGGTAATCGTTGGCCGCGTCGGTGTTGACGTAATAAGGTTCGGCCCCCGCCAGGCGCGCGGCCCCCTCGTAGATCTGGTAAAAGGGATTGGGCATGAGCACCAGCGGGCGGCCGCCGCGGGCGTCGATCTGTGTCTGGACGACCGAGAAGAGCGCTTCCCGGCTGCCGGAGACCGGCAGGACGTGGCGGTCGGGATCGAGCAGCTGCGGTGCAAGCCGGTAGCGGCGCGCCAGCCAGTCGGTGATCGCCTGGCGGACCGGCCGTTCGCCGCGGGTCGAGGGGTAGGTCGCAAGCGCCGCGAGGCCCTTGCAGATCGAGGCCGTGACAACCTCTGGCGGATGGTCGCGGGGCTCGCCGATGGCCATGTTGACGAGGGGTTTGGCGGGCGGCTGGATGGCTTTCGTCAAGGCGGCCAGCTTTTGGAACGGGTAGGGCTCAAGTTGGCCCAGATTAGGGTTCATAAATCATGATGCGTGCGTATGGAATCCGGGCAGTATACGGGAGTGGCGGGCTGTGACCAACCACACGCGGGGAGTATGGGCCATGCTATTGGGGGCGGCTGCGTGGGGTATCCTGTGGTACCCGTTACGGCTTTTCGCCGCCCATGGTCTGTCGGGGCTGTGGCTGACCATCCTTCTCTATGCGGGCGCGCTCTTTCTGATAAGCCCCGGCATGCAGATGCCGCTTGCGCAATGGCGCCGCCTGCTGGCGCTCGGGTTCTTTGGGGGGCTCACCAATATCGGGTTCGTGGTGGCCGTACTGACCGACAATGTCTTGCGCGTGACGCTGCTCTTTTACTTGTCGCCCGTCTGGGCCGTACTGCTCGCCCGCGTGTTCCTCGGCGAGCGTCTCGGACCGCGGGTGCTTGGCGGGGTGGGGATCGCCCTGGCCGGCATGCTGGTCATGCTCTGGCGCGAGGCGGCCCTGGTGTTGTCGGCCGGGGATGTCTATGCGCTGGTGGCGGGTTTCAGTTTTGCGGCAGCCAATGTCCTGATCCGCGCCGACGGGACCTTGAGTGTCCGGGCGAAGGCGCAGGCCACATTCATGGGCGTGATTGTGGTCGGGCTGGTGGCTGCCGCGGCGATCGCCTTGCCGCCCCCTGCCGCGCCCGCGGTGCTCACTGCCTTGGCCGTGGGGGCGGGGGGTGCAGCCATTCTGGTCGTCACCCTGTTTGTGCAGTACGGCGTCACGGTGCTGCCGGTCCGGCAGTCGGCGGTGATCGCGCTGGTCGAGGTGATTACCGCGGCCGTATCACAGCAGCTGTGGCTGCAGCGGGGCCTTACGCCGACGATGGTCATCGGTGGCATGGTGCTGGCGTTCGGGGCCACCATGGTGGCGCGCGAGGAGGCATGAAGGATCCGGCCTGCGGAAAGCCTGCGGGGAGTGTTTCAGGCGTTCTTGGGCGGCCGCTCGCCGAACAGGGCGCGGCCGATGCGCACCATGGTGGCCCCTTCGGCAATGGCGATGCGGTAATCGTCGCTCATGCCCATGGAAAGCTGATCGAAGCCGCGGAGCGCAAAACGGCTGACGCAAGCCTCCGCCGCCTTCCGGAGGGCCGCGAAGCAGCGGGCCGACGCGGCCTCCTGTGCCGGATAGGGTCCGATCGTCATCAGGCCGCGCAGATGCAGCACGGGCGCCAGGGCCGGATCGGCGAGGAAGCCTTCCAGGAACACGGGCAGGTCGCGCAGCGTAAGGCCGTGCTTGCGGCCGTCTTCGAGCACATCGATTCCTATGAGGGCCTCGAGGGTACGGTGGTGAGTCTCCAGGTGGCGGGCGAGCGCGCGCGCAAGGGCCAGACTGTCCAGCGAATGCAGCCAGTGAAAATGCGCGCCCACGAAACGCGCCTTGTTGCGCTGTACCGGGCCGAGAAAATGCCATTCGATGCCATCCTGCGGGCAGAGCGGCATTTTGGCGAGCGCTTCCTGGATGTAATTCTCGCCGAAGGCCCGTTGTCCCTGGGCCGCCAGTGCCGCGATCGCCGCGGGCGGCTGGGCTTTGCTGACGGCAATGAGGCGCACGCTGTTGGGGGGGCGGCCCGCGCGATGCGCGCACTGTTCGATGTCCTTCAGGATGGCTTCGCGTGTCAGCATGGGCGTGTTTCCGGCATATCCAAATGGTGGCAAAGGCGTCATACTGGGGCATGGAAGAGATTGGCCAGCTGCTAGAGCGTATCATGCCGGAGGTCCCGGACGATCTGCTGTCTGCGGAAACCTTGGCGCCGCTCTGGGCCGGGGTGGCAAACGGGGCGCTTGCGCGCACGCAACCCCTCGGTTACTGCCATGGCCGGCTGTTTGTCGGCGTGCCGGGCTCGGCATTTGCGGCGCGGCTGCGCGAGGAGGCCCCGCGCCTTCTGGTGGCACTGCAGGCCACGCGCGAGCTTGCCGGGTTGCGGGAGATCGTCGTGCGGCCGCTGCCCGCAGTGCCTGCGGCCGGTCCGCGGGCGCGGCCGCTGCGTCCCGCATCAGGGGCCGATTGCGTCCAGGCGCTCGCGCTCGCCGTGGACGACGAGGCCCTGCGGAGGAGCCTTGCGCGTCTGGCCGCATCCATCCGCGGCGGTGGTGATTCGCGAGACCCTGTGGTGTAATGCGCCCCGTATGATACGCCCCCTGGAACTTCTGATCGGCCTGCGCTACATGCGGGCCCGCCGCCGCAATCACTTCATTTCGTTCATCTCCATGACATCCATGATGGGAATCGCGCTCGGCGTGATGGCGCTCATCACGGTGCTGTCGGTGATGAACGGTTTCCAGAGGACGCTGCGCACACGTATCCTGGGCGTGATTTCCGATGTGACGATCACGGGTCCTGCGCGGCACATCCAGGACTGGCGGCCGCTGACGGCCTATGTCGCCCGCCAGCCGGGCGTGGTGGCGGCCGCGCCTTATGTGCGCGGTGAAGGCTTGCTCGTGCACGGCCGCTATTCGAGCGGCGCCATCATCCGTGGCGTGCTGCCCCAGGCGGAACGGCAGGTGTCGACCATGGCCTCGCATATGGTGGGCGGCCGCTTCAACGCCCTGAAGCCAGGCCGTTTCGGTATCGTGCTGGGCCGGTATCTCGCGTGGCGGCTCGGGGCGGTGGTCGGTTCGCACGTGCTCCTGGTGGCGCCCGGCGGGATGGTCACGCCGGCGGGCTTTTTGCCGCGGCTGCGCAGTTTCCGTGTGGTGGGGATCTTCGACGTCGGCATGTACGAATACGACGCCGGATTGGCGCTGGTCAATCTGCACGATGCACAGGCCCTCTACCGGCTCGGCACGGGCGTGAGCGGCGTGCGGGTGAAGGTGGCCCACATCGGGCAGGCGCCAAAGATTCGCCGCGCCCTGGCGGACAAGTTGCCGGATTCCTATATGGTCGAGGATTGGAGTCAGGAGCATTCCAATTTCTTTCACGCCCTGAAGACCGAAAAAGTGGTCATGTTCGTCATTTTGCTGCTCATCGTCGCTGTCGCCGCCTTCAATATCGTCGCGACCCTCGTGATGGTCGTCACCGACAAGCGGGCGGATATCGCCATTTTGCGCACGCTCGGCGCCAGTCCCCGCAGCATCCTGGTGATTTTTCTCGTGCAGGGCGTTCTGATTGGCCTCATCGGCACGCTGATCGGTGTGGTTCTGGGGGTCGTGCTCTCGCTCAACATCACGACGATCGTGCCGTTCATCGAGCGGGTATTCCATACCCAGTTTTTGTCGCCGAGCGTGTATTACATCAGCCAGTTGCCTTCGCACCTGCGGGGCGCCGATGTGTGGCATGTGGCAATTGCCTCTTTTGGCATGAGTTTCCTCGCTACTCTCTACCCTGCATGGCAGGCGGCACGGACCCAGCCGGCGGAGGCGTTGCGCTACGAATGAGTGCCGTGATTCGCGCCGAAAACATCAGCAAGACCTTCGCCGAAGGACCGCTGCATGTCGATGTCCTGAAGGACATCAACCTCGTTGTGGAGCAGGGTGAGCGCGTGGCCATCGTGGGCGCCTCCGGGGCCGGCAAGAGCACCCTCCTGCATTTGCTCGCCGGTCTTGACACGCCGACCGGTGGGCGGGTGCTGGTTGCCGATCAGGATCTCGCCGGCTTGAATGAAAGGCAAAAGGGCCGGCTGCGCAACGAAATGCTGGGCTTCGTCTATCAGTTTCATCATCTGCTGCCCGAATTCACGGCGCTCGAGAACGTCGCCATGCCGCTTTTGATTGCGCGCATGGCGCCGCGCAGCGCGGCCGAAGAGGCGCGTGAGATGTTGCGGCGGGTGGGGCTTGCCGACCGGGCGGCGCACAAGCCAGCCGAGCTTTCGGGCGGCGAGCGTCAGCGGGTGGCGATTGCGCGGGCGGTCGTGCATCGGCCGCGCTGTGTGCTGGCCGACGAACCGACCGGGAATCTCGATAGCCACAACGCCCATGCCGCGTTTGCGCTTTTGCTCGAGTTGAACCAGTCGCTTGGAACGAGTCTCGTGCTGGTGACGCATGACCGCATGCTGGCGGCGGCCATGGACCGCGTGGGTACCATCGAGGATGGCGTGCTGACCGGCTAACGCGCTTTTCAGGGCGGCCGGGCCTTGTTAGAGTAATGTCGTGCCAGCCGTGGGGAAGGGAGTGTGTTGGAATTGATCAAGGCCGGTGGCTTTGCCATGTGGCCGCTTTTGCTGTGTTCGATCTTGGCCATGGCGATCATCGGTGAGCGGTTGGTCATGCTGCGGCGGCGGCGCGTGGTGCCGGCTGCCACGGTCGCGGCCGTTCGCGACTGGTTATCGCGTGGCGAGGTGACGCCCGAACAGATCCGGGCTCTCGAGAAAGGTTCGCCGCTCGGCCAGGTGCTGGCCGCGGGCCTGTTGAACCGCAGGCGGCCGCCGGCCGTCATCCGGGAGGCCGTGGAGGATGCCGGGCGCCACGCCGGCGCCGAGCTTGAGCGCTATCTGAACGCGCTCGGCATCATCGCCACGGTAGCGCCGTTCCTGGGCCTTTTTGGAACGGTGCTGGGCATGATCCGCATGTTTTCCGCCCTGGGGCAGGCGGGTGTCGGGGATCCGGCCATCCTGGCCTCGGGTATCGCGCAGGCACTCACCACGACCGCGACGGGTCTCGGTATCGCCATTCCCAGTCTCATTTTCTATCGCATCTTCCGGGGGCGGGTGAATGACCTCCTGATCGACATGGAGCGGGAGGCGATACGGGTGATCGAGGTGATGAAGGGCGAGCGCGAGGCGTACTGATGCAATTCCGGCGCCGTCCCAACGAGGAACCCGAGATCAATCTCGTGCCGATGATCGACGTCTTGCTGATGACGCTGATCTTTCTCATCCTGACCACGAGTTTTGCGCACCGTTCGGCACTGAAGGTGCAGCTTCCGCAGGCGCGTACCGATCAGCCAGTCGTCAATCAGGGGGTGCGTGTTCTCATCGATGCGGCGGGCGACTATGCGGTGAACGGCATCATGGCCTCCGACCGGGAGACGCCGCTCATGCACGTCCTTGCCACGCAAGTAAAGGCGCCCGATACACCCATCATCATCTATGCCGATCGCATGGCGCCCTACCGGGCGGTCGTGCATGCGCTCGATGCGGCACGCAGGCTCGGGCTTACCCGCATCGTGTTCGCGACCAAGGGTCACAAGAAATCGTGAAGGAGAAGGGGGGCGGGACGCACCTCTACCGGCGGCTCTTGCGTTATGCATGGCCTTACCGGGGCACCTTTACCGTCGCGATCATCTGCATGGCGATCGGTTCGGCGACCGAGCCTGCGTTCGCGGCGCTCATGCAGCCGCTTCTGAATGGGGGTTTCGTGCACCACACCCCCGCCAGCATCCGCCTCATGCCGCTTGCCGTCGTCGGTCTGTTCGTCATGCGGGGGTTTGCTTCCTTCGGGGCAAGCTATCTGATGAGCTGGGTCGGACGGCGCATCGTGTTCGATGTGCGCGCGGCGCTCTTCGATCACCTGTTGTATCTGCCGACCCCGTTTTTCGATGCGCATTCGGCGGGTGTGCTGATTGCCAAGCTCATCTACGACGTCGAGCAGGTGGCGAGTGCGGCCACGCGCGCGCTCACGACCCTTGTCAAGGACAACCTCACGGTCATCGGCCTCATCGGCTGGATGATGTATCTGAACTGGGCGCTCACGCTCGGCATCCTCACCGCAGCCCCCATCATGTCGGTCATCATGCGGCGCATGAGCCGGCGCTTCAGGCACACGAGCCGTGCGATCCAGGATTCGATGGGGGAGATCTCCCATGTGGTGCAGGAGGCGGTCGACGCCCACCGGGTCATCAAGACATTCGGCGGCCAGGGGATGGCGGCGCGGCTTTTTGGCAGGGCCAATGAGCATAATCGCCACGAGAACATGCGGCGGGTGCGGGTCTCGGCCTCGGGTGTGCCGTTTGTGCAGTTGCTTGCGGCCATTGCGCTTGCGGTGGTCGTGACGGTGGCGATGCGCGAGCCCCACGCCACGGTCGGCGCATTCATGTCCTACATGGCGGCCATGATGATGCTGCTTGCGCCCATCAAGCGGCTTACCCAGGTGAACGAAACCCTGCAGACGGGTCTTGCCGCATCGCAGAGCGTGTTTGCCCTCCTCGATGAGCCCGATGAGGAGGAAACGGGACAGCGCACCCTGCCGCAGGCACGCGGGGCGATCGAATACAGGAACGTGCGATTCCGCTATGCGGCGGATGCGCCCTGGGCGGTCGACGATGTGTCGTTTTCGGTCAAGGCGGGCCAGACCTTCGCGCTGGTGGGCACGTCGGGCAGCGGCAAGACGACCATCGCCAATCTGCTGCCGCGGTTTTACAACCTGACGGAAGGCGCGATCCTCTTCGACGGTGTCGATATCCGCGAGCTTGCGCTTGCCGACTTGCGCTCGCACATCGCCCTCGTGAGCCAGGAGACCGTCCTTTTTGACACGACCATCCGCGAGAACATCCTTTACGGCCAGCGCGGCGCGGTGGGCGATGGGCGGTTGCAGGAGATCATCGAGGCGGCGCGGGTCGATGAGTTCGTGCGCAGCCTCCCGCAGGGCCTGGAAACGGTGGTCGGCGAGCGTGGAGTGCGCTTGTCGGGCGGCCAGCGGCAGCGTATCGCGATTGCACGCGCGCTGCTGAAGGATGCGCCCGTGCTGGTTCTGGACGAGGCGACCGCCGCACTCGACACGGAATCGGAACGGCATGTGCAGGCGGCCATGGAACGCCTCATGGAAAACCGCACGACGCTCGTGATCGCCCACCGGCTGTCGACGATCGAACATGCCGACTGCATCCTGGTTATGGCAAAGGGATGCATCATCGAGCGCGGCAATCATGCCGAGCTCATGGCGCTGAACAAGACCTATGCACGGCTGCACAAGCTGCAATTCCATGGATGAGGCCTACGGCGGCCGGTTTTTGCGTGTAGTGCAGGCCGATGTTGCCGACCGCCTCGGCGCTCGCCAGGCGCGCGCGAATGCGCGGCTTGGTTTCTTGTCGCCACCGCAGGGAGACGGCCGCATCCTCTGGATCAAGGCAGGCGGCGGATCCGATGCCGTCTGGCTTGCGGCCGAACTTGCGCATGCGGTGCGCGAGTGCCGGCGGGACGTGCGGCTGATTATCACCTTCGAGGCGGAGCATGCGGCAATCCTGCCGCGTATTGCCGCCTTGAAGCGGGCCGGCTACGGCTACGGTTCCTGCGATCGGCGCAGCGCCGTGCGCCGCGTACTCACGCGCTTTGCGCCGCTTGCCGGTGTTGTCACGGTGGGTGGGGGCTTGAGACCGCATCTGGCGGCAGCGCTCGCTGCGCGATCGATACCCGTTGTTGCAGTTCACGATCTGCCCGTGGAAGGTGGCGATGCGGTGGCGGCGCTACCGAATGTCGCAAGCGAGGCGCGGGCATGGGGTGTACGTGCGATGGCCTGCGCACCGCTTGTGTCGATGATCGTGGAAGCGCAGGTGGAGCCGCAATTCCGTGGCGTGGCAGGGGCGCGCGCACGCGCTTTATGGTGGGTCACCGATGTGACGCGGGACGCGTGGCCGGCATTGATGGAGAGCTGGCGGGCCTCGCCGCTCGCCGCGCAGGATCTGCTGTTTGTGGGGGGGGCAGGAGCGGGGCCGCGCCTGTCGCAATGGGACCGGACGGCTTATCCGCCGGGATCCGTCATCGGCGTCGATGACAGCCGCTACTGGCCGGCGCTTGCCGCAAGTTGTACGGGAATCCACGTGGGACGGCCCGCGGAACGGCTGCTTTGGCAGGCGATCGCCTCCGGGCAGGTGGTGAGCGCGGTGGCGCCGGAGGCGCTCGATCTGCTCGACCCGGCCCCCTGGGAGACTGTGGTGCCCGATGGACTCATGGCACACTGGCAGGGACTGTTCGAGGAACCGGCGTCGGCGCGCCAGCGTGCCGACGGTCTCCGGCGCTATTTCTGGCAACAGCGCCGCCGGGCGCAGGATGCGGTTGCCGCACTGCTTGCACGGGTATACGCATGGTGATCGACCCCTGGCGCCACTGGTCGCGGTGGACATGGGCAAGCCGCCTGCTGTGGCCGCTTTCGCCCGTGTACTGCGCGCTCATCAGCGTGCGTCGCCTGGCGTACCGGTATGGCCTGCGTCCGCGCGTGCGCTTGCCGGTACCGGTCGTGATCGTGGGAAACCTGACGGTCGGCGGCACGGGCAAGACGCCGCTCGTGCTGTGGCTTGTAGCGGCCCTGGAGAAGGCCGGTTTGCGTCCGGGCATCGTGTCGCGCGGCTATGCAGGGGCAAGCCACGAGACCCATGTGGTCACGCCCGCCAGCGATCCCCGCGCCGTCGGTGATGAACCGGTCTTGCTCGCGCGCCGCCTGCGCGCGCCGGTGGTGGTGGACCGGCGGCGGACAAGGGGCGCGCGGCGGCTTGTGGAGCTTGGATGTGATGTCATCGTCGCCGATGATGGCCTGCAGCACTATGCGCTCGAACGGGACATCGAGATCGGGGTGCTGGACGGAGAGCGCCGTTTTGGCAACGGCGCCTGCCTGCCGGCCGGTCCTTTGCGGGAATCGGCCGCGCGCTGGTTGCGGCTGGATTTTCGCGTTACGCAAGGTCGGGCGGCGCAGGGTGAATGGCCGATGCGGCTCATGGGCGGGGAGGCGCGCAACCTCGTCAGCGGCGCGATGCAGCCGCTGGCGTCCCTCGGGCGGGTTCATGGGGTTGCAGGGATCGGCAATCCGGGGCGTTTTTTCGGTTCGCTGCGCGCACAGGGGCTCGAAGTGGTGGCGCATCCGTTTGCGGACCATCATAATTACAGCCAGAAGGACCTGGATTTCGGCGGCAAGGAACCGGTGGTCATGACTGAGAAGGATGCCGTCAAGTGTACGCGTTTTGCGCGCGCGCACTGGTGGTATGTGCCTGTCGACGCAACTCTCGATCCCGCGCTTGCCGAACGCATCCTGGCGCGAATCAGACAGATAAAGGAGGAACATGGACAAGCGGCTACTTGAGATACTCGTATGCCCCCTGTGCAAGGGTCCGTTGCATTATCAGCGCGAGCAGAACGAGTTGATCTGCAAGGCCGACCGTCTTGCTTTTCCCATCCGGGACGACATCCCGGTCATGCTCGAGGATAGCGCGCGCATTCTCACCGACGAGGAAGTGAAGGCGCTGCACTGATGCATATCGTGATCCCGGCCCGGTATGCGTCGACGCGCCTGCCAGGCAAGCCGCTTGCGGACGTCGGGGGGCAGCCACTGATCTGCCGGGTGGTCGAGCGTGCGCGCGAAAGTGGTGCCCAGAGCGTGACGGTGGCCACCGATGACCGGCGCATCGCCGACGCCGTGGAGACGGCCGGGGGTGTTGCGGTAATGACCGCTGCGAGCCATGCCTCGGGTACGGACCGCATCGCCGAGGCAGTCGCACTGCTCGGTCTTGCAGACGGCGAGGTGGTGGTGAACCTGCAGGGTGACGAACCGCTGATGGTGCCCGCGCTCGTGCGGGAGGTCGCGAAATCGCTCGAAGGTCATGCGGAATGGGTGATTGGGACCGCCGCCCATGCGATCATCGACCGCGCCGAGTTCGAGAGTCCGCATGTGGTCAAGGTTGTCTGTGCCGATGATGGCCGGGCGCTCTACTTCTCGCGGGCTCCGATCCCCTATCCGCGTACCCGGACGGGACCCCCATGGGGTCTGCGGCATATCGGCCTGTATGCCTACCGTGTGGGTTTTTTGCGCGCTTTTCGCGACATGGGGGTTTCTTCCCTTGAGGAATGCGAAAGTCTTGAACAGTTGCGCGCGCTGGCAGCCGGTATGGCGATCGGTGTGGTCGTGACGGACCATGCCCCTGGACCTGGGGTCGACACCCCCGAAGACCTGTTGCGGGTGCGGGCCCTCTGGGGCGGCGCATGAGGCGGTAAGGTGGCGCCCGCCCCCGTGTCTGCATGCCCTGGATGGTCCGGGGCAGATCAGCGGGCAGGCAGTGCGCGGGGCGGGGCCTTGCCCCGCCGGTGGCCGCATTGAGTGATACAAGACGACAAGGCGTGACGCATGCGCAACGACAAGGTACGAGTGCTGTTTGTGTGCCTGGGCAACATCTGCCGTTCGCCCATGGCCGAGGGGATCTTTCGCAAGCTCGTGGCGGATGCCGGTCTTGCCGACCGGATCCTCATCGATTCAGCCGGCACCCATGGCTATCACATAGGCGAGCCGCCGGATGAGCGCGCACAGCGCACGGCAGGCCGGCACGGCATCGATATCTCCGGTTTGCGGGGCCGCGAGGCTACGGCGGCGGATCTCGATACCTTCGACTATGTGCTCGCCATGGATTACGAGAATCGCGACAATCTGCGGGGTCTGCGCGGTGACACGGCCAAGGTGGGAATGTTCCTTGCGTATGCGCCGGGCTGCGGTTGCACGGAAGTGCCCGATCCCTATTTTGGTGGCTGCGAGGGTTTCGAGCATGTCTACCGGTTGCTCGAGGAAGCGGCAGCAGGGCTCCTGGCCGACATCCGTGAACGCCATTTGCGGCTCGCAGAAAACCCTTACAAATGAGTTATTGACAGCCGCCAGAGCGGCTGTTAAAACGCCAGCAGTTGGCGGGTACTGGATATGCGGACATGGTCTGATGGTGTTTCTCGTCTCCCGGGCCACGGCCGGCCACTCTGTGCAGTGGGGGCCGGTGAAAGGGTGATTGTTGCAATGCGGGTGTCACGGTCAAGTGGAGACGGGGGGTGCCGATGCGGGTTTCTGTCTTGCAATCGTTGCGGGCGGCGCTGCTGCGTATCCGGTCGGCCCAGCGGCGCCATGCCTCCCCCCCGCAGGGCACCAACCAGGAAACACTCATTCCCGACGGCCTTCTGGTCCGCCTGCAGGATCGCCTGCATATCGCGGAACTGCGCCGTGGCAAAAAGACCCTCCATAACCGTGTGGCGCTCTGGCTTGCCCTCGTAGGCCCCGGTCTCTTGGTGATGCTCGGCGACAATGACGCCGGGGGCGTCATTACCTATTCGCAGACCGGTGCGGCCTACGGGCTTGGCATCTTCCTGCCCATGATGATTCCGCTTGCCTTCATCGCCTATGTCGTCCAGGAGATGACCATCCGCCTGGCGGCGGTGACGCGGCGGGGCCACGCGGAACTGATCTGGAAGCGCTACGGGGCCTTCTGGGGCATCTTTTCGCTGGTCGATCTTGTGATCGCCAACATCTTGACGCTGATGACCGAATTCATCGGGATCCGGATCGGCGGTGAGGTGTTCGGCCTTTCCTACTGGGCTACGGTGCCGATTGCGCTTGCCTTCGTCGGATTCGTGCTGGTATTTCTCCGTTACTGGACGTGGGAGCGCATTGCGCTGTTCATCGCGGTTTTGAACCTGGTCTTTGTGCCGCTTGCCCTGCTGTCCCATCCGCACTGGGGGGCGATCGCGCACGCATTCGTCGGCGGCAACTGGGCGGTATCGGGCGGTCTGCTGTCAGCGACCTTCCTCACCCTGTTGTCGGCCAACATCGGCACGACGATCGCGCCTTGGCAGCTCTTCTTCCAGCAGTCCTGTATCGTCGACAAGGGCCTGTTGCCAAAGGACATTCTGGCGAGCCGCCGCGATCTCATCATGGGTGTGGTCGGGATGGTGATCGTGGCAAGCGCCATCATCATCGTCACCGGCGAACATCTGCATGGACTGGCGGGCGCATCGAGTCTCAATGTGCAAAAGATTCTTCACGATCTCCAGGTGACCATCGGCGCGTGGGCGCGGGATCTCTTTGCGCTGGGTCTCGTGGAGGCGGGACTCATTTCGGCCATCGTCATCACGGCGAGTACGGCGTGGGCGGTTGGCGAGGCCCTCGATTTGCCGCGGTCGCTGAATGAGTCGCCTGGGCGGGCATGGTCGTTCTATGCCCCGGCCATCGTCGGTACGGCAGTCGCTGCGGGCATCGTCATGCTGCCGCATGTGCCGCTTGGCTTTTTGAATGTCACGGTGCAGGTGATCGCGACGATTTTCATGCCGGCGGCGATGCTGTTTCTGCTGCTGCTCGTCAACGACCGCGAACTGATGGGCGAGCATGTGAACAGCCGGCGCCGCAATACGGTCGTGGTCGGCATCATGGTCTTGCTTATCGCATGCAATGCGCTCTATGGGATCGCGACCGTGGCGCCGAACCTGATCGGAGGTGGATCGTGAAGCGAGGCGACGTGAATCAGGCCGAGTTGGCGCAACTGCTCCGTGAAGAAGGGTGGGACAAACCGCTTGCGCCGGTGGCACTAAAGACCCTGAAGCCGTGGCAGCAGGCGGTCTTCTGGGGTTTGCGGCTCTATATCGTGGTAATGCTCATCATCGTGATCTGGGCCTTTGGCCACGATCATTTCTAGGGTCGCGCTGCCCGGGGAGGATGGCCCGGGTATATCGTGTGCCTACAGGTCTAGACAGGGATCGTCGGTGTCCGTACCGGCCGGGGAGCGGGAACCACATGCGTCGTCATGGCGGCCGACGTATGCGCGCCCGCGGCCGGCTGCGGCATGTCGCTTGGCGGCATCGCATGCAGGAGCACGGCGGCCGTAATCACGGCGCCGAGCAGCACGAGGACTTCCAGCCGGATTGCCCGGGCAAGGAGCCGGACCGGGGCCACTGGCGCGGCCGTGGCGGCGGCCGTGGCGGCGCGGCGCAGCTGCGGCAGGATGCCATAGCGGTTCAGGGCGCCGAGCGCGATGGCGCCTGCGACGAAGGCGAGCTTGACGAGGAGGACCCTCCCATACGCAGTGTCCGTGAGATTGTGCAGCGTCACCACGTAGTGACGGGCACTCACGACGCCGGTGACGAGGATGGCAAGCAGGGCCCGGCCCGCGAGCCGCGACAGGCGTTCCGCGATGGCAAGTGTCGAATCCATGCCGGGGCGCGCCGCGAAGATCGCCGGAAACGCGACCAACACCATCGAAAGCAGACTGCCAACCCAGACGCCGATGGCGAGCAGATGGATCCAGTCGACCCATTCAGCGGGCGTGAACTGGCCCATGTCGGCTGGGTGGCCCGTGGCGCTGCGGGTGAAGGCGATTACCGCAACCAGCACCAGCATGACAATGGCATTTGCGGGCGTGTGCTTGTGCGATCCGCGCCACCAGAATAGGGCAAGGGCGAGCAGCACGGCGGGGCGCACAAGCCAGATCTGCCCGAACCGGGTGTGTTGAAGGACTGCCGGTAGCAGGGTGAGGGATTGGGTGAAGGGTGAGCCGCTCATCTCCATGGTGCGGCCGATGAGAAGGGCGGCGCTGCTCGTTGCGAGGGCAAGGATTCCGGTCCCGGTAAGCCACCAAAGCGGCCGGTCGAGATAGCTTGGTCCGGCGGGTGCGACCCAGGCACGGCAGGAAAGCGCCCCGAGGGCGAGGCAGAGTGCGACGATGTCGCAAGCGCTGATTGCTACGTAGAGCGGATGTATGTGCATGTTCATGGTGTGATGCGAAACGGGTAGTGTCCTTCGGTGTGGTGGCCATCGACGGCGATCACGCTCCAGTAAACCCGGTATTTCCCCGGTTTGAGCGGCGCAATCGCCACTTCGAGCAGACGGTCATGGCTGTGCGGGACGACGTGGGCGCGCCCGTGACTCACGGTCACACCCTGCGCATTTTTTACGGTGAGGTGGCAGAAAATACCCTCGAGGCCGGCGTCGAACCAGATCCGCACGAAGCGTGGGCTCGCCTTCAGGGTGGCTCCGACTCGGGGTGCAGATCGCTCGGGAAACGCATGAGCGAACGCAAGTCCTGGTGCAAGGACCAGCAGTCCAAAAAGTGCAGACCGCAACGCTTGTGTCATGTACAAAGCCTTTTACAGGGGTGTGGAATCGGTGAAGATCGGGGCCCCGATGGTGTGCGGAAAGATATCATCCATATAGAAGCCGATGCCGAGGATGAAGCCTACGCCATGGCCGCTTGCCCGGTTCATCGGCAGCGTGGCTTCGAGGCCTACCTGGCCGTAGTGCCCGATCCACACGAATCCCGGATCGACGGTGCCGGTAGTCTGGCCGGCGCAGGGGCCGCTCGTGCAAGTTTGCATGGGCAGTTCGACCAAAGGTACCAGGTTATTGAAGGGGGCGTGCAGACCGACGTAGCGGACGAAATTCTGCAGGTAGGGCAGACTGTATTGGAATGACAAGCCATAGCTCACCGAATCGGGCGCTGCGGAAGAAAGGGCGATGTCGGGGGTCACGGCGCCCGTGATCGCCGCCGGCCGGAGGTAACGCAGTGCAGGGGGCAGGTCACCCATGCCGCGCCCAAAGAGCAGCGTGGGCTGCAGAACGGAGTAGGCTGGGCCGATGGCGGTGCTTCCGCTGCGGCCGATAGTTGCACTGAAGCCACCGGTTATCATGGTTTCGGCCGAGTCGCTCGTCCAGAGCAGGTCCTGGAGGCCAACGCTTGCATCGTCAAAGCCGTTCGCGCCGTATGGGCCGCCAAGCGACTGGTAATCCGTGCCGATGGCAAAACCGAGGCGGTGGGTGATGGTTTTTGAATAGCCAAGCGACGATACCGATGTATCGACCGAGGGGTTGCCGAGGGGTGCCCGCGCGAAATTGAGATCCAGCTCGTCGGTGACACCGGGGTCACTGAAAGTGAGTGTGCCCGGGAATACCCGCATGCCGACGATGGCGTGCGCGCAGGCGGCGGAGGACAGGGTGCTCAGGCAGAGTACGGCGAGTGGAAAAAGAGTCTTGCACGAAACTTGCATCAGTTCTCTCAGGGTAACCGCGGGCGCAAGCGTAATCCCATCTGCAATCGAACGCAAGGAC
The DNA here is from genome assembly GCA_021777535.1 of Pseudomonadota bacterium. Taxonomy (GTDB): domain Bacteria; phylum Pseudomonadota; class Gammaproteobacteria; order Acidiferrobacterales; family Acidiferrobacteraceae; genus JAJYDN01. The sequence continues at coordinate 45,986 of JAJYDN010000011.1, forward strand.
TGGGCGTGAACGGGATGCGTACGGTGCGCATTGTGCATCGCGCAGTTTGGCATATAGTGGTGATTCGCACCGCAAGGAGACTGCTCATGGACGTCTTCGAAGCCTTGGGTTTTCGCTGGGACCGGTTGGCGGCGCCATGGAGTGTTCCCGTCCACTCCATCGAGCGTGTGTGCTTTCATTTTCTGCGCATGTTGCCGGAATTCGTCTGGGACGAGGGCGGCCTCGAGGGGAATCCCTTTACCTACACCGAAGTCCAGACGCTCATGGAGGGGGTGACCATCGGCGGGCGGCGGATCGCCGACCAGACGCAGATCCTGAACATCGCGCGCAGTGCGCGGCGTCTTGTCGATTTGGTGAAGACGGGTCAATTTGCGCTGAATCGAACTATCTTTACCGAATTGCACGGTCTCGCGGCGCATGAAGATGCGCTCGAGTGGGGTGTTTTCCGGGGCGAGGGGGAAGAGGTGCTCTACCTGCCCGAGGTGAGCCTTGGCGAGCGGGGCCGCTACAAGCCGCTGCCGACGGTGGCGGGCGCGCAGGCGCTGCAAGACCTGTTTGCCAGAGGGATCGCCACGCTCGACGCGCAGGTACCACACCCCTTCGAACAGGCGCTCGCCTTCTTTCTGTTCGCGATCTTGCAGCAGTTCTTTTTCGATGGGAACCGCCGCGTCGCCCACCTCATGATGAACGGCATCCTGATGTCGCATGGTATCGACGCAATCAGTGTGCCGCCCCACCACGCGGAAGCATTCAACGAGGAGATTGTGCGGTTTTTCGTCAACAAGGACGGTACCGCGGTGATGGATCTTCTTACGGAATGTCATCCCGATGCCGTGGCGATCCGCGCTGCTAATCCGCGTCCGGCGGACCGGCGTGGCCCGGGTTGGGAGGAAGAATCGGACGAAGAGGCAGAAGGTGAGGCGGGCACCTAGGCCGCGCAAGGCAGCCTGGGTGCCCCTTGTTTACGGATGGTCCGGCGACTCCGGTGCCGGGGCGGATGGTGCCGGCTCGGCTGGGCGCGTGTTCACCTCGCTCGGTTCCGGTGTCACGTGCGCGCTGGGCGCAGAGGCTTCTTCCCTGGGCCGGGCCGTCTCTTCGTGTGGAGCCATCGGTGCCGGTGCCGGCGTTTCGTCCCCACCCGGTGGCGGAGGCGTGATCTGCGGTGCCGGCGTTTCCTTGCCGGCGGCCTGCTCGGTGCGTTCGCCACCGTGACGGCCGCGGCCGCCCCGGCGTGAACGGTGGCTCCGGGGGCGGTTCGGGCGTTCCGATTTCTCGGCGGTTGTTGCTTCAGCGGGGCGGTTGCGTTCCGGCTTTTCCGGCTTTTCCGGTTTTTCGGGCCTTTCGCGTGTCTCGGGCCTTTCGCGTGGCGTTCCATCCGCCTTGGGCTGCTGGCGCGGGCGCTGGGTTCCGGCCGCGCGGCGGGGCGGGCGGGGCGTTTTCGGCGCACGCGGTGACGCAGGGGTAGTTGGCGCCGCGGCGGGTGCCGGCGCCGGTGCCGACGCCGGGCGCGGGCCCAGGATGCGGCGCAGGAAACTGCGGATCAGACCGTTGGCTTCGCTGGCGGCCGCGGGTGTGGCCGCGGGTGTGGCCGCGGGCGCCTGTGCCATGGGCGTCAGTTGGCCTACGACCGGCCGTTCCGGCGCCGGTGTGGCACGGCGGGGCTGCTCCTCGGTTTCGGTCTCGAAAGGCACAAGATAGCTCGGTGCTACCCGTTCCGCCTCCAGTTCATCTGCCTTCAGGCGCTTGATCTGGTAGTGGGGCGTTTCGAGTTCGGCCGTCGGCATGATGATGATCGGCGTGCCCAGGCGCGATTCGATGGTACTGAGCTCATGGCGCTTCTCGTTCAGGAGGAAGGTCGCGGTCGCGATCGGCAGGTGCACATGCACGGCCGCCGTGTTTTCCTTCATGGCCTCTTCCTGGATGAAGCGCAGGATCTGCAGGGCTGACGAGGGCACGCTGCGGATGTGTCCGGTGCCGCTGCAGCGCGGGCATGCAAGACTGCTCGATTCGCCAAGCGAGGGCCGCAGCCGCTGGCGTGACATTTCAAGCAGGCCAAAGCGCGAAATGCGTCCGACCTGGACGCGGGCGCGGTCGGCTTTCAGGGCGTCGTTCAGGCGGTTTTCGACGGCCCGCTGGTTGCGCACGGGCGTCATGTCGATGAAATCGATGACGATGAGGCCGCCCAGATCGCGGATGCGCAACTGGCGGGCGATTTCTTCGGCGGCCTCGAGGTTGGTGTTGAGTGCCGTTTCCTCGATGTCGGAGCCCTTGGTGGCGCGGGCCGAATTCACGTCGATGGTGACGAGCGCTTCGGTGTGATCGAAGACGATGGCGCCCCCGGATTCCAGGTGCACTTCACGGGAGAATGCCGATTCGATCTGGTGCTCGATCTGATAGCGGGAAAAAAGCGGGATCTCGTCCTGGTAGAGCTTCAGTTTGCTCGCGTTCTGCGGCATCACCTGCTGCATGAACTTCAGGGCCCGCTCGTAGATCTCCGGATTGTCGACCAGGATCTCGTTGATGTCGCTGCGCAGGTAGTCGCGGATGGCCCGAATCACGAGGCTGCTTTCCTGGTAGATCAGGAAAGGAGCCGGCTGGTCTTCAGCGGCGCGGCTGATGGCATCCCAGAGCTGGATCAGATAGTCGAGGTCCCACTGCAGCTCCTCGGCACTTTTCCCGATGCCGGCTGTGCGGATGATGACCGAATATTCATCGGGCAGCTTCAGCTGGGCCATGACGTCGCGCAGTTCGGCGCGCTCCTCGCCCTCGATGCGCCGTGAGATTCCGCCGCCTTTCGGATTGTTCGGCATCAGGACCAGATAGCGGCCGGCGAGGCTGATGAAGGAGGTGAGCGCCGCACCTTTGTTGCCGCGCTCTTCCTTTTCGATCTGGACGATGATTTCCTGGCCTTCGCGGATCACGTCCTTGATGCGGACCTGTCCGAGCGGGCCTTTGCTGTCACCGGTGAAATAGCTGCGGGAGATTTCCTTCAGTGGAAGGAAGCCCTGGCGCTCGGCGCCGTAATCGACGAACGCCGCCTCGAGGCTTGGCTCGACGCGCGTGACCCGTCCTTTATAGATGTTGCCCTTTTTCTGCTGATAATTGGCCGATTCGATGTCGAGGTCGACCAGTTTCTGGCCATCGACGATGGCGACCCGCAACTCTTCGGGATGCGTTGCGTTAAAAAGCATTCTTTTCATTATAAGTCGTACTCCGCCGCGTTGCGGCGCGCGACCACTGCCAGCATTGCTAAGGGAACGGTAAGCCGGCGGGCAGGGCGGCGATGCCGCTGTCCTGAGAGGTGTTCACCGCGCGTCTGTCCGTTGCCGGGGACTTCTGCCACCCTGGCAGGGGCCGCACATCCGGGCACGCCTCCATATGGGCGAGGTGTGCGAAACCCATCGGGCGGCCCCGTGTGCGGCCGGCCCGGAAAATCGTTTTGTATGCCGACCCAAACCTTGTTACTATCGGTGGCATACGTTGGCGCACTATAGCAGCCGGGTGGCGCCCCGGCAATCGTTGGTTTCCCCTCATGATGTCGAGTGACAAGGCGGCTCCCGCGGTCCAATGGATCACCGTTGACCCGGAGCGTTCCGGGCAGCGCCTGGACAATTTCCTCATCAGCACGTTGAAGGGGGTCCCGCGCGCGCACATATACCGGATCGTCCGCAAAGGGGAAATCCGCATCAACAAGGGGCGCCGCAGCGTCGACTACCGGCTGCAGGCGGGGGATGTCATCCGGATCCCGCCGCTGCACACCAGGGCGCCACCCCCGCAGCCTCCCGAACTCGACTGGCTGACCGGCCATATCCTTTACGAAGACGACCATCTGCTGGTTTTGAACAAGCCAAGCGGGATGGCGGTACATGGCGGTTCGGCGCTGTCGTTTGGCGTCATCGAGGCACTGCGCGTGCTGCGGCCGCAGGCGCGGGCTCTCGAGCTCGTGCACCGTCTGGACCGGGGCACCTCGGGCTGCCTGCTGGTGGCCAAGCGGCGATCGGCCCTGCGGACCCTCCAGGGCGCGCTGCGCGGGGGGGCGTTCGACAAGCGCTATGTGGCGCTGCTCTGTGGCCGCCTGGGCGGGCGGCGTGTGATCGAGGCACCGCTGCTGCGGGTGGAGGCCGCCGACCGGCGTGTCGTCGTGAATGCGTCCGGCAAGGTGGCACAGACCATCCTTACGCCCCGCCTGTCATGCAGGGGCGGCACCCTGGTCGACATCGAACTCATTACCGGGCGCACACACCAGGTGCGGGTGCATGCCGCCCATATCGGGCATCCGGTGGCCGGCGACGAAACATACGGTGAGGCGGCATGCAACGACGCGTGGCGCGCGCAGGGGTTGTCGCGGTTGTTCTTGCACGCAGCCGAGCTGTCAGTGCCCCATCCGGCGGATGGCCGGGTTTTGCGTATCGAGGCGCCGTTGCCTGCGGATCTGCGCGCCGTTTTGGCGCAGGCGGAGTGTTCAGAATGATGTATGCGTTGCTGATTTTCGACTGGGACGGCACGCTCATGGATTCGGCCGACCGCATCGTTGCCTGTTTCCGGGCGGCGATGGTCACCTGCGGGTTGCCACCGCTTGCCCCGGAGGTTATCCGGGGGACCATCGGTCTGGGCGTGACGGAGGCGCTGGGGCGGCTTTTGCCCGATCGGGATGCCGCGCAACGGCTCGAAGTGGCGCGCTGTTACCAGGAGTATTTTCTGTTCAAGGATACGACACCGACGCCGCTCTTCCCGGGGGTTGCCGAGGAGCTCGTGCGACTGCGGGATGCGGGTTACACGCTTGCGGTGGCGACCGGCAAGAGTCGGCGCGGTCTCGACCGGGCGCTGGAGATATCGGGGCTTGGTCCGCTCTTTGCGGTGAGCCGCTGCGGGGGCGAGACACGCTCCAAGCCCGATCCGCTGATGCTGACCGAGATCCTGGCGGAGACAGGCGTGCCAGCTGCCGCTGCGCTCATGGTGGGTGATACCACGTATGATCTCGAAATGGCATCGCGCGCCCGTATCGACAGCGTCGGTGTCACCTACGGGTGCCACGATCGGAAGGAATTGCTCGTCCATGGGCCGCGTCTTTTCATCGACAGCTTCCCTGATCTCGGCGCATGGCTGCGCGACGGGGAAGAGGCGGACCGGCGCGGCCTTGGCGGTGCGGGCGGACACTGAGCCTTCCGGATCTGGGGCCGCAGTGTCCATGGGGGTATGATTTTGCGCATGGCCACATAAAAACACGGCGGATAACCGCAGGGAGGGAGACGATGGCGGAACACGAAGAGCAGCCGGAAGGCAACGGCCTGTCGGAGGAGTGGGCCCGGCAGGTGTTGACCGGTCTGGCGCGGGAAGCCCTCACGGAGCAGCGCCGGGCGCGGCGCTGGAGTCTCTTTTTCCGGTTCGCCTTTCTCGGCGTGCTGATCGCCCTCTTCATGGGTTACGAGGCGGCGCAATTCCGCTCGGCGGGGGTCGCCGGTCACTTCACGGCGCTGGTGCGCCTGCAGGGCACGATCCGTCCCGACGGCGCGGCCGATGCGCGAGGTATCGACAGGGCGTTGCGGGCCGCCTTCGCGGCGCAGCCGCGGGCGGTCATCCTTGCGGCAGACAGTCCGGGCGGCAGTCCCGTGCAGGCAAGCGACATGAACGAGGAGATCTGGCGGTTGCGCAGCCGCTATCCGCGCATTCCCATCTATGCGGTCGTGAGCGATCTGTGTGCATCCGGCTGTTACTATGTGGCGGTCGCCACCGATCGCATCTATGCGAATCCGGCGAGCCTCGTGGGGTCCATCGGCGTGCTCATGGACGGATTCGGCTATACGGGGATCATGAAGAAGGTCGGCGTCACCCGCCGCTTGCTCACCGCCGGCAGCAACAAGGATTTTCTGGATCCGTTTTCACCGCTTACGCCCGCGCACCGCGCCTACGCCGAAAAGATGCTGACACAGATTCATCAGCAGTTCATCGCTGCCGTGATCCGTGGGCGCGGCGCGCGGCTCGCGGCGCATGCGGATCTTTTTAGCGGTCTCGTCTGGACGGGCGCGCGCGCCCGGGAGCTCGGTCTCATCGACGGTTTTGGTAGCGTGGGCTATGTGGCGCGCCATATCATAAAAGCGCCGCGCATCATCGATTTCACGCCCAAGCAGGGGCTTGCGGAACAATTTGCCGAGCATCTGGGAACCGACGTGGGGCGGGCCCTGCAGGCGCGCATTCTGGCGCCGTTGCCGTGGCTGTCTTAGACGTGCGCCGCATTCTCCTGTCCAACGACGATGGTTATCTGGCGCAAGGGCTCGCCTGTCTGGCGGCGGCGCTCGCCGAAAGCGGTGAGATCACCGTCGTGGCCCCGGATCGCGACCGGAGCGCAGCCAGCAATTCGCTCACGCTCACGCGCCCCTTGCGCGCCACGCGGGCACCCAATGGTTTCCACGTGGTCGACGGCACGCCGACCGACTGCGTGCATCTGGCCATCACGGGTCTGCTGGCGGCGGAGCCGGACATGGTCATATCGGGTATCAACCACGGGGCCAATCTCGGCGATGACGTGCTCTATTCGGGTACGGTCGCAGCCGCCATGGAAGGCCGCCATTTGGGCCTGCCTGCCATCGCGGTCTCGCTTGCTTCGCACACGCCGGCGCATTTCGAGACGGCCGCGGAGGCGGTCCGCCTGTTGTTGCCGCGCCTGATCGACGGCGGCTGGCCGGCAGACACCATCCTGAATGTCAATGTGCCGGACAGGCCGTTTGTGGATATCGCCGGATTTGCGGTGACCCGCCTTGGGCACCGGCACAAGGCAGAACCTGTCATTGCGGCAAATGATCCGCAGGGCCGCCCCATTTATTGGGTGGGACCGCCTGGCGCAGCGCAGGACGCGGGTCCGGGAACGGATTTTCATGCCATCGCCAACGGTTTCGTGTCGATTACGCCGATCCATACCGATTTGACGCGTCACAGCCTGGTCGAACCGATGCGCGCGTGGCTCGCAGGGTGGCCATGACAGGCGTGCGGCTTGGCATGGGCATGACCTCGCAGCGCACACGCGGGCGCCTGATCGAACGGTTGCGCATGCAGGGCGTCGCAGACGAACTGACGTTGCAGGCGGTTGGCGCCGTGCCGCGGCATCTGTTCGTCGACGAGGCACTGGCGAGCCGCGCCTACGAAGATACCGCTCTTCCCATCGGTCACGGGCAGACGATTTCGCAGCCGTATATCGTGGCGCGCATGACGGCGGCCCTGCGGTTGAGCGGCCCGCTTGGCAAGGTCCTCGAGGTGGGCACCGGTTCGGGCTATCAGGCGGCGGTGCTGGCGCAGCTTGCAGGACAGGTCTATACGGTGGAGCGGGTCGGTGCCTTGTTGCGGGCGGCACGCGCACGGTTCGCCTCGCTTGGTCTGCACAACATCCGTTCCCGCCACGCCGATGGACACAACGGCTGGCCGGATGTGGGACCTTTCGATGGCATCATCGTCACGGCGGCTGCCCGCGAGGTCCCGGAGGATCTGCTGGTCCAGCTGCGTGACGAAGGCCGCCTGGTGGTTCCGGTCGGCACGCACCAGCAGGCGTTGCTCATGTACCGGCGGCGCGGCGACACGGTGACGTGCGAGCGCCTGGAAGATGTGAATTTCGTGCCGCTTTTGCCCGGGGATGTCGTGTAGTGCCTTACTGCCGGTTGTCGGCTGCCGCGCTGATCGTCCTGTTGTGCGGCTGCAGCGCCTCGATTCCTGCTCCAATCGAAAATGCGAGCATGCCCATGCACCTGCCGGCGCGCGTCTATACGGTCATGCCGGGCGATACGCTCTATAGCGTCGCCTGGGAGTCGGGTCGTGATTACCGGCAACTCGCCCGCTGGAACCACTTAAGCCCCCCTTACGTCCTTGTGATGGGCGAACGCCTGCGCCTCGTGGCGCCGCCCCGCCCGGCAGTTTCCGCCACACCGGGTGCGGGAACGGCGGCACCGGACGGCCGGCCGCTCGTGGCGCGCCCCTTGCGCCCATCCCCGCGCGTGTCGCCCTCCATGCCGGTGACGCCACCAGCCAATGTGTCTCGACCCGCGCCTGTGGTACAACCGGTCGTATCCGTGCCCCGAGAGCCCGCGCCGCGCAGGCGCAGTGCGCCGCGGCCCGTCCGTTCCTGGATCTGGCCGGCGGAAGGACGCGTCATCAGCGGGTACGGGGGACCCTCGGGCAACCGAGGTATCGATATTGCCGGAAATTATGGAGAACCCGTTCGGGCATCCGCAAGTGGCCGTGTCGTGTACATCGGGAGTGGACTTCCTGGATATGGTCGGCTTATTATCATAAAAGATAATAATGACTACCTAAGCGCGTATGCGCACAATGCGCACATGTACGTTGAGGAGGGAGGAAGAGTGAGACAGGGCCAGACCATTGCCACGATGGGGGAGAGCGGTACCGATCACGTCGAGCTGCATTTCGAAATCCGCAGACAGGGCAACCCCGTCAATCCGCTGCTTTTTCTCCCACACGTTTTCCACTGAGATGTGAAGAGACAGGGGCGCACGATATGACCGAGCCGGACATTGAAGAAGTCGTACTTGAGGTAGCCGAGCCCGAAGATCTCGCGGAGGAAGAGGAGACGACCGCGACCGCGGAGATCGCGGAGCCGGTCTCGGCGGCAGGGGAAGCCGCCGATGCCGAGGGACTCGCCGCGTCGCAGGCGGATGCCACCCAGCTGTATCTGCGGGAAATCGGCTTTTCGGCACTGCTGACGGCCGAAGAGGAGATCTATTACGCACGGCGGGCCCTGCGGGGAGATGCCCAGGCGCGCCGCCACATGATCGAAAGCAACCTGCGGTTGGTGGTGAAGATAGCCCGCCGCTACATGAATCGGGGACTTGCGCTGCTCGATTTGATCGAGGAAGGCAATCTCGGCCTCATCCGTGCAGTGGAGAAATTCGATCCGGAGCGGGGTTTCCGGTTCTCGACGTACGCCACGTGGTGGATACGACAGACCATCGAGCGCGGCATCATGAACCAGACGCGCACCATCCGGCTGCCGGTGCATATCCTGAAGGAAATCAACATTTATCTGCGGGCAGCCCGCTATCTGGCGCAACGTTTGGACCACGAGCCGACGGCCGAGGAAGTGGCGCTGCTCCTGGATAAGCCGATCGAGGACGTCAAGGCCATGCTCGGCCTGAACGAGCGTGTGGTATCGGTCGACGCCCCACTCGATATGGATCCCGACCGTTCGCTGCTCGATGCGATCGCCGACGAGCATACCGCCGATCCGGAAAAGCTTCTGCAGGATGAGGATCTGCATACGCAGATCGGGGTTTGGCTCGGCGAGCTGAATGACAAGCAGCGTGAGGTGGTCGAGCGCCGTTTCGGCCTGAACGGTCACGATGTCTCGACGCTTGAGCAGGTCGGTGCCGACATCGGTGTGACGCGGGAACGGGTGCGGCAGATCCAGGTCGAGGCCCTGAAGCGCCTGCGCGGCATGCTGGAAAAGCGCGGCTACTCGATGGAGGCGCTTTTCTGATTCTCCCAAGGCGGGTCGGCGAGCAGCAGCGCTGCAGCCACCCGCCGGCCCTCACCCATGAGCAGATTGTAGGTGCGGCAGGCGGCGCCCGTGTCCATGCACTCGGTGCCGATGCCGTTTGCCTGCAGGGCGGCAAGCCAGCGCAAGGGTGGAAAGCGCAGGCGGCTGCCGGTGCCGAGGAGTACCACCTCGGGTGCGAGGCGAGCGAGTTCTGCAAGGAGTGGTTCGGTCAGCGCGGAGAAGTCGGCCGGTTCCCAGTCCGGAAGCACCTGGTCGGGAAGCAGCACGAGGCTGCGGCGGTAGCCTACGTCGGCGATCACGACCTCGCCCGGGGTGTAGGCCTGGATGCGGTACCGGTTGTCGCCGGTATCGAGATGTATCTTCATTAAAGACGCCTCCGATCCCCCCGCGACATTGACAGACCGCGGTTTCGTCCGTATGTTCGCGCTTCGATCGACGGGTTCGGCGATCATCCAGAACCCTATACTAACCAGACCTTTTTCCCGAGACAACGGGGAGGGCCCTGCCGGCCCGAAGGCTTATTTATGGATCAGTTTCCCCGTATCAAGCGGCTTCCGCCATACGTCTTCAATATCGTCAACGACCTGAAGGCCCAGGCCCGCAAGCGCGGCGAGGACATCATCGATTTCGGGATGGGCAATCCCGACCACCCGACGCCCCAGCATATCGTCGACAAGCTCTGCGAGGCGGCGCAGCGGGGAGACACGCATCGCTATTCGGTTTCGCGCGGCATCCCGCGCCTGCGGCAGGCGATCTGTCACTGGTACGAGCGGCGCTATGGTGTCCATCTCGATATGGACAAGGAAGCGATCGTCACCATCGGCTCCAAGGAAGGGCTTGCGCATTTTGCGTTGGCGACCACGGGTCCCGGAGACGTGGTGCTGGTGCCGAATCCGAGCTACCCGATTCATCCTTACGGCTTTGTGATCGCCGGGGCCGACATCCGTCATGTGCCGCTCGTGCCGGGCGGCGATTTCTTCGCCGAACTCGAAAGCGCGATCCGCAACTGTTGGCCGAAGCCGAAGATGCTCGTCTTGAATTTTCCGAGCAATCCCACCACGCAGTGCGTGGATCTGCACTTCTTCGAGCAGGTGGTGGAGGTGGCACGTGAGCACGGTATTTTCGTGATCCACGATCTTGCCTATGCCGATATCGTGTTCGACGGGTATGTGGCACCTTCCATCCTGCAGGTGCCGGGCGCGAAAGACGTGGCTGTGGAATTCTTTACGCTGTCGAAGAGCTACGACATGCCGGGCTGGCGGGTCGGCTTCATGTGCGGCAACCGGGAGCTCGTGGCAGCGCTTGCGCGCATGAAGTCCTATCTCGACTACGGGATGTTCACCCCGATCCAGGTGGCCGCCATCCTGGCGCTCGAGGGCCCCCAGGAATGTGTGGGCGAGATCCGTGACCGCTACCAGAGCCGCCGCGACGTGCTGTGCGAGGGACTGAAGGCGGCTGGCTGGGATGTGGATGTGCCGAAGGCCACGATGTTCGTCTGGGCGAAGATCCCCCCGGCCTTTGCGGAGATGAAATCGCTCGAGTTCAGCAAGAAACTTCTGCTCGAGGCGCACGTGGCCGTGTCGCCCGGGATTGGATTTGGGGAATACGGGGACGACTACGTGCGATTCGGGTTGATTGAAAACGAGCAGCGGACACGACAGGCGGTGCGCTCGATCAAGGATCTTCTGCGGCATCCGCGGGGAATGGCAAAGGAGATGCCGTGAGCGCTGTCCGGCTGGGCCTTTTGGGTTTTGGGGTGGTCGGCGGCGGTGTGGTACGCGTGCTGACGCGCAACGCGCACGAAATAAACCGCCGTGCCGGCCGCGACATGGAAATCGTCTGTATCGTGGCCCGTGACCTGAAGAAGGTGCGCGCAAGCGAATGGCCGCCGGAAAAGCTCACGACCGACGCCGACCGGGTGCTGAAGGACCCGAGCATTGCGGTGGTAGTGGAGCTCATGGGGGGTATCGAACCGGCCCGCAGCTACATGCTTGCCGCCATCGAGGCCGGCAAGCATGTGGTCACCGCCAACAAGGCGCTCATTGCCTTGCACGGCAACGAGATCTTCGCCGCCGCGCGCAGGCGTGGCGTCGTGGTGGCATTCGAGGCGGCGGTCGGCGGTGGCATACCCATCATCAAGGCGATCCGCGAGGGTCTTGCGGGCAACCGTATCCGCGGCCTGGCTGGCATCATCAACGGTACCAGCAACTATATACTCACGCAGATGCGGGAAAACGGCGCCGAATTCGCCGATGCCCTGCGTGAAGCGCAGGCGCTCGGTTACGCGGAGGCCGATCCCAGTTTCGATATAGACGGTATCGACGCCGCCCACAAGCTCACGATCCTGGCGGCCATTGCATTCGGTATCCCGCTTCGTTTCGAGAGCTGCTACATAGAGGGCATCCGCAATCTCGAGGCGGCGGACATCCGTTATGCCCAGCAACTCGGTTTCCGGGTAAAGCATCTCGGTATTGCGCGGCGGACCTCCGCTGGCATCGAGTTGCGCGCCCATCCGGTCCTGATCCCCCACAAACGCCTGATCGCCAATGTCGATGGCGTCATGAACGGAATTCTCGTGGAAGGGGATGCCGTGGGCTCGACGCTATTCTACGGTCCGGGTGCCGGCGCAGAACCGACGGCCTCGGCAGTCGTGGCCGACATCATCGACGTGGTGCGCACCTTGACCACGGATCCGCAGTTGCGGGTGCCGCATCTCGCCTTTCAGCCGGATGCCCTGTCGGAGGGGCCGCTTCTGTCGATGGCGGACGTGGAGACGGCCTGCTATCTGCGCGCCGAAGCGCTCGACCGCCCGGGCGTGCTGGCCGATATCACGCGGATCCTTGCTGATCTCGGTATCAGCATAGAGGCCATCCAGCAACGCCCCCCGGTGGAAGCGTCGGCGCGCGTCGATGTGATTCTGCTCGTTCACAAGATCCGCGAGCAACAGGTCAACCAGGCCATCGAGCGCATCGCGGCGCTTGATTCGGTCGTCGGCCCCATACGGCGCCTGCGCGTCGAAACGTTCGATTAGGAGAAGTTCATGCGCTACAGCGGCATTATCAACCGTTACCGCGACTGGCTGCCTTTGGCCGACGACGCCCGCGTCATCACCTTAAACGAGGGAAACACGCCGCTCATCCGTCTCGAGCGCCTGACCCGTACGACCGGACGGGATGCGACGCTCTATGTGAAGTTCGAAGGCCTGAATCCGACGGGGTCCTTCAAAGACCGCGGCATGTGTTTTGCGGTGACGAAAGCGGTTGAAGAGGGTTCGCGGGCGATCATCTGCGCGTCGACCGGCAACACCTCGGCGTCGGCGGCAGCGTACGCGGCACGCGCCGGTCTGACGGCGTTCGTGCTGATTCCCGAGGGCAAGATTGCGCTTGGCAAGTTGAGTCAGGCACTGATTCATGGCGCGGTGGTGGTGCAGATACAGGGCAACTTCGATGCCGGCATGCGGCTTGTGAAGGAGATCGCCGCGAGCGCACCCATCACGCTGGTCAATTCGGTCAATCCCTATCGGCTCCATGGGCAAAAGACGGCGGCGTTCGAAATCGTGGACGCCCTGGGTTTTGCGCCGGATTACCATTATCTGCCAGTTGGCAATGCGGGGAACATCACCGCCCACTGGTGGGGCTATGGCGCCTACAACAAACAGGGCCGTTGCGCGATGCCGGTTCTGGTCGGCTACCAGGCCGCGGGTGCCGCCCCCTTCGTGAGCGGGCAGATGGTCGATGAACCCGAGACGATCGCTACGGCAATCCGTATCGGGCACCCGCAATCCTGGGCGCTTGCCCAGGAAGCGCGAGCCGCAACCGGAGGCTGGTTCGGGGCGATCGATGACAAGGAGATCCTGGAGACGCAGCGGCTGCTTGCGCGGGAAGAAGGGATTTTTTGCGAACCGGCATCGGCGGTATCGGTGGCGGGTGCCCTGCGGGATCTGCGCGCAGGACGTGTGCGCGAAGGCGCCAGCGTCGTCTGCACGGTCACGGGCCATGGCCTGAAGGATCCGGATGTCGCCATCCAGCAGGGAAAGACGGCCAGTGATTTTCTCACGGTTGCGCCCACGCTGGATGCGGTCAGCGGCATCATCTATGGGCGTATCCGTTAAGAAGAAAGCCCTAATATGTTTGATTTCCATCAAGGAATGGGACTGCGCGAACGCATAGCGTGACGATCGTGCCGTGAGGTGTTGGCCGTCTTGCGCCAGACACCGCGGATTGCGAATAGATAAGGGGGTCGAGTGATTATGCTCGTAAATCACGCGCAAATGATGATTGCCGCCTGGCTTGCCAGTGGCGCGATCATATACGCAGGGCTGGGTTTCGTCGGGTACATGATCGCCGCCCGCGTCGATTGCCAGGATACAGATGCCCGCATGGATTGATTAAGGTCCGGCGCCGAGCCAACGAGTTTGGCGCACTATGGGGAGGATCGGGGCAGTGCGCACTGCCCCCTTTTTTTGCCCTGCGCCGGGCCGCCCGTGGCCAGGTTCGCCTCTTCGAGATCTTCCGGAAACACCTTTTTCGTCCGCTTTCGGCGGCCTGCTGCCGCAAGTGGCGGGCCCCGCCTGGTCCATGTTTAAATGCAGTATGCATAGCTGCCAGTCGCCTTTGCCAGCCGATGGGTCCGCTCGCCCCGGGGAAGGAACGCATCCGGCGCGCCTTGCGCTGGAACGCCGCAGGGAACGCCTTGTGCTTTGCCTTGGTCGCCGGATACCGGGATGAGCCGTTCGGGGCGTGTGATCGTGTACGTCGCGGGGTTGCTTGGGCCGGCGCCCGCGACGGTTGCCTGGCCGCGAACGTTTGCCCGTGCCTTGCGGCACGCCCACGGGGAACCGCAAGCCGGCCATGGCGTTGCCCGGCTGCTCGCGCTGTCGGGGTTGCCTGCTGACGCGGGGCTTGCTGCCCTGGGGCGCATAGGGGAGGGGATGGCCGCCGACGCGCACTGGTGGATCCGGTGCGATCCGGTCCATCTGGCGGTCGATGGCGATCGGCTCCTCCTCGCCGACAGCGAGACCCTGGGCCTGACGGTAGAGGAAGGCCGGCAGCTGGCGGATATCGTGGCGGCGGTGTTTGCCGACGAAGGCGGTGTACTGGAGCCGCTTGCGCCCCACAGGTGGTATCTCAGCCTGCCGCGGCCGCCCTCCTTCGCGGGTCCCCCACTGTCCCTGGTCGCCGGACGCAACGTGCACGCGCATCTGCCGGGGGGCGACAGCCGGTATTGGCGTGCCCGCCTGAACGAGGCGCAGATGCTGTTGCATCAGGCGCTGGTCGGCACCCATGGAGGGGAGGCGCTCGGTGTTGCCGCCAACAGCGTCTGGTTCTGGGGGCCAGGGACGCTGCCCCTGCCCGCCGCGATATCCCTACGGCACATCTATACGGCCGATGCGGTCGTGGCGGGGATGGGACTCCACGGCGGCGCGCGCGTCTGCCGCGATGTGCCCGATGTGCGCGACCTCGCATTGGGGGAAGACCTGCTGATTACTTTCCAGGGGGGCGAGGGCGCGGCCCAGTATGGGGATGTGGGCGCCTGGGAGACGTTTTTGAAGGAATGGCAGGACGCGTGGCTCGAACCGCTGAAAAGCGCCCTCAGGGCCGGCCGGTTCCAGGAACTCGTGGTGATGGGCGACGAGGGTCCGCGCTACCACCTGCGCCGCCGCGACCTGTCCTTGTGGCGGGGGTGGTGGTGAGCGTGGATGCGGTCGTGGCCCGCGTGATGGAGCGGCTGTATGCGGCGCGCGGGGTGGTCGATTTCAGCGAGTTCGATGCCGGCCTCGAACGCCTGCTGCCGCCAAAGATGCGTGGCCTGCCGGAAGCGGCGGCGCTACTTGCGGGCGCCATCGAGGCCGGTGAACCGGTTCTCGTCATCGGCGACTACGATGCCGATGGGGCGACCGGCACGGCGCTCGCGGTGCGCGGTCTGCGCCGCCTTGGCGCCCAGGATGTGGATTTTCTCATCCCTGATCGTGCAACCGAAGGATATGGGCTGACACCGGCGATCGTGGCGCGGGCCTGTGCCCGCAAGCCCCGGTGGATCATGACCGTCGACAACGGGATCAACAGCCTTGATGGCGCGCACGCAGCCGCGGCGGCAGGCGTCGGGCTCATCATAACGGACCACCATTTGCCGGGTCCGGTGTTGCCGGCCGCCTGCGCCATCGTCAATCCCAATCAGGCCGGTTGCCCGTTTGGCAGCAAGGCCCTTGCGGGTGTGGGCGTGGTCCTCTATCTCCTGATCGCCTTGCGCCAGAGACTGGGCGTTGAGGCGCCACTTGCCGATCTGCTTGATCTCGTGGCACTCGGCACGGTCGCCGACTGCGTGCCGCTCGATGCCAACAACCGGTTGCTCGTGCGCCATGGACTGCGGCGTATCAACCGGGGCGCGGCCAATCCCGGCATTGCCGCGCTGATCCGCGTGGGTGGCCGCCATGCGGGCGCGGTGGTGGCGCAGGATCTCGGTTTTCAGGTGGGGCCCCGCCTGAACGCGGCCGGGCGTCTTGCTGACATGGAAACCGGTGTGCGGTTGTTGCTGACAGAGGATGCGGCCGAGGCCGAAAGGCTTGCCGGTGAGCTCGATGCGTTAAACCGCGAGCGGCGCGCGCGCGAGAAGCAGATGCAGGGACAGGCGCAAACCGCGCTGCGTGCGGTGGCGGCGGACGAGTTGCCGGCCGGCCTGTGCGTGATGGATGGGGACTGGCACCCCGGTGTCATCGGCATCCTCGCTTCGCGACTGAAGGATGCGTACCAGCGTCCGGTGCTGGCGCTGGCGCCGGGTGATGAGGGTCTGTTGCGGGGGTCCGGACGCTCGGTCGGCGCCCTGAATCTGCGCGACACGCTGGCGGCCATTGCCGAACGTCATCCGCGGCTTTTCCTGAAATTCGGCGGGCATGCGGCGGCCGCCGGCTTTACTATCGCAGAGGGTGACTATCCAGAGCTTGCCCGCGTATTCGCAGAAGAGGTGCAGCGCCGCTGCGGACCGCCCCCTTATCCTGACCGGCGCGTCGACGGTCCCCTGGAGGCCTGCGAGCTGACCATGGCCCTGGCGCAAGCCGTGCGCGCGGGCGGTCCATGGGGTAACGGGTTTGCGGAGCCCCTTTTTACCGGGGAGTTCAGGGTGCTTGAAGGGGCGCCCGTGCGGGGCGGGCACTGGCGCCTGCGTCTTGCCGCCGACGGTGTAAGGGGGTCTCTGAAGGCGATCGCATTCCGCTGTGACGCGGGGCCGGCGGACGGCCGCATCTGTGCCGATTACCGGCTTGGCGTAGACGAATATGGCGGGCGCGCGGAGCTCTGCCTCTTCGTGGAGGCATGGGCTGCGGTGGGCGCTCCGCGTGGCTGTGGGGTACAATGCGCCGATGAAGACACTAGCTGATTTCGTGGGCAACACGCCGCTCGTGCGCCTCCAGCGGATCACCGGCGGCCGCGGCAACCACCTTCTCGTCAAGCTTGAAGGCAACAATCCGGCCGGTTCGGTCAAGGACAGGCCGGCGCTCAACATGATCGTGGCGGCCGAACGGCGCGGCGACATCAGGCCTGGCGATACGCTGATCGAGGCCACCAGCGGGAATACCGGCATTGCGCTTGCCATGGCGGCCGCCATCAAGGGTTACCGGATGATCCTGGTCATGCCGGAGAACATGAGTATGGAGCGCCGCGGCCTTATGCGGACCTTCGGTGCGCAGGTGATCCTTACCTCGCGGGCGGGCAGCATGGAGGAGGCCATCGATACGGCACGCGCCATGGAGGCGCGCGGCGAGGGCCGCATTCTCGATCAGTTCTCGAACCCTGACAATCCGATGGCGCATTACCTTTCGACCGGACCCGAGATCTGGCGGGACACCGAGGGACAGGTGACGCACTTCGTCAGCGCGATGGGCACCACCGGCACCATCATGGGCGTGTCGCGTTATCTGAAAGAACGCAATCCCGGGATATCGATCGTCGGCGTGCAGCCTGCGCCCGGTTCATCGATCCCGGGTATCCGCCGCTGGCCCGAATCCTATCTCCCGAAGATCTACGAGCCTGCGCGCGTCGATCGCGTGATGGATGTCACGCAGGCGGACGCCGAGGCCATGGCGCGGCGGCTGGCCGCCGAGGAGGGCATATTCTGTGGCATCTCGTCGGGTGGGGCCGTGAAGGCCGCGCTGGCGCTTTCGGCGGAGCTCACCGACGCCGTCATCGTGAGCATCATCTGCGACCGGGGTGACCGCTATCTCTCGACGGGTGTCTTTCCTGCCGCATGAATGTCCTCGTATTCGATATCGAAACGGTCCCCGACGTCGAAGCCGGACGCCGTCTCTATGGACTGCAAGGGCTTTCCGATGCCGATGTCGCCAAGATCATGTTCCACCGGCGGCGGGAGGAGGCGGGCACGGAATTCCTGCGTCACTATCTGCACCAGGTGGTGGCGATTTCGGTCCTTTTGCGTCACGGCGACAATCTGAGGCTGTGGTCGCTTGGCGAGGAAAACGCCCGCGAAGCGGATATCCTTCAGCGGTTTTTCGAGGGCATCGAACGCTTTCAGCCGGTTCTCGTTTCCTGGAATGGTTCCGGTTTTGATCTGCCGGTCCTGCATTACCGTGCCCTGCGCCACGGTATCGACTGCCGCCAGTACTGGGAGGTCGGGGACGGAGACCCGGCGTTCCGCTGGAACAATTATCTGAGCCGCTATCACCAGCGCCATACGGATCTGATGGATGTCTTGTCGGGCTATCAGTCGCGGGCCGCGGCACCGCTCGACGAGATTGCGCTGTTTCTGGGTTTTCCTGGCAAGCAGGGCGCGCATGGCAGCGAGGTCTGGACCCGCTACCAGCAAGGCGACGTGCGCGGTATCCGTGATTATTGTGAGACCGACGTGTTGAATACCTACCTCGTCTATTTGCGGCTCGAACGGATGCGCGGGCACCTGGATGCGGATGCGTACGCCGCGGAGGAGGCGCAGGTTCGTGGACTGCTCTCCGAGAGCGACCGGCCTCACCTGCATGCCTTTCTGGCGGCATGGCCGCAGTCGGCGCCGTGAAGGGCGGCGGAATGGAGGGTGTGGCGCGCGTGGAGGCGCTCACGCACGAGGGGGCGGGTGTTGCCCATCACGAAGGCAAGGCCGTGTTCATCGATGGCGCATTGCCGGGCGAGCGCGTGCGTTTCTGCTACGACGGACGCAAACGCCATTACGACAAGGCCCATGTCGTGGAGGTGCTGGAGTCCGCCGCGGATCGTGTGGAGCCGCCGTGTCCGCACTTTGGTGTCTGCGGCGGCTGCCGTCTTCAGCATCTGGCGCCGGCGGCCCAGGTCCGCGCCAAGGAACAGATCGTGCGGGACACCTTCTGGCATGTGGGCCAGGTGAATCCACAGGTGTGGGCCCCCGCCCTTACGGGGCCCACCGTGGGGTACCGGCGCAAGGCGCGGCTCGGGGTCCGTGTCGTGCCGAAGAAAGGCGGTGTCCTGGTCGGTTTCCGGGAACGCAACCATTCGTTTATTGCGCCGCTTGAAAACTGTCTTACGCTCGAGCCCCGCATCGGCACCCGGCTGACCGTCTTGCGGGATCTGATCGCCACGCTGTCGGTGGCTGCGCGCGTGCCACAGGTCGAGTACGGGGGTGGCGATGGCGGTGCCGCCCTCATTTTCCGTCACCTCGAGCCCTTGTCTGCGGCAGACGAGGAGGCGATCCAGTCCTTCGGTGCGCGCCTGGGGCTCGATGTCTACGGACAGGCGGCCGGACCGGAAAGCATCCGGGCGCTCGGGCCCACGCGGCCGCTTTTCTACACGCTGCCCGCTTTCGATATCCGCCTTGAGTTCGCAGCGCACGATTTCGTGCAGGTCAATGGCGTCGTCAATCAGGCCATGGTGAGTCAGGCGCTGGCGTGGCTCGAGGTAGGCCCTGCCTCGCGGGTTCTGGATCTTTTCTGCGGTCTTGGCAATTTTACACTGCCGCTTGCGAGGCGGGTGCGGGAAGTGACGGGCATCGAGGGCAATGCGGCACTGGTGGCGCAGGCGGCCCGCAATGCCGCAACCAACGGGCTCGCCAACGCCCATTTCGTGGCTGCCGATCTCGACGCTGCCGGCGTGGCCGGAGTCATCGGGGACAGCCCCCCCGATGCGGCGCTTCTCGATCCGCCGCGCACGGGGGCACTCGGCGCCGTGCAGGCGCTTGGCGCGCTGGCGGTGCCGCGCATCCTCTATGTGTCATGCAATCCGGCTACACTTGCCCGGGATGCGCAGGTGCTGGTGGGGCAGTTTGGATACCGGCTTGCGCGGGCGGGTGTCATGGATATGTTTCCACATACACATCATATTGAAAGTATGGCCCTGTTTGAAAGAGGAACCGTGTGATCGAAGTGGATGTAGATCGGCAGATGCTGATGCTTCTG
>JAJYDN010000072.1 GCA_021777535.1 Pseudomonadota bacterium
CATGGAGGCGCACCACTACCTGGGGCTGGGCGCGATGGTGGGCCGGAGCCTGCGCTATGTGGCCGAAGTCGACGGCCAATGGGTGGCGCTGCTCGGCTGGGCTTCGGCGGCATTGAAGTGTACGGCGCGCGACACGTGGATCGGCTGGTCGAGAGCCTTGCAATGGCAGCGCATCGGGCTGATCGCCAACAATACCCGCTTTTTGTTGTTGCCCGGACCGCGCGTGCCCAACCTCGCCTCGAAGATTCTGGGGGCAAATCTCTCGCGCTTGTCGGATGACTGGCAGGCCCTCCACGGGACACGGCTGCTGCTGGCCGAGACCTTCGTCGATCCCGCCCGCTTTGCCGGCACCTGCTACCGGGCGGCCAATTGGATCGAGGTGGGCATGAGTCGCGGTTTTGCCAAATCCAACACTCAGTATATCGAGCACGGCGCCCCTAAGCGTGTGCTGGTCTATCCCCTGCACCCCCAGGCGCCAGCGCTTCTCTGCCGCGCGCTGCCCCATCCGGAATTGCCCACCCCGAAGGAGGTCAAGCCCATGCAGCTCACTGACATCGAAGCGCACGACCTGCTCGCGCGTCTGGCGAGCCTGACCGATCGACGCGAGCGCCGCGGCCGGCGACACCGGTTGTGCTCGATCTTGGCGGTGGCCGCTTGTGCGACCATCAGCGGGGCGCGCGGCAGCACCGCGATCGCTGAATGGGCGGCCCGGGCCGATGCGGCCCTGCTCAGACGGCTGCGCTGCCGGCGAGATCCCGCGGCGCGCGGTGTCTATATCCCGCCGAGCGAACCTACCATCCGCCGGACACTCACGGCGCTCGAGGTCGGCGAACTCGAGCGGGTGCTCGCCGATTGGTTGCAATCGCAGCATCAAGCCACCCCCAACGAGGCCGTCGCCCTCGACGGCAAGTGCCTGCGCGCCACCAAAACAACGAATAAGCGCGCCGTGCACCTGTTGGCCGCCCGCTCCCATGACAGCGGCGGCGTGCTCAACCAGGTCAAAATCGACGACAAAAGCAGCGAGATCCCGGCCGTCAAAATGCTGCTCGATCCGCTGCCCCTTGAGGACCGCATCGTCACCGCCGATGCCTTGCACACCCAGGTGGAGACCGCTCGCTACCTCGTCGAGGATAAAAAGGCGCATTACGTTTTCACCGTCAAGGACAATCAACCCGGACTCAAACAGGACATCGAAGCGCTCAACCTGGGCGCTTTTCCCCCCAGAGCACACGACGATCGATAAAGGCCACGGCCGGGTCGAGACCCGCCGCCTCTGGACGAGCACCACCCTGAACGACTACCTGTCCTTTCCCTACATCGGACAGGTCGCCACCGTCGAGCGCGAAGTCTTTACCTGCAGCACACGAGAAACCCGCATCGAACAAGTCCATTTGATCACGAGCCTGTCGCCCAAGCAGGCAAACGCCGAACGGCTGCTCGCCCTGAACCGCGGCCATTGGGGCATCGAGAGCCTGCATCACGTGCGCGACATGGCCTATGACGAAGACCGCTGCCGCGCCCAGCGCGGCGTCATAGCCCAAGCGCTCGCCTGTCTGCGCAACTTCGGCATCGGCTTGCTGCGCCTTTTTCGCTACACCAACATCACCGCCGCGATCCGTGCTTTCGCCGCCCAACCCGACAAGATCCTCGCCATGCTCAATCTCTGAGCGCTGCCTTCCCGCACAGATTTCCTACTCGGCCCCCGTGGGGTTTGTCCCGGCACGTCTGTAGCGCCCCAATCTTACAAACTTCCCCCCTGCGCCACGCACCGAACCGTCTGTAGATCCTTGGAACCGCTCTGAAACTGCTCTGCGCACCCTTTTAGCACTCACTTTTTTGCCGCCGCACGACCGAGCCCCTAAAACCATGTGCGACTTTGACGTAACCTTGCCCCGAAATCGGAAGGGGCCGCTGCAGCGGCTTAGCGAAGTCTGAACATGCGTCGCAACGTATCATCTCCCGCGAATTGATGCAGCAAGGCCATCCCGATGTGGCCAAACCAGTAGGTCCACACGAGCGTTGCAATCAGGGAATGCAGTTCGCCGATATGGTGCGCCAGCGCACCCGGATCCCCATTCTCCGGAATCATCACGAACAGCATGCCGCCCGTGACGGCAATTGCACTCACCGCCACCAGGCCGAGGCCGTGCACCAGCCCCGACAGACCACCCCGCGGCCCGCCACGCGCGAGCCGCCCGGAAAGAAGCTCGCGCAACTCAACGGCAATTCCCCGAAGGCCGTCGCGGCTGAACGGAAACAGATGGCCGAGACTGGCCGATCCGGAACTCAGGATCGACCAGGTCCAGTGGGCCAATACGATACACAGGGCACACAGACCCACCCACTCGTGCACGAGGAACTCCGCATGCTCCAGGAAGGTCGATGGATGATGGCTACCCGGCGGCACCATGAACAGGCTCACCAGCAGCTGGATGGTCACGGTCAGGACAAAGCCCAGGTGCAGGAAACGTGTTGGCCTGTCCCAAACGGAGGATTGATTCGTCATGGCCGCATACTACGCAGCCTGGCTTACGCGATCCTTAAATGGGCCAGTAACCACGCCTGCACGAAAACGCACGTTCGCAACGCAGGCCAACGTACTTCCAGAGCATGGAGAACCGGCCGACCGGGAAATGAATCCGGACCGTGCGTTTCAGGCGAACACACGCGGCCCCCGCCTTCCGGATCACGCCGCAAAACCATTGCGACGCCGGATGGGGCCTACGCCACAGATCCACAACCGGCATTGCAAGCAGTCCCCGGTTCCGGAATGATCAACACGGCATTCCGCGCCCCGAGCCGGAACGCGACCGTGTCGCCACGGCGCCCTGCCGTCGCCGGCATCGCCTTCGATGGACCGCTTCCGGCGCCGCCCGATTTCACCACTGCCGCGAGTGACCACGCCATGCCGCCCTTCAGGTACGGGGCTCAATCCTCACTTCCCCTTTCTTGTGCGGATAGAGACCGGCCTTGTCGGCGTAGAATTCCCGTATCGGCACCATATCCGCTTCGATGTTTCCCGTAGGCATGAGCACCGGACCGATCCCCAGGATTTTCCGCGCATAGTCGACGTAGCCCAAAGCGATCGGAATACCGGCCCGGAGCGCAAGATAGTAGAAGCCGCTCCTCCAGTGCTCGGTGCGACTGCGCGTACCCTCGGGCGTGATGACAACGACCAGTTCCCGGCTTGCATGGATCTGGTCCACCATCTGGTCTATGAAATTGCCCGGCGTCCGGCGGTTGACCGGTATACCCCCCAGCCACCGCATGAATCCGCCGAACGGCCATCGAAACAGGCTGTCCTTTCCTATCCAACGGAAGCGGATGCCCAGCGC
>JAJYDN010000073.1 GCA_021777535.1 Pseudomonadota bacterium
GAACGGATTCTGGCCGCGAGTCCGGCACCCATCCACCTGGGCGGCACGCAGGCCTTCTACCATCCGGCCACCGACACGATCCACCTGCCGGAGCGGGAGTGCTTCACGAGCCCCGAGGCCTTCTACAACGTCGCACTGCACGAACTGACGCACAGCACGGGCCATCCGAGACGGCTGGACCGGACCTTCGGCAAGCGCTTCGGTGATGAAGCCTATGCGTTCGAAGAACTGGTCGCCGAAATGGGGTCCGCCTTCCTGAACGCCGAGCTTGGAATCATCAATACGACCTTGGAAGACCATGCCGACTACCTGTCCTCGTGGATCAAGGTTTTGAAGTCCGACAAGTGCGCGATCCTGATGGCCGCGGCCCAAGCCGCCAAGGCGCAGGCCTTCATCAAGGCCCTTCTTCCCACCGAGTCGCAGGACGCGGCCTGATCTCCCGCCGACCCCCGCCGGGTGATGGCGGGGGTTCTTTCGGGGAATTTCCGCGCGGCGCACCTAAATAGAGAGGTCGGCAACCCGCCGGCCTCCCCGATCCGGAATCCGTTACGGGCAGGAGATGAGACCATGACGAAGGCAGCACGAGGCAAACGGTTCGATGGTGTGGTGGTCGCGTGGGGGGTGCTGACCCTCTTGGGCTACGCCGGGGACGCAACCCTGCACCCGGCAGGCTTTTTGGACGGGGCCCGGGCGATGGGCCGATGGCTGCGCGCGCAGCTTTTTATGCCGCATCCAGAAAGCGGGGTGGCGTTGCTGATCCGGTTTGCCCGAATCCTGCCGATGGTTGTGTACCTCGTGCCGGCCACCGCGGCGGCGGTCGTTGTGGGGGTCGCGGTGGCGCTCCGGCGGCGACGCCGTGACAGCGTCCAGCGCGGGGCGCGCTTCGGTCGGCCCGCGCGCCGAGAGCGCGGCGCCATCCAAATTGGTGAGGTCCCGATTCCGCGCGGGATCGAACCGCAGCATCTGTTGCTCACCGGCTCCACGGGCACCGGCAAATCGCTCGCGCTGCAGGCGCTTGCCGAAACGATCCGCGACCGGGTGGAGGACCGGGCGGTCGTGGTCGACCCGGGCGGTGAACTCCTGGCACGCTTCTGGCGGTGCGGCGACACGATACTGAATCCGCTCGATGCGCGCAGTGTCGCCTGGTCACCGCTTGCGGAAATGCGGGGCACGGCGGACGCCGACCGGCTCGCGAAGAGCCTGCTTCCCGATACCGACGGCCAGGATGCCCAGCAGTGGCAGCTCTATGCGCAGGGGCTCACCGCGGCAGTGCTGCAACGGCTCATGGAGCGCCACGGAACGGCGACCAATGCCGATCTGGTACATTTCCTGACAGTCGCCCGCTCCGAGGACCTCGAGGCGCTGGTCCGGGGTCTGCCGGCGCAGACCTTGTTCGATTCGGGTGCGGTGAAAATGCTGGGCTCGGTGCGTGCCATCATCGGCGCGTATTGTGCCCCCTATCGGCTTCTGCCACCGGACGCCGGGGCGGATGCGTGGAGTCTGCGCCGCTGGGTCGAGGGCGGCAGCGGATGGCTGTGGATTCCGGTGCGGGCGGATCTCGCCACGGCGCTGCGCCCACTGATTGCGGCGTGGATCGGTGAAGCGGTGAGCGCGGCACTCGCCCTGCCGCCGGATCGCGACCGGCGGCTGTGGCTGCTACTGGACGAGCTGGCGGCGCTGGGGCGCGTCCAGTCGCTCGCCGACGCACTCACCCAGGGCCGGAAATTCGGGCTGTGCGCGGTGGCCGGTCTGCAGACGGTCGCGCAGTTGCGCGAAGCGTACGGCCTGCCCGGTGCGCAGACGCTCTTGAGCTGCTTCTCCTCCCAGCTGATCCTGCGTGCGAGCGATCCGGAAACCGCGGACTGGTGCAGCCGGCTGCTCGGCGATCAGCAACTGTCGCGCCGGGTGAAGAACGAAGGCTCCGGTGCCGGCGGCTCGCATTCCGGAGAAAGCGAGCAGATCAGCATCGAACGGGTGGTGCTGGCCTCCGAGATCGCGGGGCTGCGCGATCGCAGAGGATTTCTGAAACTCGCCGGCGATTGGCCGATCGCCCGGGTCGAGATTCCGATCCCGCCGGCGGGGGCGGAGGTGTGCCGGCCGTTCGTGGCGGCGACTGCAAACGGGGTGCCGGCGCTGGAGCCTGCGGCACTACCGGCGGTCGTGTCGAGTGCGGTTGACGATCGGGTTCAGCGGATGAGGGTGTGAGTGATTGGGCCAGGGCTGTGGTGCAATTAGGAAACGAGCGCCTACCCTAGCCTTTCCACCAGATCTTCCGCCCGCAGGTGCGTGTATCGCTTCAGCATCTGCAATGTTTTGTGCCCGGTGATGGCCGCAACTTCCATGGGGTTCAGTCCCTTCTCAAAGAGCCGCGAGGTCGCCTCGTGACGCAGGTCGTGGAAGGTTAGCCCCTCGATGCCCGCGGTAGAGCAGATGCGTTCGAACGCTTGGCTGATCGAATCCGGTTTCATGCCCCACACCCGCCCATCGATGCGACAGACTGGACCGTCCAGGATCGCGAGAGCTCGGCTTGAGAGCGGCACTCGCCGCGGTGTGCCGGTTTTGGTTTCGGGTACCAACAGGACACGCGCCTTCCTGTCCACATATTTCCAGCGCATGTCAGCGATCTCACCACGACGCATGGCGGTCTCGATCGCCCAGGTGATGATCGGTCCGATTTCGCCACCGTAAGTCCTGGCTGCGTCGAGCAGTCGGGTTTCCTCGTCGCCGACCAAGCGGCGGTCCCGACCTTGGGGAAGTTTTGGGCGTTGGCCCTTGACCAACTCAATTGGGTTGGTGAGCGATTCCATGCCCCATGCCGAGCGTGCAGTATTGAACAGGTGCGAGAGCAGCGCCAGCTCAAGACGGATTGTGTTGCCCCCCACCCCATCGGCTTCGCGCGAGCGAATGAATTCGGCGATATCCTTTCCTCGTATAGAAGCCAGGGTCCGCTGGGCCAATGGATGGGCTCGCCACCGGCGAACGAAACCGCGCTCGCCAATGCTTTTTTTGCGCGGTGTGATCTTGGTTTGATATCTAACGAGCGCTTCATCGAGCGTGGTACGCTCAGCTTCGGCACGAGATACAAAAACGCCGCGAACGATCTCGGATTCGATCGTTGCCGCCCAGGCCTGAGCTTCGGCCTTGGTGTCAAACGTGCGGACCTGAGCTTGATATCCGCGCCGGCGAATGTGCGCCTGCCAGACACGTTTGCCGCCTGGCCCTCGGCGCTGAATAAAGCTCGCCATCTGCCACCCCCTTC
>JAJYDN010000041.1 GCA_021777535.1 Pseudomonadota bacterium
CCGGTTCCTGCAGAAAATAATGGTAGGCGCGAGTGGGATCGAACCACCGACCACTACCATGTCAAGGTAGTGCTCTACCACTGAGCTACGCGCCTTCGGGTGGCGAACCTTACCACAGGAAACGGCCCCCAAACAACCGCCCGCTTACGCATTTTCAAGCCGCCCCGCCGAACCGGGAGCCAGCGCGCTGCGGCGCAATGCGGCAATCCGGTCACGCAACCGGGCCGCCTGCTCGAACTCGAGCTGTTGCGCATGACGGTACATATCCTTCTCGAGTTTCTTCAAAAGCTTGCCCAGGTGCTCCGGTGCCATGGTCTCTGCTGCCGGTTCCGCGCCCGCGCGCGGACCGCCGGGCACCGCCCGTCCGGGCACACCCTCGATCAAATCCTTGACGGCCTTGATGACCCCTTGCGGCGTGATGCCATGCTCGACATTGAAGGCCATCTGCCGGGCACGGCGGCGCCCGGTTTCCTCCAGGGCCGCGCGCATGGAATCGGTCACACGGTCGGCATACAGGATCGCGCAGCCATGCAGATGCCGGGCCGCGCGGCCGATGGTCTGGATAAGCGAGCGCGTCGACCGCAGGAAACCCTCCTTGTCGGCGTCCAGGATCGCGACGAGCGACACCTCGGGGATATCGAGCCCCTCCCGCAACAGATTGATGCCGATCAGCACATCGAAGGCGCCGGCCCGCAGATCGCGGATGATCTCGACCCGCTCGACGGTATCGATATCCGAATGCAGGTAGCGCACCCGCACCCCATGCTCGTGCAGATACTCGGTGAGATCCTCCGCCATGCGCTTGGTGAGCGTGGTAACCAGTACGCGCTCATTGCGCGCAGCGCGCAGCCGCGCTTCGTTCAGCAAATCGTCGACCTGGTGCACAACCGGACGCACCTCGACGGCCGGATCGACAAGCCCGGTCGGCCGCACCACCTGCTCGATCACAGCCGGCGCCCGGGCCGCTTCGTAGGGGCCGGGAGTGGCCGAGACGAAAATGGTCTGCGGCATCAGTGCCTCGAACTCCTCGAGCTTCAGCGGACGATTGTCGAGCGCCGACGGCAGCCGGAAGCCATACTCGACCAGCGTCTCCTTGCGCGAGCGATCGCCCCGGTACATGCCGCCCAGCTGGGGCATGGTGACGTGGCTCTCGTCGACCACAAGCAGCGCGTTTTTCGGCAGATAATCCATCAACGTCGGCGGCGGCTCGCCGGCACGGCGCCCCGAAAGATAGCGGGAATAGTTCTCGATGCCCGCGCAGTAGCCCAGTTCGGCCATCATCTCCATGTCAAAGCGCGTGCGCTCCTCGAGACGCTGCGCCTCCACGAGCTTGTTCGCCGCCCGCAGCTCCTCAAGCCGCCCGCGCAATTCCTCGCGGATCTGCTCGACGGCCGCGGTCACCGTCGTGCGCGGCGTCACGTAATGGGACTTCGGGTAGATGGTCACCCGCGACAGGGCACTCACCACCTCGCCCGTCAGGGGATCGAACTCGGCAATATCCTCGATCACCTCGTCAAAAAGACCGATACGAATCGCGTACTGCTCCGATTCGGCCGGAAAGACGTCGATGACGTCCCCGCGAACCCGGAACGTGCCGCGCTTCAACTCCATGTCGTTGCGCGTGTACTGCATCTCCGACAGCCGCTTCAGGATCGCCCGCTGATCCATGATCGCGGCCTTCTTCAAGTGGAGGATCATGGCATGGTAAGCGGCCGGATCACCCAGGCCGTAGATCGCAGAAACCGTGCCCACGATGATGGCATCGGGCCGCTCGAGCAGCGCCTTGGTCGCCGACAGGCGCATCTGCTCGATGTGTTCGTTGATCGCCGCGTCCTTCTCGATGAAGGTATCGGAGGCCGGCACATAGGCTTCCGGCTGGTAGTAGTCGTAGTAGGAGACGAAATACTCGACCGCGTTGTGCGGAAAGAAATCGCGCATCTCCGCATAAAGCTGGGCGGCGAGCGTCTTGTTGGGCGCAAGCACCAAGGCCGGCCGCTGGACCTGGGCGATGACATTGGCGACGGTAAAGGTCTTGCCGGACCCGGTTACTCCCAGCAGGGTCTGGTAGGCAAGGCCCGCCTTGAGCCCCTCCACGAGCGCCTCGATCGCCCGCGGCTGGTCGCCCGCCGGCGCGTAGACGCTTGCGATCTCAAGATGTTCTGGTATCCGCTTTGGTTGCATCGGCTTTGGGGTTACTATGAGCGTGGTCCCATGCCCTGAAAAAGGTTTGCACTTGTTTAAACTGACTCTCTCGAGCCGCGTCGGCCGCATCAAGCCTTCGCCGACACTTGCCGTCACCGCCCGCGCGAAGGCCTTGAAGGCCCAAGGGCACGATATCATCGATCTCGGCGTCGGCGAACCCGACTTCGACACCCCGGATTTCATCAAGGAGGCCGCCATCCGGGCCATCCGCGACGGCTTCACGAAATACACGGCCGTCGATGGCATGCCGAGCCTGAAGGATGCCGTCGTCCGCAAATTCGCCACGGAAAATCATCTGGAGTTTACCACGTCCCAGGTACTCGTGTCGGTTGGCGGCAAACAGAGCTTCTACAACCTCGCCCAGGCCCTGCTCGACCCGGAAGACGAGGTCATCATCCCGGCACCGTACTGGGTGTCCTATCTCGACATCGTGCTGATAGCCGATGGTGTTCCCGTGGTCATACCCACGACGTTCGAGCAGGGCTACAAGGTCACTCCGGAGGCGCTCGACGCCGCGCTGACCTACAAGACCAAGCTCGTCGTGCTAAACAGCCCGTCGAATCCGACAGGGGCTGTCTACACCGCCGCAGAGCTCGCCGCACTCGGCGAAGTCCTGCGCCGCTATCCGCACACGCTGATTGCCACCGACGACATGTATGAACACATCAGCTGGGGCGGCGAGCCCTTTTGTAACATCGCCAATGTCTGCCCGGACCTCCTGGAACGCATCATCGTCTTGAATGGTGTCTCCAAGGCCTACGCCATGACCGGCTGGCGCATCGGCTACGCGGCAGGGCCCGCCGAACTCATCGGTGCCATGACAAAGGTGCAGTCACAGAGCACGTCAAATCCCACTTCGATATCGCAAGTAGCCGCCGAAACGGCCCTGCGGGCCGGAACGGATTGTGTCGCCCCCATGCGGCAAGCCTTCCGCGAGCGGCACAACTGGCTTCTCGAG
Source organism: Pseudomonadota bacterium (assembly GCA_021777535.1). Classification (GTDB taxonomy): domain Bacteria; phylum Pseudomonadota; class Gammaproteobacteria; order Acidiferrobacterales; family Acidiferrobacteraceae; genus JAJYDN01. The sequence continues at coordinate 3,161 of JAJYDN010000041.1, forward strand.
CACCTGAATACGCTGCCGGGCTTCCGTTGCCGGCCGGCCCAAGGCACTTTCTATCTCTTTCCTGAAGTGAAAGGGGCCACTCAGTTGCTGGGATTGCCCGACGATCAGGCTCTGGCCGAACAACTCCTCGAGGAAACAGGCATCGCCCTGGTGCCCGGAACCGCATTCGGCGCGCCCGGACACCTTCGATTCTCGTATGCCACGAGTCTACCCGTTCTCAAGTCCGCCCTTGAGCGACTGAACCGTTTTTTGGCGGGTGAACGCGGGACCGCCGTGCGGGCATAGCCGTTCATGGGCTTGACCAGGGGATACAAGGTTCGTAGGATACGCAACCTTGTGATCCCCGGTAGCTCAGTCGGTAGAGCAGGTGACTGTTAATCACCGGGTCGGCGGTTCGAGTCCGTCCCGGGGAGCCAATAAAAACCTATAAAATCTCCATAGTTACGAACTCCGTTTCCTTCTTCGCCTGTCTCCCGGAAACGATTTTTGCTGTAATCTCTCTGATGGTTGTGTCCGTCAGGTTGTGCAAAAAGGCAGTCCTGGCTGAGGTTGTCCGTTTAGCTGTTCAGGCGACCATCTTCAGCAGTTCCTTCTTCTGCTCGGCAGGCAGGCTCATGTTCAGGTAGCGGTTGTCCTCCAGTCAGGCTTCGTGGGTCTCGGCGCAGAGCGCACGCACCAGACGCAGGCACGACTCGGCATTGGGGAAGATTCTCACCACCCGGATTCGGCGCCTGATCTCCTCGTTCAGTCGCCCCAGCATGTTGGTACTTTTCAGGTGCTTGTGGTGCTGCCGCGGCAGGCGATAGAAGGTCAGCGTCTCGCCGATGTTCGCCTCCACCCAGTCCACCAGCTTCGGGTATTCGCCCGACCACCTGGCAATCCAGGCAAAAAGATCGCGTTGCGCCTCCTGGCTGTCGCACCGGTCGTAGATCCACCTCAGCACCTGCAGGCAGTCGTCGTCGGCTTTGCGCAGCAGGTAGTCGAGGGCATTGCGGAGGAAGTGCACGTAGCAGCGCTGCCACGCCGCCTCCGGCAGGACTTCGCCGATGGCCCGCTTGAGCCCCGCATGGTCGTCGGAGACGACGAACTCCACCCCGGCAAGCCCCCGCTCCTTGAGGCGCATCAGGAAATCCTTCCAGGAACTGCGGCTCTCGTGGTTGGCCAGTTCCACCCCGGCACCTGACGCTGCCCCTCCCAGTTGATGCCGATCGCCACCAGCACCGCCTGGCTCTGGATAACGGCGTCCTCGCGCACCTTCTCGTAGCCGGTGTCCAGGATCAGGTAGGGGCAGTCTTCGTCGAGATGGCGGTGGGCAAAGCGCGCCAGGGCCTCGTCCAGGCCTTTGTTGATCTGGCTGATGTCGACGCCGAGAAGCCGTGGCCGCACAGCTCCTCGTTAATGACCTTGACCTTGCGGGTGGAAACGCCCTGCACAGATCGTCTCGGCGAGCGCCCCACCAGGACTTTCTCGCTGCGCTGGTAGCGCTCGAAGAGCGCGGTGGAGAACTCGCCATTGCGGCCGCGTGGCACCCGCAACTCAAGCTTGCCGATGCGGGTCACCCGGTTGCGGCTGTAGTAGTCGGCCCGGTAGCCGCTGCGGCTGTCGCTGCGCTCTCCCGGGGCCGCCCCCAAGGAATTCGGTCATCTGGGCTTCCAGCACTTCCTGCAGGGTCTCCCGCAACAGCGCCTTCATCAGGTCGCGGTCTTCGCTCACCAGGGTTTCCACTGCGGACAACTTCGTCTTATGCTCTCTCTTGGTGATGGTTTGGTCCCTCCTGCAGGACACAGCGTTGGTATTGACGGTCTCCCTCATACCATGACCACCTCCGCAGTCCAAGAATTCGCACATAAGTCAGTACACTACCGTTCTACGTCTCAAGCTTGAGTCCAAGTTGAGCCACGAGCGCATCGCGGCCTCCTGCTCAGTTGCCAAGGGGACGGTGGCGAAATACGTGCAGCGGGCGCAGGAGGCCGGCCTGGCGTGGCCGCTCTGCCCGAGGGGATGGACGATGCCGCCCTCGAGACCACGCTATTCGCGCACACACCCGCGCCCGTGGTCCATCACGCCCCGCCCGATCTTGCGTACATCCACCAGGAATTGAAGTGCAAGGGTGTCACGCTCATGCTGCTGTGGGAGGAGTATTCCTCGGCCCACCCCGGGGCTACCTACGGCTACAGCCAATTCTGCCTGCTGTACAAGACATTTCGCGCCACCTTGAAGCGCTCGATGCGGCAGGTCGGGCCACGCGCGATGTCGTGCAATGGCAGTTCGATCACCGCCCGCATCCCGAACATGGCTACCGTGCCTGTCTGGGCCTTTTGAACCTGGGCAAACGCTACGGCAACGACCGCCTGGAGGCCGCGTGCCGCCGCTCGCTTGCGATCGGCTCGTCCGTCCAGGAAAGCATCAAATCCATCCTCGAGGCCAGGCTCGATCAGCAGCCCGAGCCCCTGAGGCCCAAGGATCTTACCCTTCCGCAAAGCCACGACAACCTGAAATCCCTGCGTGCCTATCTCTTGAAGGAGGAGTTCCAGCTCTTCCGGGAACATGTCTCGCGACATGGGCGGAGAAGTTCATGGACCAATGGTGCACGAAGGTAATGCGTTCGCGCCTGGAACCGATGAAGAGAATCGCGCGCATGATCCGTGTGCACTAGCCGCTCATCTTGAACTAATTCGCGGCCCGCGGCGAGGCTTCCCTCGGGGCCGTCGAGGGCTTAAACAACAAACTCAAAGCGAGGGCGCCCGCCTTGTTCACAATGATCCCGGATTCTCCGTGTCACGCGGCCCTAAGACGACACACTGTTCGGATTAAAGATGGGCTGATAGCCACGCATCTCGTATTCGGCAATGGACAGGATCCCAGCCGGTATCACTCTCATATACGGGTATATATCTCTCGTCCGCAGATGAAACAAAACCATCGCGTTATGGCAGACACTGAATGTGACACCTTCCTTGTGCAACTTCCTCAACAGAGGCGCCCACTTGCTATTTTTCTCGCTGAACATATTGGCCACTTTCACGCCGCCGCTATAAAAAACCACGTGCATCTTGTACCGGTAATGCATGCGCTGCAGATATTTGATACACAAAGCGGCGTTCCAGAGGGACTCCGTCACCTGAGGACCAGGCTGCGCGACGGCAAATAAAAGCTTTACTGGCTGATGGTTGCGAAAGAACCCGTTGAATGATATCCCCTTCTTAATGGGAATATTCGGCACGCCGGGAAACGTCATTGAAGCGTTTGCCGCCAATGGCGCACAAACGAGAAGCGTGCATATAGCAAGAACAGACTTCTTCATTATGTAATCCTCCCAGTGGACAATGGCATTGCCAAACCGGTTCTTCCATAGCTTTTTTCTCGCTATCTTTCCTGCCCTCCCACATGTCAGTAACGACGGTTTCTCCGTTGCATGAAGCGCTTTCGTCGCCTTTACGGAGCCCCCATACGGCCCACACTACCGCACCGCCCCTACCATACCTTCCGGGACCACCCGCGGGTTCGCGCGCCATTCAGGAGCACTTTCCCTTTTTCAGCATGCGCCGGCCATCGCCCCCAAGGCGAAATGAAGGCCATCCTGGACACCGCATGACCCACACGAATCCGCCTTTATCCGCCCCATCACGGGAGTCGCGATGTTTTGCGTCAACACGATGTGCAACAGGTTTCGCAGAGATTGGGATGTCCAACGATCCCGCACACCACCCATGATGCCCTGTTATTTGTCTGAACCATATGTAATGGCGTCGATGTCGCGGGTCTGCACGATGCGTGGTCGATCCCGCGCCCCTGTGTGTGCCCGCAAACAACCGCTCAAGGTGCCACACTACATATAAAGACATATGATAAATATATATGACAGACAGTCCTTTTGCATTCCTTTCATTGATCCGAAGGGGCAGACGGAAATAGGCCGTCGGCGTTATGGCCGCATTCCGGAAGGCACGCGGCATCTAACGCAAACATTTGCCGAATATCGAGTGTTTCCTCTTTTTACGGAATTGCGCAGCAGGACACAAATGGCGGCGTCTCTGCGAAATGGCATCGTGCCGAACTAGACCTGCGCCGACTCGATCGTGAAAAAGGATCAGAGTGGACAAACGGGTCACAGAACTTCCCTGTCTACTCAACCTGCGCTACCCATGGCCGCCGAACTGCTCCCCTCGAGGCCGGCGCGGCGTGGCCCGGTGAGACCGGAGATCCCGCCGCCCGCGGCCATGATGGGTAACCCCGGAACTCCCTCGATATCCGAGGGGGCCGGGGTGAGGGTCTTGACGAGGAACCTGCGATGTTTGCGTGTCGTTCCCCGCCGCCCTAGGAAGTCGATCCCGCCCAGAAGGATGTGCCCTTGGCGAGGAATTCGTCGTAGCGCATATAGTGCGAACCGTCGCACGAAAAGGTCACACTCACCATACCGTTGTAGATATTGATGGAACCGGTGCGCAAATAGATATTGGCATCTATCGTACGCAATATACTCATTGCCTCCAGAATGCGCGAGATATCCGCGGCGGGGATGGAAGCATTGCCTGGATAGGGCCTGGATGGGTACACCAGGCAGATATCCGGGTCTGCGAGCGCCTCCTGATCGAGGACACGGTAACGCAAAGGATCATCAATGACCCAGATGATCGCCTGGCTGCTCGAGAAATGGATTTGACAGTGGAAGACACCCCGTTCTGTCAATAGCGCCTCCAGGATGGATAGCGCCCGGGACATATTGCGGTCCAGGCGGCTTTCGGCACGGGTCTGTTGAAACAGGGCGCCACGGATGACCGGATCCCCCTTCACTTGCCGCCAATGTCCTGGTTCCTGGTACAGTGCAGAGGTGACAGGAAGTTCGCGCAAATCGAAATCCGCGCCGAGGTAGCCAAGGGTCCCCGTCTCTCCGGTCACGACCTGGAGCGCGGTCAGCGACGGCCGATTGGTCTTGAGGGCGATATACGCGTCCGATAACAAAAAACCCCAGATCGGCATGGTTTCCTTCATGTAAGGGCGTTCGGCGCGATTACGGTGGTAGTGTCCGGGTATGACGCCGGAAGCGCCGACATTGTCGCTGACCTGAATGGCATCCGTGCGCATGACATAGAGAGCGCTGCCATAGGGAATCGACGAGTAGCCATTATGGAGAATCTCGTTCAATCGCTCCCGATCACTCCATCCTGCCGCGCATTCGCTGGCAAGGCGGGCAAGCGGCTCCCGGAGCATCCTGGCCAGCTCTTCGCGCTGCCGATGAATGCTTTCCTTCCACGATGGCTGCACGGTTTCATTTTCCATAACTGTCGTCCTGTTCCTGTGTCGTGAGGCGGGCCATGACTTGTCCGCCGCCATGAGTGAACAACGTTGCTTTCAGCGTGGGCGCCGCACGGTGACCTGCGATCCCAAACCACCCGGAAAATATTTCCCTGGCGCGGCTTCGCCATTCCCGCCCGGGCCATCAGCCGCGGGCGTGAGACCGGCGGACGCCAGACGGAACGATACCGGGCACGCGTGAAGCTTTCATGCCAGGACAGGGGAAGCGGAACACGTCGAGGATTCGCTTCACCAAACATGCTCCGCGACGAAACGCGCGCCGATTTTACCGTTTGGGCATCATGCCATAAAGACTTTTCCGGCAAGGCGGTGGCCGGGCAAACCGCAGAGCCCGGAGCCGGACCCCGATGGTCCGCTCCCACAGAAAGACGGATAGGGAACCGTACCACCGATGAAGCCCTGTCTCGACGGGGCCGGTGGCGCCTCCCGCCCACGCGGCCCTTTCCATGGTGCACAGGGACTACCTTGCCCGCCGAAAGCGTCCCGGACCCCGATACCGCCTCGCGCGCCGCTCACCGGCGACAGGGCGGCGGACTCCTTTCATCATGGCACTGCCGATTACGCCTCCTTTCACTACTCGCCTGTCCCCCGATCTTCCTTCCGTCACACCACCTGCGATCGCCCGTCCCTTATGAAACCGGACTTGCCGTCCCTGCCGGTTTTCCGGGACTCCGATGATCGGCCACGTGCGCACGGAAATCCCGGCCGCCGTGGGTCTGTCCGCCGCCGTTCTCTGGCCGACACGCCATCGCAACAACCGGGCCGGCATGGCCCCAGATATCAACGGGAACTGGATTCGTCCCTGGGCACCGATCCCCGAATCACAGGGATCGGCAGCTGCCCCCCATCTTTCGCCAAGTACAAGGTGAAACCGGTCCATTTCCGAATCCAGGCCTTGCTCTTAACCGCGCCTCCCTGCGCGGCAAACCGGCCGGCCGGGCGGGAATGGCCACCCGCGTAAATGGCCGCCACGCCTGACTCCCCCGGCCATTGCGCTTGCATTCCTGGGCGGGGCATCTAGATTTATACAATAGGGCGCGGGGCCTCCGGCGAGCCCTTGTCAATCTGCGGACATATGCGCTTATGATGGGACAAGAGACATCGCCGCATAACGGCAGCGACATGGCGTTTGCTCCGGAAAACGCCGCCATGGAGCCCGCCGGACACAACGACCCTCCCGGGAAACCGTGGAAGGTCCTGATCGTCGACGACGAACGGGGCGTCCATGACGTGACCCATCTCAGCCTGAAGAATTTCGAATTCGCCGGGCGCGGCCTCCACTTTCTCGATGCCTATTCGACGGAAAGCGCCCGGCACATCCTGAACACCCATACCGACATCGCGGTCGCCCTTGTCGACGTCGTCATGGAGGATGAATATGCCGGTCTGGACCTTGTCCGTTATATCCGGCAGACCCTCGGCAACGAACTCATTCGCCTCGTCCTGCGCACCGGCCAGCCGGGCCAGGCACCTGAACGCGACATCATCCGCGAATACGACATCAACGACTACAAGGAAAAGACGGAGCTTACGGCGCAGAAATTATACAGCACGATCTACACGAGCCTGCGTTCGTACAGCGATCTGCTTGCACTGGAAAGCAACCGCCGCGGGCTGGAACACATAGTCCGGGCATCCGCACGGCTCTTTACCACCCACACAACAGACGGTTTCATTCAAAGCGTCCTTGAACATCTTGTTGGCCTTCTTTATCTCGACGAGGATATCCAGTCCGCGAGTTGCGAGTCGTTCGTATCCGAACAAAGAGGCGACCACAACGCGGTCATCGCAGCGACCGGACGCTTCACAAATCTCATCGGTACCGATCCCGACCGCGGAATGGACAACGCCCTCCACACACTGGTCCGTCAGGCCCGCAACAAAAGGCAGTCGATCATTCGCGACCGGGAATTCATTGGCTATTTCCGGCCGCGGGATGATCACGACAATATCATTTACATAACGGGTACAAGGCCCCTGTCCCAGCGTGATCTCGGGCTTATAGACCTCTTTCTGCATCATGTTTCCGTCGCATACGACAATGCGCTGCTCCACAACGAAATCCAGGACACGCAGCGCGACATGGTCTACATGCTGGGAGAGTCCATCGAAACCCGCTCACGCGAAACCGGTCAGCATGTCCGGCGTGTCGCCGAATATTCCCGGCTCCTCGCGATTGGGGCGGGGCTTTCTGAACGCGAAGCGGACATCATCAAAGCAGCCGCGCCCTTGCACGACTTCGGAAAAATCAGCATTCCCGACGTCATACTTCACAATCCCGGCCGCCTTACGGCGGACGAATGGGAAATCATGAAGACGCATGCGAGCATCGGGGAAGAACTCCTCGGCCGATCAGAACGCGAGATTCTGAAGGTTGCGTCAATCATCGCCGGCCAGCATCACGAGCGCTGGGATGGCAACGGTTACCCACGAGCCCTCAAGGGAACCAACATCCATATCTACGGCCGTATTGGCGCCATCGCCGACGTCTTCGATGCCCTTGGCAGCAAACGGTCCTATAAGGAAGCATGGCCCCTTGATCGCATTGTCCAATTTTTCGTCCAGGAGCGCGGCGAGCACTTCGATCCGAACCTTGTGGATTGGCTCCTCGAAAACCTCACGCTGTTCAAGATGGTTCGCGCCCGCTACCCGGACGCCTGATGCCCGATACCACGTTCCGGGTCCGACACACGGCCCACTCCTCTACGGAGACTTGCGCACGATGACCAAAGGGACCCATAAACTCGATTACGCAACCCAGATTCTGGACAATTCGCCGGACGGCATCTTTACCATCTCGACCGACCTCGAGATCCGTTACGCCAACCCCGCATTCTGCAAGATCGTCGGCTATTCGGCCGAAGAACTGATTGGCACCCAGATCACAACCTACCTCGCGGACCTGCGCATTCTCGATGCGTGCATGCGCGAAGTTGCCGCCAGCGGAAAATGCCGTGATCAGGAGACCATTTTCAAGCGCAAAGACGGCACCGAGGTACATATCTCAAAAAACGTTCAGGCAATCACGAACGCCGGCCGCGATATCAACGAGATCCTCGTGAGCGTCCGGGACATGACCGACCTGCATCGCCTGAATAAGGACCTCGAGCGATTCCAGCAACAACTGGTCGAACATACACAGCAACTCGAGACGACCCTCGAGAATCTGCGTATGACGCAAAGACAGCTTCTCGAATCGGAAAGGCTCGCGTCTCTTGGCGCTTTGGTGGCCGGCATCGCTCATGAAATGAACACACCTCTGGGTGTAAGCGTCACTTCGGCAACATCGATACAGGACCGCGTGGCAAACTTGCGCGACGCATTCACGAACAATACGCTAAAGAGGACGGAAATGGAGGATTTCCTCTCTCATGCAGACCAGGCCTGCACTATTCTCTGCAACAATCTCAGACGGGCATCCGACATGATGAACGGCTTCAAGGAGGTTGCCGTCGATCAAAACGTCGATGAACCGCGCAAGATCAACCTGCGCCGTTATTGCGATGAGATCCTGACGAACCTTGGCCCCAAGTTCAAACATAGGCGAATTGGGGTCAGGAACCACTGCGATGAAGGCATCGATCTCCATATAAATCCCGGTGCCCTCTATCAGATTCTGAGCAATCTTCTGGTCAACTCGCTTGTCCATGGATACGCCAAGGATGAGCCGGGCACCATCACGATCGGAGCGCATCTGGAAAAAGATACCGTAGTCTTGGACTACAGGGACGACGGCAAGGGCATCGCCGAAGAACATCTGAACCGGGTATTCGAACCGTTTTTCACCACGCGGCGCGGACAGGGCGGGAGCGGCCTTGGGCTTAGTATTGTCTATAATCTGACCACAAGCACGCTTGGCGGCTCAATCGACATCGAAAGCGCCCCGGGCGAAGGCGTCCATTTCCGGCTCATGCTGCCGACTGCCAAGTCCGACCTTTACGCGACGGAAGCACCCTGATGCCTGCGTTTCTCCGCATGCAGGCCGGGTAAGTTCCTCGCGCACCTGAGCCAGGTCGTCCGGGGAAGACCCGGGGCGCACCCTCAAGACTCGAACGGGCTTACGCGCGCCATCATGGCATTCCAGGCCTCTATTGCCTTGGCAATCAGCCGCTCTTCGGCCTCATCCAACGCGGGAATAGCAGGCCCGAGCTGGCCACAGACCGGACATACCACACGATAAATGATTTCCTCGCACCCATCTGCCGTGAGACGGGATTGGCGGCGCACATCCGCCTCGGCGCCGCAAGTGCAATGTCTCGTTTTCATGGTCGAAGAAAAACCGCTTCCGGATTTTTGGGAAACCTTAACCACAGCGCCGCAACGATCGCGCCGTGGGAGGTCATGGCGGGCCACCGGCTCCCCTGCCGGAATCTCCATACTGGCAGACCCGGGACCCCCCTCTACACACCTGCCACGCAACAATACGTTTGCCCACCGGATACGATGGCACAACCTCTACTGCCGCCGGTGCGCCAGTCCGCCGCGAACCCGCAACATGCTGGCCTCGCTTAATGCAGAAACCCCATCACCGAATGGACCAGCACCCCGAAATGGATCCAATGGCGGTGGCGCACATAGAGAACCACGCCCAAGGCCAGTGCGAGAAGGCCCAGGCGTACGCTCGCGTCACGCCCCGATACGCTATCGCCCTTGCACTTTGGGCAGGAAACACCCGTCTTTCCAAGCGGCTGGCCGCATTGGCTGCATCGCGTACCCTGTTCCACGAGACCCCCTGCGTTCTGTAATTTAAAAACAGCATGCCACCTAGAGTGTAGGCCGGGCACACCTGGTTTTGCCAGCAGTCCCCCGGGTATCCGGTACGCCCTGATACGCCAAGGCGGCTCAGGAGCCACGATCTCCCGAGCCGTGGCGCGGCCGTCCATATACGGCGCGCAGCTCCTCCTTGGCCTTCTCCAGCACTGCGCGCCGATCCGCCGGCAGATTGCGGCCGGCCCGGTTGATATAGAAGTTCAGCATGCCCATTGCTGACGCGAAGGGACTTGCCGCCCGCCGCCTGTCGCTCGCATCAGCCGAACGCTTCAACGACAGGGCGATCTCCCGGGGATCCTTGCGCATGAAGACGCCGGGCTCGAGATCCAGGGCGCGACTTTCCGCGGTCACCCGTTGTGACCAGCGGCCTGCTCTCTCCCTCATCATCCGTTACCTCGCATGATCCCAACATACGCCTGCATCGACAATCGCGCACCGGCGCCCGGCATGTATTGTGCGACCGCGCCATCAATGCCGCGTCCGCCCGCCTCCCGGGATCCCTTTTTTGGGATGGTCCATTCCCCGGGTGAGGCCGGCTCCACCCTCGAATGTCCAGCCCCGCCTCGTGCAACGGCGAGCCGGTATCTGCCTCTACCGATCCACGCGGCCTTTCCCATCGTGACTCGATACACGGCAAAGGCAACGGTGCCCCGTACCGCGTCGTGTTCGGCGCAAAGGCCATCCGGACAGAGTTTCGCTGGTTGGCAACGGCGGAGGCCACCTGCCGTGTGTCTGGCCACCGGCCTGCCACGCCTCCTTCCGCCACGGGGTTCGCGGCCGCGACACGAAAGAACGCAGCGGCCTTCTGACTGCGGTCAGGGCGCGCGCGAGGCGCACGTGCTGCCTTGAACGCGCGAAGGTCTGTCCTGCGACGGGCAAACGGTTGATCCCGCCATCATGGGGTCTTGCTGGTTCCAGCCATCCTTGCCATAGTCTGGCCACACGGCACACCGGATCATGGGAGGGCGGCTGACATGAGATACATCGACCACGGTCGCGGGGGACCCCCATCCTGCCTGCACCTCGCCCGTGGCCCCCAACCCGTTCCACGATACGGCGAGGTTCTGATCGAAGTCGCTTACGCGGGCATCAACCGGCCGGACATCTTGCAGCGCACGGGCCAGTATCCCCCTCCCGAAGACGCCTCCCCGATCCTCGGCCTTGAGGTCTCAGGCCACATTATTGCCGCAGGCCCCGGTGCTGAATCCTGGACGCCGGGCACACCGGTCACTGCGCTGGTGCCCGGTGGCGGTTACGCCGAATACTGCGTAACGCCGTCGGGACAAGTGTTGCCCGTTCCACACGGCATGGATTTGGCAGCGGCTGCCGCGCTGCCCGAAACCTGGTTTACCGTATGGGCCAATCTGGTCGATCTCGCAGGCTTGAGCCGCGACGAATACCTGCTCGTCCACGGCGGCGCAAGCGGCATCGGCCTTGCCGCACTTGCCCTCGGCCATCTGCGCGGCGCGCGTTGCCTTGCGGTAGCCGGCAGCGATGAAAAAGCTGCGTTCTGCCGCGAGTGGGGCGCCGAACTCGCCATCAATCGCCACACCACGGACTTCGTCCAGGCCGTCTTCGACGCTACCCGTGGCGAGGGCGTCGATGTGATCCTCGATATCGCAGGTGCACCCTATTTCGATCGCAACTTGAAGCTTCTGCGCCGCGACGGACGGCTCGTGTTTCTTGCGTTCATGGGTGGCAGCCAGGGAATGGTGGATCTCGCGCCCATAATGAGAAAACGCCTGCATCTCACCGGTTCTACCATGCGGCCGCGCACGGTACCCGAAAAACGCGCCATTCGCGATGCCCTGCTCGCGCACGTCTGGCCCGAATTGGCCCACGGCCGGTTTCATCCCCACATCCATGCACGTTTTCCCTTACAGGAAGCAGCAAGCGCGCACATGCTCATGGAAACCGGAAACCATATCGGCAAGATCGTGCTCGAAGTCGCGCCAACCCACGCCTGATATGAGAGACGCCACACCACCCATGCTGCAGCCTTTTGCCGACCTCACGCCCGACCTGATCCTGGATGCTACCGAGTTGGCGGGCCTTGTGCCGACTGGTGCCCTGCAGGCCTTGAACAGTTTCGAAAACCGCGTCTACAAGGTCGGCACCGAAACGGGCGCATTTGCCGCCAAGTTCTACCGGCCGGCACGCTGGACAGACGAAGCAATCGAAGAAGAACATGACTTCACGCAACTGCTCGTCGATGCCGAGATTCCTGCGGTAGCCCCCCGCGCGCAGAACGGGCGGACGCTCTTTCACCACAAGGGATACCGGTTCGCCTTGTTTCCCTGGCGTCCAGGACGAACGGGAATGCTGGAAACAACTGCCGAACGCACCTCCATCGGCCGCTATCTTGGGCGTCTCCACATGACGGGACGTGGACGCTTCCGTCACCGCATGACCCTCGATGCCCCCTCCTTCGTCGATCCGGCTATCGCAACCCTCGTGGAGAGCCCGTTTTTTCCACCCGATCTTCTCCCCGGCTTCCGTGCCGTCGCCAAGCGACTGCGCGATGCCATCGACGCGCGCCTGCAGGCAGTCTCACCCACGATCCTGCGCCTGCATGGTGACTGCCACGCCGGAAATGTGCTCTTCGATGGCGAACACTTTTCCATAGTCGACTTCGATGATTGCCTGAATGGACCGGCCGTGCAGGATCTTTGGATGCTGCTGCCGGGCGACCGCACCGATCAGGAGGATGCCCTGCGCGCGCTCCTTGCCGGCTATGAAATGTTTAGCCACTTTGACCGGCGCGAGCTTGCGCTGATCGAACCGCTGCGCGCGCTGCGCCTTTTGCATTACAACGCGTGGATTGCCCGCCGCTGGGATGATCCGGCCTTTCCCCGCGCCTTTCCGTGGTTCTCCGAGGAC
>JAJYDN010000042.1 GCA_021777535.1 Pseudomonadota bacterium
TGTGAGCGCTCATCCTGGCACTCAACGACCATGCCCGTCGGCAAATGCGTGATGCGGATCGCCGAGTCGGTCTTGTTCACATGCTGCCCGCCGGCGCCGGAGGCGCGGAAGGTGTCGATCTTCAAATCGGCCGGGTTGATGGTGATTTCCCGCTCTTCGATCTCCGGCATGACGGCCACCGTGCAGGCCGAAGTGTGGATGCGTCCTTGCGCCTCGGTGCTCGGTACACGCTGTACGCGGTGACCCCCGGATTCGAACTTGAGGCGCGAGTAGGCGCCGCGGCCGGCGACGCGCACGATGATTTCCTTGTATCCGCCGTGTTCACCCGGGCTTGCATGGACGATTTCCATCTGCCAGCCCCGGTGTGTCGCATAGCCCGTATACATGCGGTACAGGTCGCCCGCGAACAGCGCGGCCTCGTCACCGCCGGTGCCGGCGCGGATCTCCAGGAAGATGTTGCGCTCATCGTTGGGGTCGCGCGGCAGCATCAGGCGTTTCAATTCCGCCTCATGCTCTTCTTGCAGCTTGTGCAGGCGCTGTATCTCTTCATTTGCCATGGAACGTACCACCGGATCGGTGTCGTCCAGCAGCGACTGGGTGGCCACCAGCTCGTCGGCGGCCTGCCGCCATTCCTGGAAACGCGCGACGACGGGGCCGAGTTCCGCCTGTTCGCGGGAGAGGCGCCGGAAACGGTCCTGGTCACGGGTGACGGCAGGATCCGAGAGTTCGGCATTGGCCTCTTCAAACCGGACCACCAGGCGATCCAGTTTTGCCGCTATGGACGGATGCATAATCAGGATTTCTCGTCGAGACGGAACAGCAGGCGGGCCGCGGCCAGCAGATTGACGTCGCCCTCGGCGTCGGCCGCCCGCAGCGCCGCACTTGGCGTGTGGGTGAACTTGTTGGTCAGGTTGTGCGCAAAGCGCAGGAGGACTTCGGTGGGGTTTTCGCCACGTTCCAGTGCGCGCTGGGCGCGCGCAAGTTCCACATCACGGATCGACTCCGTGATCTGGCGCAGGGCCCGGATCGTCGGCACGGAATCAAGTGAGCGCATCCAGCGCATGAATTCAACGACTTCACTGCCGATGATCACCTCGGCTTCGCGCGCCGCTTCCTGCCGCGACTGCATGTTCTCCTCGACGACGCCTTTTAGCTCATCGATCGTATAGAGGTAGACATCGCTCAGGTCGCCGACTTCCTGCTCGATGTCGCGGGGTACGGCGAGGTCGACCAGGAACATCGGCCGGTGCTTGCGCGCCTTGATGGCCCGTTCGACGGCGCCCTTGCCGAGGATGGGCAGTACGCTGGCCGTGCAGGATATGACGATGTCGGCGCTTGCCAGGATGTCCGGCACCTCCGGCAGCGAGATACCGCGTCCCCCGTATACCTCGGCGAGCGCATACGCCCGCTCGCGCGTCCGGTTGGCCACGATAAGGCGCGTGATGCCTTGTTCCTTCAGATGCCGCGCGACCAGCTCGATCATCTCGCCGGCGCCGATCAGCAGGACCGTCTGCTCGGCGAGATCGTTGAAGATCCGGCGGGCCAGGGTGACGGCGGCGAATGCGATCGAAACGGGATTGGCGCCGATCGCGGTGTCGGTGCGCACCTGTTTGGCCACCGAGAATGTCCGTTCGAACAGCCGGTTTAGCATCTTGCCCGTGGTGCCGGCCTGGCGGGCCGCCGCGAAGGCGTTCTTCATCTGGCCGAGGATCTGTGGTTCGCCCAGCACCAGCGAATCCAGTCCGGAGGCGACGCGGAACGCGTGCTGGACGGCCCCGCGGCCTGCATGGATGTACAGGTAGGGGCGCAGCAGGCGGCTTTGCAGACTTCGGTAGTGACAGAGCCAGTCTATGATGTGGTCGGGAGATTCCTGTTCGATGCGGCAGTAGATCTCGGTACGGTTGCACGTGGACAGGATCGTGGCCTCGCCCGCGCCGTGGCTGGCAACGTCCTGCAGGGCCTCGGGGAGGGTCTGGGGGTCGAATGACGCCCGCTCCCGCACGGTCACCGGCGCGGTTTTGTGGTTAATTCCGAAGGCGACGAGCTGCATAGTCTGTAAATCGGGATCCGGTTCGCCACAGCCAGATTATCCAGGCGGCCTCGATCATGAAGACGATCATGACGCCGGCCGCTGTCGGCGAGTATAGCGGCCCACCCCAGCCGATGACCCCCAGGGCAATATCGATCGGCACGAGCAAAACGAGGCTCAAGGATACCACAAATGGCGGAAGTTGATGGCTGCGCGATGTCAAGGCGCCGACGCCGCCAAGACCAAGGAGCGCGCCAAGGACGAGGTTCGTCATGCCAGCATGCAGGGCGAACCACAAGAGGGCGCCCAGCGCCGCCGTCCCGGCAAGCGAACGGCCGCCGCGCAGGGCCTCTGTCGCGAGCGCGCCCTGCCCCAATTGATACTGGATACTTTCGAAGGCAGCCGCGATCAGGAGCAGGAGACTCAGCGAAAAAAGCGGTGTCAGCACGGTCAGGTCGAGCGCCTGGCCGAGTACGCCAAGCCCTCTCCCGGCCATGCCAAGCAGTTCTGCGGGGCCGGGGTGCGCGGCGTAGAAGCGCTGCCAGGCCCCCCGGGTGGACCATGCGCTGAGCGCCCCCATCATCACGATGATCGCGGCCGCTCCCTCGCCGATGGAAAGGGCATGCCGGGCGGTCAGGGAGGGAGCGCCCATCTGGTTTTGGCCAAGTGGGGCCAGTGCGGCCCCGAAGGGCAGGGCGGTGGCAATGAGCGGCAGGGCGCTCATGATGCCATGGGCAGGCAGCCTGGGCACGACGAGCGTGGGATGATGCACGAGGGCGCCCGTGAGGGCGCCGGTGGCAACCAGGACGAGGATGATGATCCCGATGGTGCCGGTGGGCGGGTAGGGTGCGAGGTTCCGGCGACGGCCCCGGCGCAGCAGCAGAACGCAGAAGGCGGCATAGAATACCAGGGCGCCGCTGCCGGTCGTGACATGCCAGGGGCCGGCGGCCCAGTGGATCGGCCCATGGACTGCGATCGGCAAAAGACGGCCAGCGACCGCCAGCACGAAGGCCAGCGCGATCACGCCGAGAACCCCGATCGCCTGTTCAAGGGGGCCTTTGGTCAGCCAGCGGTTTATGGGTTGCGCCGCCAGAGAGAGGATGCGAAAACCGATGGGCGCGTCGGGTTGCGTCGCGGCAATGGCGGCCCACAACAAGGCCAGCGCGGCGGCGACCACCAGTTGCTGGCTCCGGTCGATGGCAAGGCTCCCCGCGCGCGCGGGTCCGGGCGTGTTGCGCGCCGCGAGCATGAACGCCGCGGCGGTGGTCGTGGTGAGCAGTATCCAGAGAAATACCGGTGCCCACCCGTAACCGACGCCGAAGGCGGCGCCGGCAAGCGCAAGCGGTGTACCGAGGGTGCCAAGCCGGCTCGCTGTCCATAGCGTGGACTGCGCCCAAGATGCCTTGCCCATCGCGCCTGTATTATACTCCCCATCGCCAAGCACTGCGGCCATGAGGCGGCCAACGTAGCGCAAGCCGAAGAAAAGCACGAGGGCGGCGATGGCAGACAGTACGACAAGATTCATGAAAAGGCCTCCTATTATCCTTAAACAGCATAGACCCCCGCGCGGCGCGAGCCGAGCGGGTTACTGGAGTTCCATGATGCGCCGTCTGCGGTTCACGCCTTTGATGCTGGCAGCGGCCCTGGCGGGTTGCGCGGTGGCGCCCACCCGGGTGGCGGCGCCACCCAAGCCGGCGCCGCCGTCTCTGCGTGCGCAGTTGCTCTATCATGTGCTGGTCGGCGATATCACGGGCCAGCAAGGTCATCTGGGGGCAGCCGCCGCGGCCTTTGGCAAGGCAGCCGAAGAAAGCGGCAATGAAAATCTGGCCCGCCGTTCGGCGCTACTGGCCCTGTATGCCCGCCACTACCACGAAGGCGACCATCTCGCGCATCTCTGGCGGCGCGCAAACCCGCATAGTGCCGGCGCCCTGGAGGCGCTGGGCGATGCGGAACTGGGCGAGGGGTATCTGGTGCCGGCGGCGCAGCACTTTGAGCGGGCGCTTGCCCGCATCACCCGCGCGGAAGGGGGCGGTGGCCGCGCCTTTGCCTTCGAGCAGATCAGCACGCTCCTCATGCGCCACAAGGCGGGCAGCAAGGCGCTCGTGCTCATGCAGTCGATCAGTGACAAGTATCCGCAGGATCCGGTGGGCCGTTACGTGCTCGCCGATATCGCCCGCCGCCGCGGCCATTTTGGTGTGGCGCGCAAGGCCGTGGATCAGGCGCTCACCCTGAAGCCGCACTGGGAGGACGCGGCGATCCTGAAGGCGCGCATCCTGTGGGTGCACAAGCCGCGCCTGTCCCTGGCTTTCTCGAAAACCTTCCTGGGCGCCAATCCGGACGCGACCCGGTTGCGTCTCGACTATGCGCGGCGCCTGGTTTCCCTGCAGTACTGGCGCAAGGCGCTCGTGCAGTTCGAGGCGATCGCCAACGCCACGCCGGATGACCCCCGGGTCCTCTACGCCACGGGTCTCGTCGCCCTGAAAAGCAACCGGCTCCGCCTCGCCCAATCGTACCTTGGGCGTATGGTCACGCTGGCGCCGGACGATGCGCATGCCCGCCTGTATCTGGGAGAGATCGCGGAACGCAGGCACGAGTACCGGGTGGCAAGCCATTGGTATCGGAGCGTAGGGGCGCCCTACCGGTTTGCGGCGCAGGTGCGGCTTGCCCTGGTGCCTTTCTATCAGCATCGGGCGCAGGAGAGTCTCGCGCGGCTTGCGCGCCTCGTGCCTGCCAGCGAGAACGAACAACTCACCCTGGCGCTTGCGCGTAACCGCGTGCTCACCCATCTGCGTCGCTATGCGGCGGGTATCGGGGTGCTGAATGCGGCGATGGCGCATCTCCGCCCCTCTGGGGTCTTGTTTTATGCGCACGCGCTCGCCGAGGAGCGCCTGCACAATGTGGCTGGTGCCGTTACCGATTTGCACACCCTGCTCGCCAGACACCCGGACGACCCGATGGTGCTGAACGCACTTGGGTACACGCTCGTAGCCAATAACCAGCACAAACGGCTGGGAATGAAGCTTGTGCGCAAGGCGCTTACCCTCGATCCCGGTAACCCGTATATTCTGGACAGCGTGGGTTGGGCCTACTACGAGCTTGGCGATCCTTCCGCCGCGCTGCCCTATCTGCATCGTGCCTACACGATGTCCCATGACGGGACGGTGGCCGCTCATCTCGGCCGCGCGCTGTGGGCGGTCGGCGACCATGGGGCGGCACGCGCCGTGTGGCACCAGGCCTATCACATCTATCCCCGCAATCGGCATTTGCGGCGCGCGCTCGCGAGGCATCATTTGTGAGGCGATGGATATTGGCTGCCGGTGTCGTCTTGTTGTCCGGCTGCGCGACGGTCCCGCCGGCAGTCCACCATCCGCACGCCGCATGGCGTGTCCACAGGCGTGCTCTGGCGTCGATCCGGACGTTCGCGCTGCGGGCGGCAGTCGCCATCCGCGCCGGCGGCCACGGCGGCAGTCTGCATTTGCGTTGGCGGGAGCAGCCGGCCGCGATGGAGATGGAGGGCTTTGGTCCGCTCGGTGATACCGTTTTCCGGCTGCATACAGGACCCAACGGTGCGGTGCTGGTGACTGGCAAAGGTCGGTACCGCGCGGCCAGTCCGGATGGGTTGTTGAGCCGCATGACCGGCTGGCGGCTGCCGGTTGGCGGATTGCGCTACTGGATTTTGGGCGAGCCGCGGCCGGCAATACGCGCCACCTATGTGCTGGATCGCGCAGGTTTTCTGGGGACTTTGCACCAGGCCGGCTGGGTAGTGGCCTATCGCCGCTACCGGCGTACGCCGCTTGGGCGCCTGCCGGTGCGGCTGGATCTCGCGCGCGCGGCCGGCCCGCGAACGCCGGCTCTGCATATCCGCATCGACGTGAGTCACTGGTCAAGAGGCAGGACGTGAATAACCCGCGCATATGGCCGGCACCGGCGAAACTCAATCTGTTCCTGCATGTGACCGGCCGCCGGCCTGATGGCTACCACCTTTTGCAGACCGTCTTCCAGTTCATCGACTGGCAGGACGACCTCGAATTCACGGTGACCGGCGATGGCATCGTGGACCGTGTGCACGATGTGGGCGGAGTCGATGCGGCGCAGGATCTTACGTTGCGCGCAGCGCGCCTGCTGCAACAGGCGGGCGGGATTTCGCGCGGGGTGCGCATCCGTCTCACCAAGAGGTTGCCGATCGGCGGCGGCATCGGCGGCGGCAGCTCGGATGCGGCTACCACGCTGCTCGCCCTGAATCATCTCTGGGGTGTGGGTATGTCCTGTCAGGAGCTTGCGCGCTTAGGCCTTGCGCTTGGCGCGGACGTGCCTGTGTTCGTTGCGGGCCATGCCGCCTGGGCCGAAGGGGTCGGCGAGGAACTGACTCCCATCGAACTGCCGGAGCCCTGGTATGTGGTAATCGCCCCGCAGGCGACGGTTTTGACGCGCGAGGTGTTTCGGGCGCTTGATTTGACAGGACTTCCGCCGCCTATCACAATACGCGACTTTCGCGCGGGACTGGGACGAAACGATCTTGCTCCCATCGTCCGCCGCCGCCATCCTGAAGTGGAGCGTGCCTGGCAGTGGCTGAGCCGGTACGGGATGGTACGGATGACGGGATCCGGGGCCTGCGTGTTCCTGGAAGTGGCAGACGAGGGTCTGGGCCGGCAGATCGTGACAGAATGCCCGCCGCAGTTTCGCTGCGCCCTGGCGCGGGGACTCAATCGTCATCCGGTCCATGCGGTTCTGGGGTAGGACTTCTGCTATATTGGGGTGTCGCCAAGCGGTAAGGCACCGGATTTTGATTCCGGCATTCCCAGGTTCGAATCCTGGCACCCCAGCCACATCCTGCGCCATGGGGCGCTTTCCGAGAGGAACGAGGTAGCCGTGCCGGCAGACAATGTGGTCGTATTCACGGGCAACGCGAATCCGGCGCTGGCCGAGTCCGTCGTTCGCCATCTGGGCATTCCGCTCGGGAAAGCGCATGTCGGGCGCTTCAGCGATGGCGAAATCTCCGTCGAGATCATGGAGAATGTGCGGGGCCGCGATGTCTTCCTGATTCAGCCTACGTGTGCGCCAAGCAACGACAATCTGATGGAGTTGCTGATCCTGATCGACGCGGTAAAGCGGTCGTCGGCGCGCCGCATCACCGCCGTGATCCCTTATTATGGGTATGCGCGCCAGGACCGCCGGCCGCGTACCGCGCGGGTGGCGATTGCCGCCAAGCTGGTGGCGGACATGGTGAGTGCCGCCGGTGCGCATCGGGTTCTGACGATGGATCTGCACGCCGACCAAATCCAGGGTTTCTTCAGCATCCCCACCGATAACATTTATGCCGGACCGGTTCTGCTGGGTGATATCTGGCGGCATCTTCCGGACAATGTGCTGGTCGTTTCGCCGGATGTGGGCGGTGTGGTGCGGGCCCGTGCGCTCGCCAAGCATCTGGAAGCGGGACTTGCCATCATCGATAAGAGGCGGCCGCGTCCGAATGAAGCGAAGGTCATGCACATCATTGGCGAGGTCGAGGGCCGCTCCTGCATCCTGATGGACGACCTGGTCGATACCGCCAATACCCTGTGCGAGGCCGCGGCCGCCCTGAAGGCCAACGGTGCGATCAAGGTGGTCGCGTACTGCACGCATCCGGTTCTGTCCGGGCGCGCGGTGGAGCGCATCCAGAATTCAGTGCTCGACGAGCTGGTGGTGACCGACACCATTCCGTTGAGCGGGCAGGCAAGCGCCTGCCACAAGATCCGGCAACTGAGCGTCGCTGAGTTGCTGGCGGAAACCATAAGGCGCATCGCGGAGGAAGACTCCGTGAGTTCGCTCTTTATGGATTGATCGACCTTCGGGTCTGCTGGCACCCTGGTCGCGGGGTGTCGTCTCTTGAGGAATCAATAATGAGTGCAAAGTATGAACTGAACGCCGAAGCGCGTAGCGCAACAGGTACGGGTGCGAGCCGCCGCCTGCGCCGTGCTGGCAAGGTGCCTGCGATCCTCTACGGCGCCGATGAAGCGCCCCTGATGCTGGCGCTGGATCATGATGCGCTCTGGCATCACACCCAGCACGAGGCCTTCTTCACATCCATTCTGAGCATCACGGTGGACGGGAAAGGCGCCGGTCAGGCGATTGTCCGCGATCTGCAGATGCACCCCTTCAAGCCGCGCGTGGCCCATATCGATCTGCAGCGCATCAGCGCCACGGAGCGGTTGCATATCGCCGTGCCGCTGCACTTCGTGGGCCACGATGTGGCGCCGGGCGTGAAGCTGCAAGGCGGCCTGCTTTCGCATCTTATGACGGAAGTCGATGTTTCGTGTCTCCCAAGCCAGCTGCCGGAGTTCCTGACTGTTGACGTGTCCGGACTGAAGCTGAACGACTCCGTCCATCTCAGCAATCTGCAGCTGCCCGAAGGCGTGGTGTTGACGGATCTCGTGCATGGCAACGATCTCGCGGTGGCGACCATCACGTTGATCCGCGGTGAAGCCGAAGTCGTCGAGGCGCCCACCGAGACGGTGGCGGCGGCAGCCGAGCCGGAGAAGAAGGAAGGCAAGTAATTGCAGCTTCCGCTCGCGGCCATCATCGGGCTGGGTAATCCAGGTCCGGAACACGCCGACACGCGGCATAACGCCGGCTTTTGGTTGATCGACGAGGTGGCCGCGCGTTGGGGCGGTGATCTGCGCTTCGAGCCGAAGCTGAAGGCTTTGGTGGGCCGTGCCCATATTGACGGACGGGATGTCTGGCTTGCCAAGCCGCTTACCTTCATGAACGTCAGTGGGGATGCGGTGGCGGCTTTGTGCCGGTATTACCGGCTGGCCGCCACCGGCATTCTCGTGGCGCATGACGAATTGGACCTGCCGCCCGGGACCGTGCGCCTGAAAAAGGGCGGCGGCGCCGGCGGCCATAATGGCCTTACCGATATCATCCGGCATATGGGGCCGGATTTCTGGCGGTTGCGGGTCGGTGTCGGGCGTCCGCCCCCGGGGCGCGACCTGGTGCCCTATGTGCTGGGGTCGCCGTCCAGGCAGGAACGCGGTCTCATCGACGGGTGCCTGCAGCGCGCACTCGATGCGTTGCCGCTGCTCGTGCAGGGCCACTACGAGCGCGCCATGAATTTCCTGCATACAACGAGTGAGGTGGCGGGTGGGACTTAAGTGCGGCATCGTCGGTCTGCCGAACGTCGGAAAATCGACACTCTTCAATGCGCTGACGGCCGCGGGGATCGCGGCGGAAAACTACCCCTTCTGCACCATCGAACCCAATGTCGGCGTGGTGGCCATCCCGGATCCGCGTCTCGCGGCCCTGGCGGCCATTGCGAGCCCTGAACGCATCGTGCCGGCGGTCATGGAGTTTGTGGATATCGCGGGCCTCGTTGCGGGCGCCGCCCAGGGCGAGGGCCTCGGCAACAAGTTTCTGTCGCATATCCGCGAGACGGACGCCATCATCGAGGTGGTGCGCTGCTTCGAGGACGAAAACATCATCCATGTGGCGGGCCGCGTGGATCCACTCGCCGACATCGACGTCATCAATACGGAGCTTGGCCTTGCCGATCTCGAGAGTGTAGAGCGGGCGCTCGCGCGGGAAGGCAAGGCCGCAAAGTCCGGTAACAAGGATGACGTCAAGCGCCGGGATCTGCTCGAGAGGGTGCGCATCCACCTGAATGCGGGCGGTCTTGTGCGCACGCTTGCCTTCAACGAGGACGAGCGGGCGGTCCTCAAAGGTTTTTCGCTGCTTACGGCAAAACCCGTCCTTTACGTGGCGAACGTCAAGGAGGACGGTTTCGAGAACAACCCCTTGTGGGAGCGCGTGCAGCAGCGTGCGGCGCAGGAAGGCGCCCAGGCGCTGGCGATTTGCGCGGCGTTCGAGGCGGAACTGGTCGCGTTGCCAGACGAGGACAAGCCGGCCTTTCTGGCGGCGATGGGTCTTGCCGAGGCAGGTCTCGCCCGGTTGGTGCGCGCCGCTTTTGCGCTCTTGGGACTTGAGACCTTCTTTACTGCAGGCCCCAAGGAGGTGCGGGCCTGGACCATGCGCCGGGGGAGTCTTGCCCCCCAGGCGGCGGGCGTCATCCACAGCGATTTCGAGCAGGGATTCATCCGCGCGGAAGTGGCGAGCTATGCGGACTATATCCGCTACAAGGGCGAACAGGGGGCACGCGAGGCGGGCCGTCTACGTCTGGAAGGGCGCGACTATGTCATGCAGGATGGCGATGTGGTGCATTTCCGTTTCAATGTGAGCCGGTGACCGGTATAATCCCGGCGCGGTCTTGACAGCGCTCCGGGGCGTCCGCAAAATCCGCAACTTCCTTTCAGGCTATGTAGCTCAGCTGGTTAGAGCGCGGCACTCATAATGCTGAGGTCGGTGGTTCGAGTCCACCCATAGCCACCATATAAATCAACCACTTAAGCGATGCGCCACCCCTGCTACATTCCGAGTTTGCTGTAATCTCGCTGTAATCCAATCCGGCCCATGGTAGGGTCTCTCTTGGTGCGCAGCCAACCAGGAGGATCACATGGCGTCGTTCATTCCGCGTAAGGGGCCAGGGGGTAAGCGGGTCTGGCAGGCGCATGTCCGGCGCCGGGGTTATCCTGCGCAGGTCCACACTTTCGACACGAAAGCCGAGGCTGAGGCCTGGGCATCCGTCATCGAATCCGAGATCGCGCGGGGCGTGTTTGTCTCTCGTGCCGAGGCAGAATCGACGACCTTAGCCGAGGCGCTGGACCGTTACGAGCGCGAGGTCACCCCCAAGAAGAAAAGCTGTGGCGACGAGCGGTATAAGCTTGCGGCGTGGCGATCGGGTGTCTTGGCGAAGCGTTCGCTGGCCTCTATTCGAGGGAAAGACATTGCAGCATGGCGGGACGCTGAATTGGCTCGGGGTTCCGCTACTGGCACGGTGCGTCGCAAATTGGCGTTGTTGGCACACGTCTTTCAAGTGGCGAGGAAGGAATGGGGAATGGAGTCATTGGCGAGCCCTGTGGATGCGATTCAGTTACCGTCTCCTGGACAGGCCCGTGACCGCCGCCTTGTCGGCGATGAGGAAGCGCGGCTAGTGGAAGCCGCGAAGGCCTATGGCGGCGAAATCGGCCCGATCATTACCTGGGCGATTGAGACCGCCATGCGGCGCGGAAAGATCGCCGCCATGAGATGGGAGCATGTGGACCGCCAGGCGCGCATGTTAGAGATCCCGAAAGCCCCAGGGAAGCCAACCCCGGAGTTCGTGCCGTTGTCCACGAAGGCATTGGCCGTCCTCGACTCCCTGCCGCGCCAGATCGATGGGCGTGTATGGAGCATGCGGCCGGATTCCATCTCACAAGCCTTTGGGCGCGTCTGCAAGGCGGCCGGCATTGAGGCCCTGACCTTTCATGACCTGCGTCATGAGGCCGCGTCACGGCTCTTCGAGAAGGGCCTCAATTCTATGGAGGTCGCAAGCATTACCGGGCACAAAACCCTGCAAATGCTGAAGCGCTATACTCATTTGAGAGCCCAAGATTTGGTGGGAAAGCTGGGGTAGCCGCGTCCTTTGAGATTACACTGTGAGCTGTTCCCGCGACAGCGCAACCTAAGGACGTAGCGACGATGGCATTCGAGCTAAGCGATCTCACGGGCTTGGGTAAGCCAGTGCTGAAACTCATTGAAGTGGTTTCTGAAGGCATCGGAACGGTCTATCGTCCACGCCAGATCCGGGAGGACGCGAAAGCGCGTGCCGACGGCCAACAAATAGCCGCCATAAAGAAAGCAGAAAATGACCTCAAAGTGCGCGAGATGCAATTTGACGCCGCACTACAACACGTTGACAAGGTGCTCGCGGGACGCCCCGCCTTAGCGGAGCTCGCGCGGCGGAGGGTCCTGGCACGAGAAATCGAGGGTTTCCTTAATCTAGAAACCATTGCGGATTTGGCAGCTGACCAATTGCCACCGCAAGTTTTGGAACGGGCAGTCGATGCTGATTGGCGTCGGAAATTCTTCCTGGAAGCCGAGAATGTCTGCGATGCCGATATGCAATTACTATGGGCGAAGGTCTTGGCGGGCGAAGTGGCGACACCGGGTCGCTACAGCATCCGGACGCTCGACACCCTGCGGCAGCTCTCTCGTTCGGAAGCTGAAACATTCAAGCGTGCCTGCGCCCTTGCGATGAAGGACGGCTGGATTGCTCTGCCGTCGAATGACCTCAACGTGGCTCTGGAACCCTTCGGTCTACCCTTTGATTCGATCCTGGCCTTGCGGGATGCCGGGCTCCTGTTGCCGAGCGACACTTTGGTGAAAGTATTCAAAGCAGCCGTACCATTGAGTTCGATCGCGGGTGCCGCGCTCCCACAAAATTCAACCCCTCCCACCAGGATTTTGTTCGCTCTTGAAAATAATGGTGTCCACATCCAGATGACATCACCACTTGAGCGCGTTCAGGTGCCAGCCCTCATTTTCACGAAGGCCGGCGCGGAATTGCAGAGACTGATGGACAATGCGGAAAATCCACAGTACTTGACCTCCATTGGACAGGCGTTCCGGAGGCAAAAACTTACGGCCCGACGCGGCACAGCAACGCAAATGACTGAAAATCTCACTATGATTACATACGAGCAAGACCTATAGGACGGTTGTGGTTTTATTTCGGGTCATACCGAAAAGACGCTAGAAATATTCCCGGCGTGCTGCCCGTTGAAGCGCTTGACGTTATCTTGTGAGGTGCTACTATACCGCCTAGAAACACGCTTCCTAGGCGCCAGCTGAGCGCCTTACAAGAACAGCATAAACTTGTTGGGTCTGTATTTTCCCGCACAAATTTAGCCAAGAAGTCACAGGCTAAAAAATGTTTCAGGGGCATACTCCGCCCTGAATTCAAAAAATCCTCTTGGATAATCTAGCAGGCCGTGCTTTTGCGCGCGCCCTGCGGCCGGCGCGCCTCTCCGTTTTTCTTCATGGGTTTTGATTGGGATTGGCAGCAAAATTAACCCCCGTTTTTTACGCGCCACCCCGGCCGGCGCTCCTACATTTTCAGGAGCGTTTTTATGGACTTCGAAATATTCGAGCTTCACGCGCCAGGATTCATAACTATTTATCAAGCCGTTGTCCGCTTAGCGCAATATCACAAAATTGAGATCGAGGAATGCGAGGGTATCTGCCTTGAGGCCGCCCTCACCCATCCACAAAACATAGAAAAGGCCACCCGACTGGCGGCCTCTACCCTGCATGCCCACCGCCGTCAGCGCCTTGGCACGCGCCCCATTGATGAGAATTCTGACGGGGACGACGAACCCACAGGCGTGGAAATGAACTGGGACCACCAGAATGGTGCCGCGTTTGTCAGTATCTTCAACCTAAATGAGGACGGGGAGTATGTTGGGGAGTATGTTGGGGATGATGCTGCTCCAGGTGACCAAGAAGAATTCAAGTACGAGGGGCCGACCCTGCCAGATGTGACCCCTCATGACACGATGACATCGGTTATTTATTGGGCTGGATGTGGGGCAGATGTACAGCAAATTGCTGCGCGAATTGGGATCACAAAAGAAAGGGTGGGGCAGCTCCTGAACGACACAAAGGCCATCCTGGCTGCAGTCCATTCCACACAAATGGAACTGGACATGCCGGAATTCCCCAAAACCCCGCCGTTCCCGCGGGAACGGCGTCATTACGGCGCGCGGACAGCGCGGGCCGTGGTGGAGCAGCAGGCGGTGTTGGAGATGGGGGCACATTCTATATGAGCAAATTATCAGATCTGCTGGATCGCCCAATCGCCTTCCACCGAATTTTCGTGTCGGCGGCCGGCGGGGTCTTGCCAGCGCTCATGCTCTCTCAGGCGTTATACTGGAGTAAGCGTACCTCTGATCGAGAGGGATGGTTTTGGAAAACCCAGGAAGAGTGGGAAAGGGAAACAGGCATGGGGAGGAGGGAACAAGAAACGGCGCGTGCCAAACTGAGGAAGACTCGCTTCTGGAATGAAGCCCTCCGGGGCATCCCAGCCAAGATGCACTTCCAGATAGACCAAGACCTCCTAGCAGCAGACTTGCTTGGCGCCATCGCGCATACAAGTATGGCGGAATCCGCCATACTGGTGCGGCGGAGTCCGCCACACAAGAAAGGAGCGAAGCGCCATACTGGTCGGGCGCGATGCGCCATACATATTACAGGGACTACGGCACAGACTACAGCACAGACTACAGCACAGACTACATCTGTGAGAGAGGCGCCTCTCTCCCCCGTTAATGTTTTGTTAAGTGACGACTGGGAACTGCCGCCAAGCTGGCGCGACTGGGCGATCATGGCGAGGCCGGATTTGGCCACGAACTGCGACCAGATTGCCAAGCTTTTTGTTGAGCACTGGCGCGGGACCAAGGTGGACCTCGAACGCAAATGGAGGGAGTGGATCCTGCGCGAGCGCGCCCCACATGCCGCTGTGCCGAGGCAGGGGAAAAGAGCGTGCGTATCGGCACCCGCCAGCGAGGGGCAGCTCATTGCCCTGGGGAAACGCCTGGGAGTGCTGCCCAAGGTCGGAGAAAGCTTGGAAGCGTACACAGCGCGCGTCGCCCACGCCTCGTCTCATTAGATGCTGTCCTGACAACTGGCGATCAAAAAAGGCCTGCGTGAGGGCAGGCCTTTCCTCTGGGGGGCGGGCACTGGACATTTGGCAATCCGGGCAGCAGCTTCATGTTGGTGACGGTCTCCCGAATCAGCGCCGTAAGGGAGAGTGTCCTGCCGCAAAGAAACCCATGCGGCCCGCCTCGCTCGGCATTGCAGGCATTGCCTTCTCCGTACAAAACCATGCCTATGCCAAAGGTTCCAGCCTTATCCCCGCCTTAGTAAGCCGCGCGAAAGTGTCACCCTCCTCAAAAGTCCAGCCTCGTGGCATTTGGCTTTTTAGGTCGTCCCCATCCTTTGCATCAAGTTGAGCCGCCTCCCTTTTTGATATTAGCGCAACTTTCCAGTGTTTGCTTAGCAAGCCTGCAATCTCATGCTCGCCGTAAGAGCCGCTCTCCAAGAGTCGGAACGATTCTTCAATCATGACCGCGCAGGGCACTACATGTTCTGGGTGCTGTGGTTCCCCATCAATCACTGCCTGCGACCGGCCACATCCGACGAACTCGATCTCTGGGCGCAAGATATGGCTAAAGACCCGTGAGTGCTGACCTCTCCGACCACGCTCAAGGCAATCTCTAAAATGTCGGACCAAAAGAACTGACGCTCTGTAAACCGACTCATTCTTATCCATAGCATGCTTTTCCATCTAAGTGCCGTTTGTATGTTAACGAACAGTTAATTCACGTATGCATCATAGTAACCGATGGGTGGGGATCTCTCGATTTTCAGTTGCCGCGAGAACTGGCGTCAGACCACAAGGGTCAGCTTCTGTATGGGGGTGATACCTCCCAGACGAGTTATAACCGAATCTGGTGTTTGAGCGGTTGAAAGGAAGCGGCGTATCTGGTTGATTTGTGAGTTGCGAGACAAACAAACAACCTGAGGAGATACGCCACTTATGAACAAGAATAAC
>JAJYDN010000043.1 GCA_021777535.1 Pseudomonadota bacterium
CAGCGTCAAGCCCTCCTATGGGCTTACGGATGCCGACATCGAGCGGATGCTGAGCGAATCGGTGGCGCATGCAGCCCATGATGCGGCCGAGCGCGCATGGCGCGAACAGGTGGTCGAGGCCGACCGCATGATCGAGGCGGTGGAGGCGGCGATGGCAGCCGATGCGCACCTGCTCGAGGGGTCCGAGCGCGACGCCATCGGCGCGCAGATCGCCGCCTTGCGCCGCGCGCGCGACGGCCACGAGGTGGGTGCGGTCCGCGCCGGCATCGCGGCCCTGGACCGCGCCAGCGCAGGTTTTGCGGCGCGGCGCATGGATGAAGGCCTGCGCAGGGCGATGACCGGGCACTCGGTCGGGGAGTTTTCGTGATGCCGCGCCTGCGTGTGTTGCCGCATGAGACGATCTGCCCGGGTGGCGCCGACATCGAGGTCGAAAGCGGGGTCAGCATCTGCGACGCCTTGCTCGAGGCCGGCATCCCGATCGAGCACGCCTGTGAAAAATCCTGTGCCTGCACCACCTGCCATGTGATCGTGCGGGAGGGTTTCGGGTCTTTGGATCCGGCCGCGGAGAAGGAGGAAGACCTGCTCGACAAGGCCTGGGGGCTCGAACCCGCATCGCGGCTGAGCTGCCAGGCGCGGGTGCGGCAGGGAGATCTCGTCGTCGAGATCCCGAAATACACCATCAACATGGTGTCCGAGCACCGCTAGGGTCTGGCACCCGCGCGCCCGGGCGCATGAAGGAGAGGGACCGATGGGATTGAAGTGGACCGATACGGAGGAGATCGCCATTGCGCTGTGCAGTGGGCATCCGGACGTCGACCCGCAGCGTGTGCGGTTTACCGACCTGCACCGGTGGGTGCTCGGTATCGAGGGGTTCGACGACCGTCCGGACCGCTCGAGCGAGAAGATTCTGGAAGCGATCCAGATGGCCTGGATCAGCGAGGCCGAGGTTTAAGGGGCACCCAGGGGCGCGGCGCGGGCGCAGGCGGGCTGGAAATTGCCGTCCCATCGACTAGACGTTAGAATGCCGGCTTTTCTAGAATCTATCATCTAAAGGGAAGGGCATGGCCAGCGAGCGGACGTTGTCGATCATCAAGCCAGACGCCGTGGCGAAAAACGCCATCGGCGCCATCTACCAGCGCTTCGAGAAGGCCGGGCTGCGGATCGTCGCGGCGCGGATGCTGCATCTGACGCGCGCGCAGGCGGAGGGTTTCTATGCCGTCCACAAGGCACGGCCGTTTTTCAACGACCTCGTCCAGTTCATGTGCTCGGGGCCGGTGATGGTGCAGGTGCTCGAAGGGGAAAACGCCGTGGCGAAGAACCGCGAGGTGATGGGCGCCACCAATCCGAAAGAGGCGGCAGCAGGCACCATCCGGGCGGATTTTGCCACCAGCATCGACGAAAATGCGGTGCATGGTTCGGATTCGGCGGAGAATGCGCGCACTGAAATCCAGTATTTCTTTGCCGCCACCGACGTCTGGGCACGCACGCGCTGAGGAGGATTTCTGCAGGACGCGGATAAGGTCAATCTCATGGGTCTCGATCGCACGGGGCTCGCGGCGTTCATGGGCGCCCTCGGCGAGCGGCCCTTTCGCGCCCAGCAGATCCTGCCGTGGATCCATCAGCGGGGGGTAGCGGACTTTGCGGCGATGACCAACATCGGCAAGGCGCTGGCCGCGCACCTCGCAACGGTCGCCGTCATCGGTGCGCCCGCGCTCCTTTCCGAGCACGTGTCGGCCGACGGGACGCGCAAGTGGCTGCTCGGGCTTGCCGACGGGAACGCCATCGAGACCGTGTTCATCCCGGAAACCGACCGCAACACCCTGTGCATCTCCTCGCAGGTCGGCTGTGCGCTCGACTGCGCCTTCTGCGCCACCGCCAGGCAGGGCTTCAGCCGCAATCTCACGGCGGCCGAGATCGTGGGCCAGGTGTGGTTTGCGGAGCATTACCTGCGGCGGATCCTGGGGCGCGGGGAACGGGTGCTGTCGAATATCGTCTTCATGGGCATGGGAGAGCCGTTGCTGAACGTAAAGGAAGTGATCATGGCGGCGGACGTTCTCCTCGATGATCTCGCCTACGGGCTTTCGCGGCGGCGGGTGACGGTCAGCACGGCCGGCGTCGTGCCGGCGATGGCGCGGTTGCAGGAAGGCGCGCCGGTGAGTCTCGCCGTGTCCCTGCATGCGCCCGACGACGCGCTGCGCGATACGCTGATGCCGGTCAACCGCAAGTACCCGATCGCCCCGCTCATGGAGGCGTGCCGGGCCTATGTGCGTGGCGATTCCCGCCGGCGCGTCACCTTCGAATATGCGATGCTCGCGGGTGTAAACGACGGGCCGGGGCACGCGCAGGCGCTCGCGCGGCTTTTGCGGACGGTGCCGGCGAAGGTCAATCTGATACCGTTCAATCCGTTTCCCGGTACGTCATTTACGCGCTCGGCGCCAGAGGTCATCGACCGCTTCCGGGCCATCCTCCTGGAGGCGGGCTTGACGACGGTGACGCGCAGGACGCGGGGCGATGGCATCGGGGCGGCCTGCGGCCAGCTGGCGGGTGTGGTTTTGGAGCGGCCCCGGCGGGTCGTGCGCCTCCATGCGGTTTAAGCCCGTCTGCGGTCTTGCGCTGATGGCGGGCCTGCTTGCCGGCTGTGCCGGCGCGCCGGCGCCGACGGCGCAGCAAATCCGCCTGGTCGAGCTGCGTACCGCGCTCGGCGTGGGCTATCTGAAACAGGGGCAGCTGGGGCTCGCCCGCCACCAGCTGGAGCTTGCGCTGGCGACCGATCCGCATGACGCGGGCGCCAACAACGCGATGGGGCTCGTCGAGGAGCGCCTGGGCGAGCCGGCCAAGGCGGATCACTATTTCCGGGCCGGCATCGCCCATCATCCGCACGACGGCGCCCTGCAGAACAATTACGGCGCCTTTCTGTGCGCGACCGGGAAGATCAAGGAGGGGTTGCGGCATTTCCAGGTGGCGCTGGATTCGCCTCTGTATCCGACACCGCAGCTTGCCGACGAGAACATGGGCATCTGTCTCATGAAGGTGCCGGATCTGGCGCGCGCCGTGCACTACTTCCATCGCGCGCAGGCGCTTGCGCCGATGATGCCGGGACCCCTCTACTATCTGGCCGAGGCGCACTACCGGCAGCATCACGACAACGCGGCGCGCACCGACATCCGCCGCTATCTGAAGGTGACGCGCAGCCCGCAGGCGCTGGCGCTCGGTGTGCGGATCGGTGTGGCCACACACGACACGAAGCTGATCCATTATTGCGCCACGCGGCTCTTTGCGAATTTCGCGAAAACACCGCAGGCGCAGTGGGTGGAACGACTGCAACGCGAGGGAAAACTCCTTGGCCACTGAGAGTAGGGAAGTCAGTCTTGCGGTGATTGGCGCCCGGCTGCGCGAAGCGCGCGAGGCAGCAGGGCTTAGCGTCGAGCAGGTCGCGCTCAAAATGCGCCTGTCGGCCGGGCAGATACGGGCGCTCGAGGCGGGGCGCATGGCGGAGCTGCCGCCGGCCCCTTACGTGCGCGGTTATGTCCGCAGCTATGCGCAGATCGTCGGGATCGAGAGCGGGGAGCTTGGTACGCTCGCGCCGTCGGCGCTGCCGGCCATGACGGTCATGGTGGAGGAGACGGTAGAGCCGCCGGTGCGCAGAGGCGGCGCCATGGGCCCTGCGCTCTATGTCCTGGCGGCGGTGGTAGTCGTGTTTCTGGGTCTGTGGTGGCATGGCGCACACAAGAGCGGCACGGGTTCGCAGGCCGCAGGAAAGGTAAAGCCGCTTTCGGCGCGCGGGGGCCTGCCGCCGCGGCTGCAATCGCTTGCGGTGCCCGGCAAGACCGTGGGCGAGCTGAGCCGCTTCCCGCTCGGCCAAAGGCCCAGCGGGCGGGCGCAGGCGCAGGCGCGGCCTGCGCCGAAGAAGGCGGCGCCAGCCGCTGTACCGAATCCGGCAGGATTGGTAAGCTTGAAGACGGGCCCGAAGGCCGCTCGGGCTGCCGTGGCCACCGGTCCGCAGGAGACCCTGACGGTATCGGCCACTCAATCCGACTGCTGGCTCGCGGTGTGGGATGCGCATAACCAGCAGCTCGCCTACGAATTGTTGCAGAAGGGGCAGACGGTGCAGATGGCCGGCACGCCGCCTTTTCGCGTATCGTTCGGCAATCCGGTCGGTATCCATGTCGTGCTCGACGGCCATGCCGTTGCGCTGCCCAAGGACGCCCAGCCGGGCCAGGTGCTGCACCTACAGGTTGGTTCACAGCCAGGATAACGAGAATGCATGAGACGGCCCAGATAGTGCGACGCAAGAGCCGGCCCATCCGGGTTGGCCGCGTGACGGTCGGCGGCGATGCGCCCATCAGCGTGCAAAGCATGACGAATACGGAGACCACCGACGTCCAGGCGACGGTGGCGCAGATCCGCAGGCTGATGGCGGCCGGTGCCGACATCGTGCGCGTTTCGGTGCCCTCGATGGAGGCGGCCGCGGCGTTCGCGGAGATCCGCAAGCAGGTCGAAGTCCCGCTCGTGACCGACATCCATTTCGATTACAAGATCGCCCTCCAGGTGGCCGAAGTCGGCGCCGACTGCCTGCGCATCAATCCCGGCAACATCGGGCGCGAGGACCGCGTGCGCCAAGTGGTGGAAACGGCGCGTGACAAGGGCATCAGCATACGGATCGGCGTCAACGCAGGCTCGCTTGAAAAGGATCTGCAGAAGAAATACGGCGAGCCGACCGCAGACGCCCTGGTCGAATCGGCATTGCGGCACATCGAGATCCTCGAGCGGCTGAACTTCCATGACTACAAGATCAGCGTGAAGGCCTCCGGTGTGGCGATGGCGGTGGAAGCGTACCGCAAGCTCGCGGCGCTGACCGAGCAGCCGCTGCATCTCGGGATCACCGAGGCGGGCGGCCTGCGGGGCGGCACCGTGAAATCGGCGATCGGCCTTGGCATGCTGCTTGCCGATGGCATCGGGGACACCCTGCGCGTGTCGCTCGCGGCCGATCCGGTGGAAGAGGTGAAGGTGGGCTTCGAGATCCTGAAGAGCCTGAAGCTGCGCAAACGCGGCGTGAACCTCATCGCCTGTCCCTCCTGTTCACGGCAGAATTTCGATGTGATCGGTACCGTAAGCGCGCTCGAGTCACGTCTCGAGGACGTGCAGGAGTCGATCGATGTCGCGGTCATCGGCTGCGTCGTCAATGGTCCGGGCGAGGCCAAGGAAGTGCAGGTGGGACTTGCGGGCGGCACACCGAGCAATCTCCTCTATATCGGCGGGGAGCCGGTGAGCAAGGTCGGCAACGAGGAGCTCGTGGATGTCCTGGAACGCATGGTCCGCGAACAGCTGAAGGCGCGCGCCACGGGGGGCGGCGCGCCCGTGATCCCCATCAAAGCCCTGTCTTGAGGATCCCTTGAGCCGTCAAGTTCCGGGGGTTCGCGGCGTCCGGGCATTGCTGCCCGCCGAGGCGCACGCATGGACCGCGGTCGAGTCGTGCGCGCGCGGCCTCTTTGCGGCCTATGGGTATCAGGAGGTGCGCCTGCCGCTCCTTGAGCACACGGAGCTCTATGCGCGCGCGGTGGGCGAGGTCACGGACATTGTCGAGAAGGAGATGTATACCTTCGTCGACCGCAACGGCGACAGTCTCAGTCTGCGTCCCGAGGGTACGGCCGGGTGCGTGCGGGCCGGCATCGAGGCGGGCGTCTTTCACAACCAGACGCAGCGCTTCTGGTACCAGGGACCGATGTTCCGGCACGAACGGCCCCAGAAGGGCCGCTACCGGCAGTTCCACCAGCTGGGCGTCGAGGCCTATGGCATGGCGGGTCCCGACATCGAGGCGGAGATGATCCTGCTCGGGGAGCGGTTGTGGCGCAGGCTCGGTGTCAAGGCGCACCTGCTCATCAATTCGCTTGGTACCGCGGCATGCCGCAGCGCCTACCGGGAGGCGCTGGTCGCCTATCTCGAGGCGCATGCCGCCGACCTCGATGAAGATGCGCGCAGGCGGCTTGCGCGCAATCCGCTGCGCGTCCTGGACAGTAAAAATCCGGCGCTCGAGGGGCTGCTGGGCGCCGCACCCAAGCTTGCGGATTATTGGAGCGACGAGGCGGCGGCGCATTTTGGCGGACTCACCGACCGGCTGGACGACGCCGGCGTCCGTTATACGGTGACGCCGCGGCTTGTGCGGGGCCTCGATTACTATACGCACACCGTATTCGAGTGGGTGTCGGATGCGCTGGGCGCGCAGGCGACGGTCTGCGCGGGCGGCCGCTACGATGGCCTGGTCGAGGAGCTCGGGGGGGCGGCGACCCCGGCTGTGGGCTTTGCGCTCGGCCTGGAGCGGCTGGTGACGCTGGTCACGCAATGGCCGCGGGAGGCGCCGCTCGATGTGTTCGTCATCACGGAGCCGCCCGCGCGGCGGCGCGCACTTGCACTGGCGGAGCGGCTCCGGGAACGGGACTACAAGGTCGAGGTCTACCTCGGCAGTGCCGGTTTGAAGAGCCAGATCAAGCGGGCGCAGGGCAGTGGCGCGCGACTTGCGGTCTATGCGCATGCGGAGGATATCGAACTTCCGGGCGCGGGGGGATCGCAGGAGCGGGCCGGCTGGAACGAGGCGGCCGCCGCCATTGCGGCGCGGCTTGAAAATCGGGGGATGAATGGATAGCGGCGGGACTGAGATCGAGCGCATCAAGGAGTTTGCGGGCAAGCACGGACATCGCGTGCTCTATGCGGTGCTTGCGCTCATCGTGGCGGCGGGCGGCGGGTATTTCTACTGGCGCTACGAGGCGCGGCAAACGAGCTATGCGGCGGGTCTCTACAACGAGATGCTGGGCGCGACCATGCAGCACCGCTACAACCTGGCCACGGTCGCGGGCCGCAAGCTCGAGCGGAACTTTGCGTCGACGCCTTATGCGGGGATCGGGGCCTTGCTGCTCGCCCGCGTCGAAAACGACCAGAACAAGATCCCGGCGGCGGAGGCGGCACTGCGCTTTGCCATCCATCACGGGCGCCCGCGCGTGGTGAAGACGGTTGCGCGGTTGCGCCTGGCGGCCCTCCTGATCGCTGAAAAGCACCCGCGGCAGGCCTACAAGTGGACGCGGATTGGCGATCAGCCGGGATTCAAGGGGGAGGTTCTCGCCTTGCGCGGCCAGATCCTCGCGGCCGAGCACCATCCCCACCAGGCGGCGAAGGCCTATACGCAGGCGCTCGCGCTGACATCCAAAAAATCCCCCCAGTATGAACTGCTCGAACTCGAGCGCGCGCAACTGGCGGTGACGTCATGAGGGTGCTGGCGCTTCTTGCGCTGACCTTGCTGTTGTCGGGTTGCGGCATCGGGGGCTGGTTCGGCGGCGGCCACAGCAATCTCGCGCCCCCGGCGAAACTCACGCACTTCAAGCAAAGGCTCGCGGTGCATGCGGTCTGGTCGCACGATACCGGCAATGGCACGGGCGGCTATGATCTCGACCTGCAGCCCGCGCTCGCCGATGGCACCGTGTATGTGGCCAGCGAAGGCGGGCGGGTCGCCGCCTACAACGCGGTTTCCGGGCACAAACTCTGGAGCCGCCACCTTCCCTACCGGATCACGGGGGGTGTAGCGGCGGGCCACGGCCTGGTCGTGGTCGGCACGCGCCGGGGTCACGTCATTGCGCTCGCCAGCGCCCATGGCACGGTGGTGTGGAAGGCGCAGGCGCCAAGCCAGGTATGGGCGCCCCCTTCGATCGGCCAGCATGCCGTCTACGTCGCGACGCTCGAAGGCCGCGTGAGCGCCTACGGCGTGCAGGATGGCCATTTGTTGTGGCAGGCCTCCCATGTGCAGCCGTCGCTGCAGCTCTATGTCAGCGCCCGTCCGGTCGCCCGGGGCGGCATCGTGTACGCGGGATATGCCAACGGCGAGGTGGTGGCACTGCGGTCGCAGGATGGCCGCAGGCTGTGGACTGCGCTCGTCGCGCAGGCGCGCGGCGGTGACGAGATCGCACGGCTGGTCGATGTCGGCACGCCGCTTATCGCGGGCGGTGTCATCTATGCCGACAGCTATCATGGGAACGTGGTGTCGATGAGCGCGCGCTCCGGGCACATCCTCTGGAGCCATCCGCTGTCGAGCGATCGCAGCATGGCGTTGGGCGCGGGCACGCTCTATGTGGTCGGCGCCGACAGCCGCGTGGTGGCGCTCGCGAATGCGAGCGGCGGCACGCTGTGGGATCAGAAGGTACTGCTGCACCGGCGGCTCGGTGCGCCGGCGCTCGCCGGCCCGGCGGTGGTGGCCGGGGATTATGCAGGCTATGTCCAGTGGCTTTCCCGGCGCACGGGCGCGCTCTACGCACGCTACCGGGTCAGCGATCACGCGGTGCGTGCGGCGCCCTTGGTGGCGCGCGTGCCGGGTCATCTGCCGTATGTGATCGTACTGTCGACCAGCGGGACGCTTGCGGCACTGCGGTTTCGGCCGGTAGGCCCCTAGAGGACGGCGCGCCACCGGCCGCGGGGGATCTGCGGCCGGTGACTGCGCATTTTTATCAAGCAGGAACAATCACATGAAGCCGGTCGTTGTCCTTGTCGGACGCCCCAATGTCGGCAAGTCGGCGCTCTTTAATGCGCTCACACGCAGCCGGCAGGCGCTGGTCGCCGATCTGCCGGGATTGACGCGCGACCGGCAGTACGGAGACGGCCGCGTGGGCGGGCGGCCCTATCTGGTCGTCGACACGGGCGGGCTCGTCGACGACGCCGATCCGATGGCGACCCTCATCATGGCGCAGACGCGCCTGGCGATGGCGGAGGCCGACGTGGTGGTGTTCGTGACCGACGGGCGCAGCGGGCCCACACCGCTCGATTTCGTGATCGCAGGCCAGTTGCGCACGTTGAACCGGCCACTGGTGCTCGCAGTCAACAAGACGGAAGGTCTCGACACCGATATCGCGGTCGCGGAATTCCATGCGCTCGGCATGGGCAGGCCGCTTGCGGTGTCGGCGACCCATCACCAGGGGATCGAACCCCTGATGGCGGCCGCGCTCGCGCCGTTTCCGGTGGAAAGCGAGACGACGCCGCTCGACGCCGGCATCCGCATCACGCTCGCCGGCCGCCCGAACGTGGGCAAGAGTACGCTCACCAACGCCTTGCTCGGCGAGGAGCGGGTGGTGGTGTTCGATGCGCCCGGCACGACGCGCGACAGCGTGCATATCCCCTTCGAGCGCGCCGGCAGGCAGTATGTGCTGATCGACACGGCGGGGATGCGCCGCCGCAGCCATGTGGCCGATCCGCTCGAGCGCTACAGTGTCGCAAAGACCCTGCAGGCGATCGACGAGGCGCATGTCGTCATGCTCGTGCTCGATGCCCGCGAAGAGGTGAGCGAACAGGACGTGAGCCTCGCGGGCCTCATTCTGGCGCGCGGCCGCTCGATCGTGCTGGTGGTCAACAAATGGGATGGCCTGGAGGCGGCGCGGCGTGAGTGGATCAAGCGCGAACTGCAGCGCAAGCTGCCGTTTCTGCCGTTTGCGCCACCGCATTTCGTGTCCGCCCTGGCCGGTTCCCACATAGGCCCGCTGTTTGGTGCGGCGGATCGCGCCTATCAGTCA
This sequence comes from Pseudomonadota bacterium, assembly GCA_021777535.1. Taxonomy (GTDB): domain Bacteria; phylum Pseudomonadota; class Gammaproteobacteria; order Acidiferrobacterales; family Acidiferrobacteraceae; genus JAJYDN01. The sequence goes on from JAJYDN010000043.1 coordinate 9,543, forward strand.
GGGGGCCGGGTGCTGCCGACACCCAAACTGAATGCGCTGCTGAAAGAGGCGATCGCCGCCACGCCGCCGCCCATGGTCCGCGGGCGGCGCATCAAGCCGAAGTTTGCCCATCAGGGCGGCAAGTACCCCCCGCGGGTGATCGTGCACGGCAATCTCGTCAGCGAGACGCCGGAGGCGTGGCGGCGGTATCTGGCCCAGCGTATCCGCGAGCGGTTCCATCTCGAGGGCACACCCGTGGAAATCGAGTTTCGCGAGGGTGAAAACCCGTTTGCGCAGCGTGCCGCGGTGACGCCGACTGCGCGCCAGGAAGCCAAGCGCCGCCGCCACCGCCGCTTTCTCAAGAATCACTTCGGCTGATTACCCGTACGGTCAGGATGCCTTCGGCAAGCCGCAAGGCGAGCTCATCTCCCACTTCCGCGTCTGTTGCGCGGCGGATGATCTGCGTTCCCCGCAGGACAATCGCGTAACCGCGCGCAAGGACGTGTTCGGGTCCGATGAGGGTGAGCGCCTGGCGGGCATGCTGCAGGCGTGTCTGCCGGCGGGCGAGACCATCCGAGATGGCGTGCACAAGCCGCGTCCGCAAGGGCGCCATGCGCAATGCCAGCTTGTCGACGGCCGCGCGCGGATGGTGGCGGCTCATGCGCTCGCGGGCGGCCTGCAGGCGGATGCGGTCGGCGTGCAGCCGGGCGGCAAGCGCGGTGGCAAGTGCGTGGTGCAGATGGGCAAGCCGCAGGCGCTTGTTGCCGAGGTGGCGCACGGGGGAGCCTGCGGCAAGGCGGCGGTTCAGTTCGAACCAGCGGCGGCGGACGGCCGCCAGGGGTGCCGGGAGGGCGCGGCGCAACCGGCCGCGCAACTCGTCGACGCGCTGATTGCGTTCGGCGAGGGCCCGCTCGTAGAGGCGCCGGAGACGGCGGGCGGCCTCCCTGCGGCGGGTCTCCCAGAGCGTGTAGTCGGGGCTCAGCAATTCGGCGGCCGCCGTCGGCGTGGCGGCGCGCTGATCGGCAACGAGGTCGGCGATCGTGACGTCGATCTCGTGTCCGATGCCGGTCACGATGGGCAGGGCGCTTGCGGCCATGGCGCGTGCCACGCGCTCTTCGTTGAAGGGCCACAGATCGGCCAGCGACCCGCCGCCGCGGGCGAGCAGGATCACGTCGCACTCGCGCCGCGCGTTCGCGAGTGCGAGCGCCTCGACGATGCGGGCGGCCGCTTCCGTGCCCTGTACCGGCACCGGATAGAGAAGCACGGCGATGGCGGGGAAGCGGCGCTTTAGCGTAATCAGGATGTCATGGAAGGCCGCCCCATCCGGCGAGGTGATGACGGCGATGCGCCGGATGCGCCGCGGCAGCGGGCGCTTGCGCTCGGCGCCAAAGACTCCCTCGGCCGCGAGGCGTTCCTTCAGGAGATCGAAGGCGCGGCGCAGCGCCCCCTCGCCTGCGTCTTCCATTTCCTCGATGATGAGCTGAAATTCGCCGCGTCCCTCGTAGAGACTCACGCGGGCCCGTACCCGCACGTGCAGGCCGTTGGCTGCCGCACAGCAAAGGCGCTGGGCGCCCCGGAAGAGCGCGCAGCGCACCTGGGCACGCGCGTCTTTCAGGACGAAGTAGAGGTGGCCGGATGCGGGCCGCGAGAGATCGGCGATCTCACCTTCGACCCAGACGCGCCCGTAATGGTCTTCCAGCAGGATGCGCGCTTCCTGGTTCAGGCGGGCAACCGTATAGATGGTGGTACCCGGGGCTTTGGGCAAGGAGGGGTCCGGCATGGCGTTACGATACGCCCAAATGGCGCCAGCGCGAAGTCAGGAGCCGGTGCCGGCGGACGGCCACAACCGTGCTGGCAGCTGCCGGTAGGCCGGTGGGTAAAAGGGGTGCGCATGGCGGTTGGCGGCGCGTTGCGCGGCGGCCAGCCGGCATTGGGTCAGAACCGTGTCGGCGACGTGCGCGGCCTGCCGGTAGTGGCGGGCCGCCTGCAAGTCCCTTGCGCGCACCAAAAGCGTAAGCGTGGGGGCCCACAGGATGTGCTGCGCGCGTGCGTGTGCCACGGCCTGCTGTGCGGCATGGATGCGGGCCGCCGCCATCTGCCTGAGCGGCGGGGGCGGGCGGGTGGCTGTGGCACACCCGCAGAGGGCGGCCAGTATGCAGGCGGCAAACAACAGGCGTTTTGGCATCTTTCCGGATCGGGCGTCAGGCGCCACGTTCGATCCTAATCCAATAGCAGGCCGGTGCGGAAATGCAACCGCCGGGGCGTGCCTGCCGTTTACCTCGTTCAGGCAAGTGCGTATACTAAAGCATGCGTATCGTCCAAGAAGCCTTGACGTTTGACGACGTCCTCCTCCTGCCCGATCATTCCACTGTCCTGCCGCGCGATGTCGACCTCCGGGCACAGCTCACCAAACGGATCCGCCTGAACATTCCGCTGTTGTCGGCGGCCATGGATACCGTGACCGAGGCGCGCGCGGCGATCTGCCTCGCCCAGGAAGGCGGGCTTGGTATCGTCCACAAGAATCTGACCGCCGCGCGCCAGGCCGACGAGGTGCGCCGGGTCAAGAAATTCGAAAGCGGCGTCATCAGCGACCCGATCACGGTGCCGCCGGATGCGACCGTGAAGGCGGTTTTGGCGCTCATGCGTCAGCACCATATTTCGGGTGTTCCGGTCACGCGTGAGGGACGGCTCGTTGGTATCGTCACGAGCCGGGATCTGCGCTTTGAGACCCGTTATGGGGAGGCCGTCGAGCGGATCATGACGCCGGAAGAGCGGCTGGTGACGGCCAAGGAAGGGGCCTCGCGCGATGAAATCCTCCGCCTTTTCCATAAGCACCGTATCGAAAAGGTGCTGGTCGTGGACGATCAGTTCCGCCTGAAGGGGCTCGTGACCGTCAAGGATGTGCAGAAATCGACCGAAAAGCCGCACGCGGTCAAGGATGGCAAGGGCCGCCTCATGGTCGGTGCCGCCGTCGGTGTCGGAGCCGGCACCGAGGAGCGCGTGGAGCGTCTCCTGGAGGCTGAGGTCGACGTGCTGGTGGTGGATACGGCGCATGGTCATTCGCAGGGCGTGCTGGACCGCGTGCGCTGGATAAAGAAGCATTATCCGGACGCGCAGGTGATCGGCGGCAACATCGCGACCGGCGACGCCGCGCGGGCGCTTGCGGATGCGGGGGCCGACGCGGTCAAGGTGGGCATCGGTCCGGGTTCCATCTGCACCACGCGGGTCGTGGCCGGCGTGGGCGTGCCGCAGATCACGGCGATCGACAATGTCGCGACGGCGCTCGCGCCGCTTGGCATTCCGCTGATCGCCGATGGCGGCATCCGTTTCTCGGGTGACGTCGCCAAGGCGCTCGCGGCAGGCGCGCACACGGTCATGATCGGCAGTCTTTTTGCGGGGACCGATGAGACGCCAGGTACCGTGGAGCTCTATCAGGGCCGCTCGTACAAGACGTATCGGGGCATGGGATCGCTTGGCGCCATGCAGGATGGATCGAGCGACCGCTACTTCCAGGAAGACGGCGCACCGGACAAGCTCGTGCCGGAAGGCATCGAAGGGCGCGTGCCGTACCGCGGCTCACTCGTCAATATCATCTACCAGTTGATGGGCGGCCTGCGTTCGAGCATGGGCTACACGGGCAGCCGGGATCTCGCGACCATGCGTGAACACGCGCAGTTCGTCCGCATCACGAATGCCGGCATGCAAGAGAGCCATGTGCATGACGTGACCATCACCAAAGAACCGCCGAATTACCAGCGTGGCTGAGAAGAAGAACAAGACGACGGCAGAGGATCCGCGCGCCGAGCGGATCCTCATCATCGATTACGGTTCGCAGTACACCCAGCTGATCGCGCGGCGCGTGCGCGAAGCCGGTGTCTACTGCGAGATTCAGCCGTGGGATACGACCAGCGAGCGGGTGCGCGCCTTTGCGCCGCGCGGCATCATCCTCTCCGGCAGTCCGGAATCCGTGAACACGGAAGGGACACCGCGGGTGGCGGCGGGGGTGTTCGACGCCGGGGTGCCGGTGCTCGGCATCTGCTACGGGATGCAGGTCCTCGCCGCCCAGCTCGGCGGGCGGGTCGATGCCGCACCCCACCGCGAATATGGTCACGCCCGGATAAGGCCGCTTGCGCCGTCACCGCTCCTGGATGGCCTGAATGACGCGGAAGACGGCGAACGCTACCTGGATGTCTGGATGAGTCATGGCGACCGCGTCGAGGAATGTCCGGCAGGTTTCGTGGCCATTGCCGAGAGCGACAACGCGCCGCTTGCCGCCATCGCCGACGAAAAGCGCCGCTATTACGGCCTGCAGTTTCATCCCGAAGTCACGCATACCCGCCAGGGCCAGAGGATCCTGGAGCGCTTCGTCCATACGATCTGCGGATGCGCGCGGCAGTGGACGGATACGGCGATCATCGAAGAGATCGAAGAGGACATACGCAACCGGGTCGGCGAAGAAGAGGTCGTTCTGGCGCTCTCGGGTGGCGTCGACTCGTCGGTGGTGGCGCTGCTCCTGCACAGGGCCATCGGCAAGCGTCTGACCTGTGTGTTCGTGGACAACGGTCTTTTGCGCCTGAACGAAGGCGACCAGGTGATGGAGACCTTCGCCAGCCATCTGGGGGTCCATGTCATCCGGGTGCACGCGGAAAAGCGGTTTCTCGACGCCCTGAAGGGCGTGGCGGATCCGGAGAAAAAGCGCAAGGTCATCGGCGAGACCTTCATTCGCGTGTTCGAGGAAGAGGCGCACAAGCTGCCGAAGGTGCGCTGGCTCGCGCAAGGCACGATCTATCCCGACGTGATCGAATCGGCTGGTGCGCCCGGCGGCAAGACGCGTGTCATCAAGTCGCATCACAATGTCGGCGGGTTGCCGGAACGGATGCACCTCAAGCTGCTCGAGCCGTTGCGGATGCTGTTCAAGGACGAAGTGCGGCGGATCGGTCTTGCGCTCGGTCTGCCGCCTGCCATGATAAACCGCCACCCCTTCCCGGGGCCGGGCCTCGGTGTGCGTATCCTGGGTGCGATCGAGGAGGGGTATGCGGATATTTTGCGGCCGGCAGATGCCATCTTCATCGAGGAACTGCGCCGCGCCGGATACTACGATCGTGTAAGTCAGGCCTTTGCGGTATTCCTGCCGGTGCGTTCGGTGGGTGTCGTGGGCGATGGCCGTGCGTATGAATTCGTGATCGCACTGCGGGCCGTGGAAACGGTGGATTTCATGACAGCCAACTGGGCCCATCTTCCCCATGACCTTCTGGGGCGGGTGTCCAACCGTATCATCAATGAGGTACGCGGCGTAAGCCGCGTCGTCTATGATATCTCCGGCAAGCCGCCTGCCACCATCGAGTGGGAATGATCTCACGTCTGGCAGTGGCTGGCACCGACAGGCACTAAAGTACACCCAAGCCCGCGATTTTGCGGGCTTTTTTGTCTCTTGATGCGGCACTGGCTGGCAACGCCTGGAACCTCCAAGCAGACTTTTTTCATGGCATATTGAATGGTACTATGCGTCATCGATGCCATGATTGAGTCCGATGCCATGCCGTGAGGTTGCAGATTGGCATGGTATCGAAACCCCGCAAGTGATTGATCTTACTAAGGCCATCACAAGTAAAGCATCATAGATTCGCATAAGCGCAATCCGGATGACGGAAGAAGGCGGCAACGATGTTCGGCATGGCCTGCAGTTCTCGCATCACGGAGTAGAGGGTTCTCTTG
>JAJYDN010000044.1 GCA_021777535.1 Pseudomonadota bacterium
CCTCCATGATCCGAAGAGCGAGATTGCCCAGCGGCTTGCACAGATTCCGACGACGACCATACGCAGCGATCTCGGACTGAAACCGGGCATTCATTACCGCGGCATTTAGACATCATCCTGGAGACCTTATGGCAACCATGCAGTACCGAGAAATTCCAGGCCGAAGCCTCATCTACTGGGCGGCATTGCTTGTCTGTGCGCTGTTGACGGCAGCAGGATTCGCCTCCGGACTCTACATGCGCGCCGAAGGTCACCATGTGACCGGCATGAACAACCAGATCGTCTGGGGAATCGAGCATGTATTTGCCGTGTTCCTGATCGTTGCCGCCTCGGGAGCCCTGAATGTCGCCTCCGTTGCGTCCGTGTTCGGGCGCGCGATCTACAAGCCGTTGTCACGGTTGTCGGCCCTTCTGGCAATTGCTCTGCTGGTAGGCGGCCTGTGGGATCTGGTGATGGATCTCGGGCGCCCAGGCCATGTGCTGGACGCGATCATCTACGGCAACTTCACCTCCATCTTTGCCTGGAACATGTACCTGTATGCCGGCTTTCTGGGAATCGCCGGATTCTACCTGTGGTTCATGATGGAGCGCCGCCTGAATCGCTATAGCCACGCGATGGGCGTAACGGCGTTCCTCTGGAGGCTTACACTGACGACGGGCACGGGATCGATCTTTGGCTTCCTCGTCTCGCGAAGCGTCTATGACACCGCGCTTTTGGCACCGATGTTCATCATCATGTCGCTCGCCTTCGGGCTTGCCGTGTTTCTGCTCACAGTCATCTGGGGATTTAACATGCTCGGGCGGCCGCTCGGTGCGCGGATTCTGGGCCGGCTGAAGGTTCTTTTGACGGTTTTTGTGGCCGCCGTCATGTACTTCGTGGTCGTCTACAATCTGACCAACCTCTATATGCCCGGGCAGCGTCCCCTCGAGGAATTCCTTCTCGTCAAGGGTGGCGTCTTCACGGAACTCTTTTGGATCGGCCAGATCCTGATCGGCGGTGTCCTGCCACTTGCGCTGCTCCTGAGCAAGAAGGGCGCCACGCCGCGGATGCTGACTTGGGCCAGCATCGCGGTTCTGATCGGCGGCCTGATCCAGGTGTATATCCTCATAATCGGCGCACAGGCCTACCCTCAGCAGCTCTTCCCGGGCATGATCGTGCACAGTTCCTTCTACGACGGCGTCGTGCATTCCTATACGCCGGGATGGCCGGAAAGCACGCTGGCCATAAGCGGTGTCGGACTCGTGGGCTTGATCGTGCTGCTTGCCGTGCGCATACTGCCGTTCCTTCCGGTAAGCCTCGCCGACCAGGACATGGACGTGCATGCCGGCAAGGCCGTCACCGGTAACCACGCCGTGCCGGCCCCATGACACGCCGGATCTACATATCCGCCGCGCACAAATCGTCGGGCAAGACGACCGTCTCGATCGGCCTGTGCGCCGCACTCCGGGAGCGGGGCCTCACTGTACAGCCGTTCAAGAAGGGGCCGGATTTCATCGACCCTCTCTGGCTGACCGAGGCATCCGGACGCGCCTGCCACAATCTCGATTTCCACACGATGAGCACGGCGGAAATCATGGCGTGCTTTGCGCGCGTCTCCGAGGGTGCCGACATTGCCGTCATCGAAGGCAACAAGGGGCTTTTCGACGGGATGGCGCTGGACGGGAGCAACAGCAACGCGGCGCTTGCGCACCACCTGGCCGCCCCGGTGGTCCTCGTCATCAATGCCCAGGGCATCAACCGCGGCATCGCGCCTTTGGTGATCGGCTATCGCCATTTCGATCCGGCACTGCCCATTGCCGGCATCATCCTGAATCGGGTCGGCGGCCCGCGTCATGAAGCCAAGCTGCGCAATGTCCTGAAGACATTCACGGACGTGCCGGTACTCGGCGCAATCTGGGATTCGGCCACGGTGGGGATCACGGAGCGCCACCTCGGGCTGATCCCGAGCGGTGAGCATGAAGGGGCAGGCGGCGCCATTGGCCGCCTCATGCAGGCCGTGAAGGACAACGTCGACATCGATGCGATTCTCGCAACCGAACAGAGCGCGCTCGTGCTTCCCGAAATTGTTGCGCCAAAGTCTGCCACGGCGGATGTGCGCATCGGCATCCCGCGCGACGCGGCCTTCAGCTTTTACTATCCAGGCGATCTGGAAGCCCTGGCAGCTGGCGGCGCGGAACTCGTGTTTTTTGATGCCCTGCATGATGCCAGGCTGCCCGAAGTGGATGGCCTTTTCATCGGCGGGGGTTTCCCGGAGACACAGGCCGCGGCGCTCGGCGCCAATAGCGGCATGCGCAAGTCCATCCGGGATGCCATCGAGGCTGGTTTGCCGGTGTATGCGGAATGCGGCGGCCTCATGTATCTGTGCCGGACGCTTTCCTGGCGCGGCCAGACCTATCCCATGGTCGGCGCGCTGGCCGCCGATTCCGTCACGGAGGAAAAGCCGGTCGGCCATGGTTACGTCAATTTGCGGCCAACCGGCACGCATCCATGGTGGTCCGCACGGCAGGGTTCCGATCAGCCTGCCATCCCGGCCCATGAATTCCATTACTCGCATCTCACCAATGTCGCGCCCGACACCGTCTACGCCTACAAGGTGGCGCGCGGTCACGGCATTGACGGCAAGAACGACGGCATAGTCTACAAGAACGTGCTGGCGGGTTACACCCATTTGCGCGATGTACAGGCCTCGGCGTGGACGGGCCGCTTCCTCGCGTTCGTGCGCCAACAGCGCCAGGCTGCACGGGCACCCGTCACCACTACCTCCTGTCGTTGCTGCGCGCCTTCAAGGGCCGGAGCGCCTTGTGACGCGCGCCCATGATGTCGCGGTCATCGGTTGCGGCGCCGGCGGGTACAAGGCGGCCATCACTGCAGCCCAATGCGGGGCGCGCGTCATCATCATCGAGCGCGAACAGGTCGGCGGCGCCTGCCTGAACCGGGCCTGCGTCCCCAAAAAGGCGCTCACCCATATCGCAAGTCTTCTGCATCAAACCCAGACCCTCACGGGTCATGGCATTACGGGCCGCATTACGGGCGATCTGGGCGCGGCGCTCGCGTTCAAGAACCAGGTTGTCGATGAACTGCGCCGTGGCCTTCCGTTACGGCTAAAGCCGCTCGCGATCGAGACCGTCATCGGCGAGGCGCGCGTGATCGGCCCGCACCAGATCATGGTCGAAACCCCGGAAGGCAAGCGCAAGATCGAAGCGCGATCCATCGTGATCGCCACCGGAGCGGCGCCCCGCCGGTTGCCGGAGTGTCCCGTTGACCACGATCGCATCGTCAACGCCGACAGTTTCATTCCCACGCTCAGCGCGCCGCTCGGAGACATTCTGTGTGTGGGCGGCGGCGCACTGGGCGCGGAGGCGGCCTTCTTCCTGCAGCAGTTTGGGGGGCGCGTAACCATCGCCGAGCAACGGGGGCGCCTGCTCGACTTGCCCGCCATACCGGCACGCGCATCCACTCTTCTCGAGCAGTCCCTGACGAGCCTTGGTGTCACCATACGAACCGAGACCACGGTGCGCCATGCACGACCCACACATACGGGGGTCCATGTCGAATTCAGCGACGGGAGCGCGGCGGAATTCGCGCGCGTGCTGGTGGCCGTAGGCCGCGAGCCGCGCCCCGATGACCTCGGTCTCGACGCGCTCAACATCGAGCGCAACAGCAGCGGCTTTCTCGTGACCGATGAGTTTCTGCAGACCAGTATCCCGCATGTCTTTGCCATCGGGGACGTCAAAGGGGGACCGATGACGGCCGCCGTGGCACTCCACGATGGCCGGGTGGCTGGTGAAAATGCGGTACGCGGCGCCATCCGCCAGCGCAACTACCATCAGGTTCCGCTCGTCATCGACTCCGTTTTGCCCATCGCCGCCATGGGCCTGTCGGAAGAATTGGCCGAACTTGCGGGCTTCAATCCAGACAGCGTCTATATCCCTTTGCGAGCCTCCGTGAAGGCGCGCGCGTATAACGACGCCACGGGATTCATCGAGATCGTGCACGACCAGGAAACCGGCCAGATGCTCGGCGGATGCATCGTCGGCGCGGGCGCCGACGAGCTCGTCCATATTCTGGCACTCGCGTGCCGCTCGAATCGGGGTCTCTGGTCACTCACGGATCTCGATTACGGTCATCCGTCATGGAGCGAAGACGTTGGAACGGCGCTCGAACCCTATATCCGGACGCTCATACAGACGGCGAACACGGTGTTCAGGCCTGGCATTTATGCGGCAGATTGAGGAGCGGGAGCGGGCGCTCATGCCGAACGCGATGTTCGTATATCATATGGGGCAGATTTCATCTGCCGCCAGCCGGCCCGGGGTCCACATGGAAAAGCGGTTCTTTGGGAACACCGCCTTTTGGCAACAGTGGCTGAGCGACTGGCGCTCGCGGCCGGCGGGTGGATGGCGGCGCAAGTACCGCGCATGGCTCCTTGGGACCGCACCCATCGGACTGATCGTGCTGCTGATTGCCGCGATCGTCGCGGAAAGTGCCGACGACGGGCGCGGTCCCCATGCTGCCTTGCTGCATGGTCTGGCCTTGGCCGTGCTGCTGCTCGCTCTGGTCGGTACGGCCGGAATCTGGATATTCACGCTCCGCACGATGCTTGCGCCTTTCTATCACCTGCGCACGTGGGCCGCGCGCGTGCGCGCCGGTAATCTGTCAGTCCGCATTCCGCCCTCGGCGATTGATAGCGCCTTTTCGCGGCTTGCCGACGACGTAAACAGCGTTGGCGATCTTCTGAGCAACCTGTCGGCGGAACGCTCCACGATTCCCTATCGCCCGATGACCGCGCGCTGGCTCGAGATCCTGAACGACATTACGGCGGGCATCGCGAGTTCGCAGGATCTGGACGAGCTCTTGCCCCGTTTTCTGTACACGCTCTGGAGCGCCAACGAAATTCGCGCGGGCATGGTGCGTCTATCCACCGATGACGGCCATCTCCGGCTCATGGCCAGCATCGGCCTGCCCGATGACGTGGTGACCAAAGAGCGGCGGATCCCCTTCGATTGCTGCCTGTGCGGGCACGCGATGGGTCAGGCCTCCCTCAGCGTCGGTTCGGATATCCATGCCTGCTCCAAATCCTGGGGTCAATCGCCTTTTGGCAGCGAAGACATCGTGTTGCTCGCCGTACCGCTGCGCAGCGAGGGACGCGCGGTCGGTGTCTACAACCTTTTCATGGAGCGTTCCCGCATCGTCGGTCATACGGACGTCTCGGATCTGCTCCTGGGTCTTGGGCGGCATTTGGGTACGGCCATCGAGAAGATGCGCCTGCAGGATGAGCGCCGCCAGCTGTCCCTTCTCCAGGAACGCATGACGATTGCCCACGAACTCCATGATTCTTTGGCACAAACACTCGCAGGCCTGCGTATCCAGGCGCAGGTTCTGCGCGAGACCCTCGCGCAGGACGAGCACCCGGGCGTACGCAGCGAATTCGACCGCCTGAGCGCGGGCCTTGAAGTGGCCCACAAGGAAGTGCGCGATTTGATCCGCAACTGGCGGGCGGTGGGTGCCGAAGGGGGTCTCATGCCGGCCCTCGATGCCACGATTACGCGCTTCCAGGCCGAGACGGGCATTCCGGTATTTGTGCAAAGGGACTGGCACGGGGTCTTGCCGGCGAGCTACCAGACCCATGTGCTGCGCGTGATCCAGGAGGCTTTGAGTAATGTCCGCAAGCATGCGCGCGCGCAGACGGTGCGCGTGTTGCTGGCGAGTGAGGCAGATGGGTTGTACCGGGTATTGATCGAGGACGATGGGGAGGGCGCCGTGCCAGGCGAGGAAAGGGAAGACCAGGAAGAACATTTTGGACAGGCCATCATGTGCGAGCGTGCGCGTGCCATGGGTGGCGATCTGCGTGTCGAACGGGAAATAGGGGAGGGCACGCAGGTGCTGCTGACCTTCCGGAATCCGACAATAGCGTCACCGCGAACGAGTTTTCCGGTGGTGACTCCATGAGGGTGATGTTGATCGACGATCATGCCCTGTTTCGCAGCGGTCTCGAGCACTTGCTCGTCAGGCGCGGCATCGACGTGGTGGCCACGACGAGCGATGGAGAGCAGGCGCTGCCACTGATCCATGAGACGCATCCCCATGTGGTACTCCTGGATATCCGGATGCCGAAACTGGGTGGAATCGAAACCTTGCGCCGGCTGCGCGCGGGCGGCGTCACGGTACCGATCGTCATGCTCACCACGAGCAGCGACGAAGCCGATCTGGTGTCCGCGCTGCATCATGGTGCGCAGGGTTACCTGATGAAAGACATGGAGCCGGATGGCCTGGTGGCCGCGCTCGCGCAAATCGAAAACGGCGAGATGATCGTCGCCCCCGAATTCGCGCCGGTTCTCGCGCGCTTTATCCAGAGCGGACCCGAGGCCATGAAGGCCCCGAATGCCTTCAGCGAACTCACGCCGCGGGAACTCGAGATACTCGGCCATCTCGGCGATGGGCAGAGCAACAAGGTCATTGCCCGCGCACTCGGAATTTCCGAAGGCACGGTAAAGCTCCACGTCAAAGCGATCTTGCGCAAACTCAAATTGAGCTCGCGCGTACAGGCGGCCGTGCGTTCGGTAGAAGAGGGGTTCAGTCGGAAGAATTGAGGGGGCCCATCCGGAAGGTGCGCGGATGGGCCCGCTTTTTTTGGCAGGCGACGGTCAGCCGGCCGCGCGCAGACCCGCGTCGAGTAACCCGGTTCGCGTCGCCCACCGGTCATGCAGCCGCACCACTTCACCAATGATGACGAGCGTCGGCGGTGTTATGGATTGATGGCGCACAACCTCCGGCAAGTCGCTCAGCGTGCTGGTGATGACGCGCTGGTGCGGCGTCGTGCCGCGCTCGACCAGTGCGGCGGGTGTCGCCGGCGACAGGCCATGCGCAATCAGCTCGCGGCTGATGGTCGCCACAGCCCCCACGCCCATGTAGAAAACGAGCGTCTGATGGGGTTGCGCCAGGGCGGCCCAATTGAGGGAAGAGCCGTCTTTCTGGCAGTGTCCGGCGACGAACACACAGGCCTGGGCGTATTCACGGTGGGTGAGGGGCAGATCGCCATAGGCCGCGCACCCGAGGGCCGCAGTGATCCCGGGCACCACCTGGAAGGGGATGCCGGCGGCCACCAGCGTATCGATCTCCTCTCCGCCCCGGCCGAATATGAAGGGATCGCCGCCCTTTAGGCGCACGACCCGTTTGCCAGCGGCGGCCTGATCCACCAGGATCTGATTGATCTCCTCCTGGGGAACCGCGTGGCGGCCGGCGCTCTTGCCCACGTCGATGCGCTCGGCATCCTTGCGGCAAAGGGCAAGGATCGGCGGCGCCACCAGGCGATCGTAGACGATGACATCGGCCTCCTGCATGAGCCGCAAGGCGCGCAGCGTCAGGAGATCCGGATCACCGGGACCTGCGCCCACGAGCGATACGAGACCCAGGCTGTCGTCTGCCCTGGGTGACGCCAGTTCCTGCGCAAAGAGGCCCTCGGCCTCCTCCGTGCGCCCGCCCAGAATGAGTTCCGTGACCGGTCCCTGGAGAATGCGTTCCCAGAAACGCCGGCGGGCATCAGATTTGGGTATGTGCTGGCGTACGAGCGTGCGCCGGCGGGCCATGAACGTCGCCAGGTGCCCGTAGGCGGATCCGATGACCGTCTCCAGGCGTACACGCAGCAGGCGCGCCAGAACCGGTGAAGCACCCCCGCTCGAAACCGCGACGAGGATCGGGGAACGGTCGATGATCGACGGCATGATAAAGGTACACAGCGCCGGCTGGTCCACGACGTTCACGGGAATATGGGCGGCGGTCGCCGCCTCCGAGACAAGCTTGTTGACGCGGCTGTTGCTGGTCGCCGCGATCACGATGCGCGCGCCCGCGACGTCCAGGGGATCGAAGGACCGTTCGATATGGGTGATTTCCCCCGCATCCCGCAAAGCGGCCAGTGTTGCACACAACTGCGGCGCGACGACCGTGACTTGCGCGCCCGCATCTTTCAGAATGCGGATCTTGCGCGCGGCCACTTCGCCGCCACCAATGACCACGCCGTGGGCCCCACGCATGTCGAGGAAGATGGGTAAATGGTTCATAGGCGCCCCGCTTTGGAATGAGACCATAATGAACACCCATCAGCAGAAGGAGAACATATCCCTGTGGGGATAGGGGGTGTGGCGGGCGGATTTACCCGGTCAAACAAGGGATTCTGTGTGACTTCTCCGGTTCTCCCGTAACGGGAGGATAATCGTGGCAGGGGTGTTCGGAAGGGGCTCCACCGCCCGCGGATCCGTTTTTGTGCAGATACCTTCCGCGCCGCCGATGCGGGGCCCTGCGCGATCCGCAAGGCAATACCGGCACATCGCCATCACTTTGCGGCAACCCGCCCGGAAACCTGCATACGGCCCTCAATGGTCATGGTCATGATGTGCATCGGGAAAATGCGCATGCGCATGCGTGGTGGGCGCATGTTCGTGCCAATGGGTATGCCGCGTGGCAGCCGGAACCGGTTCGCCGTGCGTATGCCGATGGTGCACGTCATGTGCATGCTCGTGCGAATGCGCCAATGCCTCGTGCGTATGCACATGATCGTGACGCTCGGTTAGATGCAGCCAGACCCCGAGAACCATGAGGCCCCCGGCAAGCACCAAGGGAACCGTGACCGGCTCGCCCAGCGCCACGGCGGCCACGGCGCCGATAAAGGGCGCGATGGCGAAATACGCCCCTGCCCGCGCCGCCCCCAGATGACGCAATCCCACGACGAACAAGGCGAAACTCACACCGTAGGCCACAAGTCCCACAAGCAACGCCCCGGCAACGACAGGCCACGCCGGCAACCGGGCGCCCGCTCCAAGCGCCGCCGCCAGATTGACGGTGCCGGCGGCCAGTCCTTTGACCGACGCGAGCCACGTGGCGTCGACAAGCGCGATCTTGCGCGTCACATTGTTGTCGATACCCCATGCAAGACAGGCCCCTACAACCGCGAGCGCGGGCCACATGCCCGTCGATGCGGTTTCCACGGGGGCGCCCAGAAGCACGGCCCCTGCCACGATCGCGGTCAGGCCGAGGATGACGCGCCGGCCCGTGTTTTCGTGGAAGACAAACCAGGCCAGGAGGGCGGTAAATACCGTCTCCGCATTCAGCAGCAGGGAGGCATTGGCGGCAGGGAGGCGCGTCAGGCCCGTCATGAGCAGCAAGGGACCGATTACGCCACCCGCCACGACGGCCCCCAAGAGCCAGCGCCATTGGCTGCGCGACAACTGCACGGGGCGCGCCCGTGCCGCACGGCGATAAAAGGCAAGGCCGACGCCCGAACCGAGGTACAGGAGCCCCGCAAGCAATCCTGCGCTCATGTGATAGAGCAAAAGCTTGGCAAGCGGCGTACTGATCCCGAACAGAAACGCCCCGCCCAGCACCGCCGGCACACCGGGCCGCCTGAGTCCCTGTATCCACCTCACTGCTTCACCTCGCGTACCCGCCCTGGCCCCCATTCGTGGGTCACGACCCCGATCGCCCCCCAGGGCCTTTGCGGGGGCGTCACGGGCCCGATTGCCGCGATGCCCTCACAACAAGAGGCGAGATACGGCCAGCCCCGCAGCGGGCGGCGGCTGGCCCATGCGGTTCAGCGGACACCCGGATCTTCACTGAATGCGTCACCAAAGCCCCACCAGAGCCCCCGGTCACCCTTGCGCACCCTGCTCTGGTACATCGCGGTGTCGGCCAGACGGACCAGCATTTCGGGGTCTTCCGCGTGAACCGGGAAGAGGGCGACACCCATCGTCATGCCCACGTCCACGGATTGTTCCGGCACCACCTCGAAAGGGGCCTCGACCGCATGGTGCAACCGGCGCGCCGCGATACTCAGTTGCGCCTGGCATCGCGCCCGATCGAGCTCTTCCATGACCACCACGAATTCGTCGCCGCCAAACCGGGCCAGCAGTTCGGCGCCGCGCATCCGGTCTTGCAGGCGACTGGTGAGCTCGCGCAGCAAAAGATCACCGGCCGCATGGCCCCAGAGATCGTTTACCCTCTTGAAATTATCGAGATCGATGAGGCCTACCGCCACGATGGTACCCCTGCGTCGGGCCCGCGCAAGCGCAAGAGGGAGGTGCTGTTCGAGCGTGAGCCGGTTGGGCAGGCCGGTAAGGGGATCATGGCGCGCAAGCTTCTCCTCCTTGGCCTTCAGTGCCTCGATGCGCGCCTTCAGGTCCAGTTCGTCCAGTCCATGACCGAGCAAGCTCCCTATGCGCACACATAGTTCGATCGTCTGCGCGTCGAACACGTTGCGCCGCGGCGCCGCAAAGGTGAGGGCGGCCCACACCTCACCACCGCGCAAGACAGGCAGCGACAATACGCTGCGCCATTGATGGTCGGCAAAGCCCGCATGCCAGCGCGCCAGGGTCGGATCCGCCAGGGTATCGTTGCAGGCCACGACTTCCTGTCTGCGCCAAGCCCTGCAGGCGACCGATGTATTTTCCGGATCGCCACCGAGTCGCGGCGGGTCCGCATAGATCTGTGTGCGGCCGGCGCCCGAGGCCGCGAGTGGCCGGAAAACACCGTCTCCATCGGGCCGGCCGATCCATACGGCATGAAACGGTGTATTGTCCACAAGCGTTGTGCAGAGACTTTCACACATTTCCTGCGCATCCCGGGCCCGGATCAGCACATCGCCAGACTGCGTGAGCGCCCTGTAGATGTTCTGCAGGTTGAGCAGATTTTGCCGTTGCGTAAGGAGTTCAAAGGTCCTGCGCGCGAGCGTATCCATGAGCCGGCCGGTGATTTCCATGAACTGATTCTCGCGATCCAGGGCGAGGTCGTCATTCGCGCCATGGGGCGATTCCCGCATCGGCCCGCGTTCCATGTCCCGCGCCATGCGCCTGTCCACACCCACGATGTGCTGCAGGAGCCACTGGGCCAGGAATGCGAGCGCATCCCGCACGACCTCGGCCGGGTTATCCGCGACGAGGGCCTGGGCGCGCACGAGATAATCGATGAAATCGCGATGCGCCCGCAAGTGCATCTCGACGTG
Source organism: Pseudomonadota bacterium (assembly GCA_021777535.1). GTDB lineage: Bacteria > Pseudomonadota > Gammaproteobacteria > Acidiferrobacterales > Acidiferrobacteraceae > JAJYDN01. The sequence continues at coordinate 10,991 of JAJYDN010000044.1, forward strand.
CGCCCGGCTGCACGCAGAGCACTCCATCAGCGCATGTTCCTCGCGGAAATGGTACTGGGCGTACTCCACCAGGGCCTCCAGAAGCCCGGAGGCGGCGGTTTCCTTGATCCCCCCGGAAAGCGCATGGACACTTTTGTTGAATAGGGCAAGAAGCTGCATATGCTGGGAATCGATGACGTCAATCCCCGTCTCCATAAACGGACTCCACTGCACGTCTTCTATGATAGGGTCCATGTTTGTTTCGTCCTCCCAAGCGCCCAAGACTCCCTCACGGGTTCCCATTCCGTCTGGAATGCGACGTTTTGGATTCGGTATAAGTTTCCCCCGGTATCACCCTATCATGTTCCGGGTTCGCTTCCGAATCCACTGTCGCCGATGGGGTGTCATGGGACGCACTCCGGATGTCATCGGTGGCCATCCGCCCATCCCCCATACCGCGTCTGCCGGCCGCCCGCCGGGCCCCGGATGCCTGCACGATGCCGCCCAGGGGCTCGCGAGAGCAAGGGAGGCGGCAACCGGCCTGCGCGGCGCACGGAATCCCGGTCATGGACGGCACCGGCTCTGTTGGCGGCCACCGGGGCGGGCGGGTTTGCCAATGACACATGGATGTGCGGCGCGCTTTCTTGGGGGCGTGGACTGCACCAACCGTTTTTGCTCTAATGCGCTCGGTCCTTTTATCTCACGCAAGGGGAGGAGAAGAGATGTCTTATAATTCCATGCGCGCGGTCTCCGTGATCGCGCTCGGGGCACTGCTCGCGGGCTGCGCAACCGCCACCGGTCCTGCGCCGCAAACCACGAGCTCCAGCGGGCTGTCGGCAGGCAACATGCACCTGTCGGCCCAGATGTCGTCGAGCATCTTTCTGCAGCCCGTCGGTCCAAGCAAGAAAGTTGTTTTCGTCCAGGGCCACAACACCTCGAGCGCCCAGGGCCTGCGCTTTGGCCAGCTGATCCAGCAAAGACTCGTCGCAAAGGGCTACCGGATCACGAACAACCCGCGCTATGCGCATTACATGCTGCTCTACAACATCCGTTATGTAGGCAAGGCGAGCTCCTCGCACGCAGCGGCAGGCGCGCTCGCAGGCGGCTTCGGCGGGGCCATACTTGGCGGGGTGGCCGGCAACGGTAATGGCGCTTTCGTGGGCGGCGGACTTGGCGCCCTGGCGGGCGGCATCATCGGCGCCATCATGAGCTCCAACCATTACATGATGGTGGTGGACATTCAGCTCGAGCAGCGCCAGAAAGGTGCCTATACGTCCACCAACACCTACGCGGCACAGGGAACAGCCAGCACCCTGAGCAGTTCGGCAGGCGGCATCAACGGCTGGCTGATCTACCGTGACCGCATCGTTGCCCAGGCAAGCGGTTTGCGCCTGCGATTCTCGTATGCCACGCCGGCTTTGAGCCAGGAAGTGGCCGGAGAACTCGCCGGGATCTTTTAGTTCTTCTCACTGCGCGCCAGGGTGAAGCGAAGACACGTAGCCCGCATGAGACGTAGGTCCGGGCAGGTGGCGTGAGGCCACCTTGCCTGGACACCGGCTGTGCGGCCGGCAATGTCGACACCCCCGCGCGGAACGATGGCGGCATCAGCACGCTCCCCGAATTGCAGGGACAGATCATCGACCAAGACAGCGGGATGAAAAAGAGCCTGGGGAGCAAGCGGGCCACCATCACCGACGACCAGATTGCCGAAATCGTGAAGGTCTACGGGGACAACCTGGAAGGGGCCACCTTCAGAGGCGAATACCAGGAGCGCAAGACAAACGGCAACGGGAATTCGGAGCCCGAGGCCCCGCGGATAGTCTCCAAGGTCTTCGATAACGCCTTCTTTGGCTACCGCAAGGTCACCGTGGACAGGCCGCCGCGGCCCGGCACCGAAGGGAAACCGAAGAAAGGCGAGCAGCCCTACGACCGGGAGCTGCGGGATACCGAGACCATTCCCCTTACGGAATCCATAGACGATTACATGGCGCGCGAGGTGCTGCCCCATGTGCCGGACGCCTGGGTAAACACCACCATCCGGGACGAGAAGGACGGAGGTGTCGGTAAGGTCGGCTACGAAATCAACTTCAACCGCTACTTCTACGTCTATAAGCCACCCCGGCCGCCCGAGGTCATCGCCGCCGAGATTCGGGAGATGGAGAAGCGTTTCCTCGAGCTCATGAAGGGGGTGGTGGGGCGATTTCTCCCGCGGCAAAATTCATTGTCGCGAACAAATACCAGACCGGATTCGACCAGCCTCTTCTGCAGGCCATGTATGTGGACAAGCGTCTTTCCGGGGTGCTCGCCGTCCAGACCCTCTCGCGGTTAAACCGCATCTATCCCGGCAAGGAAAACCCCTTTGTCCTCGATTTCGTAAACGACCCCGAGGAGATTCTCGAAAGCTTCAAGCCGTATTACCGGGCGGCGTACCTCGAGGAGGTCACGGACCCCAACATCGTCCACGAGCTGCAGGTAAAGCTCGACCAAAGCGGCGTGTATCTGCCCTCCGAAATCGAGGCCTTCGCCGAGGCCTTCTTTAACCCGAAGCGCAAGCAGGCGGGCCTCCACGCCCATCTGAAACCCGCGGCCGACCGCTTCAAGGAACTCGCCGAGGAAGAGGCCGAGCAGTTTCGCAAGGACTTGGGCACATTTCTGCGGATGTACGATTTCCTCTCCCAAATCGTCCCCTACAACGACCCCGACCTCGAGAAACACTACGTCTTTGGCAAGAACCTGATGCCGCGCATCGTCGCCCGCGACGAGGGTGTCGCCCTGCAGATTGATGCCGACGTGCGGTTGACGCACTACCGCCTGCAGCGCCTCGCTGAACAATCGCTCGACCTTGAAAGCGGAGAAGCCACACCCCTCCAGCCGGTGAGCGAAGCCGGCACTGGCAAGGGGTATACGGACGAACAGCGCAAGCTCGCCGAAATCGTCGAGCGGATGAACGACCTCTTCTCGGGCGACTTGAGCGAGGCCGACATGGTGGGCTATGTCACCACCATCAAGGGCAAGCTTCTGGAAAACGAAACGCTGGCCGCCCAGGCGGCGACCAACAACGAGGAGCAGTTCGCCCTGGGCGATTTCAAGACCATCCTCACCGACATCATCCTCGATGGCCAAGAGGGGCATAACCGCATCGCCGACCAGATTCTCAAAGACGAGCGCACTTTTGCCGCCATGCAGGGGATGCTGGCGCGGCTTGTGTATACGGCGTTCCGGGAAGCGAGAACCGGGACCACAAAATAATGGCCCTCATGCCTGTGGGCGCGGTGGGCATCCCCCTGCGTCGCGTGGCTTTGCGGGTCAAAGGGGGCGCGCTATACTTCTTTGGTGACTTGGATGAGGCCAGCCCATGAAGCTCCCCTATGGAGAGCGGGCCATTATCGGAGATGACAAGCTCATCGGGTATTGCCTGAATCCGGAGCACCCGGAAGGCCGCCACAAGGCGCGGGTGTTCAAGTCCGTCCTGGGTCTTGGGCTCGACCAGGCGGACACCTTGAAGGCCGCCCTTTACGAGGCCGCAGTAAACGAAGCCGCGGAGCTCGCCGGAACGACCCCGTATGGCGACTTGTACCAAGTGGATTTCGTCATGCAGGTCGGCGATAAGGCGGCGCCGGTGCGGTCCGTATGGATGATGCGCAAGGGTGAGACGACACCGCGCCTGGTCAGTTGTTACATACAGAAGTCTGCATTGCGAGGTGGGGTATGAAAACACTTGATGTCGTCGCTTTGGTCAAGGATTGCCCCGAGGAGGGGCTGCGGCGCGGACAGGTCGGCACCGTCGTGGATGTCCCGTCCCCAGGTGTCTTTTTGGTGGAATTCGCAGATGTCGGAGGGGAATCGTATGCCTTCCTGACGGTGCCCGAGGCCGATTTGCTGGTCCTTCACCATCGTCCAGCGCTCAAGGTCGCCTAAGCGCCGCGCGTTTGTGGGCGCCCTCAGGAAATCCCCGCCAGCCGCTCCACCGTATCCGGGTAGCTCTCCCCAGCTGCCTCGACCTGCTTTGCCCACCGCTCTCCCTCTGTCTTCAGGTCAAACGTCCGGGCTTGCTCCTGATAGCCTTTTTTCTTGATACGGACCTGCCACACACGTCGCCCGCCGGGTCCTGGTCGCTGCCGAAAACTCGCCATATCCACCCCCCCATTTCAAATTCATGGTGGACATATGGTGAACGTACTCGGGAAGGAAAGGGGTTACCCGTAACTACAGATCGGA
>JAJYDN010000074.1 GCA_021777535.1 Pseudomonadota bacterium
TTATAGATATCGATGATAGATATCGATGATTGCGTCGGTGAGGACGACACGATGTAAAGCAAAGATGTCGGCTTCCCGCAGTCTATCGACCTAGGTCTTGAGTGTCTGAGGCAAAGAAACATCGAGTATGCCAGATCCTTAAATGGCCTATAGGAGTTCGCTTGACGTCTTGTGCAATCATCGCTGTTATACGGAAAGAGAGGACCTTTCGAGAAGAGCCGTGTGGGCGATGGATCAGGATCTTGTAAAGACCTATACATAGAGGAGCCTGTACGCTCATGCCATCTGCACGTCGGACTCGTTGCATCCGTCCTTGCGGGATCCAATGCCCAAGACCTCGTGTGCCCAAATCACGAATGTGCCCGCGACCTCCGAGTAAGAGGGGGTCTCACCCCAAATAAGGGACTGGCAAAACCGCATGTAGCGTTTTCCAGTGGCCGCGTCTGATGTCAAAGATTCGAGGATACCAAGAAGGACCGAAGTAGGCTCCGCTCGAAAGGCAGGGAACTGGTTTCCGTAGGCGGCTTGGTCGCGGGCTATGACCTGCGTGACCAAGGGGATCAATCGCTCCAGGGGGCATTGGTCGGCCGCTCGTTTTCGGATGGCGTACACGTCATACAGGTGACGTACCAGACGATCGTCGTAGGCGCCGCGTCCTAAGCCCGCTTGATCCTGGGCGGTCCGGCGCAGATAGCCCACGATCTTGTCGGCTACCGTGTCTGCGATGCTGACCACTGGGACGAGCGGGGCGGGGGGCGGGTCTTTTTGTGGAGCCCCAATCCGGTCCAAGACCGTACGTAAGGGTTTTGTTTCGATTGGGGAGATCGGCGCGAAGGCCGTGATCTCGATCTTGATGTGGGGGCGCAGCGCCCCATCGGATGCCGTGAATGCGCTCTGGTAGGCGAACTGCCCCATGATGTACTCATTGCCATTGCGTCCCTTCATCTCACCGTCGAGCGGAAACCCGGCATCTTCCAGTGATTTTTGGATAGCCGCCTTGATCGAGGAGAGGAAGCGGCGCTTCGCGGTCTGGCCGGTCACGGCCTTGGGCACGACGATGCGGAAGTCGGCATCCTCGGACATGCGCTCGATCACGCCGTGGGCCTGGGAGAGGGCCGTACCTCCGCAAAAGATGATGTGGGCGCCTATCTGGCTTCCAGCGCGACAGACGATCTCTACGGCATCGCGGACCAGGAGGTCTTTCTCGAGCATTGCGCCGCTTAAGGCGACCGTACGCCTTCGAGTGACCTTTTCGATCGCTTGGATCTGCTTATCTGCGAGACCTCTCATACTGAAGGACCCTCTTGCCGAAACCGATCTTGCGAACGATGCGCGAGCGTCCCACATCGTAAGCCAGCCACGCCGGCACTTGCGTGCTGCGGTTCTCATTGTAGGCCCGCGTGACACTATCCGTACCTGGCGAAATCCCCAGCTTCACAAGTAATTCTCGGGTGTAGGTTTGGTCACTGCAGGCGGGATACACAAACCGCTTGCCGTTGTCCTCCTCCACGGCCGCGCGCACATACGCGCCATAACCTACCTTGATCAGCACCCCCGCGCGCACCAGGGCGGCCAGGGCCCGGGCGATCGACGAATACGATGTGGGTGCCAGGGCTTCTACGAACTCGGCGCACAGAAAGGCATTCTCTTGGGGGCGGGCGGCGAGATAGGCCTCGATGGCTTGGCGGGTTTTGGGGGGTTTCATGACGCGACCTCGCGCACGCAAGGGGTCCCGAAAGCCACCAAGCTAGCATAATGCGATATGTTTGTCGAGACTGAGCGACTGACTGCAGCAATTCTCAATGTGATGCGATAGCGCCTGGATCACCCGGTGACGATGCCAGAATGCGTCTGTCTGGACGCGCCCGTGCCGGATGTTGGGCGCCTTCCCGCCCTGCGGGACGCCACTCGGTGCCCCTGGTCAGTGCCACATGGAGAATTGCTGGACTGACTGCGCAGCGGTATGCACACATCGGTTTTCCGTCTCGCCGGATCCCGCCATGGTGTTCCCGATAATGGGCAGGTGCTACGCCGATGGCTCCACCGGTATGTGGACAGCGCTCACAAGGGCGTGGTTCGCCTATAAGGCGAGCCCTTCGCCAAAAAGGGCCACAACGCTTCCCGGTGCGCACGAACCTGTAAAAGAACGCGCCCCCATGAAGCCGGAAAATCCACGTGGGTGCCGGCGGCCGCCCCATGTTCTGGCTCGCAGGGATCCGAAAGCGGCCCTCGTCGGAGGTAGCGGGCTTGAGGCCGCGCCCGATGCGATCGGCTCAGTCCCGACGCGGTGGTGTCCTCGACGATTCCTGCCGCACGGCGTGACGGCGCGCCTGCGCCGCGCGTGCCTCGGCGACCAGCGCCATCGTCGATCCCCAATAATGCGCGCATAGACCCTCAAAGCGCGTCCGCTCCGGGTTTCTGGGCAAGCACTCAAGCCTCGACAGGGCTCTGAGATCGGGGATCGTCTGCTGATAGTCGGATATCGCCTGCTTGTATTCCCGGCGATTCTCGGCGGGTATGACAATCGGGGGCAGGCCGGCACGCAGAACCGGGAGGTTGGCAAGCAGCCGCGCCATGCGGCCATTCCCATCGAAAAAGGGGTGGATCGTCACAAAATCGAGATGGGCCTCGGCATAGGCGCGCGCGGCGGTGTCCGTCGTCAAGAATGGCTCATGGCGATCATTGAACGCCGCGAGCCACTCGCTCATAAGGCCAGGCACATGCTGCGGTTCGGGAAATTCCCGCCAATGCTGCCGACCATCGGGCCCCAACGCGGTTGTGAAATGGGCATCCGTTTTCCAGGCACCCACGGGCTTATAGATATCGATGATTGCGT
>JAJYDN010000075.1 GCA_021777535.1 Pseudomonadota bacterium
GTGGAGCGTAACGATGTTGGGTCCGTTCAGGCGCGCCTGCGCCTGCGCCTCGATGCGGAATCTCTGCAGGAATTCCTTGTTGCGGAACAGGTGCGGTGACAGCACCTTGAGGGCGACCGTGCGATCGAGCGTGGTGTCGTGGGCTTTGTATACGACGCCCATGCCACCCTCGCCGAGCTTGCTGATGATGAGGTAGTTGCCCAGCGTGCTGCCAGGCTCGATGCTGTCGAGCAGGGTCTCTCCGGGACGGGTGCGCACGGATTCTCCGCCGAGAACCGCGGTCTTTGCGAAACCCACGGCACTTTGCGGCGTCTTGGCTCCCTGCCAGCCACGAACCAAGCGCAAATCGGACATACCTGACGCACCCCTTGATCAGCCACGCATTTACTTCTTATATGGCCTGATCTTACTCCAGATCCGGTGTACCGGCCGGTGCGGGCAAGACGGAAGGACAGGCCGGGCGGACAAACGGATATATTGCGCGATCAAAGACTTGGCGCTCACCGCCAGGGGAACTTCGTCGACGTCGTGCCCGGCTCGCGCGGCACGATGGTGAAGCTCGCCTCGGCGCGGGCGAGCGGGATGCTGAAGCGTTCACCGCGGCGGCGGAAGGCGAGCTTGCTCACGATCAGGTAGTTGCCGGCCGGCGCCGTGCGCGGAATGGGCAGGAGCGTGGTCGCTTCATAGGATCCGCTCGCGTGAAGCTGGCCGGTTAGTTCCTCGGTATGGGAGGCGACCAGGGTTCCGTCCTGGGCAAAGAACTCGCGCGTCTCCGTGAACGTCAGGTTGGCGTGCGCGTTGCGCCGCAGATACAGTTCCTTGCGGATTTTCAGGTACTCGCAGGGACGGATCCGGTCCCGGTTGACGCCGATCCGGTAAAGTGCGGCCTGCGCCAGTACGCCGCGCGGCAACGGACCGAAGGCCAGAGTGCGGACAGCGCTGTGATAATGGGTTGCAAGATCCACCTTTCCGGCTTCGGCTGCCTCGATCCGGCATTCGTGCTGCGGAGCCGTGGCACATCCGGATAGCAGTGCAAGAATCAGACTGACGAGCACAACCGGGGCCGGAAATGGCAGGGTCATATGCGCGCGGGCGGTCATTCCAGTCTCCATGTCTAGGTGGCGCCCGGTACTCTACATGCGGCGCGGATCGATGTCAGCTTCCTCCCCAGGCGCGGCGCAGCACGTCGTATTTCAGGGGCAGTTGCTGGCGGGCCGGTGCGAGGGGTATCGCCGCGGAGGTGGCATGACCGGGATTCGAACGTGTCTTAAATGCTGCACTGCCCTGGGTACGTGTCGCGGCCGGCGGGCCAAGACGGCGTGGTGCGATGCGCGCCGCCCGGTTGGGCGGCGGCACGAACCCGAGCCAGAAGGCGAGCACCGCGACGGCCGCGAGCAGGACCATGTCGAGCCAGATTGCACCCAGGATCTGGAGTGCCGGATAACAGCGTGCGAGCAGCGCACGCGCGGTCCGGCCTGATGGCGGTACGGTCGTGGGGCCGGCGGGTCGCTGCAGGAGCGGATTGAGGCCGGATGCGTTGCGTCTGGCCGGGTTCCGGGCAGGGTTGGGCAGCGCCTCGCGGAACGCGGCGGCGGTCTGGAATCGTCTGCCAGGATCCTTTTCGATGGCCTTCAGGATCACCGCCTCGAGCTGCGGCGGCAAATCGCGCTTGAATTTTCGCGGACTCGGCGGACATTCCAGGACATGCGCATGCATGAGGCGGTAGTCGGTCTTGTGCTCGAAGGGCAGACGTCCAGTGACGGCCTCGAACAGGCTGATCCCGAGCGTATACACATCGGAGCGGAAATCGGCTTCGCGCCCGTTGATCTGTTCCGGCGCGATGTAGAGCAGTGTGCCGAGCACAGCGCCACCCGGTCCCGGCTCGCCGCGGTCAAGGATGCGGGCGACGCCGAAGTCCATCAGTTTCACCTCGCCGCTGTTTGTGATGAATATGTTGTTCGGTTTGAGGTCCCGATGGAGGATGCCCATCGCGTGCGCGCTCTCCACTCCGCGCAGCGCCTGGTCGAATACCCATGCAGCCTCGTCGGCCGTGAGCGGCCCGCGATTGCGGATGCGCTGATCGAGGGTCTCGCCTTCCACGTATTCCATGACGAGGACCAGGCCCGCGGGTACTTCGATCAGCTGGAACAGCGTGACGACGTTGGGCGAGTTCAGGCGCGCCTGAGCCTGCGCCTCGGTGCGGAAGCGCTGCATGAACGCCAGATTGTGGAACAGGTGCGGGGGCAGGAATTTGAGGGCCACGATGCGTTCGAGGCTGGTATCCTGGGCCTTGTAGACGACGCCCATGCCGCCTTCGCCCAGCTTATCGAGGATGGTATAGCAGCCGACTCGCACGCCCGGCTCGAACGATGCGGACGTAAGCACGTTGACTGGCGCCGCCGGCTCGGTCTGCCGGATTGCAGCAGGCCGGGTACCGACCGCCGGCTTTTCCACCTTCTTGGTTGAGTCCACAGGCTCGTCTCTCTTGCGGCTGCCGCCGGCTCCGTTTCCGGCTATGCGCCGGTGCCGCGCGCATTCCTTCCCGATATCCATATATAATAGTTGATCCGACCGGGCGGGTAGACCGTCGTGGCCGGTCACGGCGGCATTCTGGATGGAAATAGGCGATAATCGTGGTTTTCAGGCAGGCGAACTATGCCAATCAGTCCCATAGTTGAGATCATCGATGAGCTGCGTCGCGGACGCATGGTCATCATCATGGACGACGAGGATCGCGAGAACGAAGGCGACGTGATCATCGCGGCCGAGCACGTGCGTGCCGAGCACATCAAT
>JAJYDN010000076.1 GCA_021777535.1 Pseudomonadota bacterium
CATAGGAGGGCTTGACGCTGATCTCGCTTTCGGCGCCGCTTTGCAGCTCGCGCGCCGCCACCTCGAGCAGTCCGTCGGCATCGACCTGATAGGTCACGCGGATGCGCGCCGCCCCGGCCGTCATCGGCGGAATCCCCCGCAGCGTAAAGCGCGCAAGCGACCGGCAGTCGCAGGCGAGATCCCGTTCGCCCTGCACGACGTGGAGGGCAAGCGCCGTCTGCCCGTCCTTGTAGGTGGTGAATTCCTGGGCCCGTGTCGTCGGGATCGGCGCGTTGCGGGGGATGATGCGCTCAACGAGCCCCCCCATGATCTCGATGCCAAGCGAGAGCGGAATGACATCCAGAAGCAGCATGTCGGCGGCACCGGCGTTGCCGGCCAGGAGATCCGCCTGGCGGGCCGCGCCGATCGCCACCACCTGGTCGGGATCGATGTCGTAAAGCGGCGCCTTGCGAAACAGCGCCTCGACCTTCTCCCGTACCCGGGGTGTGCGGGTGGCGCCGCCGACCAGCACCACCTCCGCGATGTCGGCCACCCGCACGCCCGCATCCTTCAGCACCCGCCGGCAGGGCACGAGCGTCCGTTCGATCAAAGGGTCGATCAGCGCATTCAGTTCCACGCGTGTAAGCGTCCCGGAAAAGACCCCCGGCACATCGATCGCCGCCGACTCTGCGAGGGTGAGCGCCTCGCGCGCCGTGCGCACCGCGCGCAGCAGGGCCCGCGCCGCTTCAGGCGTTTCCGCCGGACGCCCGCGCGATACCAGATCCGCCGCCACCACGGCATCGAAATCATCACCGCCCAGACGCGCGTCCCCGCCGGTCGCAAGCACCTCGAACACGCCCTGGGAGAGCCGCAGGAGCGACACGTCGAACGTGCCGCCGCCGAGATCGTAGATGCAATAGAGTCCCTCGGGCTGGCGATCGAGCCCATAGGCGATCGCCGCCGCCGTCGGCTCCGACAGGAGCCGCAGGACATTGAGGCCGGCAAGCCGCGCCGCGTCCTTGGTGGCCTGCCGCTGCGCCTCATCGAAATAGGCGGGCACCGTGATGACGACCCCCGTCAACGTCCCGCTGAGTGTCTTTTCCGCGCGTTCCTTCAGCGCCATCAGGATGTGCGCCGACACCTCCACCGGTGTCTTGTCGCCGGCGGCCGTCGCCAGGCGCACCATGCCATCGCCCGCCGCGAGCTGGTAGGCGACCTCGCCGACCTCGTCGCGCCCGCGCCCCATGAGGCGCTTGACCGACGCAATCGTATTCAGGGGATCGGCCACTTCGGCCGCCTGCGCGGCCGCCCCCACGCAGACGGCGCCGCCTGCCATGAAGCGCACCACGGAAGGCAGCAGTGCCTGACCGTCTTCATCTGCCAGCACGCGCGCGCCCAGGCCGTCCACCGTCGCGATCAGCGAATTGGTCGTGCCGAGATCGATTCCTGCAGCAAGCCGCCGCGCATGCGGCATCGGCGATTGTCCGGGCTCGCTGATCTGTAACAGGGCCATTGGTACCTCAGATATCCATCTGCGCTTCGTCGAGCTCGTCGCCGAACTTGCGCAAAAACTGCAATTCACGCACGAGCCTGCGCGCCTGCGGATAATCGGCGCCGCCCGCGAGACACTGGCGCAGCGCCTCATGCCTTGTTGCCGTCGCCGCCCGCCATTCCCTGCCGAGCGCCGTCAGCCGGTGGGGATCGGCGCGGCCCTCTTCGAGCGCCTCCCGCCATTCCATCTGCTGGACGAGAAAGGCCCCGTCCATGCCGGTATCCGTTTCCTCATCCGTCGGCACCCCGGCCAGCGCCAGCAGGTAACGGGCGCGGTCGACGGGGTCGCGCAGGACCTTTACCGCTTCATTCAGGGCGGCACTCGTCTGCACCGCGAGCCGGCGCTCCTGGGCCGAGGCCTGTGCAAAGCGGTCCGGATGACAGGCCGACAGGAGTTCGCGGTGGCGCCGGGCCAGTTCGCGCTCATCGATCTCGTAGGCGACCGGCAGACCAAAGAGCGCGAAATGATTCTTTGCCACACGGGTCCCCTGAAGGCGTCGTCTAGACGCTGAAGCTCTCTCCGCAGCCGCAACTGGCCTTCTGGTTCGGATTGTTGAACCGGAATCCTTCGTTCAGGCCTTCGCGGGTGTAATCGAGCTCCGTCCCGTCGAGATAGATGAGACTCTTGGCATCGACCAGCACCTTGACCCCGTGGCTTTCGAAGACCTTGTCTTCCGCTGCCACGGCATCCGCATACTCCAGCACGTATGCCATGCCCGAACAGCCGCTCGTGCGCACGCCCAGGCGCAACCCTTCCCCCTTGCCGCGCTTTTCCAGCGCGCGGCGGACATGGGCCGCCGCCTTTTCCGTCAATACGATCGCCATTGCTTAACCCCTCACGCCGCGTCTGCGCTCTTGCCGCTCTTTTTGCGGTAATCCTCGATCGCCGCCTTGATGGCGTCTTCCGCCAGTACCGAGCAGTGGATCTTCACCGGCGGCAACGCGAGCTCCTCGGCGATGTCGGTGTTCTTGATCTGGCCCGCCTCTTCGAGGGTCTTGCCCTTGACCCACTCGGTCAAAAGCGAGCTCGAGGCGATCGCGCTGCCGCACCCGTAGGTCTTGAAGCGCGCCTCTTCGATGACGCCCTGCTCGTTGACGCGGATCTGCAGCTTCATCACATCGCCACAGGCCGGCGCCCCGACCATGCCGGTGCCGATCGCGGGATCGTTCTTGTCAAACGAGCCGACATTGCGGGGGTTTTCGTAATGATCCAGGACTTTCGTGCCGTATGCCATGCCTTTCTCCT
>JAJYDN010000001.1:0-134614 GCA_021777535.1 Pseudomonadota bacterium
TGATGCTTCTGGGTCCCAGGCGGCGGGTCTTGTGGCAGACCGCCGTGGCGACGGCCAAGAACGGTGTCGGCGAGGAGCCCGGCAGCTTCAGGACGCCACGGGGAGGGCATGTGGTGCGCGCAAAGATCGGTCAGGGAATGCCCGCCAACACCGTCTTCGTGGGCCGCCGCCCGACAGGCGAGATCTACAGTGCCGATCTGCGCAGGCTGCATCCACAGCGGGATTGGATCCTTACGCGGATTCTGTGGCTTAGCGGTACGGAAATCGGGCGCAATCGCCTGGGGCGCGTGGATACCATGCGCCGGTACATCTATGTGCATGGCGCGCCCGATGATGATCCCATGGGGATTCCGTCTTCTCATGGCTGTGTCAAGATGCGCAATGCGGACATCGTCTACTTGTTTGACCGGGTGGAGGTCGGTACGCCGGTCGTCATTCTTGCCGCGGAGGGAGTATGTCGCTAGGTCCGGTCATGGTGGATGTGGTGGGGACGGCGCTTGCGCCCACGGAGCGGGAACAACTGCATCATCCGCTGGTCGGCGGGGTGATCCTGTTTTCGCGCAATTTTGAGAGCGTAAGCCAGCTCCAGGCCCTTACCCATGATATCCATGGGTGGAGGGAGCCGCCACTCGTGATCGCTGTGGCCCACGAAGGTGGCCGGGTGCAGCGTTTCCGCGCAGGTTTTACGCCGCTGCCGCCATGCGGCGCGATCGGGTCTCTTTACGATGAAGACCCGGCGGCCGGCCGTCTGCTGGCCCGTTCGGCGGGCTTTGTGATGGCGGCCGAATTGCTCGATTGCGGCGTGGACATCAGTTTTGCGCCGGTCCTCGACATCGACCGCGGCGCAAGCGCCGTGATCGGTAACCGCGCATTCCATCAGGATCCGGAGGTGGTGGCAGAGCTCGCCCGTCAATACATCGCTGGCATGGCCAGCGCGGGCATGGGGGCGACCGGCAAGCATTTCCCGGGACATGGAGGGGTGGCGGGTGACTCGCATGCGGAGCTGCCCGTCGATGAGCGCATGTTCATCGACATCGAGCACACGGATCTGGTGCCGTTTGCGCATCTCGCGCCGGTTCTTGCCGGTATCATGCCGGCCCATGTGCTCTATCCGCAGGTGGCGCCGGAGCCAGCCGGATTTTCACCCTTCTGGCTCCAGGAGGTACTGCGCAGGCGGCTGCAGTTCAACGGCGTCATCTTCAGTGACGACCTCAGCATGGCAGGCGCCCGTGGTGCAGGCGATCTCGCCGCGCGCGCACAGGCAGCCCTTGCGGCAGGCTGTGACATGGTACTTTCCTGCAACGATCCAGGCGGCCTGCCGGGCCTGCTGGCAGGCCTCCAGGGCTACGAAAATCCGGCTGCGCAGCTGCGCATCGCCCGGCTGCACGGGCGGGGTGCCTGGGGTGACGGTCCGCTGAAAACCTTGCAGGAATACACGGAAGCGTGCCGCAATCTTCAGCAATGGGCCGTAAAAACAGGCGACGGTACCAGTTGTTAGGGGGGATATTTGGATGTGTTTTCTGAGGAGCACAGACGGTGCCGCGGCAGACCACGCAGACTGAGGAGGACTGCCGATCATGCGCCCGTCTGGCCGCCTTCCGGGATCAGATTCAGCTTGACCATCCAGACTACTGGTGCAAGCCGGTGCCGTCCTTCGGGTCTGCGGGGGCGTCCCTTTTGGTGGTCGGACTCGCACCGGGCCTGCATGGTGCCAATGCGAGCGGACGCCCGTTCACGGGAGACCACGCGGGCATTCTGCTCTACAGGACGCTTCATCACTTTGGGCTGGCAAGCCGCGACATGTCCTGCAGCCGGGACGACGGTCTTAGGCTGCATGATTGCCGGATCGTGAACACGGTCAAGTGCGTGCCGCCGCAAAACCGCCCCCTTCCGGAGGAGATCCGCCGCTGCGCCCCCTATCTGGCGGCCGAGCTTGCCCAGGTTCCGCAGGATGGCGTTATCGTCGCACTGGGGCGTGTGGCGCATGAGGCGATCCTGCGCGCGCATGGCCGGCGGCTGCAGGAGTATCCGTTTGCGCATGGCGCCTGCCACGCGCTCGGCACACGGCGCCTGTTCGATTCCTACCACTGCAGCCGCTATAACACGCAGACGGGGCGTTTGACTGAAGAGTCCTTCAGGGCGGTGTTCGAGGCCGCGTGTGCGGCGCGACCATGAGTGATCTCAAGGCGTTGGTGCGGGGGTTCGGTGATTGTCCGGGGGTCTACCGGATGCTGGATCGCGACGGAACGGTCCTCTATGTGGGTAAGGCGCGCAGCCTGCGCAAGCGCGTGGCGAGCTATCTGCGGACCAACACGAGCCCGCGGACGGCCGCACTCATGCGCGCGACAGTCGACATCGAAGTCACGGTCACGCATACCGAGACCGAGGCGCTGCTTCTTGAAAATAATCTCATAAAGACCTTAAAACCCCGCTACAACATATTGTTGCGGGACGATAAAGGCTATCCACTCATTTTTCTTGGTCCGGACGGCGACCCGTTTCCGCGGCTCGCCTTCCACCGGGGTGCCAGGCGGCTTCCGGGCCGCTATTTCGGGCCCTATCCGAGCGCTACGGCGGTCCGCGAGACCCTACACCTCCTGCAGAAGGTTTTTCCGATTCGCCAGTGCGAGGACAGCGTGTTCCGCAACCGGACACGCCCTTGTCTTCAGTACCAGATCAAGCGTTGTTCGGGTCCCTGTGTGGGGCTCGTTTCGGCCGAGGATTACCGGCGGGATATGGAGCGTGCCACGCTCTTTCTCGAAGGGCGCAATCAGGCGCTGGTGACAGGGCTGCGGACGGATATGGCGGAGGCGGCTGCGCGCCAGGACTATGAGCGCGCCGCGCAGCTGCGTGACCGCATCGCCGTTGTCAGCTCCCTGCAGGAACGCCAGTACGTCGACAATCAGGGTGGCGATGCCGATGTCATCGATGTGGCCGAGGCGGATGGGGCCATCTGTATCGCGCTGCTCTTTGTGCGCGGGGGACGCCAGCTCGGCAGCAAGGTCTTCTTCCCGAAGGTGCCGCAGGAGACTTCGGGCGCCGAGGCACTGGCGGCGTTTCTTCCGCAGCATTATCTCGGCCAGAGTCCGCCGCCACGGATCTACATGGGCTTGTCCGTGGCGGACCGCGAGCTGCTCGCGCAGGCGCTGGCCGCTGAGGCCGGGCATGCGGTGGAGATCCGGGTTCCGGCGCGGGGCGTGCCGCGGCACTGGGTGGCGCTTGCGCAGACCAATGCGCGCGATGCCTTGCGCAGGCGTCTTGCGGAACGGGCCGGTTGGGAAGCGCGGCTCGGCGCGGCGCGCACGGCGCTCAAGCTGCCGGGGCTTTCGCGCGTGGAATGTTTCGATGTGAGCCATACTCAGGGTGAGGCCACCATGGCATCCTGTGTGGTATTCGGTCCGGAAGGAGCCATAAAAAATGACTATCGGCGCTTTCGCATCGAGGGACTGACGGCGGGTGACGATTACGGCGCGATGGAGCAGGCGGTCTTTCGCCGCTACGAAAAGGCGCCGCTTCCGGATCTTGTTCTCATCGATGGCGGCGCCGGGCAGGTGGCGCGCGCCGCCGCCGCGCTTGCGCGCCTCGGCCTGAGCGCGCCCGTGCTGGGGATCGCCAAGGGACCCCGCCGGCATTTTGGGGACGAGGAATTTTACTGGCCCAACAGCGTTGCCGCATGGACGCTGGAAGGGCATCCACAGGCTCTGCTATTGTTGGCGGAGATCCGGGATGAAGCGCACCGTTTCGCCATTACGGGTCATCGGGCCGCCCGCGGCAAGGCCCGCCTGGTGTCGGCGCTGGATGCCATACCGGGAATTGGTCCGAAGCGGCGCCAGGCCCTCATAAAGGCGCTCGGAAGCATGCGTCTTGTGGCGCAGGCGGACCTTGCCGATCTGGAGCGCCTTCCCGGCATCACGCCGGTGCTGGCGCGCCGTATCTATGATACCTTCCATGCCGAGTCAGATTGACAACGTGCAGTCGTGACCTTTCAGACAGAGACAGATCCGTGCCCATAACCGCGCCCAATTTTCTTACTTTGTTGCGGATCGGACTGATCCCTGTCTTTGTCGTCATCTATGATCTGCCGTTCGCCTGGGGGCATACAGTGGCGGCCGCGCTGTTCCTGCTCGCCGCGGTGACGGATTGGCTCGATGGATATCTCGCGCGGCGCCTGAACCAGTCCTCGGCATTCGGCGCGTTTCTGGATCCGGTTGCCGATAAACTGATGGTGGCGGCGGCGCTGATCCTCATTCTCGCCAATCCGTCCGTGCAGCCGTTTCTGATGAGCCGGGCGCTGTTCGCGGTGGTGGTCATCGTCATCATTGGCCGCGAAGTCGCCGTGTCGGCCCTGCGGGAGTGGATGGCGGAAGTCGGCCGCCGCAAGAGTGTCGCCGTATCCTATATGGGCAAGTTCAAGACGACGTCACAGATGGCGGCGATCCTGCTTCTGGTCTACGAGCACCCGATCGGCGGGTGGCCCGTGTTCAGGATCGGCGAATTCCTGCTCTATGTGGCGGCCGCGTTGACGCTCTGGTCGATGGTTATCTATCTCCGGGCGGCATGGCCGGTGTTGATGAAGGGGACGGACGGCCATCCATGATGGCGGGGTGTGGCGTCCATCGGCGGACCTGTTGTACAATGCCGCAGGCTCAAGATTGTTTGGTGCGATCTTGACACCGGCGCGGGCCTGTTTACAATGCGGGTCTCTTTCGCGGGAATAGCTCAGTGGTAGAGCACAACCTTGCCAAGGTTGGGGTCGCGAGTTCGAATCTCGTTTCCCGCTCCAAGCATTGCCTCTCCAGGAAGGAAACTTCCACTAAAGGCTGGGTGGCAGAGTGGTGATGCAGCGGCCTGCAAAGCCGTGTACGCCGGTTCGATTCCGACCCCAGCCTCCATTTTTTCTTTCAGCAAGATCCCGTGGCATCCAGTAACGTCCGAGATTCGACCTGAATCAGGCCGTTCTTATGCCCCCTCCATCCACGCGCCCCCTTCCACCCAAAGGGGACATTTTAGAATTGTCCGGAGGGGACATTACTGTTTTGGGCCAACACTGCCGGGTCCGGTTGTCGTGGGCGCGATTGCCGGGGAGTGCTATCATGCGGTCATGCGCGTAGCAGTCAATCCGCCAGCTGCGTTTCTTGCCCTGGATTTCGAGACGGCCAACCGCAGTCGCACGAGCGCCTGTGCGCTTGGTCTCGTGGCCGTGCGTGACGGAATGGTCGTCGCCACCGAGACCTTCCTGATCCGCCCGCCGCGGCCCCACTTCGAGTACACGCACATCCATCGCATTACATGGGAAGACGTGCGGGATGCGCCGACATTTGCCGAACTGTGGCCGCGTGTTGCCTCCTACATGGAAGCGGCCGATTTCCTCGTTGCGCACAATGCGCCATTCGATCGGGGGGTGCTGGAGCGTTGTTGCGCGCATTACGGCCTCGCGCTGCCGCGCCGGCGTTTCTTTTGTACCGTACAGATCGCTCGCCGCCAGTGGGGTATCCATCCGACCCGGCTGCCGGACGTGTGCCGCCGGCTGGGCATCGCATTGGTGCACCATGAGGCAGGTTCGGATGCGCGTGCGTGCGCGGAGATTGCGCTGCGGGCGGAAAGGGAAGGCTGGCGCCCCTCCCTGGCGGCAGAGGGGGAGAAGACCTAGTCGCCGAGGCGGCCCCGTTTGTTGATGGCCTGTTTGCTGCCCCATTGCGCGAGGGATTCGACGCGCACACCAACCCACCAGTAGTCACCGATGCTGTCGTGACCGTGGCCGCCGATCAGCGCATGGCCGGGGCCAAGCTGGATGCGGTCCGCATGCAATTCGGCGTCGCCACGCCTGCGGAAAATGGACCAGTTTACGGCATTGGGTACGGGAGCGAGACTGGGCGCATCACACTCCTGATTGAGGACTTCATGGGGAGTAGTCATTCATCACCTCGGATCGCGATCCTCGCAAGGATTCCAACGAAAGCGATGTATGGTCAGAGCATACATGCTGGCGCACGCGATCATCAAGCGGCCGGTGGCGTGGGGGGCGTTCGCCTGCCTTGCGCGTCGTTGTCGCGGCACGGCGGTCCAACTATAGTTATCGCCATGCCAGACCAAAAAAGGTTCAAATGCGGACCGTCACCGGCCGGCAGGAGAGAAATGCAGCGTTTCGGCGGGTGCGCCCGCGTGTGCAGGAGATTTTTGGCGCTGGCAGTGCTTGGGCTCGGTGCCTGCGCGCCGACGCGCTATTACACGCTTGCGGTGCGGGCGCCCTTGCGCCGCGAGGCTGCCCCTGGCGTGCCTGTGAGTGTGGCGGATGTGATCCTGCCGCCGGGTCTGAACCAGCTCGCCCTGACGAGTTTTCGCAGCGGCACGCATGTGCGTGTGAGCCGCCGGGCCCGCTGGGTCAGGTCGCCGGAGAAGCTCTGCCGTGAGGTACTCGCCGAAGATCTCGCGCAACGCTTGTCGGAAACGGTCGTGGTGTTGCCGGGCCAGCGGGCGCCGACGCCGCTGCGGACACTGCATGTCGTCATCGATCGCTTTGTGCCAAGCGGCAGCGACACTGTGGTTTTGCGCGCGCATTGGTTCGTGTCCGGATCGCTCGCAGGCCCTGTCGGGAGCGCTGACGGCACCGCGCGCATCGTTCTGACCGGTGCGCTGACCACGCTGACCGAGGCCCACGTCATGAGCGAAGCCTTGGCGCATCTGGCATCGCAGATCAGCGTGCGGTTGGCGCGGGCGAGTCAGAGCGGTATACCGCCTTTGAAGCCGCTGGATGTGCCACGGGATACGGTTTTTTAGCAGGATCCCCAAGAAAGGCGGGTAGTGGCGGTCTTAGCGCGCCGAAGTGGCGCGCACGGCGGCATCCTGCGGGGCGCCCCCTGTTTCGAGGAAGGGGGACGCCGGACGGATACGCAGATGCCAATCGCGTCCGGCCCATTCACCGCTGTCATGCCAAAGAAAAGTGAAATCGAGCGTGTCCGCCTTTGCGAGCAGATGCTGGGGAATATGGACCATGTGGACAAGGCCGTGGTCGGTGGACTGTAAATCCACAGTGTCGGCCCATCCGTCGTGGCCAAGGTGCAGGGTCGCCGCATGGGGGAGCAGCATGTGCAGAATGTCGGCCGTTATTTGGCTTACTGGACTATGATATTGCCAGATCGCGTAACGGACCGCGGGGCGCGTGCCGTTGTAGCGGGCCGCTGTCTGTGTCGGCATGTCGAGGATGCGGCCGGCGGCGATACCGAGTGCGAGCTTGATGAATTCCGCATGGGCCCACACGAGCGGCATGGCGGAGCCCGACGGGCGCCCGGGGTGCAGATTGCGCGCTGGGATGGGTGGGCTGTCCCAGACTTGTTCGGGCAGTAGTCCGCCGCGGCCGACCATGCGGGCCAGCGCCTCGAGATAAGGCTCAGGTTCTTCGCCCGCGAGCAGCGCATAATGTCCCCGTTCACCCGTTAGAAGCGGCCACCCACGGCCGTGACCCGCCCCGTCGAATGCGCGGCCGTCCGTATGCTCGCCATAGCCATCCCCGTTGTAGCGGTGCCAGATGGGTCCGGAGGGCGTTTCCGTTTTCAAGAGTGCGTCGGCTGCCTGGAGCGAACTCCGGATCGTTGGCTCATCTGCGCGGCGAAGGCCATAGCGGCACAGTTGCAGGAAGTCCGTGGCAACCTGTTCATCCGCGCTCGGCGCCGCATGGTAGCGGTGATTCTTGATGGGCAGTGTCTGTTCGCGGATGTCCTGACCGGAGAGTGTGCTGGGCGGTGCGATGCGCACGTAATAGCAGGGGACGCGCAGGGCGCGGCTAAGGGGTGTGTCGTGCACGCAGGTCCAGTCCTCGAGGCGGCTGTTCCAGTAATCGGCGACGAGGAGCGCGCACTCCCTTTCGATTGGGGGCAAAAAGCGCGCCCCTTCGACCAGCGCCGCGATCATGACCGCCATCGTGAACGTGTTGATCCCGGCATCCTCTTCCCAGCGGTCTTGCGGGGTTACCGGGCCTTCACGCAGCAAAAAACCAAGGGCGCGCCGGACCATGTTCGTCACGTCAACTCCCCGGAGGGCGTCATGATCCTCAAGCAGGCTCGCGAGGATCACCGGAAAGCCGGTTTCGTCGAGCTGCACGCCGTGCCAGAAAGGCTTGCCGCCCAGCCACTGGTTCTGCAGCCAGTGACCGTCCCGCTGTTGGGTGGCCATGAGGTAGATCAGCACTTGGCGGGCCTCATCCATTGCGCCCAGGGCGACAAGCGCGCCTGCGCCCTCGACGACGTCTCGCGGCCACACGAGATGATAGCCGGCGCGGCTTGCGTTGGATTCTCCCCACGGGACCGAGAGGCTGGCTACGATGGCGCCCGGGATGGTGTGATCGATATGCACCTTGAGCACTGTTGCGGAACGGAAAAATAGGCGCGAGACGGCAATCGGCAGTTCCGCTACGCGTTGCGGAACGGAAAGTGTCCGGTGCCATGCCTGCCAGCCGGCCACATATTGCGCGAAGGCATGGCGGAAGCCGTCATGGAGGGAGGCGTAGGCGAGAGTGGCCGCCGTCTCCTTGCTGGCGCCGAATCCGAGCGCGATGGTGCCTGCCGGATGCTCGAGATGCGCGCCAAGCGCCACTTCGGCGGGCCCCGCTGCTTCGTGTTCCCATGTCATGGTGCCGTGGCGGGCGAAATCCTGCCAAAGATCGCTTTGTCCCACGATTCCGACCGAGCGCCTTGCGAACGTGCAGCGGTCGTCATCGGTACGTGTGGCAAGCGCCAGACCGAATGGACCCTGCTCGGCCCATAGCACCCCTTGTCCATTCCATTCGGCGACCTGCGCGCGCATGTGCGTGGCATCCTCGCCAAGACGCGGTGCGGCCAGCACATAGACGGCAAGCGATGGATCGCCGATCAGGGTGTAATGTATGAGCAGCACATCGCGGCAGGGGTCGGTGCAGACCTGCAGGACGAACGTGAACCGTTGGTGGTGGTGCGTGATGGTGAAGGCGGGAATGTGGGAATCGTGCCACGCCACCCGATAATGGTTCAGGCGGCGGATCTCTATCCAGAAGCCGTTGCCGTCGGCTATCAGGAAACCGAGGTCTTTCAGTTGCGGGATGTCGATGCGCGGGTAATACACCTCGGTGACGATGCCTTGCGCAAGCGTAAACCACAGGTGTGAGGTGGACAGCCCGCACCCGACGCCGTCTTTGGCGGCGCTGGCCCAGGTGGCGCAAGATCCGAAATCGGTCGACACGGGAGTCTCCGTCGGGTGATGCGGGGAGAGAAAACGCGCCGCACAGGCGCGTGTCTTCTTACGGATGCCGTTGAAAAAAGTCTATGTGCCGCGCGCCCGAAACGCAAGCGCGGGCGGTCCCTGCCGCCGCCTGTGCTCGCGCTGGCCTCGCGTCACTTGCTGCCTGTGGGAAGCGGCCGTAACATAAAGGCACATCAGGGCGCATCCGGATGGATCCGGATATTCCGCGCCGATGAACAAGAAAAGTCGTGAAGGAGTAGGGATGCCGCCCGACGATGGTTCTGTCCGTCCAATGTTTCCGTACCCGTTTACGGATGAAGACATCTACCTCTTCTCCGCGGGGCGCCACTGCCGCTTATATGAAAAGCTCGGCGCACATGTGTGTACGGTCGGGGGCCGCAAGGGTGTCTCTTTCGCGGTCTGGGCGCCGAACGCCGAGGCAGTGTCCGTCATCGGCGACTTCAATGGCTGGTCCGGGCAATCACACGCACTGAGCGTTGGCACGGATGGGGCCGGTATCTGGTACGGTTTCTTTCCGGATATCCTGGAAGGCGCTCTCTACAAGTACCGGATCCGTTCGCGCTTCAATGATTATACGGTCGACAAGGCCGATCCCTTCGCCTTTCTTGCGGAAGTGCCGCCACGCACGGCCTCGGTGGTCCATGACCTGAAGCGGCTGTGGACCGATGAGGTATGGATGCGGGAACGGCTGCGCACCGGGGCCCTCGATGCGCCGATGAGTATCTATGAAGTGCATCTCGGGTCGTGGCGGCGGGTACCCGAAGCGGGCAACCGCATGCTCACCTATCGTGAACTTGCGGACGTCCTGCCGGAGTACGTGCGCGACATGGGCTTTACACATGTGGAGTTCATGCCTATCGGCGAGCACCCCTTTTATGGTTCATGGGGTTATCAGGTGACCGGTTATTTCGCGCCGAGCGCGCGCTATGGAAGCCCCGAGGATTGCCAATATCTCATTGATGCGCTGCATCGGCACGGTATTG
This sequence comes from Pseudomonadota bacterium, assembly GCA_021777535.1. Classification (GTDB taxonomy): domain Bacteria; phylum Pseudomonadota; class Gammaproteobacteria; order Acidiferrobacterales; family Acidiferrobacteraceae; genus JAJYDN01. The sequence continues at coordinate 10,215 of JAJYDN010000001.1, forward strand.
GCGTGATTCTGGACTGGGTGCCATCCCATTTCCCAACCGATCAGCATGGCCTGGGATTTTTCGACGGCACGTACCTGTACGAGCATGCCGATCCCCGCATCGGATTCCATCCGGAATGGAATTCCAGCATCTTCAACTATGGACGGCACGAAGTCGGGTCGATACTGATGTCGAGTGCGATCTTCTGGCTCGACCGCTATCACGCCGACGGCTTGCGCGTGGACGGCGTGGCATCGATGCTCTACCGGGATTACGCGCGGGCCGCGGGAGAGTGGATACCGAACGTGCATGGCGGCCACGAGAATCATGAGGCGATTCATTTTCTTCAGCAGCTGAACGAGGCCGTTTATCGGGAGTATCCCGATGTGCAGACGATCGCTGAGGAATCGACGGCATGGCCGATGGTGTCGCGGCCGACAAGCATGGGTGGTCTGGGTTTCGGTCTGAAGTGGAACATGGGCTGGATGCACGATACGCTCGCCTACTTCCGCAGGGACCCGGTCTACCGCCGGTTCCATCACGGGGAATGGACGTTCAGCATCTGGTATGCCTTCCACGAGAACTTCGTGTTGCCGCTTTCGCACGACGAGGTGGTGTATGGCAAGGGATCCCTGCTGGACAAGATGCCAGGAGACCTCTGGCAGAAGTTCGCGAATCTGCGGCTCCTTTTTGCTTATATGTATGCCCATCCCGGCAAGAAGCTGCTTTTTATGGGGTCTGAATTCGCGCAATGGCGTGAATGGAATCACGAGGAAAGTCTTGACTGGCACTTGCTCGGGCAGGCTGCGCACGCAGGGGTGTGGCACTGCCTGCGGGCCCTGAATGCGATGTACAGGGGCGAGCCTGCGCTCTGGCGGAGGGATTTTTCACAGGATGGCTTCGAGTGGGTGGACGTGCAGGACGCAGAAGAGAGCATCATAAGCTTCTACCGCAAGGATCCGCAGGGCGATCTGCTGCTCATCGTCTGTAACGCGACACCCGTGCCGCGATTCAATTACCGGGTGGGCGTGGCGCGTCCCGGATTGTGGCGCGAAATCATGAATACGGATGCGCAGGAATACGGCGGGAGCGGGCATGGCAACATGGGGGCCGTGCATTCCGCGCCGGTCAGCGCACATGAGCAGTACCAGTCCCTGAACCTGACCTTGCCGCCACTGGGCGCGATCGTCCTGAAAGCCCCGGCGCCCGGAGAGGCGTGATGACCGCTGGCGCGGCAGGCAGCGGCATCCAGGCCGCCGGCCGTACGCGCGTCGTAATAGAAGACATTTCCCCGTCGGTCGACGGGGGCCGCTTTGCCGTGAAGCGGGTAATCGGCGAGCGGGTGGTGGTGGAGGCGGACGTGTTTGCCGACGGCCATGACCATGTGGTTGCGGTCTTGCTGTGGCGGCCGCCTGCGGGTGACTGGCAGGAGTCACGCATGACGGCTATCAGTAATGACCGGTTCACGGCATCTTTCGAGACCGTGGAGCTCGGCCGCTATCGGTTCCGTGTCAGTGCGTGGGTGGACCCCTTCGAGAGCTGGCGGCGGGACCTTTCCCGGCGTCCTGCCGATGACAGCGACTGGGCAGCTGCCATGGCGGTGGGGCGCGTCCTGATAGAAGAAGCGCGGTCCCGCAGTTCCGACCGGGCGGACAAAATCCTGCTCGAGGCAGCGCTCGCTGCCCTTGCGGAAGCGCCGACTGCGGCGGCGCAGCGCGCGGCCGGTCTCGACCCGGCGCTTGCGGCGGCGATGGTTCGGCAAGGGACACGCCGCCACATGGCGCAATCGGACGAATTCATTGTGCGTGCCGAAAGACCGCGGGCGGGCTATGGGGCGTGGTATGAGTTCTTTCCGCGTTCGTGCGGGACTGGCGGGCACGGCCGCCTGCGGGACTGTTTGCCGATGCTGCGGTATGTGGCGGCAATGGGCTTTCATGTGGTCTATCTGCCGCCGCTTTCGCCGATCGGATTAAGCAACCGCAAGGGGGCGAACAATGCACCGGCTTCGGATGCGAACGATGTCGGCAGTCCCTGGGCCATCGGAAACGCCATGGGGGGCCATAAGGCCATCGAACCTGCGCTTGGCACGTTGGCGGATTTCCGGTGGTTTCTTGAGGAAGCCGCGGTCCTGGGTCTTGAGGTGGCGCTTGATCTCGCTTTCCAGTGTTCGCCGGATCACCCCTATGTGAAGGAACATCCGCAATGGTTCCGCCATCGCCCCGATGGCAGCATCCAGTACGCGGAGAATCCACCAAAGAAATACCAGGACATCTATCCGCTCGATTTCGAGTGTGAAGATTGGCGCAGCCTGTGGGAGGAGCTGAAATCCGTGGTGCTGTTCTGGGTCGGGCAGGGGGTGCGCATATTTCGTGTCGATAATCCGCACACGAAGCCGTTTGCCTTCTGGGAATGGCTGATCGACGAGGTTACCGCTATGAATCCGGACACGCTCTTCCTGTCGGAGGCCTTCACCCGCCCAAAGCCGATGAAGCGTCTGTGCAAGCTCGGCTTTACCTATTCCTACACCTATTTCACGTGGCGGGTGTCACGCCACGAGATCACGCAGTACTTCGCGGAAATAACGGCGCCGTCCGTGCGCGATTTTTTCCGGGCGCATGTATGGCCCAACACGCCCGATATCCTGCCGGAACATTTGCAAGGGGCGGGGCGAAGCATGTTTGCTGTGCGGTTTGTGCTCGCCGCCACCCTGGCCGCCAATTACGGCATCTATGGTCCCGCATTCGAGCTCATGGAGAACGTTGCTGTCGCTCCTGGAAAGGAGGAGTACCGCGATTCGGAAAAATACCAGTTGCGGCACTGGAACATACATCGCCAGGACAGTCTGCGGGCGCTCATAGAACGGGTCAATGCCATCCGGGATGCGCATACAGCACTGCAATCGGATCGCACGCTGCGTTTTCATGCAACGACGAACGAGCAGATCCTCTGTTACAGCAAGGCGCCGGTGAACGGTGTCGGCCATGCAATGCTGATGGTCGTCAATCTCGACCCTTACCACCGGCAGAGCGGGATGGTCCAGTTTCCGCTCGAAGAAGCCGGGTTCATGCGCACCGAGGCCGCGCAAATGCACGATCTTCTGTCGGATGCGCGCTATATATGGATTGGTGCGGATCATTTCGTGGAGCTGGATCCGGCGGTCGCACCCGGGCATATATTCGAGCTCAAGAGGCGGGGGCGCACGGAGCATCATTTCGACTATTTCGCGTAAGGCCAAGTCATGATACGCAAGTCAGTCAAGGGTGCCTTCGAAAAGGACCAGATGTGGTACAAGGACGCCGTGATCTACGAAGTGCACGTGCGGGCGTTTTTCGACAGCAATGGCGATGGCATCGGGGATTTTTCCGGCCTTACGGACAAGCTTGACTATCTGCAGGATCTCGGTGTCAACACGATCTGGGTATTGCCTTTTTATCCCTCGCCCGGGCGCGACGACGGATATGACATAGCGGACTATTGTGGCGTACATGCCGATTATGGAAGCGTCCGCGATTTCCGCCGCTTCGTGCGGGCTGCGCATGCGCGCGGACTGCGTGTCATCACGGAACTCGTCATCAACCACACTTCGGATGCCCACCCCTGGTTTCAGGCGGCCCGGCATGCACCGCGTGGATCGGCGAAGCGCAACTTTTATATCTGGAGCGATACGGCGAAGAAGTTCTCCAACACGCGCATCATATTTACCGACAGCGAAAAGTCGAACTGGGCGTGGGACGACGAGGCGCATGCGTACTATTGGCACCGCTTCTTTTTCCATCAGCCGGATCTCAACCACAACAATCCGCAGGTGGTAAAGGCGGTCATACGCGTAATGCGGTACTGGCTGGATCAGGGCGTCGATGGCCTGCGGCTGGATGCGCTTCCGTATCTATGTGTACGCGAAGGAACGAGCAACGAGAATTTGCCCGAGACGCATGCGGTGACGCGCTACATGCGGGCGGTGATCGATGCGCATTACGATGAACGCATGCTGCTTGCCGAAGCCAATCAGTGGCCGGAAGACGTGCGTGATTATTTTGGCAGCGGGGATGAGGTCCATATGGCCTACCATTTCCCGCTGATGCCGCGTATGTACATGGCGATCGCCCAGGAGGACCGGCATCCGGTCGTCGAGATCATGAAGCAGACGCCGGATATCCCGTCTAACTGCCAGTGGGCGATCTTTCTGCGCAATCATGATGAACTCACGCTCGAGATGGTCACCAACGGGGAGCGTGACTATATGTACAAAATGTACGGAGCAGAGCCGAAGTCCCGCCTGAATCTCGGGATAAGGCGGCGGTTGGCGCCGCTCATGGACAACGAGTTCGACAAGATTCGCCTGATGAACAGCCTGCTGTTGTCGATGCCCGGTTCGCCGATCATCTATTACGGCGATGAGATCGGCATGGGAGACAATATCTTCCTCGGGGACCGCAACGGGGTGCGTACACCCATGCAGTGGAGCCCGGACCGTAATGGGGGCTTTTCGCGGGCCGACCCGCAGCGTTTGTTCTTGCCGCCAATCATGGATCCGGTGTACGGATTCGAGGCGGTCAACGTGGAGGCACAGGCCCGCGATCCCTCGTCACTGCTGAACTGGACCCGCAGGCTTCTTTCCGTCCGACGGGGGAGCCGTGCCTTCGGGCGGGGGGAATTGCATTTCCTCGAGCCCGGCAACCGGAAGATTCTCGCCTATCTGCGCAGTTATGAAGACGAGATCATTCTCTGTGTCGCCAATCTGGCACGCTCCGCGCAGCCGGTGGAACTCGACTTGCGTGCCTACAAAGGATATACGCCCGTGGAACTGATAGGGCGCGCGGTGTTCCCGCCGATCGGGGCGCTCCCCTACATGCTCACGTTGCATGGGCACGGTTTCTACTGGTTCCGGCTGGCACGGCATGAGGAAGTGCCGGCCTGGCATGAAGAGCGCCTGGCGCCGGAGGAGCTGCCGCTGCTGGTGCTCTTCGACGGCTGGCGTACGCTGTTTCGGGACCGCGTAGTGCCCTGGCGCGCCACTTTGGCGGATCGTGTGCGCGAGCAGTTCGAGGGCGAGGCGCTGCCGGCGTTCATGCGCAAGCAGCGCTGGTACGGGACCAAGAACCGTGAGATTGGTTTCGCGCGCCTGAAAAATGCCTGTATCTGGGGCGGCGAACGGGAGGACTGGCTGCTTGCGGTGGTCGAGGTCACCGGGGAGATCGATACAACGTGCTGCTACTTTGTTCCATTGTCGGTTCTTTTCGAAAACGGGGGGCCGGAGCGCATGGAGGCGCTGGCGCCCTTTTCCATTGCCCGCGTGCGGCGGCAGGCGGAAATCGGGGTGATTGGCGATGCGATGGCGGATCCGGACTTCTGTCGCGCCATGCTGCGGGCGGCGCGCGATGGCGAGAGCTGCGACACCGGTAGCGGAGTGGTGCGCTGGCACTGGACGGCGTTGGCCGACCGGAGCATCGCGGCGCACGAGCAGGATCTGGCGGTACGGCCGCCTAGTGTGCAGAGCAGCAATACGGTGGTCAGCTTGGGTGGCAAGCTATTTTTGAAGTGCTATCGCCAGTTGCAGGAGGGTATCAATCCCGAGCGTGAAATGGGCCAGTTCCTGGCGGAGGTGGCGGGCTTCGACCGCATCGTGCCGATCTTTGCGCATATGGAATACGTTGACACGGAAGGGAAGGCGACGTCGCTTGCGATCCTGCAGCCGTTTGTCGAAAACCAGGGGGACGCATGGGATTATACGGTGCACTACCTGGAAAAATACCTGGATCTCGCCGCGTCCGGCAGCGTGGAGGAAATGGCCGCGCACGGGACCTACGGGACCTTCATCGAGACCCTCGGGCGCCGTACGGGGGAACTGCATGCGGCACTTGCGCGCACGACCGGTAATCCGGCCTTCGATCCCGAACCGATCCGCTTGGCCGACGTCGAGGATTGGCGGACGAGGGTCGGTCATGATATCGACACGACGCTTGGAATACTCGGGGCCTACAGCGAGCACCTGCCGGATGCGGGCCGCGATCTTGCCGTGTTCGTGGTATCCCGGGGCATGCGATTGCATGAACTGCTCGGGCGCGACGCGCCGCAAACGATCCATGGTCTGCGGACACGGACGCATGGTGATTATCATCTGGGGCAGGTCCTGGTCACGCAGAACGATTTCGTGATCATAGATTTCGAAGGGGAACCTGTGCGTTCCTTTGCGGAGCGCCGCCGGAAGTACTCGCCGTTGCGCGACGTAGCGGGCCTTTTGCGGTCGCTCAACTATGCCGCTTATGCGGCCTCTGCGAACATGACGCGCGGGCAGGAACTGGTATATGGCGGGTTGTCGGCGTCTCTGCGGTTGTGGGAAGAAGTGGCAACGGAGCGCTTTCTTGCGGCCTATGAGGAGGCGACGGCCGGGACGGCGTTGTGGCCGAATTTCGGCGAGGCAAAGAGCTGGCTGCGCCTGCTGATGCTGGAGAAGGCGCTGTACGAGCTGCGCTATGAGATCGAAAAGCGCCCGCAGTGGGTGCATGTGCCGTTGCGGGGGATCGCGGATTTGATCGCCGAGCATGAGGGGCGGGAAAGAAATGGCTGAGCGTCCGTTCGCGCGAACGCAAGGGCCGTTTGGCCGAGGCCGCTGGAGGCGGGGCGCTGCTATGGTCGGTCTCGATGAGGGGGGTGTACAGGAAGCCGATGAAGGCCCAACGATGCGGCGGTGTCTGGTGGTGATGTCATGAGCGACGATGTTGCCATCTGGCCGGGACGACCCTATCCGCTCGGTGCGACGTGGGATGGGGAGGGGGTCAATTTTGCGCTCTTTTCGGAGCATGCCTCCGGCGTGGAACTCTGTATTTTTGGTGAAGGCGGCCGCCGGGAGCGGGTGCGGCTGCCGGTGCGCTGGCAGACCGACCAGGTGTGGCACTGTTATCTGCCCCAGGCGCGGCCGGGCTGGCTGTACGGGTACCGGGTTTATGGTGCCTATGAACCCGAGCAGGGCCGGCGTTTCAATTCCAACAAGCTTCTGCTCGACCCTTATGCCAAGGCCATCGTCGGCAATATCCGCTGGAACAACAGTCATTTTGGTTATCGAGTGGGCCACAAGCTGGAGGATTTGTCTTTCGACCGGACCAACGATGCGGGCGATATGCCCAAGTGTCAGGTGGTGGACTCCGCCTTCACATGGGGCGATGACCATCTATTGCGCACGCCCTGGCATGAAACGCTGATCTACGAACTCCATGTAAAGGGATTTACCTATCTTCACCCGCTGGTGCCCCAGGCGTTGCGGGGCACATACGCGGGATTGGCGGCGGAGCCCGTCATAGAGCATTTGAAATCGCTCGGCATTACGGCGGTCGAACTCATGCCCGTTCACGCCTTCATGGACGATCGCTCGCTCATCGAGCGTGGTCTGCGCAATTACTGGGGTTATAACTCGATCGGATTCTTCGCGCCTGACGCGCGCTATTCGGCGACGGGGCAGGTGGCAGAATTCAAGACGATGGTAAAGACGCTGCATTCTCATGGCATCGAAGTCATTCTGGATGTCGTCTACAACCACACGGCCGAAGGCAATCACCTGGGTCCCACACTGTCGTTTCGCGGTATCGACAACGAATCCTATTACCGCCTGAAGCCGGAAGATCCGCGCTATTACACGGATTTCACCGGTTGCGGAAACACGCTGAACATGCTGCACCCGCGTGTTTTGCAGCTCATCATGGACTCATTGCGCTACTGGGTTCTCGACATGCACGTGGACGGCTTCCGCTTCGACCTGGCGTCGACGCTCGCGCGCGAACTCCACGACGTGAATCGGCTGTCGGCCTTTTTTGACATCATTCACCAGGACCCCGTGCTGTCGCAGGTCAAGCTGATTGCGGAACCGTGGGATCTCGGCGAAGGCGGATACCAGGTCGGCAATTTCCCGATTGGCTGGACAGAATGGAACGGGCGCTACCGGGATGTGGTGCGGGCCTACTGGAAGGGCGAGGGTGGCGTCATCGGGGATCTGGCCTATCGCCTCACGGGCTCGAGCGATCTGTACGGGCACAGCGGGCGTCGCCCCTATGCATCGATCAACTTTATTACCGCGCACGACGGATTCACGCTCGAAGATCTTGTGAGTTATAACGAGAAGCACAACGAGGCCAATGGCGAGAACAACCGCGATGGAACGGACATGAACCTGTCCTGGAATTGCGGCGTCGAGGGCCCGACGAGCGATCCGGCGATCCGCGCGATGCGCAATCAGCAAAAGCGCAACATGCTTGCGAGTCTCATCCTTGCGCAAGGCGTGCCCATGCTTTCCGGCGGCGACGAAATGGGGCGCACGCAGCGCGGCAACAACAACGCCTATTGTCACGATGATCCGTTAACATGGGTCAACTGGGATCTGGACGAGGACGGACGGAATCTGCTGCATTTCGTGCGCCATCTGATACGTATCCGCCAGGGTCATCGGGTCTTCCGGCGACGGTCCTTCTTCCAGGGGCGCAGCATCCGCGGCCGCAATATCAAGGACATCATGTGGCTGAAGCCTGATGGCTGCGAAATGACCGACGAGGAATGGCAACAGGAATTCGCGCGCTGCCTGGGTGTGTTCATGGCGGGAGAGGGGCTCACCGAATATGATGACCGTGGACGGGCCATTCGGGATGTGGACTTCATCCTGCTCCTGAACGCCCATCATGAGCGTATCCCGTTCGCGCTGCCGCCCAACCGGTCCGATGGCTGGCAGGTGGAAATAGACACCAGCCGCGCAGCAGACATCGGCCCGTTCCGCGCCGTCTTCGATAGCGGCGTGTATCCATTGGAGGGGCGCACGGTGGTGTTGCTGCGGGAACCGAGCGAACGGCGTGCAGGCCTCGATTAGGAGACGGGATTGCCATGGAGACAGGGAGGGAGGGGAATGTTGGCGGTGCGCGGCGGCAGATGACCATGCGCTTTGGTGCACAGGTCCTTGATGACGGTGCCGTGCGGCTTGCGTTGTGGGCGCCGTCCGTTTCGACCGTAGAGGTGGCGCTCAGGCACGGGCGTTCGCTGTCCTATGCCTCTCTGGACCGGCAGGCCGATGGTTTTTTCAGGCTGACGACAGACCGGTTGCGAGCTGGAGACCAGTATGCCTACCGCATCGACGGGCGCGCCTTCGACGTGCCGGATCCGGCATCCCGTTTCCAGCCGCGCGATGTCCACGGGCCGAGCGAGGTGATTGACGGACATGCCTTTGCATGGAAAGACGCGGCATGGCAGGGGCGTCCGTGGGAAGAGGCGGTGATCTATGAGTTGCATGTCGGTGCCTTTACGCCGGAAGGGAGTTTTGCGGCGGCGCAGACGCGGTTGGCGGGGCTCGCCGAACTCGGGATCACGGCCGTGGAGCTGATGCCCGTCGGGGATTTCCCCGGTCGCTGGAACTGGGGCTATGACGGGGTTCTTCCGTTTGCCCCGGACGCCCGTTACGGGCGCCCCGAGGATCTGAAAAGATTCGTGGAGGCCGCCCATGCTCTGGGTCTCATGGTTTTCGTCGATGTCGTATACAACCACTTCGGGCCAGACGGAAACTATCTTTCCCTCTACGCGCCGCAGTTCTTCACGCCGCGGCATAAGACCCCCTGGGGAGATGCGATCAACTTCGACGGGCCGCACAGCGCGGTCGTGCGCGAGTTCTTCATCAGCAATGCCTTGTACTGGATCAGGGAGTACCACGCCGATGGACTGCGCGTGGATGCGGCACACGCGATCGTGGATGAAAGTTCCTGCCACATTCTGGACGAGCTCGCTTGCGCCGTGCGCGCATCCACGGCAGGCCGCCACTGCCATCTCGTCCTGGAAAATGACCGCAATGAGGCTTCTTACCTCCGGCGCGGTGCAGACGGGGCGGCAGAACGCTACACGGCCCAGTGGGACGATGACGTGCACCATGCGCTGCATGTGCTGATGACAGGAGAATCGGGCGGTTATTATCGGGACTATGCGGAGCAGCCAGCGCGGCTGCTGTTGCGGGGGCTCACGGAAGGGTTTTCCTATCAGGGCGAGACATCAGCGTACCGGGCGGGGGCCGTGCGCGGGGAGCGCAGCGCCGGCTTGCCACCGACGGCATTCGTGTTTTTCCTGCAAAATCATGACCAGATCGGCAACCGCGCCTTGGGAGAGCGGATCGCCGTCCTTGCCGACGAGCGCGCCGTGCGGGCCGCCACCGCGATGTTGCTGCTTGCGCCCTCTTCGCCGCTTCTTTTCATGGGGGAGGAGTGGGGATGCCGGCAGCCTTTTCCCTTTTTCTGCGATTTTTCCGGTGAACTCGCCGCCACGGTGCGCGCAGGCCGGCTGCGGGAGTTCGCTGCCTTTGCACAGTTTCGGGGATCCGGGCGGGCAGCAATCCCGGATCCGCTCGCGGAAGCGACGTTTCGGTCCGCCTGTCTGGCATGGGAGGAGGCCCAATCACCAGAGGGCCGGGACTGGCGGGCGTTTCATCACGAACTTCTGGAATTGCGGAGGGCGCAGGTCGTGCCCCGGCTCAGGAAGCACAGGATTGTTTCGCGCCGCGGCGAACTGCTCGCACCCAGGGCCTTGCGCGCGGCCTGGACGTTTTCCGACGGGGAAACGCTCTCGGTGACCGCGAATCTGTCTGCAGAAACAGGCAGCCTGAGTTTGCCCGCAGAGGGTGTCGTTTACCAATGGCCGCGGGAGATTCCGCGGGATGCGGGTGCGCCCCCCTGGTCGGTCGTCTGGTGCCTGACGGCAGGGGCGGGGTCATGACCGCACATGCGTCCGGCATGCCCGCTGCGACCGGCCGCCGGCCGTTCAGGGGCCATGTCCTTCGTGCGGGGCCATGTGTCTTGGGGGCGATCGCCGGGACATCGGGACGCGGGCTTGGTGTCTATCACGTTACTTGCGGGTGCGCCGGGCCGGTCCGCTGCGCGCGAAGCCGCGTGCGCCGCGTCAGGACAGGATGAGTCGGGACTATCGGATGGCAAGGGAGAGCAGATGGGGCATTTGACGATGCTGCCTGCATGGCAGGCGTTGCGCCGGCACTACGATCAGTTCAAAAACCGGCATTTGCGGGAACTGTTTGCCGAAGATGGCGGGCGGGCGGAGCGTTATGTTCTCGAGGCGGCGGGACTTTTTCTCGACTATTCAAAGAACCGCCTGAACGACGAGACGCTGGCCTGTCTCCTTGATCTGGCGCGGGAACGCAATGTGGAGGCGCAACGCGACGCCATGTTGTCAGGCGTGCACATCAATACCAGCGAGGATCGTCCGGCGTTGCACACCGCACTGCGGGCGCCCCGGGATGCCATTATCTGTGTCAACGGCCACAACGTCGTGCCCGATGTACACAAGGTGCTGGATCATATGGGCGCCTTTGCGCGCGACGTGCGCAGCGCAACATGGCGCGGGCACACGGGCAAGCCCATACGCCATATCATCAATATCGGTATCGGCGGGTCCTTTCTGGGCCCGCAGCTTGTCTATGATGCGCTGAGACCATACGCGCTCGCGGGACTTGACTGCACCTTCGTCGCCAACATCGATGGCGCGGAGTTGGCGGAAGCTTTGGCAGGAAAGGACCCTGCGCAGACCCTCTTCATCGTCGCATCAAAAACCTTCAGTACGCTCGAGACCCTCACCAATGCCCGGCTGGCGCGCCGGTGGCTGATCGAGTCCCTCGGCACGGAAGAAGCGGTCGCGCGGCATTTTGTGGCGGTATCCGCGAATGTCGAGGCGGCCGTAGAGTTCGGCATCTCCCCGGAAAACGTGTTTGGTTTCTGGGACTGGGTGGGGGGCCGCTATTCGGTCGAATCGGCGATTGGCCTTGCCGCCATGGTGGCGATCGGACGGGATGTCTTTGGCGAGATGCTGGCCGGCTCCCGGGCGATGGACGAGCATTTCCGGAGCGCGCCGCTGGCCGCCAACATGCCTGTCATCATGGGGCTTGTTTCCGTGTGGTACAACAACTTTTTTGGGGCCGAAACGCTGGCCATCTTGCCCTATGCCCACGCTTTGGCACGGCTCCCCGCCTACTTGCAGCAGCTCGTTATGGAAAGTAACGGCAAGCGTGTCGACGCCATGGGTGAGCTTGTGGAAGTGGACACGGGCCCTGTCGTCTGGGGTGAGCCGGGCGTCGACGGCCAGCATTCGTTTCATCAGCTCCTGTATCAAGGGACGCGCCTCGTTCCGTGCGATATGATCGGCTTTGTGGAACCGTTGAGCCGTTATCACAGGAGCCATGATTTGCTTATGGCGAGTCTTTTCGCGCAATCGGAAGCCCTCGCATTCGGGCGTACCGGAGAGCAGCTGCGGGCGCTCGGAGTGCCTGCGGCGCGCGCGCAATTCGAGGCCTGCGAGGGAAACCGGCCCACCAACATGCTGCTTGGGCAGCGTCTCGACGCGGGCACGCTTGGTGCGCTCATCGCCCTCTACGAGCACAGTGTCTTCGTGCAGGGGGCCATTTGGGGGGTGGATTCCTTCGATCAGTGGGGGGTCGAACTCGGCAAGGATATGGCGCGGCACATTATCCGGGAAATCGAAACAGGCATCGTCGGGGAACATGATGCGTCGACGCGGCAGCTGCTTGGGCGTTATCTGGCGTTGCGTCACGCGAATGGCCACCAGGTACGGGAGTAGGACTGGCGGAGACGGTGGCGGGCGGGTCGTCTGGAGGGGGGATGGGTCGATTGAAGGTGGCGTTTGTGGCGGCGGAGTGCGCGCCTTTTGCAAAGACGGGTGGACTGGGGGATGTAGTGGGGGCGCTGGCGGCAGCGCTTGGCCGGATCGGCGATGATGTAAGGGTGATACTGCCGCGTTACCGGTCGATCCAGGGCCTGCCCGGCGGAGGACCGGTGATTGCGACACTGGACGGCGGTACCGTCCGCGAGGCGGTGCTGGCCTCTGGGGTTACGGTATGGATGATCGACCGTCCGGATCTTTTCGATCGCGCGGGCCTCTATCAGGATGAAAAGGGCCACGACTACAGCGACAACGCCCTGCGGTTTGGCTGGTTTGGAAAGGTTGCGGCGCAGCTTGTCGGGGCTGATGGTCCGCTTGCCTGGAAGGCAGACGTCGTGCATGCCCATGACTGGCACGCGGGACTCGTGCCGCTGTGGACGCGGCTTGCAGGCAATGGTCCGGCGTCTGTCCAGACTATCCACAATATGGCCTTTCAGGGGTGCTTTCCGGCCGATACCGTGCGTCTACTGGGTCTGCCGCCGGATATCTACCGGCCAGACGGCGCGGAGTTCTACGGTCATCTGTCTTTCCTGAAGGCGGGCCTTTACTACAGCGATGCCGTGACCACGGTCAGTCCGGGGTATGCGGAGGAAATCACGACGCCGGAATTCGGTTTCGGTCTGGAGGGTCTGTTGCAGACGCGGCGTGATGATTTATCCGGCATCCTGAACGGTATCGATGTGGATGAGTGGGACCCCGCCCGGGATCCCTGGATCGGCCGGGCCTATGATGGGGACCACCTGGGCGGCAAGGTTGTCAACAAAACGCTCCTGCAGCAGGCGCTGGGATTACCGGCAGAGGCCGACACGCCCCTGTGTGCGATGGTGAGCCGCATGACCTGGCAGAAGGGAAGCGACATCGTGCTCGACCTGGCGGACCGTTTGATCGGGGCGGGCGCGCAGCTGATTCTGCTCGGCAGTGGTGAGCGGACCCTCGAACAGGCTGCCACGGCGTTGGCTGCGCGCCATCCGTCGTCGGTGGCAGTGCGCATCGGTTTCGATGAGGCGCTGGCGCATCGGATGGAGGCAGGCGCCGACGTATTTCTCATGCCGTCGCGCTTCGAACCCTGCGGGTTGAACCAGATGTACAGCCAGCGGTACGGGACTCCCCCTGTGGTGCGCGCGACCGGGGGCCTGCGCGACACGGTCATCCCGTATGGCGGCGAAGAAACATTGGAGAGCGCGACGGGTTTTGTCTTTGAGGACAGTAGTGCCGACGGCCTGTGGCAGGCGCTGGCATCGGCGCTGGCGCTCTACCGGCGCAAGGACGCGTGGCTGCGAATCCAGAGAAATGGCATGCGCCGCGATTTCGGGTGGGGGCACAGCGCGCGCCAGTACAGAACAATTTACGAAAAACTGGTGGCGAGAAAAGAGAAGCGGTAAGGGATACGCATCACCGGGAAGCAAAACAAAAGGGGGAAGGTCATGGCAGATCGACTAGGATCGCGTTTCGTCAGTCGTCTTACGCGGGACACGCTGGCACTGATTCTCGCCGGGGGGCGGGGCAGCCGTCTTGGGCCCATGACGCTCTGGCGCGCGAAGCCCGCAGTATCCTTTGGCGGCAAGTTCCGCATCATCGATTTCCCCCTGTCGAACTGCGTCAATTCCGGGATCCGCCGCATCGGTGTCCTGACCCAGTACAAGGCACACTCGCTCATAAGACATATCCAGCGCGGCTGGGGCTGGGCGCGCGGTGAATTTGGCGAATTCGTCGAACTTCTGCCGGCTCAGCAGAGGATCGAGGCGGCATGGTATGCGGGCACGGCCGATGCCGTCTATCAAAATCTCGATATCATCCGCAGTCACAATCCGTCCTATGTGCTGATTCTCGCGGGCGATCATATCTATAAGATGGACTATGGTCCGATGCTTGCGCGCCACGTGGAAATGGGCGCGGATCTCACCATAGGTGCCGTGGAGGTGCCGCTCAAGGACGCCCATGCCTTCGGCGTATTGGAGACCGATGAATCGGGGTGGGTGCTCGGTTTTCAAGAGAAGCCTGACAATCCAAAACCCTCCTGTCCGGGCGGGAAGTTCGTGCGCGCATCCATGGGGATCTACGTGTTCAATACGGAATTTCTCTACAAGCAACTGATAGACGATGCCGACTGTCCGGAATCAGCGCATGATTTCGGACGCAATATCATCCCGGGATCACTTGAAGAGCACCGCGTGGCGGCCTACCCGTTCCAGGACTTGCGTACACACCAGCAGGCCTATTGGCGCGATGTCGGCACGGTCGATGCGTACTGGCGGGCGAACATGGAGCTCGTGGGCGTCACGCCGGAGTTGAATCTCTATGATCCAGACTGGCCCATATGGACATATCAGGAGCAGGTGCCACCGGCAAAGTTCGTTTTTGACGACGATGACCGGCGCGGCATGGCCGTGGATAGCATGGTATCGGGCGGCTGCCTCATATCGGGCGCCATGGTGCGGCGGTCTCTGCTTTTTTCCGGGGTCGTGGTGCATTCCTATTCGGAGGTCGTCGATTCCCTCGTGCTGCCAAACGCGGATATCGGCCGCAATTGCCGCCTGCATCGTGCCGTGATCGACAAGGATTGCCGTTTGCCGGCAGGTACGATCATTGGCGAGGACCCCGAGGAGGATGCCCGGCGCTTCTATGTCACCGATGACGGTGTGGTTTTGGTGACGCCAGAAATGCTTGGGCAGGCGCCGCATCATGTCCGCTGACCAACGCGTGAAAGTGGTGCTGATGTGGCATATGCATCAGCCGCAGTACCGGCGCGCCGATACCGGCATGTACGCCGAGCCCTGGGTCTATTTGCACGCGATAAAGGACTACGTGGATATGGCGGCCCATCTCGAACAGGCGACCATGGCGCGTGCGGTAGTCAATTTCGTGCCCGTGTTGCTGGATCAGATCGCCGATTATGTGGAGCAGATCGACCAATTTCTGAGGACTGGAAAGACCCTCCAGGATCCGCTCCTGAACGGCCTTGCCGGGGTATTTCCAGTGGAACCGCAGGGCCGGCTGGCGCTCATGCAGTGGTGTCTGCGTGCAAATCGCAAGCGGCTGATCGAACCGTGGCCGGTGTATGCGCAGCTGGTGGAGATGGTCGAGTGGCTCGGCACGCGTCCGCAGGCGCTCTCCTATGTGAACGATGCGTTTCTGCGCGATCTCGTCATGTGGTATCACCTCGTGTGGCTCGGCGAGACCGTGCGCCGCAGCGACGAACGCGTGAAGGCCCTCTTGCAGAAGGCGCGGGATTTCGATGCGGCAGATGCGCGGCAGATGATCGAAGTGATTGGCGGCCTGCTCAAGGGATTGCCGGCGCGGTATCGCGCCCTTGAGGATGCCGGGCGGGTCGAGCTTTCATTTAGCCCCTATTCTCATCCGATCGTGCCGCTCCTTATCGACTGGACCGTGGCCCGTGAAGCGCAGCCGGATGTCACGCTGCCGCCAGGGGCGCCGTATCCAGATGGACTGGCCCGGGCGCGCGCGCAAATAACGGCGGGCCAGGCGGCCTTCTCGCGCCATTTCGGGCGGACTGCGCGCGGCTGCTGGTTGTCGGAAGGCGGTGTCAGTCACGCAGCCTTGCAGTTGCTAGACGAGCTGCATGTCGAATGGACGGCCAGCGGGGGTGCCGTGCTGGTGCATAGTCTGGGGAATGGGGGCCCTGACCCCAGTGTGCCTTTGGGCCCCTATTGCGTGGGCGATACGCACGTGCACTGCTTTTTCCGTGACGATGATTTGTCCGATCGTATCGGATTTCGCTACGCGGAATGGCGGGCCGACGATGCGGTCGGCGACCTCGTGGCCGGTCTCGAGAAGAGGGCGCAGGCCCTGGAGCATACGGAGTCCCCGGTCATCCCCATCATTCTCGATGGGGAAAATGCATGGGAATACTATGCGCACAACGGCTTTTATTTTCTGCAGGCCCTCTACGAACGGCTGAGCGTGCATCCGGTTTTGTCACTGGGCACGTTCGCGGACGTGCTCGATCATGGAGCCGTGCCGCGCGCATTGCCGCGTCTGGTCGCCGGCAGCTGGGTATACGGCACTTTTTCCACGTGGATTGGTTCGGCGGACAAGAATCGTGCATGGGAACTGCTCGTGCGCGTCAAGCAGGCCGCAGACGATGCCTTGCGCAGTCGTACGTTCACCGCGGCGCAGGCGGCCGCGATCGACAGGCAGCTCATGGTATGCGAAGGGTCGGATTGGTTCTGGTGGTATGGTGACTACAATCCGCGGGATTCGGTGGCGGCCTTCGATGCGCTGTACCGCGCACATCTGCGCCGTCTGTTCTCGTTGATGGGCGTGCCGCCACCAGATGCGCTGGAACAGGTGCTCGGCGTCGGGCACGGGGAACCCATGCGTGGAGGCACGATGCGGGCCACCCACGGCGACTTCCAAGGAGGGGCAACGTGAACCGGGGAAAGAGGGGGATTTTCGGCGGGCGCCGGCGGGCCGGCGTCCTTCTGCATCTCAGTTCCTTGCCGCATGACAGCTACGAACCGGGCATGCAGCGGTCGGCGCGGCATTTTATCGATTTCCTGTACGAGGCGGGATTGTCTGTCTGGCAGATGCTGCCAATTGGACCGTCACACAACGGCTCCCCGTATGACCTCGCCTCCTCGCATGCCGGGCATCCGGTTTATATCAGCGATGATCCGCTGCCCGCGGGGCTGCCGGCTGGGCTCGGGCGTGAGGAGGGCGTAGCGCGCCTCGAGGCGGCGTTTGCTTTTTGTGAAGAAAGAGGCCAGCCGCCAGAACTGGAAATTTTTCTGGCCGAGCACAGCGGCTGGATAGATGACTACGCGCTCTTTCAGACACTGAAGGCGCGGGAAGGCGGGCGCCCATGGTGGGAATGGCCGCAGCCGCTGCGCGATCACGAGAGCGCGGCCCTGGTGCCGATCCGGGCGAGCGCGGATTTCCGGCGGCACCGTTTCTGGCAATGGATATTTTTTCATCAATGGGCCGACCTGCGTCAGTACGCGCGAAACAAAGGTGTCTTGTTGTTCGGGGACATGCCGTTTTTCGTGGCACACGACAGCGCGGATGTGTGGGCGCATCGTGATCTCTTTCGTCTGGACGACCAGGGGCGCCCGGACGTCGTGGCCGGCGTGCCGCCGGATTATTTCTCGGCCGAGGGCCAGCGGTGGGGCAACCCCGTATATCGGTGGGACGTGATGGCGAGGCAGGGTTTCCAGTGGTGGCGTGAACGCCTCAAAACGCAGTTGACGCTCTTCGATCTGGTGCGCATCGATCATTTCCGGGGACTGGAGTCGTGCTGGGAGATACCGGCCGAGGCACAGACGGCGGCCGCCGGCCACTGGGGCAAGGCACCGGGCGAGGCGTTGCTCGACAGTCTCGAGGGGCTATGGGCCAATCTGCCTGTGGTGGCCGAGGATCTCGGGGTGATAACCGATGCGGTAATCGAATTACGTGACCGGCATGGACTGGCGGGCATGAAGGTGCTGCAGTTTGCCTTTGGTGATGACGCGCGCAATCCCTATTTGCCCCATAATCACGTGCGGAATGCCGTAGCCTACACAGGGACGCACGACAATGACACGACGGTCGGGTGGTTCAATGGACTGGCGCCTTCCGTGCAGGACTACGTGCGCGAGTATCTCGGTGCGCGCGAACCCATGCCATGGGCGCTGATCCGCGCCGCCATGGCGTCGGTGGCCGATCTGGCCGTGGTGCCGATGCAGGATCTGCTTGCGCTGGATTCGTGTTATCGCATGAATACACCGGGCAGTACACGAGGCAACTGGACCTATCGATTATCGTGGACCGACATCCCGGATGATCTGGCGCTGCGTGTGCGTCATCTCACCGAACTCTACGACCGGCACCGGCCGGCCGCGGACTAGAGCCAGGTCATGAGGCCGGTCTCGAAGCGGTGCGCGAGATCGGGGTGATGGGGATACATACGCAGGCGGTAGTAGTGGCGTCCGGCGAAATCCGGAGTAAAGACGAGCCGGTACAGGTGTCCCTGACCCTCGCCCATCTCGGGCTTCAGGACGAGCGTTTTGTGCATGATTTTCTCCGTGGTGGCATCGTCGGATTCATAGATCACGCATTCGACGACCACATCCTCCGGCGCAAGCCGGTTCAGATCGACAACCACGTTCAGCGTAAGGGCCTCGCCTGCAACGGCGGTCCGCGGCATGTCACCGACGATGCGGCCGCGCACATGGGGCCACGCCGCAGCCACGCGCTGTTTCCAGTCGGCCAGGGCGCGTGCCCGCGCGCCGTGATCGGCGCCCAATGCGCGCACGAGTTCCATGGCGGGGCGGTAGAAATCCTCGAGATATTCAAGCAGCATACGTTCCGCGTTGAATACGGGCAGCGCCTGCCTCATGGCGTTCTTTGAGAGGCGGATCCACCCGGGGGAGTAGCCCTGGCCCTCGCGCGCGAAATAAAGAGGCATGATTTCGCGCTCGAGAATGTCGAGAAGTTCCCCGGCTTCGTTGCGATCACGTTCGGCTGGATCGCTGTGTATGCTCGGCGCGATCGCCCAGCCATTGTCGCCGTGAAATCCCTCGCCCCACCAGCCATCCAGTACGCTCAGATTCAGGACGCCATTCAGGGCGGCCTTCTGTCCGGATGTGCCGCTTGCCTCGAGGGGATATTGGGGTGTGTTGAGCCAGACGTCGACACCGCTCACAAGCTTGCGGGCAAGCGAGAGATCGTAGTCCTCGAGCAGGATGACCCGCCCCTCGAATTCCGGGCGCCGCGAAATTTCGTGGATCGCGCGCAACAATTCCTGACCGGGGAGGTCGTGCGGATGGGCCTTGCCGGCGAACAGGAGGAGTATCGGTCTCGATGGATCGGATAGCAGACGCGCAAGGCGTACCGGGTCCGAAAAGATCAGTGTTGCGCGTTTGTAGGTGGCAAACCGGCGGGCAAACCCGAGAACCAGGGGATTGCACTGATCGTCGTTCAGGTAGCGGCAGGCGCGGGTAATGGCGGATTCTGTCAGTCCGTAGCGCCGAAGCTGGTGGGCAAGACGGGTGCGCGCGGCGACCAGCATTTCGGCTTTGAGGCCGCGCCGGACGCTCCAATAGGCGTGATCCGGGATCAGGTCGAGGCGTACCCAGTATTCCTTGTTGACGAGTTCGTTGCGCCATCCGCTGCCAAGCCGCATATCGAGAAGCTGGGCCCACTCGCGGGCAAGGAAGGTGGGGACATGGACGCCGTTGGTGACGTGGCGCAACGGGTTTTCCGCGTGGGGAATTTCGGGCCAGACATAGCCCTCCATCGCGGACGCGACGGTCCCGTGTATGCGGCTTACGCCGTTTTGCTGCCGGGATCCGCGCAGCGCAAAGGCCGTCATGTTGAAGCCGCCGGAGTTCGCCGGGCTGCTGCCGAGGCTTGCAAACCGGCTGAAGGGGATGCCGAGCTCGTCGATGTAGCTGCCGAGATAGGCTTCGATCAGTGTGTGATCGAAGATGTCATGGCCTGCGGCAACCGGTGTGTGTGTCGTAAATACCGTGCCGGCCGCCGTCAGTTCAAAGGCCCCGTCGAAATCCATGCCGCGATGCACCAGTTCCCGGGTGCGCTCGATCAGCTGGAAGGCGGAATGGCCTTCGTTGATGTGCCAGGCCGCTGGCGCGATGCCTGCCGCGCGCAGGACACGCACGCCGCCGATGCCGAGCACCATTTCCTGCTGGATGCGGGTGTGGCGGTCTCCCCCATAGAGCTGGTGCGTTATCGTTCGATCGGTTGGCTCGTTTTCCGGGATGTCGCTGTCGAGAAGGTAGAGGCGGATATTGCCGACTTCGGCCACCCACACCTTGAGACGCAGTTCCCGTTCCTGCAGGCGCAGCAAAACGAACAAGGGCGAACCATCGGGACCGTAGGCTGTGCTGATGGGCAGGTCTTCGAATTCACTGCGTGTGTCGCGCACCAGCTGATTGCCGTGCTGGTCGATCGTCTGGTTGAAATAACCCTGCCGGTACAGAAGGCCGACAGCCGTGAAAGGGAGCCCGAGGTCGCTCGCTGCCTTGCAGTGATCGCCAGCCAGAATGCCAAGTCCGCCGGAATAGATCGGCAGGCTTTCGTGAATGCCGAACTCGGCACAGAAATAGGCGATACCATCGGCTGGATTGACCCAGGCCGGGGTCCGGTGGCGGCGGTCGGCGCGATAGCTGTCGAAGATGGATAGCGCGCGCTGGTATTCCTCGAGGAAAACGTGGTCCGAAGCTGCCTCGTTCAGTCTTGCCTGGGGTATCCGCTGCAGGAGGACCTTGGGATTGTGTCCGCAGGTGCGCCAGAGATGCCGGTCGAGGCGGATGAAAAGCGCGCGAATCTGGTGGTTCCAGCTGTAAAGGAGGTTGTTCGCGAGTTCCGGAAGCCGCGCGAGGCGCGCCGGAACGACCGGTCGGACATCGATGACGTGATAGCTTCCGGACATGTCGTTATTCCTCGGTCGTGCCACCGGCAGGCAAGGGCGCACAGCCGTTTGCGCAGCAGCGGGGCTTTAGGAACTCCGACCAGACTAACTCAAGAAGGCGGCGCATGAAAGGCAAGGGAGGCGGAGTGGCGAGCCCCGCCCTGCCGCGCTCCATCGCCTGGACGCACATATCCAGGCGCTTTCCCAAAGAGCGCGTGGTTCGGGTACCCGTGTGCCCCGGCCGCCTAAAGGCCCTCGCGTTTCGTGCGCATCATGTAGCCGACCATAAGGAAGAGATAGACCAGCATATAGATGTTGCAGGTGCCGAGCACGTCACCCCGGTTACCGGTGCTGCCCAGGGCATAGGGTCCGCCCCAGCCTTCTGCGGTCGTCCATACCCCGAAAGAGTAAAGAAAGCCAATCGGCAAGAACCAGTTCTGGGCGCGCTTGAAGAGCAGACTTGCGGCAAGTACCGTCTCGGCGGTTGCGGCAAAAAGACCGAAGAAAAACGGGCCGAAGATGCCGAATATCCGGAGGGCAATCCCGATGTAGGCGACGATCCACGCCGGCTGGCCTGCCTCTGAAGCCTGCAGGTAGGTGAGACTGTTGTGCAGAAAATCTGGTTGCCACTTCCAGAAGGCATCAAAGGCCCAGAGGAGACCGAAGAGAATCCGTACCGGTTCCAGTGCATGGGGCCCTGGCGTCGATTCGCCCGATGCGTCAAAGGTGAGGCGCCGGTTGGAGGGCACGGACAGTATCGTGAAAAAGACAAGCGCATAGACGATCGCGGTGCCCGGATCGGTGGCGCCAGCCGTGTAGGGTCCGCCAAATCCGCCAACCGTCGACCACAAGACGAGATTATAGAGAACCCCAAACCACGCAAGGGGGCGCAGGGCGACGCCCGTGAGCAGCGACAGGGCGAGAACCGCATTGATGGCGACCGTGGCAATGGCAACGTTCTCGGCGCCGAGCGCCGAGACGACGGTTGCCATGGCGTGAATGTAGTGGGCAAGGACCGCCGGTTGGCCTTTTTCGCGCTGGATGATGGTCCCGAAAAAGGCCGTTACATAGGAGTGATTGGCCTCCAGGACGGTGTTCGCCACCCAAATCGCCCCAAAGAGAAGGCGCAACATCGCGAAGGCCAGTTCCTGATTTTTGGTATAGGCGGTCGAATTGACATTGCTCATTGCACAATCAGCTCCGGGGTGAAAAACGATGGGTTGCATTATAGCGAACTCGGCCAGCGCCCGGGAGGGAAAAAGCGACCATACGGCGGGCGATGAGCGGGGCTGGGTAGCCGTTGGGCAAATGCCCGTTTGCTGCCGAAAAGACCGGCAGAAGATGCAAGGCACAGCTGCCGGGGCGGTTTCGCGACCGCCCATCGGACAGGGTAACGGAATCATTCCGAGACCCCAGGGGACGGGTCAAGGAGGGGCAGAAAATCCCTTAGATTTGATCTAAGTCAAAGGCTGCGCACGGGTGGGGCTGCTACCCTTTGTTCGCAATTTAAGGGCTGGAATGATATTAGTTCAGGAAGGGAGCGGATCCGGCAGGATCCGGCAGCCTGGACGTTTCAAAAGAAAAGTCCATCATTAATTATAGGTTATGCAGGGGACGTTGCCCGGCGTTACGGCGGATAACAGCCCGCATCGGGTGACGGCAACAGTCCAAGTCTGGCCACAGGATTACACAGTATGTCCAAAAGAGGCATTAAAGGGGCCATCAAGGCCTTGTGCGCACCGTTGCTTTTGATGCTTAACGGCTGCTCGAAAAGCGGGCTGTATCTGCTGGAGCCGGAAGGCACGATCTCGCGCGTTACGCACCATTACTTCAACCTCGACGTGGGCATCATGCTGCTCATCATCATTCCGACGGCATTGCTGTCCGTATGGGCGATGTGGCGGTACCGCAAGGGCGGGGGAGGGTCGTACCGGCCGGATTGGAGCCATTCGTGGTTCATCGAGGCCGTCGTATGGGGTATCCCGCTCATCACGGTGGGCGTCCTGTCCTACCTGTCGGTGAAGGCGATCTACAAGGTGAATCCCTATAATCCAGGAGCCCTTGCCCATCAGGAAGCGGCGGCGGGCAAACCGCTTGAGGTGGATGTTATCGTCACCGATTGGCGCTGGCTCTTTATTTACCCGGGACAGAGGATCGCGTCGGTCAATCATCTCGTGCTGCCGGTGGGCGTACCCGTGCATTTCCGACTGACATCGACGTCGGTCGTCAACGATTTCATCATCCCGCAACTGGTCGGCATGATCGATGTTATTCCCGGGATGCGTACCAAGCAGACGCTCGAGGCCAGCAAGACCGGGCACTATGTCGGTTTTTCCGCCGATTACAGCGGTGCCGGCCTGTCATGGATGAACTTCGAGACGCAGACTGTGACGAAGGCGAAGTTCGCGCAGTGGGTGAAGAAGACACAAGCCGCGCCGCACAATATGACTGACGCAGCCTTCAATCTCTTTGCGAAGCCGTATATTTCCATCGATCACCGGCCCATGGTTTTTGGGCACGTGCAGAGTGGCCTGTTTGATTACGTGGTCCACGAAGTTATGTCAGGGAAGGTTTGGCCGACGCCCACGGCCATGACAGAAAACATGGTGAAATACATGAACAAACAACAGGCGAACGTCAAAGCAGGAGATTATTGATTATGTTCGTGCATTTGCAAGGCCCATGGAATCCCGTCTGGGGGCGCCTATCCCTGCAGGCTATCCCGTACCACAATCCGATCCTGGTTGGTACGTTCCTGTTCGCAGTCGTTATCGCGCTGGCGGCTGTGGGCGCGGTTTTGTACTTCCGTGCCGGACCTTACCTGTGGCGGGAGTGGCTGACGACCGTCGACCACAAGAAGATCGGTGTCATGTACTGCCTCCTCGGTCTCGTCATGTTGTTCCGGGGATTCGCTGATGCGCTGATGATTCGTACCCAGCAGGCGATTGCGGTCGGACCGCATTCGCCAGGTTACCTCGGCGCCCTCCACGGGTACCTGACGCCCTTTCATATCGGGCAGGTGTACACGGCACACGGCCTTATCATGGTCGTCTTCGCGGCGACGCCGCTGCTGGTCGGCATCATGAACATCATCGTGCCCCTGCAGATCGGCGCGCGCGACATGGCCTATCCCTACCTGAATGCGCTCGGTTTCTGGCTGACCGCAGCGGCAGCCGGACTCGTCATGCTGTCGCTGTTTGTCGGTAACTTCGCGCATGGCGGCTGGTATGGATTCCTGCCGTACTTCGAGCTGCCTTACAGTCCGGGTGTCGGTGTCGATTACTGGATGTGGGCGTTCCAGCTGAGCGCGGTCGGCACGACGCTTGGCAGTATCAATCTCATCGCGACGATCGTCAAAATGCGCGCCCCGGGCATGACCTGGATGCGCATGCCGATCTTCACTTGGGCATCGCTCAGCACCAATCTCATTGCGCTGACTTCCTTCCCCGTTCTCATGGTGAGCCTGGCGCTGCTTGGTCTCGATCGTTATTTCGGTACGCACTTCTACACGGCGGGCAACGGCGGCAACCTGATGCTCTATAACGACCTGTTCTGGGTCTGGGGGCATCCGGAGGTGTACTTCCTCATCCTGCCGGCGTTCGGCATGATGTCGGAAATCATCCCGACTTTCTCCGAAAAGACGCTGTTTGGGTATACCACCATGGTCGTGGCTTCATTTGCGATCGGTGGCGTGTCCTGGGGCGTATGGCTGCATCATTTCTTCACGATGGCGGCCGAGCCGAGCGTCAACAGCTTCTACAGTGTGACGACGATGCTGGTCGGTATCCCGACCGGCGTGAAGGTCTTCAACTGGATTTTCACCATGTATCGTGGCCGGGTGCGGTTTGAGCTGCCGATGATGTGGGCGGTGCTGGCGCTCTTCCTGCTCCTTGTGGGCGGTATGAGCGGCATGATGAACGCCTTCGCCGCCAACGATTATATGTGGCACAACGGCGTGTTCGTGGTGGCGCACTTTCATATGATGGTGCTGCTGATTGCGGCGAGCATCTTTGGGGCGGTCGAGTACTGGTTCCCGAAGATATTCGGGTTCAAGCTCGAGCAGCGCTGGGGCAAGTGGTTCTTCTGGTTCATGGTACTTGGTACCGCCTGGGTATTCGTGCCGATGTTCATTCTCGGATTTACCGGGATGACGCGCCGTCTCGACTACGTTCCCTATACCCAGTGGGCTCCGTACCTGCGTGTCATGCTCGTCGGTATGGCGTTCTATGTGATCGCGCTCGTCTTTTTCTTCGCGCATCTGTACGTGAGCCTGCGGGATCGCGTGAAGAATCGCGTAGGGGCGGATCCGTGGGGTACCTCGCGCAATCTTGAATGGATGACGCATTCGCCCGTACCGGCGTACAACTTCGCCTATATTCCGCATGTGCATGCCCGGGACGAGTGGGCCTGGCGCAAGGAAAATGGCGTCGCAAGCCTGGCCAACGAATCGTTCGAGGACATTCACATGCCGCGCAATACCGGCGTGCCGGTCTTGCTGGGCGCCCTTTCCTTCGTCCTGTGCTTTGGCCTGATATGGCGGATCTGGTGGCTGTCGGCGGCGAGCCTGGCGCTTGTGGTGCTGGTGATCATCGTGCGTTCCTTTGCGCGCAATACCGACGAGGTGATCACCGCAAAGACCGTTGCGGGTGTCGAGGGGGCGGTGGACGATGCCTTGCCTTCGGCGGCGCGGGGATAGAACGGCAGCCCCTGGAACTGACGCTCCGGCGGTGCGCCGGAGCCAACCGACAGTGAGCAGTGGAGTGGGAGATTCATGAGTTCAACGACAGACACGCGTATACAGCCCGGATCAACGGTGCTTTGGGACAAAGGAGATGCGGCGGGGCATGACATTCTGGGTACGAGAACCTTCGGGTTCTGGTTGTACATGCTCACGGATGCCATGGTTTATGCTGCATTTTTTGCGGCGTTCGGAGTGCTTGCGCACAATGCGGGCCTAAACAGCAAATCCGTGCTGGCGGCAGTATTCAATGCGCAGGGCGCCTATCGGGAAACCATCGCGCTGTTTGCGAGCGTGCTTGCGTACGGCTACGCGATGGTAGCCCTGAAAAAGGGCAGCCGCAGCGGCGTTGCGGTCGGTACGGTCGTCGCCCTGGTCCTGGGCCTTGTTTTTCTCGGCATGGTCAGCGGCGACATGGAAAGGCTTTTCGGTCAGGGTATCGTCCCCCAGTCGAACGGGTTTTTGTCGATCGTCTTTACGCTCATCATTTACCACGCGCTCCATATCATAGTCGGTGCGATCTGGATGCTGGTCATGCTGGCACAGATGGGCCGGGATGGTTTTACGAGCAATGTCGTCTACCGGTTGATTAATTTGCGCATCTTCTGGCATTTCCAGGCGGTCATCTGGGTATTCATCTTCGTCTTCGTTTATCTGCAAGGGAAGGTCATATGACGCATTCGGTCGATAATCCTCTGCATCATCCCGAGGTAGAGCAGGCCAGCTTTGCGGGCTATCTGGCCAATTTCGTCATCACGGTGGTCGTCATGACGGCGGCCCTGTGGGTTGTGGGGGACAAGTCCCTGTCGACACTGGGATTCATCGGATGGACGACGCTTTTTGCGGTGGTGGCGGTGCTGGTGCAGGCCTATTTCCTGCTGCACATGAACTGGTCGAAGGCGCAAGTCTGGCACACCGTGGCCATGCTGATGTTCATTCCGCTCTTTGTGGTCATGATCGGATTGACGGCGTGGATGTTCCATGGACTGTATGAGCGGACCATGATTGCCATGCCCCCTCACACGATGGCGGCACCCATGAAGAGGGCGGCGCCCGCGCAGGCGGTACCGCCGGTGAGTCAACCGGTGCCGGCGCCGAAGGCCATGTAGCCGCGGCGTTTCGGGGCTGTGGTGTTTCTGGCGAGGCCGCTTGGGGAAACCCCGGCGGCCTTTTTGCGTGTGTGGCGTCGAGGGCGCGACGTACGGGCTACAGGGAGATTGCCCGGGCAGTGCGGCGGCAGGTCCACATGGCAGTCTCCACCGTGCGCACGGGAGGGAAAAGGAGGAAGATGAGATGCATGGTGGTCCCGGCGCATGCGCCAGGGAGTCGGTCAGGCTGGGGGGTTGTGTGACGCCTGAGGGCACAGAGGAGGCGGGCATTTGAGGCCGCGTTCGCCTGTGCTGCGACATGGTTGCGTGGTGCCGGGAATGCGCCACAATATTCAGTATGGTTCGGCGAATCAGCGGAGGTGGCACCCATGAAAGGCGGAGAATCGCACGAAGAGCTGGAAACCATGGGCGAGGCTTACAGGGAGCTTTTACAGAATGCCTTGCACAAGGCGCGCCAGACGGGCGCAAGCCTATACCATCTCATCAGTGGCGCGCGCAGGGAAGGTGTTGGGAAAAAGGTCGGGGAGACGGAATGGAAGCAGATCGAGGGCTCGGTTCGGCGCGACCTGTCGCATGCTGCGGAATATCTGCATGAAACCGGTCAGGAATTGAAGGATTGGCTGGGCTTCGATGTCTCCTTGATCGAAAACGCATTCTGGGATGCGTTTTCCGATGCCGCAAACCAGACCATGGTCGAACTGTACAAAATTCACCTTCAGGCCGAGGCGGCGGGCTATCAGACGGGCGAATGGGTGGGCCTGGGCACACTCGTATGTGATCGGTGCGGTGAACTCCTTCAATTTCATAAGCCAGGGCGCATTCCGCCCTGCCCGCGCTGCAGTGGCACGCATTTCCATCGGCCGCCTTTTGTCCGCAAGGCGTCCTGAGGCGGCCGCTTCCGCGCAACGCCGGCCCTTGCGGATCTAACGGGGTCTGTGGAGGTGCTCATGGGGTCTCAGATGAAAGACAGATGGGCGCCACTTGACGGACAGGCACAATGACGCAGTGCCCAGCTGGCTTTGATCCAAAGGCCAGAACAGGGTGTGAGCGTCTGAGTGGGAGGCGGACGGCGTCATGGCAGGGATCGCAATACGGCAGAGGAAGCCGGCTAGGGAGAGGGGATGGCCAAGCTGCGTGTGGGTTATATCGTTGACGATGGGCCCCAGTCAGAATGGGTTCACGACCTGATCGAAAAGAGCCGCAGTTCCCCCTATTACACAATCGAATTGCTCATAGTCCAGAAGGTACCGGTTCCGCGGTCTGGCGCGATCGCGAAGATGGTGCGGCATGCCCGCACGAAAGGTCTCGTAAAACTCCTCGAGGCTGCACTTTTTCTGGCGATCAGCCGGATCGAGAAGGCCTCCGTCCTGCGGGATCCCCGCTACCAGGAACAGTTCCGCGCGCATGCGCTGGATACGTTTGTGGTGCCCCAACTCGCGGTCCATCCGCATGTTTCGCCAAGCGGGTTCGTGTACCGCTATGCACAAGAGGATCTCGAGCGTGTGCGCGCGGCGCGCCTGGATGTTTTGCTGCGCGGCTGCGGGGCCATCCTGCGCGGCGACATCCTGTCGGCCTGTCCCCATGGTGTCATCTCCTTTCATCATGCAGACAATGACGTGAATCGGGGAGGGCCCCCGGCATTCTGGGAAGTCTACAACCGGGAACCTTCGACCGGTTTTGTGATCCAGCGCCTGCTCGACGAACTCGATGGCGGGGACGTGCTCATGAAGGGCGCCATTTCCACATCGCCCCTCTATATGCTGAATCTCGCCCGGCTTTACAGAAAGGCCCATATTTTCCTGCACAAGACGCTCGAGGAGCTGGGCAAGACCGGGCACCTGCCAGAGCCTTACCGCAAGCTGCCTTATGCCTACCCGCTTTATACGCGGCCTTCTCTCTGGCATCAGTCGCGCTACCTGACGCGCACGCTATCGCGTGTTTCCCGAAAGACGGTCAGTCGCCTGAGGGGCGTGACCTGGCGGTGGGGGGTTGCCTACCAGTTCGTGGATGACTGGCGGGTGGCCGCCTTGTGGAAATCGGTGCGGATCCAGAATCCACCACACCGGTTTTTGGCAGATCCCTTCGTTTTTCACAAGGACGGGATGAGCGTGTGCTTCGTCGAAGACTACGATTTCCGGACAGCGAAAGGTGTCATTACCGCCTTCAAGGTGGGGAGGGCAGGCCATGAAGAGCTCGGTGTCGCCCTCGAAGAGAAGTTCCATCTATCGTATCCCTACCTTTTTGAAGCCGGCGGTTCGCTCTTTATGTGTCCGGAGACGCAGGAATCGGGGGATATCCGCATCTACCAGTGCACGGATTTCCCGCTTGGGTGGCGGCTCCACAAGGTATTGATGACCAACGTCCGTGCCGTCGACACGAATATCTTCCATCACGCAGGGAAATGGTGGATGTTGACGTCGTTCGATACGGGAGACGGTGGCGAACGCTCGTCCGAGTTGCACCTGTTTCATGCCGATGCGTTCGATGCCGGCGAGTGGAGCGCACATCCCGGGAATCCTATCGTTTTCGACAGCCGGAGGGCCCGCAACGGCGGGATGATCCGTGAGGAGGGTGGGGAGCTCTACCGGGTGTTTCAGGTGCAGGGATTCGATATGTATGGGGAATCCCTTGGGATTGCGCGCATCACCGAGCTGTCGCCGCATGCCTACCGGGAGGAGGTTATCACGACCATTCCACCGCGATTCTTCCCGCGCATAAAAGGCACCCATACCCTCTGTTTTTCGGGTGGACTGCTGGCGGTGGATTATGTGCGCCAGGAACCGGCGCACTGAGTTCCACGGCCGAAACGGGGAAACGGGGGTCAAGCAGCAGGCGGGTTCGTCCGCTGCGGCGACGCGATGGTGGCGAACAGTCCTACCACCATTATGGTCGCGCCTGCGAGAAAGGGCGCCGATGGGCCGATTGTCTGCCAGAGATAACCGGCCCCCAGGCTCCCGGCGAGCATGGCCATGCCGCTTACGAGACTGAATACACCGAATGCCGTTCCCCGCAGCGTATCGGCAGCACTGTCGGCAACCAGCGCGGCAAGCACGCCTTGCGTGAAGCCCATATGCAAGCCCCAGAGCGCGACGCCGGCCATGATCGCCCATATGTTTCCTCCGAAAGCC
Organism: Pseudomonadota bacterium; assembly: GCA_021777535.1. Lineage (GTDB taxonomy): Bacteria > Pseudomonadota > Gammaproteobacteria > Acidiferrobacterales > Acidiferrobacteraceae > JAJYDN01. Next base: position 40,236 of record JAJYDN010000001.1, read on the forward strand.
AGGACGAGATCCGCTGCAATCAGGATGGCGAAACCCGCGGCCAGAATGAGCCGGCGGTCTACGCGGTCTGCGAGCAGGCCGGAGAGGTAGGCTGAAGCCGAATAGACGACGTTCATGACGATCAGGACCGCGGGCATGAGCGCGATGGCAAGGCCGGCATTCTCTGCGCGCAATACCAGGAAGGCCTCGCTGAAGCGGCCCCACATGAGAATCCCGCCAATGGCGGTCACTATCCAGAAACGGCGTTCCAGCAGGCCGATATCCCGCCAATGCACGGGCGTGTGGCGGCGTTCCCTGTTTGCGCGTTCCCCAGGCTCTTTGACGAACAGGGCGAGCGTGGCGACACAAGCGGCGGCCGGCAGTACGGCCACCCAGAACACCAGCCGGAAGTCATCATGGAAGAGCCCCATGAGTGCGAGCGCGATGACGGGCCCGCCGAATGCGCCGACGGAATCCAGCGACTGCCGGAGTCCGTAGGCGGCGCCGCGCTGGCCCTGAGGGGTCAAGTCGGCAACCAGGGCGTCGCGTGGTGCGCCACGGATGCCCTTGGCGAGCCGGTCGATGAGCCGGGCGGCAAAAACCCAGCCCGGGCTCACCGCCAGAGCAAACAGCGGCTTCGACAAGAGCGCCAGGCCATAGCCAAAGAGCGCAAATGGCTTGCGGCGTCCCAGTCTGTCGCTTGCCCAGCCCGAGAATAGCTTGGCAACTGGGGTAACGGCCTCACCCAATCCCTCGATCAGCCCAAGAAGCTCGGGGCTTGCGCCGAGCACGCTGACGAGAAATACCGGTAACAGGCTATGGATCATCTCGGAGGACATGTCCATGAGGAGACTCACAAACCCGAGTGCCCATATGCCGCCCGGCAGGCCCGATGCGCGTACTGTGCGTTTAGGTGATGCCATCAGGCCTCTGGCTTCCTTTGCTGAAGTGGTCATGAAACATGGGCCGGCGCATGGGCGGCTCGTGGATCGCAGCGCCTGCATGCAAAGGCATTATAGGGGCTGCCGGAAGGGAGGGCACAAGGCCATCGAAGAGCCCGGTGTGCCGGTTGATCGAGGGGTTTCTGGGTCCGTCCGCTAGTTCGTATAATGTATATTATGTCAAATAAGCGAGGGACCATCCGGCCGGGATCCCGAAAATACAGCGTCCGGCGGCTAATGAGCGCTTCCTGTGCATTGCCCTGCCGCGGGTGGCTTTGCGGCCGACCTTGAGAACGCGCGGGCGATGTCATACCGTGGGCGCATGCACAATGGGTGCATTCCACAACCAAAAGAGCAAGGAGGAGTTACAGATGACCGTCAATGAAGGGGCACTGGACCGTGGTATACGCATCGTAATCGGAATCGCTTTGATCGTTCTGGCGCTCACTCATGTGTGGGCCCCGTGGGGCTGGATTGGTGTTCTGCCGCTTTTTTCGGGACTGACGGGGTTCTGCGGGCTCTATAAGGTCCTTGGAATCAAGACCTGCCCGATGCGTGGCGGAAGCAAGCCCTGATCCGGGATCGGGATCATGAACCTGGCGCCATGCTGATGGGCGCCAGGTTTTTGTTTCCGATGCGCGCCCCTTCCGTTATGCGGCTTTTTCTCTGATAAAAGACAATAATAATGTGTTGTATGTGACTGAATGGATTAGCTAAATATAGAGATACGAGTTAACTCCCGGTTCATGTGAGACTTTACTTCAAGAGAAGAAACAGAGATCTCCGCGGGGACACGTTGCCAGCGGTGCCATCGTCCATTTAGGCTAGCGTATTCGTCGCCTCAGGAGCGCAGCAGTGACGGAGTCCTTGGTATCTACGCAGAGCGATTTTCAGGGTCGGCTGACGGGCAGTTTCAGCAACGTTCTTACATGGGAACAACTAGCGGCGCTGTGGGCCACCGTACGGGACCAACCAGAAGGGTGGTACATATACGCAGTCGGTGAGGAGCCGCCGGAAGGGCCGGCAAGCGCCTCTGCGCTGGATCGCTTCCTGGTCGAGATCGATGCGTTGCTGCATCGGGAACATCGCGAAGACTATTGCGGGATTGTCTATGCCGACGATCGGAGCAAGCCCGCTTTCATTAAGATTTTTGATCCCCATAATCTGGGGAGTTCCTGTGGATCCTCAGGGATGATTACCCTCCCCGGCTGGTTGCTGACACGGATGAGGCCGGAATTATTGCGTGACCCGCGCGTGTTGCCCGAGGGTCGTAAGCGCTGGTGGCGTTCGCTGATCGGACTGTAGGGTGGCACGCAGGCTAGGTGGCATGAGGTGACGAGCGTCGATGTCGGCATCAATGGTATGACCTGCGCAAGTTGTGCCGCGCGGGTCGAACGCGGCTTAAAGCGCGTTGCCGGTGTCAGTGTGGCTTCGGTGAATCTGGCGACGGAACGCGCGCATGTCGAATTCGGTCCGCCTGCGCGTATCAAGGATCTCCTGGGGGCGGTGACGCAAAGCGGCTATACGCCCGTCACGGAAACCCTGGTACTCGCGATCGAAGGGATGACCTGCGCAAGCTGTGTTGCGCGTATTGAGCGCGCGCTACGGGCCCTTCCGGGGGTCGTGGATGTGTATATCAATCTCGCGACGGAGGAGGCGCGGGTAAGCTATCTCCCGTCGGTGGCTGGTGTCAGCGATTTCATCGGAGCCATCCATGCGGCAGGCTATGCCGCCTCCCCTCTTCCGAGCGAAGAGGAAAAGAATCGGCAGCAGGAGGGTGTACGGAAACGGCTCGGTGCCGATGTCTGGATTGCGGTGGCATTCACCATCCCGATTGTCGTCCTCGCCATGGGCGCAGCCTTTGTGCCCTCTTTCGCGTCGGCCCTGAGAGACACGGCTCCCTGGAAAGGTTTTTGGGACATGTGTCAAGGGTTGCTGGCTTCAGTGGTTTTGTTTGGGCCGGGGCGGCGCTTTTTCTGGCCAGGGTTCATTGCCTACCGGCATGGCTCTCCCGACATGAACAGCCTGGTGATGACGGGCACGGGCGCAGCTTACCTGTACAGCATGGTCGTCACCTTCCTGCCCTCCGTGGTTCCCGTGTTGGACCGCCACACCTATTTCGATTCGGCCGCGGTCGTTATTACGGTAATCCTGATCGGTAAGTATCTGGAAGAAAAAGCCAAGGGACGTGCCGGTGAGGCGATGCGGCACCTGCTCAAGCTGCAGGCGCCTGATGCGCACAGGATCGGCGCCGAGGGCGAAACAACCGTGCCGGTCAGTGCGCTCTCCGTCAATGATCGTCTGGTCATTTATCCCGGTGAGCGGGTTCCGGCCGATGGTGTTGTGGAAGACGGGACAAGCGAAGTCGACGAATCCATGCTGACTGGCGAGCCCCTGCCGGTCGCCAAGCGCGCCGGGGACGAGGTTGTAGGCGGCACCATCAATCATCAAGGCCGTCTTATCGTTCAAGTCAGGCACGTCGGACGTGACAGCGTGCTGGCCCGAATCGTCCAGCTGGTTGAATCCGCGCAAGGCAGCAAGCTTCCTATCCAGGGCCTCGCGGACCGGGTCGTGCGTATTTTTACACCTGCGGTTCTCGTCATCGCCATCTTGACGTTTGTGTCGTGGTGGTCGCTTGGGGCCCCCCCTGCCCTCACGACCGCGCTCGTCAGTACCGTGGCGGTCCTGGTCGTGGCATGCCCCTGCGCGATGGGTCTTGCGACTCCCGCCGCGATCATGGTCGGCAGCGGGCGGGCAGCCGAAATGGGTATACTTTTTCGTGAAGGGGTGTCGCTTGAGACCTTGAGTCATGTCGATACCGTAGCATTCGACAAGACGGGAACTCTCACTCTGGGCCGGCCTGAGGTTGTGGCAACCGAGCCGTCGGCAGAGGCGCACGCCATTGTCACATGGGCGGCTGCCGTTGAGCAGGCAAGCGAGCACCCTCTTGGACAGGCGATTACGGCCCATGCGCGTACGCTGGGGCTCATGATCCCGCCGGTGATGGATGCAAGGGCCGAACCCGGATCGGGCATGACAGGGTATGTTGATGGTGTCCTGGTGGCCGCCGGTACGGCCGAATTGCTGAGCGAGCACGGATTCGACGTGGCGCCCTGGCGGCCACGGGCGCGGACGCTCGAACAGGCCGGCCGCACGGTCATCTATGTGGGCCATGGTGACGCTATTGTCGGGCTCGTTGCGCTGGCCGACATGGTGCGGCCAGAGGCGCGCCAGACGGTGCAGGCCCTGCAGAAGCTCGGTTTGCGGGTGGGGATGATCACGGGGGACAATCATGCTACGGCCAAGGCTGTAGGAAAGACCCTTGGGGTCGACTGGATCGAGGCGCAGGTGAGGCCGGATGGCAAAGCCGCGCTGGTGGCGGAAATGCAAAGGCAGGGCCGGTGTGTGGCTTTTGTGGGCGATGGCATCAATGATGCGCCGGCATTGGCACAGTCGGATGTGGGGCTTGCCATCGGCTCTGGTACCGACATCGCGATGGAGGCGGCGGCTGTCGTACTGAATCGCCGTCACTTAAGCGCGGTGGTCGATGCGGTGCGTTTGTCGCGACGCACCATCCGCGTGATTCGCAGCAATCTGTTCTGGGCTTTTTTTTACAATATCACCCTGATTCCGCTCGCAGCCGGGGTATTCTATGTGGATTTCGGCCTGCGCCTTGATCCCATGCTTGCAGGTGTGGCCATGGGACTGTCGAGCGTATTCGTGGTCGGTAACAGTCTACGCCTGCGGCGGATCACGCCGAGCGTGAAAGATCAGCACCCGGCGGAAGCGCCGGCGGTGCCCTAACCATTTTTTGTCTTGATAGATGCCAGAGGGAGACCATGCTATGGCCCATACGATTACATTGTCGGTGACCGGAATGACGTGCAACCATTGCGTGGCGGCTGTGACCCGTGCGCTCAAGGCGGTCCCGGGAGTCGCTGCTGCGGATGTGAACCTGCAGAAGAAGCAGGCGGTTGTTCAGGGCGAGGCGGACGCAGGGGCCTTGGTGGCTGCCGTGAAGGAAGAAGGCTACGAAGCCAAGGTGGTGTGAAGATTCTACAACTTTATGTAAGTCCAGGATGCCCTGATTGTGCCGCACTCAAGGGTTGGCTTGCCGATCATGCAATTGCCTGGGAAGAGCATGATCTGAGTAAGTCCGGAGTGGCGGAGGACGCCAAGCGGCGGTTGGGAGTCCGAGTAGCGCCGATCAGCGTGATCCATGATCAGGTGCTTTACGGAACCTTTGCCGAGCAGTTGCCCCGTCTCAAGGTGCTTTTGGGGATAACTGACTGAATTTGCGGCGGGAATCGGGGGTATCGTGTCATCTTTGCGCCGCGTGTCGTCTTTCTTTCCCGTGCTTTCACGGCGGGATGCGCGATATCTCGTGCTGATTCGCGGAGCGCGCAGTATCGGTCAAGGCGCGCTTGCTGTGGATTTTGCGCTGTATCTGCGCGCACTTCAGTGGACGGCGCCACAGATTGGCGCCCTCTTCATGGTGGCATTGCTCGTTTCGGCCGCGGGGGCGCTGATTGTCGGTCCTTTGTCCGACAATCGCGGGCGCAAGCATTTTCTCGTTGGCTATGAGATTGTTCAGGTAATCGCCAGCATCATTGCGCTGGCAAGCAGTTCGCCGGCGGCGGTGATCGCGGCCGCAATCGCGGGCGGCTTCGGACATGGCTTGAATGGTGGTGCCGGCCCCTTTGCGCCAGTCGAGCTTGCATGGCTGTCGACGACGGCCGAGCCGAAGGACCGGGCGGCCCTCTACAGCATCAACACGGCGGCCGGATTCAGTGGCATGGCGCTGGGATCGGTGCTCGCGAGCCTGCCGCACTTCTTCAAGATCATTTTGCCTGGCGCCCTGAGCTATCGCCCTCTTTTCTTATTGGTTTTCCTGAGCGCGGTTGCGGGGCTCATATTATTGATGCGGCTTCCCGAGCCAGCCCCGGAGATAGACCACGGTCACGATCAGGCAGAAAGCCGCAACGTCACGCGGACCGAGAACCGCCGCCTCCTGCAGCTTCTCGGAGTCAATGCCCTGAACGGTCTCGGGATCGGTCTGCTCGGGCCCATGATGGCCTATTGGTTCGCCATCCGTTTTCATCACGGACCTCTGAGTATCGGTCCGGTCATGGCGCTTGCACTCGTCGTGACCGCAATCACGTCGCTCATGGTGGGGCGCCTTACCCACCGCTTTGGTGTCATGCGCTCGATCCTTACCATGCGCTATCTGGGGCTCGTTGTTCTGGTACTCTTGCCGCTCATGCCGGCATTCTGGATGGCGGCATGTCTCTACATAGCGCGCTCCGCTCTGAACCGCGGTACCGTCGGAGCCCGCCAGGCGCTGAACCTCGGTATCGTGCGTGCGCACCGCCGCGGTCTCGCGGCGAGTCTCAGCAATGCGTCAACCCAGGTGCCGCGGGCACTGGGGCCGGTTTTTGCCGGCCTCCTCTATCATGCAGGATTCCTCGCGCTTCCTTTTTTTATCGCCGGCGGGTTCCAGGCGGCTTATCTCGTTGCGTATAGGCGGCTCTTTGCGGATCGCCCTTTGAATCCGACGTCGTGACCTGCCTGCCATGATGTGGATCAGGCGCGGGAGGCCAATGATGGCTATAGTCAAATTGGCGGTACAAATCGAAAGGGCTGGCATGATGCATCACGGGGCAACGGAGAGCGTTCATAAAACGGAGGGGGGTTTCTCTTGCCGCAGCCTTCCGCTTTCCCCCCCGTCCAGTTTCCCGCCATCCAGCAGCGGGAGGACACCAGTACGACGCGATATGTTCGCTACGATATTTGCCGTTTTTAGAAAGCCGTGATCGTCTCCCCGGGGGGGGATCGCAGGAAAAGGCATTCCTGGCAGCAGGATCCAGTAGCTATGAAGGAATAAAGGAAAAGGAGGATCCATGGAAATGAGATTTTATGGCGCAGCGGGTGGCGTGACGGGATCCTGTCACTTTCTTGCGGCAGCCGGGAAGAACATACTGATAGACTGCGGGATGTTTCAGGGAGAGCATAATATCGACGAGGAAAATCGCGCTGAATTTGGCTTCGACGCGAGTTCTATTGACGTCCTGTTTTTGACCCATGCGCATCTGGATCACTGCGGCCGTATCCCCCTCCTCGTCAAGCGCGGGTTCCGTGGAGAAATTATCACCACTGCCGCCACGCGCGAACTTACACGGCTCGTTTTGCTCGACGCTGCAGGGCTTGCGGCCGAAGAAGCCCGGCACGCAGGGCGTTATCGGCAGCGTCAGGGCGCCGAACCACTCGAACCGCTGTACGAAATTACGGACGTCCTTGAGAGCATGGATCGTTTCGGGCGGGTGGCCGGTTACGGTGAAACCTTGACGGTAGCGCCCGGCGTGATGGCAACTTTTGGTGACGCAGGCCATATTCTTGGATCCGCATGGATCCTCATCGAGGCGCGGGAAGGCAATCAGTCACGGAGAATCCTCTATTCCGGCGACCTGGGCAATCGCGGCAAGCCCATCATAAATGCTCCCGCCCCCGCTCCCAAGGCGGACGTGGTTGTCATGGAAACCACGTATGGGGATCGGCTGCACAAGGCGATTGGACCCTCCATAGAGGAACTTGGTGAGGCCGTCCGGACAACGCTGGACGGCAATGGAAACGCCATCATTCCGACTTTCGCCCTTGAGCGCGCCCAGGATCTCCTCTACTACCTGCGTGAGATGACGGAAAAGCGGACCCTCCCCGTGAGCTTGCCGGTGTTTCTTGATTCTCCGATGGCGATTTCGGCCACGAAAATATTCCGCGGCCACCCGGAGTGTTTTAACGCCGAAACGCGCCATGAGTTTGCCGATGGCCATGATCCCTTTTGGCTGCGTAATTTGCACTTCACGAGGGAGACGAGCGAATCCATTGCCCTGAATCAGATCCAAAGCGGTGCGGTGATCATGGCGGGCTCCGGGATGGCGACGGGGGGGCGCATCAAGCATCACTTGAGACACAATCTCTGGCGGCCCGATAGCAGCGTCATCTTTGTCGGCTATGCTGCGCAGGGCACCTTGGCCCGTCGCATCATTGATGGGGCAAAGAAAGTACGCCTCTTCGGTGAGGAGGTAACGGTGAGGGCACGGATCTACACCATCGGGGGTTTTTCCGCGCATGCGGATCACGATGAGCTTTTGGCGTGGTATGGTGCGCAACGGCCAGAACACACATTTCTAGTCCATGGAGAAGACAATGGGCGTCAAGGTATCGCGAAAATCCTCGAAGGCCGGGGGCTCGCGGTTCGCATGCCGCTCATGGGTGACCGCTTTCCGTTGTAAAGGGACGCCATGTGGGTCGCGGCGCCATAAGGGGCGCCGAATACAATCCGACACATATGCCTGCTTGGCAGAAGATGCGGGGATATGTCACCGTATGGACGGCCGGCGCTTTCGGTTGGGCGGCTACGATTGGCTTGCGATAGCAAAAGGTGGACCAGGACGCCGCCGTAATGGACGGACAGGGCTCACCGGAGCCAGGGGTGGAGCTAAGGATCAAGGGGGACCAGGGTATGAGTCGTCGCATTGTGGTGCTTGTCGCTATGGCGTGTGCGCTTTGGGGCCTGTCATGGCGGCCCGCGCAGGCGTATGTGGGAATTTCGGTTGGCATCGGCGGGCCAGGCTTCGGGGTATCCTTCGGTGAAAACCTGAATGCCTATTATGCCCCCGCTTACAGCACGTACGTCTACGCAGATGGGGGTCTTTATTACCGCTGGGTTGACGGTGGCTGGGTCTATTCCCGCGCCTTCGTGGGTCCCTGGTGGCCGCTTACGCCAGCTGTTTTCCTGCCACCCCTTCTGCTCTATGGGCCGCCACCTCCGGTCGTCACGTATCGTCCTTATTTCCTGTGGTGGCGCATGCGCGTCGCACCCTGGTATGCGCAGGCGCACCCCGTCTGGTGGATGCGCCACCGCATGTTCATGGCGCATTATGGGCTGTGGCGGACGCGGATCGTCCCCTTTTACGAGGCGCATCCGGGACTTCTCTGGCGCAGGCCGGTTGGGCGTGTGGTCTTTACGCGGCCCTTCATTCGCCGCCAGATGTTTCGCTATACGTTGCACCATCCGGAATTCGCCGCGCACCATCCTCTCATGCGCCGGCAGGCCATGCGCTATTCCTATGCGCATCCGGGTTTTGCGCGGCGTGGTCCTCTCATGCCGCAGCGCCGCTATATGAGGCCAGGTCCCCGCATGCCGCAGCGTCCATACCGGCGTTTCGTTGGGCGCCATCCGCGGTTTGTCGGTCATCCACGAATGGGCCACCGCGCGTTCCGCGGCCGCCGGGATTATGGGCGGGGTCGCCCGTGACGGTACGGTACCGGGTGGCCGGTTCGATTGGCGGAAACGGCCCTGTTTTGGGTCATGCGGGCGCGATCCGTGTAGGCCGGGTGGGACGTCCGGGATCGGATGTGTCTATGATGTGGCGGGCCGCATCACGGAAGTCGTGGGCAAGATAGTCCGGTATGCGGCTCGCCGAAAGCGTCCACGCGATCTCGTTTCCGTTGTCGATAAGAATGCTGCGGGCTCCCGCATTGTGGCCGGCTTCGACATGATCGAGCGTGTCGCCTATGCACCATGATCGCGAGAGGCTGATGGCGTGATCGCGGGCGGCTCTCTGAAAAAGTCCGGGGCGCGGTTTGCGGCAGGTGCAGGACACTCCGTAGCGGCCCACCCTTCCCTCGGGGTCGTGTGGGCAATAATAGAAGCCGGTCAGCGGGACTCCGTGGATGCGCAGGAGGTCGCGCAGGCGTTGCTCGACTATGCGTAGATCCAGGTCGGAGGAAGTGCCGTGCGCAAGGCCCGGCTGGTTGGTGACGACGATGACCCGGAACCCGCGGCCGTGCAGGCGGCGCAACCCATCCCGGACACGTGTGGCTACATGGATGCGGTCCGGGTCGGCGTTATAAGGAACGGCGTCCAGGAGGGTCCCGTCCCGATCTACGAAGATTGCGGCGTCACGTGTCACGGCCATGGCGTTTCCTCAGGTGATCCCGGCCTCCTCTGGCCTGCCGATTCCGGATGACGCCGTGGCAGCTGGGCGGACGATCAGTAGACATGGGAAGATTCCCGGGCCAGCAGGGTTTTCCGAACGAACGCCCAGGCGCGATCCGTGTTGAGGCCCGTCCGGGCATCGATGCAGGAGTGAGAGGAAATCTCGTCCTGGCACCAACGCGCCGGTTCGGCGTCTGTCACAAGGGTGAGGCTTGGGACAGAAAGGGCACGGGCTATGTGGCCCGCGCCCCACTCCGGAGCGATTACGAGTTGGGCGTCAGCGATCAGGGCACCCAGTGCGCCAAGGGAAAGATGAGGCGCTTGAATGGTGCGTCCATCGGTTCGCCAGCTCTCGTTTTCGGCGTTGACGAGAACGACCGCTAAATGAGCGGTAAGCCGCTCGATGAGATCGCTCAGGCCAAAACGGCCCTGGTCATCATCGGAGCCGCCAATATCGACGACGATATAGGGCTCGCTGCCGAGGGCAGCGCGCCAGGGTTTGTGCATCAGGTCTTTGCGGTCCTTCGTCGTCAGCGGCCATTCCAGTTCCGGCGTGGCCCTTCCGCCCAAGTGGCTTATGAGGGCGTTGAGCCGTTCGCTTTCGTGTCCGCCGGGATAGGCCAGGAAATATGGGCCGGCGGCATGGGAATGACTGACGAAGCCTGCGCGATGCGTGGCCTTCAGGCGCGCGAGGATGGCATTTGTCATGTATCCGTCGCCATGAAGCTGGATGAGCCAGTCGAATGGGATGCTCATCTTGTTGACGAAATCATCGAACTTGTCGCGTCGTGTGCGCCCGTCGAGATCGGGGTGCCCGGGAAAGGCCAGAAAGTCGTCTATGTAGCAACGAAAGCGGCTGGCAAATTCCTCCGCCCATGGCGCACTGATAAGGGTTATCGTGGCGCGGGGCGCGAGATGCCGGAGCGCACGCAGGGCCGGTACGGCACAGACCATTCCGCCCAAGGGTTGTGCCCGAAACACGGCGATGTGGGATGCAAGGCCCGGATTTGGCCTTCCGGCGGCAGTAGCGGATGGATAATCGATGAAAAAATCCGGCATATGCTTCTCGTCTGTCGCTGTGCGCATGGGGGAGTGCCCGGGAACTGCGAGGGACTGTACCGTTCAGGTGTTCCCTCCTTAATCGGGCAAACGGCGGAGACGTGAAATGTATGCTGGCGGCGAAGAGTCTCGTGAGGGTATGCGATGATAAAAAATTATACGGCGCACTCGGCTAACGAGCGCACGTACCTGGCTTGGGTGCGAACCGCCATTGCGATCATGGCATTCGGATTTCTTGTGGAGAAATTCGACATTTTTCTTTCCTACATCGCCATGGCGCTCCATCAGCAAAAGCAGGCTCACCTCGGCATCCATTCCGCCCGCGACCTTGGCATGGCTCTCGTTGTCCTTGGCATCGGCATGATGGTCGTCGCAACGTTCCGCTTCGTGCGCCTCGGGCGCGAAATAGATGAGCCTGACGAACACGCGCACAGCAACCGCTGGCCCGACCTGCTTATGATAGGTGCACTGATGGCTCTCGGCGTTTTTCTGCTCGCCTATCTCGCCCACATCACGGGACGGCCTTGAAAAAGATCAGTGATTGAGCGATCGCCGCACTGCGGCGACACGGAATTCTCCGCGCCGATCCGCTACGAGCTCGACCTTGTCGTATTCCTGCGCGCGGGTGAGCAGGCGTTCTATATGGGGCGTCTGCCCCTCCCCCATTTCGAAGAGCATCCAGCCTCCTCTTTTTAAGAATCGGCTCGCTTCACGAACTAACCTCTGGTAGAGAGACACCCCATAAGGGCCGCCGTCGAATGCAACCCGTGGCTCGTGCCGGAGGAGCTCGTCCCGCTGGCGCAGGCCGTGTGTCGAAATATAGGGCGGATTGCACACGATGATGTCGTAGTGGCCGGCATAATGTAACGGCAGGGGCTCGAACAAATCGCCGTGGTACACATGGATCCGCTCATTGAGACCCAGGCGACGGGCATTATGATGGGTAAGTGCCGCGCAATTCTCCATGAGGTCGCTTGCCCATACTTCTGCGTGCGGGAGGGCGCGCGCTATTCCGCACGCGAGGTTGCCGGATCCGCAGCACATATCAATTACCCGTGCCCCAAAACCGGAGGCGCCGTGGGATTCACGTATGCGTATGACTGTCTCCCAGCCCAGGAGCTCTGTTTCTGAGCGGGGAATGATGACTCCCGGTGCCACGGCAATTTCTATTCCCATAAAACGTTGTCTGCCAATGACATAGCCGAGCGGTGTCCCGGATGCGCGCGCACGAGCCAATTCCAAGGCGCGTTCCCGTGTTCCCTGCGTGGAGTCGGAATCCACACATCCCAATATGTGTTCTATTTCTGTGTAAGGGTCGTCGATGCCGGCGTCGGAAAGCATTTCAAACAGTTCTGTTTGCAGCGTCCCATCGTCGCTGGTAATGCTCATGCCATTCTCCTTTGGCTCCGCCGTCGTCCATGACGGTCCGTTGTTCCTGATATGGGACTTTCGCCGATACGCGTCGTTCCCTGCTCTCCGGCGTAGGTCGGAGTCATCCACCGGGCAGGGAAATGCCGGTCACCTTCTTATACAGGGAGACGGCGTAAGTGTCGGTCATTCCGGATACAAAATCGGTTAGCCGCAGCAATCTTTCGTACGGCGGCATCGGGGGTTCCCCTTCAGGAGCGAGGAATTGTGCCGGAATGAGCTTCAGGCGCATACGTTCCTTGGGGTTCAGGTGCACGTTCGCGTGGGCCTCTATAGCCTGGCCAAAGATGGCCAGCAGGCCCGCAAGCACCTCGAATCCGGCAACCTCGATCTCGACGACCGGGGGTGCCATGTAGATATGCGCCTCGCCGAGCTCCCGCAGGCGGGCAAGACCTGCCGCCGCCGGTACGGAGGCGAGAAGTGGCTCGTCCATTTCCCCTGCGCGTAGGTAGGTTTCCACCTCCAGAAAGCGCCGTGCAGCCTGTTCGACCAGTGCGTTGATTGCGCGGGCCCGCAGGTAGGCTATGCGAGCCTTGTCGTCCGTCATGCGCGTAAGGCGCGCCATTATTTGTTCGTTTCCTCCAATTATCCCGGACAAGACGTCCTTGACGTCTGTATAGCGGAGTATGCCAAGACGGTAAGCGTCTTCGACATCAACGACGTGATAGCAAATGTCGTCAGCAGCCTCAACAAGAAAGGCAAGCGGATGCCGGAAGAAACTGCCATTTACACGGCGCTGAAGTCCGACGGTGCGGGCAACGCTATCGAAATGACCGGCCTCGGCCATGAGGTAGCCGTGTTTGCGCAGACTGACACACCGGGGCAGGCTGCTCTGGTGCGCGGCCCGTGGATATTTCGTAAAGGTGGCGAGGGTGGCACATGTGAGCTGCAGGCCGCCCTCATTGTCTGGTGACTGTAAGCGCGTAAGCACACGAAATCCTTGCGCATTTCCTTCGAATTTCACGAAGTCCGCCCGCTCTTCCCGGCTAAGCGGTGCGAGGAGCTGCCGTCCCGTCTCGTGGTCGGCAAAGAACAGCCGTATGGCGTCTTCCCCGGAATGACCAAATGGCGGATTGCCTATGTCATGTGCAAGACACGCGGCGGCGACTATGGCGCCTACATCGGCCGCCCCAAGGCCGAGATCCTGAAGGTCTTCATACCGGTCTACGAGTTGTGCCCCGACAAGGGCGCCAAGCGACCGTCCCACACTCGAGGCTTCGAGGCTGTGGGTAAGGCGTGTCCGCACATAATCGCTCTCGGCGAGCGGGAATACTTGCGTTTTGTCCTGCAGGCGCCGAAACGCCGACGAGAAAACGATCCGATCGAAATCCCGCTGAAACTCGCTGCGACCGGGCATGCTGGGAGAGGCGTGAATGGATTCCCCAAGCCGTTTCGGAGACAACAGGGATCGCCAGTCACCAAGGAGGATATCTCGTTTTTCCAAGGCGCCCTCTTTCACGCTAACCTCCCCCTATTCATGCGAATTGGCCTGCGGATTCCGGTCAGGCAGCAGCGCGTGTCTGGCTGCCTTTTTGCGACCCATGTTCCTATTGTAACCGAGGACGGTGTTCCTCTGCACGACGGCGTTTTGTCCCGATTTGGGAAAAATATGATGTGCCGCGCAGAACATCTGTAGATCGATTGACTACCGTTTATCTGGCCATTTGCATCACACCTTTCCATATATCCGGGTCGATCGCGTTTTCATCAGAAAACACTATGTGCATGCAGAAGCATTGCGGCAGCATTCCATCAGCGCGACGGATCGCTTGCCCAATTTTTCATGTTGTCCCATATCTCCTACGGACGGTCGCTATCGGGACGGCACGTATACAGAGAGGAAACCCATGGCCATCAAGCCGATCCCGGGACAGCCAGGACTTAATATCGCCCCCTTCAGGAAGCTGCTTTTGCCGATCGCCATTGCTGCGACCTTGTCGGCATGCGTGGCCCCTGGCAGCAACCCGTCAGCTAGCAGCGGTGCGCAAGGCGCGCCGTCGACAAGCGTCGCGCCGTTGACAGGTGCCGGCGGATCGCCCGGTTCGTCAACGAGCTCACCGACCTCATCCACGTTCAATACGCCGACCAGTACCGCAACCCCCATCACCGGCAGCAGCATCCCCTTAAGCGAGGCGACGGTGATCCCGGGCCAGGGCACCGGGCAGACCTACTATGTATCGACCACGGGTGCCGACAGCAACAACGGATTGAGCCCGCAGACCGCCTTTGCGACGATCCAGCACGCCATCGACACGGTCGGGCCCGGCGGCACCATCGAGATCATGGGCGGCACCTATGCAGGCGGCATCGTGATCGACACGACGCATGTGGGTACCGCCAATGCCTGGATCACGATGGAGCCCTACCAGAACCAGCAGGTGACGATCGACGGCAGCAAGCTCACGTCCAGTGATCCGAACGACGTCTTTTTCTATAACCCCGCCCCGACCGTCGCGACGCCTGCGTACTGGGTGATCAAGGGGCTCACCATCGCCAATGCCCCGCAGTACACGGTGCAGATGGAGATGGCGGACATCAAGCTCATCGATAACGACATCTATGGGTCGGGTGACGATCTCGTGAAGCTCGTGCAGGGGGCCCACAACATCGTCATCTGGGGCAACAACATCCACAACAACAATGCCGCTCCCGGGAGCAACGCCCAGGGTGTCGACATGGTCGGTTCGCAGAACGTGCTGGTGGCGCGCAATACCCTCTCCAACATCGCCTCGATCGGCCTCTACTGCAAGGGCAATGCCGGCAACGTCACCTTCGAGGACAACTCCCTGAACAACATCTACAGCCGCGGCATCATGCTGGGCGAGTCGACGGGGGTCCAATACCTGCTGCCGGGCCAGACCTACGAGTCCTACAACAGCATCATCAAGAACAACGTCATCACCAACGACCAGAGCGCCTGCCTGGCGGAGTCCTCGTCCTATAACGCGTATATCTACAACAACTCGTGCTACAACACGGCGATAGACCGCAAGGGGGGGATTCTGGTGACGAACGAGGCGGCGAACGGGCAGGCCGGCACCAACGTGTATATCCGCGACAATATCATCGCAAACTTTTCCACGCGGCCTCTGGTTCTGATCGAGCCGGGCGCGATGACCAGCGATACCAGCTTGCACATCGACAATAATCTGTACTTCGACCCGGGCGGCGTGACATTCGAATGGGACGGGCGCAGTCTGTACGGGGCGCCCTTTGCGCAATGGCAGCAGACCGGATTCGACACCTATTCGTTTGTTGCCGACCCGCTTTTTGCCAGCAACAAGACCCTGGTCCTGAAGGACGCCAGTCCGGCAAGGGAGGCAGGGGCGCCTCTGGCGCCCGTGCGGCACGATTTCAATGGTGTGCGCCGACCCCCGGACGGACCGGTAACGATCGGCGCCTATCAAATGACGGGATAGCGGTCCGCAGCCGCGGGATTACAGGCGCCAGCCGACGTTGACCCCGTAATAGGTGGATCCGGCCATGCGGTCGGCCTCGACATCGAAATTGAGCAGGCCGAGGTTCACGTCGACGCCGAGATAGATCTTGTTGTTGTAGACCCGCACCGGCGCAAGCGGCGTGCCATCCGCACTGGCGTCCGTGCGCACGCGGCCCACGCCGATGTAAGGCGTTGCGATGGCAATTCCCTTGGAGAGACTGACTTCGACGGACCGGGTGTTCAGCTGCAGCGGGCTTGCGCCGGTTAGGCGCGTATAAGTGCCGCGAATGGTGAGAGCGGGCGCCATGAGGCCGCCGCCGCTGATGGCATAGCTCAGGGCCCCGCCGATGACGTGCGCGGAGACGCCCGGCGCCGCATCATACAGGAGGCCGATGTCGAAATTCGCGGGGAGTCCCTTGTCGACCTGCAGTCCGATCGCGGGGAGCGCGTTTTTGTTCGATCCCGTCGCCTGTTGCCAGACCCCGGGATAGGCGAAACGCGTAGCCGACCCCGTCACGCCCACGTCGACGCCTGTGATCCCAAGCGGCGCCGCCGGCTCCATGTCGTGATAGCTGAAGGCGTTGCCGAGGTCTGCGGCCAGATGCCCGAACTCGCCATTGCCAAGCGTGGATATTGCCCCGAAATCGGTGGCATGTGCGGGGGCCAGTGCGCACAGGGCGACCGTGGCGCAGGCGGCGGTGATAAGGCGACGCATAAGAACTCCTTCTTCCGGCTGCGCGGATGTGCGCAACGGTCAAGAAGGAAGATAGTCAAGGGAACGCCGGTCTGCAACACGGGTCCCTTAAGGCAGCACAGGAAAGACTTTGTCCGGGTTCAGGATCCCGTCGGGATCAAAATCCTTTTTGATGGCGCGCATGAGGGCGAGCGCTGCGGGTTCGATCTCCCGGCCGACATAGTCGCGTTTTTCGCGGCCTACGCCATGCTCGCCAGACAGTGTGCCCCCAAGTCCCAGTACGAGATCAAAGACGGCGCTGAGACAGGGGTGTGCCTTGCGCTCCTGTTCGGGGTCCTGGGAGTCGTACAGGAGGTTGACATGGATGTTGCCGTTGCCGGCGTGGCCGAAATTGACGATCGGAATGCCAAATTGCCTACTCAAGGCCTGCAGGCCCTCGATCAGCTCCGGTATGCGCGAGACAGGCACCACGACATCCTCATTCAGCTTGTTGGGTGCAAGTGCGCGCAGGGCCGGAGAAAGCGCTTTGCGTACCACCCATAACTTCTCCGCTTCCGCCGCCGTCTGCGCCACCGTGAGCGCCAGAAGCCCGGGTCCACTGGCGGCCGCCGACAGGCGTTCGATGGCCTCCGGCATTGCGGTCGGCGATCCATCCACTTCGATCAGCAACAATCCGCCGGCGGCAGCCGGTAGCGCCTGGCTGTAGCTGCGGATCATGGCAAGCGCGGCGCCGTCGAGAAACTCGAGAGCGCAAGGTGTGACCGGCTGCGCCATCAGGCGCGAGACTGCCTGCGCGGCGCCGTGCATGTCCGTGTAGACGGCACAGAGGGTCCGTCTGGCATCGGCAAGCGGCGTGAGCTTCAGGGTGGCCTCGGTGATGATCGCCAGGGTGCCCTCCGAGCCGATGATAAGGCGCGTCAGGTCATAGCCGACGACGCCCTTGGTGGTGCTTACGCCCGTTCGAATCAGTTCGCCGGCACCGGTGATGGCGCGCAAGCCGAGCGTATTTTCACGCACCGTGCCGTACTTGACCGCCCGCGGCCCGCCGGAATTGACGGCGAGATTGCCGCCAACGCTGCAATAGGCGGCGCTGGTCGGATCGGGTGGCCAGAAGAAGCCGCAAGCGGCCGCCGCCTCCTGCACCGCCTGATTGGTGGCGCCGGGCTGTACGCGCAGGATCCGGTTGGCAGGATCCACTGCCAGAATCCTGTTCATTCGTTCGAGCGCCAGCACGACCCCGCCCCGCAAGGGAATGGCGGCGCCGGCCGTGCCGGTTCCCCGGCCGCGCGCAACCAGCGGGAGCCGGTACGTGCGGCATGTGCGCACGATCCCCTGAATCTGTTCTTCCGTTGTCGCAAACACGACCGCATCGGGAAGGCTGTGCTTGCGCGAATTGTCGTACCCGTACACAAAGCAGTCGGCGGGATCCGTTCTGACATTCGCTTCGCCGACCAGGCGCGCGAGCTCGGTGACGGCCGCCGCGGGAATCATGGCGCGCGGATCGCCCGGATCAGTTTGGTTGTCGAGCGGTCGAAGCGGAACGGAATGGAGTGCACGCTGCCTCCCCAGGTCATCACCTCGGCGGCGCCGACGATGGCATCGACCGGCCAGTCGCCTCCCTTGACGAGGATTTCCGGCCGCGCCGCGAGAATCAGCGCAAGCGGCGTGTCTTCCTCGAATGGCGCGACCAGCGACACGCTTTCGAGAGCGGCCAATACGGCCGCGCGGTCGTCGAGCGTGTTGATGGGCCGTTCCGGGCCCTTGGCGAGACGCCGCACGGACGCGTCCGTGTTTACGCCCACCAGCAGCGACGCGCCAAGCGCGCGCGCCTCCTCAAGGTAGGTCACATGGCCCCGATGCAGGATATCGAAACAGCCGTTGGTGAAAACGAGCGGCCGGGGGAGACCTGCTAGCCGGGCGGCAACGTCACCGGCGCGGCACATTTTGTCGGCGATGGTCATAGGTACTGGAAGAGCTCCACGACGCTGCGGACATTGGGGACGCGGCTTGCCACACCGGCCGCGGCCTGGGCCGTTGCCCGGGTGACGAGCCCCATAAGATAAACGACCCGGTCGGCCGTTACCACTTTGATGCGGTTGGCATTCAGGTCGTGGGCGAGCAGCGCCGTTTTGACCCGCACGGTGATCCAGGTGTCCGTCAGGCGCGCACCGAAGGAACTGGGCGGCGCCACGCGGATCTGGTTGATGACCTTGCGCACACCAGGAATCGTGCGCACGATGGTGAGAACCCGGTCGAGATCACCGCGCGTACGGGCCTCGCCGGTGAGCAAGACGATCCGGTTGATGCTGGTTGCATCGACATGCGTGTTTTCCTTGAGTGCGGGGCGCGCCGTGATGGCGGCCTCCGCTTTCATCTTGATCACCGAGTCATCGACGACGGTGCCAAGCGAGCGTTTGTCGTTGGCGACCGCCGTGCCTGCCGCGGCGCCGCCGACCACAAGCGGCGCGCAGCCCGTTACACCGAGAGCCCCCACGATCAGCAGCAGGATCGTTGCTAGGCGGAGCACATGCCTACTCCTGTCCGAGCAGCTGACAGTCGATCAGGTCACACAAGCTGTGGATTACGGCGATGTGCATCTCCTGGATGCGGGCGGTCGAGGGCGCCTTGACGAGGATGTCGACGTCGTTTTCCGTCAGTAATCCAGACGCCTCGCCCCCTTCGCGGCCGTTCAGGACCACGCACAGCATGTTGCGTTCGTGGGCGGCCTCGATGGCGCGGATGACGTTGGCCGAGTTGCCGGATGTCGTGATACCGAGGAGGACATCGCCCGCATGTCCGAGCGCGCGGACCTGCCGGGAAAAGATATCCTCGAAATGGTGGTCGTTGGCGATGGAGGTCACCGTCGACGCGTCGGTCGTGAGCGCGATGGCGGGCAGGCCCGGGCGCTCGGTCTCGAAGCGGTTCAGGAGTTCCGAGGTGAAATGCTGGGCATCGGCCGCCGATCCGCCATTGCCGCAGGCGAGAATTTTGCGGTCGGAAAGCAGCGCGCCGATCATGATCTGTGCGCCACGCGCGACAAGCGGGGCCAGGGCGTCCTTGCACGACTCCTTGGTGCGGATACCTTCGTCGAAATTGCGCAAGACCCGCGCGGTAAGCGCGTCGGGTGCAGGTCTTTCAGGCATGGGATAGGTTCCTCAGGGCAGTGCAATCGGGATAGCGGGATAGGATACCGGAGCGACGGCGACGGCGCCTGCCGCTGCCGCGGGCTTTTTCTCTTTGGTAAAGAGGCTGCGGTAGGGCAGGAACGTATCGGTCAGCTCGGGCAGGCCCCGCGCAAAGCGGGCCCAGACCAGGTGGCGGTGGATGACCCCGTCGCGCTTCAGGCTGAGTTCGCCCGTAAGGCCGTCATAGCCGCCGCCGCCACCCAGACTCAGGCGGTTTAGCTGGCCAATCAGGGCGTAGGCATCCGCCCCAAAGGCATACAGGCGCGCAAGGGGCGTGAACGCATATTGGCCTGCATGCGGCAGGACCCGGCGCAACCGCCCCGTCCGGCCATTGGCCACCAGCATCCACGGCATGTCGCCGAACTTGATGCCATCGAGATCGCGGTCATAAACGGGATCCGCACGGCCGGTGAAGATGGAGGATGTCGAGTACACCGGCAGGGTGTCCGCATGGTTGTAATCGAGCTGCGGCTTGATGAGACGTCCATCCGGGGCATCGGCGACCAGGAACACGAGGCCTATGTCCTGGCGGCGCCTGGCCGTGAAGGCCAGCGGGAAGCCGAGGATGCGCTCGAGACGGGCGGCCCGTTCACGGCTTTGGGTGACGTTCAGCAAATTCTGCACCGGTACGGCGTAGCTGTTGCGGCCCGGCGTATAGCTGCTTTCCGCCGTGACGAGCCCCCCCAAATGCCGCCAGCGCCGGGCGAACGCACGCCGCATCGCTTTGCCCCACGCGGTATCCGGGTAGAGGATGGCGGCCCGGTGATGTCCGTCGAGGTAGCCGCGTTCAGCGGCCTGTCGGGCCTCCAGGGTGCGCGCCAGGCTGAACTGGTAGACCGGCGCACCGCCGTCATCGTGCGCAAGCGGACCCGGTGCGAGCCCGAGCAGGAGCGTCGGCACATGGAATTGCGCGTTGCCCACGACATCATCGACGGCGGCCGTACCAAGCGGCCCGACGACGAAGTCGGCGCCGCGCGCGATGGCCTCTTTATAGTAATGGTAAGCATCGGCGCCGTTGCTGCCGATGTCATAGATGACGATGTGCGGGTTGCCCGGCAAAGGGCGCACCTCCGACATGTCGACAAATCCGTTCTCGACCGCCTGCGCGGCCGTTGCGAAGGGTGAGGACAGCGGCAGCAGGACGGCGATCGAACGCAGCGCGACCGGGCGGGGCCGGGCGCCGCCAAGGATCTTCAAAAACGCCGCGCCCAGCGGATATTGCGCGTGGGCTGCCCGCCAGGCGTTTATCGCCCGTGCAAGGCGGCGCGACCGCGGGGGATAGCGCCGTACGCGCAGGGCGAGGTCAGCCCAGGCGCGGAGGGCCGGTGTGCCGCTGTGGCGTAATGTGTGCAGTTCGCGATCGGGCATCAAAGCCAGCGCGTGCCACAGGGCGCGCTCGTTTGCGGCGATGCGCTGCGGCGACACGAGCAGGCTTTCGCGGGCAGCCAGTTCGCGCGCGGCGACGCCGGCATGACCGAGACGCAGGGCGGCCTGCGCCTTGATGCGATGGATTTGCGCAAGCAGCCGTGGTCGCAGATTGGGGAGGGAAGCTGCCGCATCGGCGTCCGCAAAGGCGCGCGCCGGCTGGTTGCTTGCGGCAGCGATCTCGGCCCGCAGGACCTTCTCGCGGGCGGCCAGGGCGGGCGGCAGCGGCGTCTTGATCTGCTTTAATTCGGCGTTTGCCTGGTCGAGGGCCCCGGAGCGCACGAAGGCGTCGGCCGCCTTCAGGAGAAAGTCCGCGCGGGTATCGCCGCGCGCCTGTTGCGCGAGACGCTGGTATGCCCGCGCCGCTTCCATATAATGTTGGTGGCGCACGGCCTCGCCGGCATTCCTTGCGCTCACCGGCGCAGGGGCTGCCGTTTGCGTAAGCGGTGCGCAACCGGCGAGCGCGATGGTGGTCATGGCGGCGAGAAGCGCCGTTTTCGAGTGTTGCCAGGGACGTAGGATCATGGTGCAAGTATCCAAAACGGTGATGCAAAAGTCCACGAGTACCCGATGACATGAGCGGCAGCCTCTATGTGGTCGCGACGCCGCTCGGCAATCTGGGCGACATGGCGCCGCGGGCGGTCGAGACGCTCAAATCCGTGGCGCTGATATGCGCCGAGGATACCCGGCATTCCCGCAAGCTGTGCGCGCAATTCGGGATCGCGACGCCCTTGGTCTCGCTGCACGATTTCAACGAGCGCGAGCGGCAAGACGATCTGTTGGCGCGGCTGGCCGCCGGCGCCGATCTCGCCCTCATAAGCGATGCCGGCACGCCGCTTATCAGTGATCCCGGCTATCGGCTGGTCCGCGCCGTCCGCCGGGCCGGCATGCCCGTCTATGCCGTCGCCGGCCCCAGCGCGCTCACCGCGGCCCTGTCGGTGGCCGGATTGCCGACCGACCGGTTTGTATTCGAAGGTTTCTTGCCGGCCCAGGCGGCTGCGCGCCGCGCCCACCTGGGTACTTTGGCCGGGGAGACGCGTACGCTCGTTTTTTATGAATCCCCGCATCGTCTGGCAGCCAGCCTTGCCGACATGGCGGCGGTTCTCGGTGTCGAGCGCGAGGCGGCGGTCGTCCGGGAGATCACCAAGCGCTTCGAAGAGGGGCGGCTCGAAACTTTGGGGTCGCTGAGCGCGTGGGCGGCTGCCGGAGTGCGGGGGGAGTGCGTCATCATGGTGGCGGGCGTGCCCCCTTCGTCTGGTATCGGCGAGGAGGCGGTGCGCGTATTGACAGTGCTGCTCGGCGAGCTACCCTTGCGTCAGGCCGCGTCACTTGCAAGCGAGATCACGGGCGTGTCACGAAAAGCGCTGTATGCGCACGCCTTGTCGCTCAAAGGTGGCGAGCAAGATTTGGACAAAGAATAACACGAATGTCGGGTGTATACGACGATGCGCCCATCGTAACATATGAATGTGCTCAAATCTATGCGTACCCGCAAAGCGTTCGGGAGCTTGAATATAATAAATTATTAATGCGCGTGAATGGGTGCGACGCGGGCGATGGTGCGTGTCGCGATAAGTGAAGTCCTTAAATCAAGGGTGCCACGAGGCACGACCGTATGGAGGTGGGCAGAATGATAAAGCGAAGCGCGATCGCCGCAGCGTTGGGATTGATGGTCATGGGGAATGCGGGTGCTGCGACCACGCATGTGCCGGCTATGGTGAGCACCGTCTGTTCCGCATGCCACGGTGTGAACGGTGTCTCCATGGTTCCGACGTTTCCGGATCTAGCCGGTCAGGGGGCCCCTTACCTCATCAAACAGATCAATGATTTCCGCGATCATACGCGTGCCGACCCGCAGGCGCAGAGCATCATGTGGGGCATGGCGGCGACGATTCCCCCCAACAAGATCACGGAAATCGCCGATTACTTTGCAAGTCAGAAGGGTGCGCCTGGCGCCCCCCAGAATCCGCAGCTCGTTGCAGCAGGCCGGAAGATTTTCCTCGGCGGCGTCGCCTCGAAGGAACTGCCGGCCTGCGCGGCCTGTCATGGTTCATCGGGACTGGGCGTCGAGCCGTTGTTCCCGCGCCTGGCCGGCCAGCATCAGGGCTATGTCGTGACCCAGCTTCAGTACTTCAAGGCGAAGCAGCGCACGAACGACCCGCTGCAGATCATGCAGACGGTGGCGGGCAAGCTTACGCAGAAGGAAATGCAGGAACTGGCTGCCTACATTCGCACACTCTAACGGTTGGGATGCATGGTCGTGTCTGAAGCGGGCTGCCTTGCGGGCAGAGCGATACTGGTGACGGGAGCGGGCGACGGTCTGGGTCGTGCCGTGGCCAAGGGCTTTGCGGCGCAGGGAGCGGAAGTGGTGTTGCTGGGCCGGACACCCTCCAAGCTCGAAGCGGTTTACGATGAAATCGTGGCGGCGGGTGGTCCGCAGCCGGCCATTTATCCCCTTGATCTTGCGGGAGCCAGCGCCAAGGAGTACCGGGATCTGGCGAAGGCCCTGCGCGAGCAGGTCGGCCATCTCGAGGGTCTGTTGCACAACGCCGCGATCCTCGAGTTGCTCACGCCTCTCGATGTGCACCAGTTCGATGTGTGGGAGCGCACGATGCGGGCGAACCTGACCGGGCCCTTCCTGCTGACCCAGGCCTGTCTGCCGCTCCTGAAGGAGGCGGCGGACGCGTCGATCGTCTTCACGGGTGACGAGTGCATGACAAAGCCCAAGGGATACTGGGGGGCCTACGGCGTCAGCAAGGCGGGCATGTACAACATGGCACTGATGCTGGCGCAGGAATTGGACCACACCCATGTCCGCGTCAATGTCGTCGATCCGGGTCCGGTGCGCACGGCAATGCGGTTGCGTACCCATCCCGGCGCACCCTTGTCATCGTGGCCGTTGCCGGAGGAACTGGTGGCCCCCTATGTCGCACTCATGCGCGCAGATAGCGGACAGACGGGCCAAGTGATTTCTGCGCAGGCCAGCGCGTAACCGCCGGACTGGGTTTTCCGGCTCGATTATCTTAACAAGCGCCACGGATGGCGGCTGAACGTAAGCGAGGTATATATGGTGACTTTGGACGATTCACAAGGTGAACCGGATTGGCGCCGCCGCCGCTTTTTGGTGGCGACGACTTCGGTTGTGGGTGCTGCCGCCGTCGCTGCCGTGGCCGGCGTCATGGTCGACAGTCTGGAGCCGACGGCAGCTGATGCCGCTGCGGCCTCCACGACAGTCAATCTTGCGCCTATCGAGGCCGGCATGCAGCTGACGGTACCGTGGCAGAAGAAACCGGTCGTTATCGTCAATCGCACTCCGGCCATGTTGGCGACCCTGAAGGAGACTGCGGACAAGGGTCTTCTCCGGGATCCCAACTGCGATGTTCCGCAGCAGCCGCCTTACTGCAAGAACGAATATCGTGCACGCAAGCCCGAGTGGTTGGTCATGATCCGCATCTGCAACCACCTGTGCTGTATTCCTCACTACCGGCCCAAGAAGGCGAGCGTCACGCCCTGGTGGCTCGGTGGGTTTCATTGTCCTTGTCACGGATCCATGTACGACCTTTCCGGCCGCGTCATCAAGGGATCTCCGGCGCCTCACAACATGGCGGTGCCTGAGTACGACTTCGCGAAAGACGGGAAGACCGTGACTATCACGAAGATGTATCCGAAGGCACATTTGTGCTAGTCGTTACGGCACGGTAGGGGGGTTACATGGCTACTTTTGGTGACTGGCTCAACAAGCGGTTCCCGCTTCGCGAGCTCATGCGAGAACACTTGACGGAGTATTTTGCTCCGAAAAATTTCAATTTTCTGTACTACACGGGCTCGTTGCTGCTGCTCATGATCGTGCTGCAGTTCGTGACGGGTTTCCTGCTCATGGCACATTACGTGCCGACGAGTCAGGACGCCTTCGCCTCCGTGCAGGGCATCATGTACGACGTGCGGTGGGGCTGGCTCATCCGCTACATGCACGTAGACGGTGTTTCGCTGATCTTCGTGTTGCTGTATCTCCACATCGGCCGGGGCATGCTCTATGGCTCCTACCGCAAACCACGCGAGCTTTTGTGGATCATCGGCTACACCATCTACATCCTGATGATGGGCGAGGCGTTCCTCGGCTACGTGCTGCCGTTCGGTAACCTGTCCTACTGGGCCGGCATGGTCATTACCTCGATCATCCATTCCGTCCCCTTCGTCGGTCCGGCCCTCTCCACGCTGGCCCGCGGCGGAGCCGGTATCGGCACGGCCACGCTCGAGCGGTTCCTTGCGCTCCATGCGGTGCTGTGGTTCTGGATCCTCGCAGCCGCCATCTTCATCCATATCCTGGCGCTGCATCAGGTGGGGTCGAACAATCCGGATGGCATCGAGATCAAGGACACGAAGGGCGCCGATGGCCATCCCCTCGACGGCATCCCGTTCCATCCGTACTACACCGTCAAGGATATCTTCGGGGTGGGCGTGTGGCTGACGATCTTCGCGGCCATCATCTTCTATGCCCCGACCATGCACGGCGTGTTTCTGGAGCGGACGACCTTCTCGCCGGCCAATCCCATGGTCAGCCTGCCGGACGTGACGCCGCCCTGGTATCTGGCGCCGTTCTACGCGATGCTGCGTGCGGTTCCGAACAAGATGGCCGGTATCGTGCTGATGGCGGTTGCGGTGGTTCTGCCTTTCTTCCTGCCCTGGCTGGACCGGTCGCCGGTGAAGTCGAGCCGTTACCGGCCCGTCTACCGCATCATGATCCTGGTGATGGCGGTCACGTTCTTTACGCTGGCCTGGGTTGGCGAACAGCCGCCGCTGCCCAAGTACTTCCTGCTTGAGCGCGCAGGGGCCGCGATCTACGTGGGCTTCTATCTGCTGTTGCCAATCATTAGTCGGTGGGAGCCGACCCGCAAGGTGCCGGACCGGGTGACGTCATGAAGATAATGAGAAAATACGCAATTGTGGCGGTTTTGGTGGCCGGCGTGGCCGGCCTGTCGGTGCGGGCGAACGCAGATACCCTGCTGTCGCTTCCGGCCGGGTATTTCAACAAGCCGGCGGTCATTGCGGGCGCCAAGCTCTTCGCGCGGCACTGCAGTGCCTGCCACTCGGTGCAGTCATTGCGTTTCAACCGGCTGGCGAGCCTCGGCATGACGAAGGCCGAGATCCAGAAGGATGTGATGCTCGAAAGTGGCGCGAACTACCTCCAGGGCATGCAGCCGGCGATGACGCTGGCGCAGGCGAAGGGCTGGTTTGGGATGCCGCCACCGGATCTGAGCCACATGGTCCGCAATCTGGGCGCGGGTTTCATCTACAACTATCTGCAGTCCTTCTATTGGGATCCGAGCCGGCCGTCCGGATGGAACAATCATTTGTTCCCGAAGGTGGCCATGCCCAATGTGCTGCAGCCGTGGAGCGGTATTGTCACCAAGCAGGGTAAGGTGATCGAGCCGGGACGCGTGACGCCGGCGGCGTTCCACAAGAAGGTCGCCGATATCGTGGCCTTCCTCCGCTACGCGAGCGACCCGTCTGTGTTCACGCGGTACAAGCTCGGGGGCTACGTGCTGGGTGCGCTGATCGCGTTCTCGCTGATTGCCTACTGGCTCAAGAAGGAGTACTGGAAGGACGTTCACAGCGATAGCGCAAAGCACAAGAAATAGGTGTCAAGGTGCGATGGGGCCTGGGCCTTCGAAAGGGGCCCGGGCCTTTTTTTGTTTACAGCCCTTCGCGCAGGTGGGCGTCTGCGCGGCACCGGCGTGTATGCGGCGCCCGGGCGAGGGCCGGCGTATAATCCCCGTGAAGCTGCCGGGCGCGCGGCGCAAAGGGTGCGGGAGCCCGCCGCAAGCGCGGGGCGTGGTGTGCGCTCGAGGTCGCCGGGCTTTCGCCTGCGGGCGAAGATGGCGATGCCTCGGCGCTTGGGCCG
This sequence comes from Pseudomonadota bacterium, assembly GCA_021777535.1. Classification (GTDB taxonomy): domain Bacteria; phylum Pseudomonadota; class Gammaproteobacteria; order Acidiferrobacterales; family Acidiferrobacteraceae; genus JAJYDN01. Next base: position 67,286 of record JAJYDN010000001.1, read on the forward strand.
TTTCCGGGCCCTGGTTCCTGCGGGAAAATGGGAAACGACAGAGAAGATGCGTATCGTCCCGATGGAGACACAATGAATTCGGTCCAGCGCATAGCGGAGCTAGGTCAGCGGATCTGGTACGACAGCATCAGCCGGGAGCTGCTCAGCAGTGGCGCGCTCAAGAACCTGGTCGCCCAGGGGATCCGGGGTGTCACGACGAACCCGACGATTTTTGAAAAAGCGGTGCGGGACGGCGCGCAGTACGACGATGATTTGCGGCGCGCCAGCGAAAAGGAGACGGACCCGGCGGCCTGGGTGCGGGCCTTGATGGTCGCCGACGTACGGCAGGCTGCCGACATCCTGCGGCCGGTCTACGACCGCAGCCTCGGGGACGACGGTTACGTCAGCATCGAGGTCGATCCCCACAAGGCGAACGACACGGACGCCACCATTGCGGAGGCGGCCCTTTTGTGGCGCGAAGTGGGGCGGCCCAATATCATGATCAAAATCCCTGGCACGGCGGCGGGACTGGAGGCCATCCGCCAGACCCTGCGTGCAGGGATCAATGTGAATGCGACGTTGCTTTTCAGTCCGGCCCGCTATGACGAGGTGGCGGCCGCCTATCTGGCGGCGCTCGATGACCGCCTGCAAGACGGACAGGCGATCGACCGGGTGGCATCGGTTGCCAGTGTCTTCGTCAGCCGTGTCGATACGGAGGTCGACGCGCTCCTGCGGGCCCGGATCAAAACCGCTCCGACGGCCGAGGCCAAACGCCTGCAGGCCCTGTTGGGCCGCGCCGGCACCGCCAATGCGCAGCGGATCTACCAGCGGTACAAGGATACCTTCCGCAGCAAGGGGTTTGCGCGCCTGCGCGCCCGCGGCGCAAGACCACAGTGGCCGCTGTGGGCGAGCACCAGCGCAAAGGACCGCGCCTATGGTCCGGTCTGGTATATCGACCGCCTCATCGCACCGGATACCATCAATACGGTGCCCCCCGCCACCTTCGAGGCGATTCTCGCGCACACGCGTCCCCATGCGCTCCTGGAGGCAGAGCTTCCTCAGGTGCGCGGAATTCTCGACGGCCTGCGCCGCGAAGGCATCGATCTGGGCGCGATCCTGGATGAGCTGGCGGTGCGGGGCGTGGAGGCCTTTGCCGCGTCCCATGAATCCCTGAAGCAGGTGCTCGTGAGCAGGCAGGCGGCGCTCGTGCGTGCGTAACCAGCAGCAAGGTGGCGGGCATGCCGCGTGAAAACCAAAAAGGCGTATACTCCCATCCGGGAATCGGCCAGGCAGTCGCTGTCCCGACAGCTGTCGGGATGGAGGAAAGTCCGGGCTCCACAGGGCAAGGTGCCAGGTAACGCCTGGGAGGCGCGAGCCTACGGAAAGTGCCACAGAAAATATACCGCCCCGCAAGGGGTAAGGGTGAAATGGTGCGGTAAGAGCGCACCGCGCCGATGGCAACATCGGTGGCAGGGCAAACCCCACCTGGAGCAAGACCGAATAGGGGGACCATGATGCGGCCCGTATCGTCCCCGGGTAGGTTGCTAGAGGCGTCTGGTGACAGGCGTCCCAGAGGAATGACTGCCCACGACAGAACCCGGCTTACCGGCCGATTCCCACCTTTCGTCCGTATGGCTCCCATCCCGCGTAATTCCCCGTATATCGTTGGTCCTGTTTCCCGTTTTCTGCTTGACACCGCTTTTTCCTGCTCTCTATAGTGTCATTAAGTGGGTAAATGTGGGTTTTTGTGGGAGCTGATCCCGGATGACCATGTTCCGTGGCGTTACCAGTCTCAGCCTTGACAGCAAGGGACGTGCGGCGATCCCGACGCGTTACAGGGAAGGGCTGCTGGCGCAATGCGAAGGACACATGATCGTGACCGTCGACCCCGACCATTGTCTTTTGCTGTACCCGTTGCCGGCGTGGGAAGAGATCGAAACCAAGCTGAATCGTCTGCCGAGTCTCAATGTGCAGGCGCGGCGACTCCAGCGGCTGCTCATCGGGCACGCGACGGAATGCGACATGGACGGCGCCGGGCGGATCCTGCTGCCGGCGCCATTGCGCGCGTTCGCTTCGCTGGACAAGGACATCGTGTTGATCGGGCAGGGCAACAAGTTCGAAGTATGGGATGCGGCGACCTGGGATATCCGGCGCAGTGCATGGCTGGCGGAGGCGGAGAGCGAGGAGCTGCCGCCTGAACTTCAGTCTCTTTCGCTGTGACCGGCGCGCATGCGCCGGTGCTGTTGGCCGAGGCGATCGAGGCGCTCGCCATCACGCCGGACGGACGCTATATCGATGCGACGTTTGGGCGCGGAGGGCATAGCGCGGCCATTCTTGCCCGGCTGTCGCCGCGTGGACGACTGCTGGTCATAGACCGCGACGAAAGCGCGATTGCGGCGGCATTAAAGGGAATTGGCGCAGATTCGCGCGTGACGGCGGTCAAGGGGCGATTCTCCATGATGGAGAACATACAGGCAAACGCGGGTTGGTCGGGCGCCGTCGATGGCGTGCTCTTCGACCTTGGCGTGTCATCGCCCCAGCTCGACGAGCCTGGGCGCGGATTCAGTTTTCGTGCCGAAGGGCCGCTTGATATGCGCATGGAGCAAGATCGCGGCGAGCCCGCGAGCGCCTGGCTTGGCCGTGCCAGCGAGGCCGACATTGCCCATGTGCTGCGCGATTTCGGCGAAGAGCGGTTTGCCAGGCGGGTGGCGCGCGCCATCGTCCGCGCGCGCAGCGAAGGTCCCGTCACGACGACCCGCGCGCTTGCAGAAATCGTCAGCCGTGCCATCCCGTCCAGGGAACCGGGGATGCATCCGGCAACCCGCAGTTTCCAGGCGATCCGTATCTTCATCAACGACGAGCTCGGTGAGCTTGCCGCCGCACTGCCCGTTGCCCTGCGCCTGCTGCGCCCGGGAGGCCGGTTGGCGGTCATCAGTTTCCATTCCCTCGAAGACCGTTGCGTGAAGCGTTTTTTTCAGGAGGAGGCGCGTGGCGATCCCCACCCCAGCCGCCTGCCTGTCCTGGCGAGCGCAGCGCATCCGCGACTGCGTGTCATCGGTCGCGCCCAGCGCCCCGCCGCCGGGGAAATCGCCCATAACCCCCGCGCGCGCAGTGCCGTCCTGCGGGCCGCCGAACGGATTGGGGGACCCCTATGAGCAACAGGATGCTGCTCGGTCTGGTTACCTTCCTGTTGGTGTCCGCGCTCGCGCTCGTCGACATACGGACGCACTATCTGCTGCTGTTCAAGCATGAGCAGCAGCTGGCCATGCGCCGCGATGCGTTGCGTGTCGAGTGGGGACGTCTGTTGCTGGAACAGGGTACGCTGACCCAACAGCAGCGGGTGGAGCGGATTGCGCGCCATCGCCTCGACATGGTCATGCCCGATCCGCGCCATATTGTCCTGCTGTATACGCAGGCGGCGTCGGCGCCATGAGCATGTGGCGGCGGCCCGGCCGCGACGATGCACGCACCTCTCCCGGTGGGGGCCGCCGCCGTTTCGTGCAGTGGAGCCTGCTTGGCGTGTTTGCCCTCATGATCGCGCGTGCCTTCTACCTGCAGATCATCGACGCGCCATTCCTGTCCCGCGAAGCCGGCCGCCAGGCGGTCCAGATGATCCAGGAACAAGGCCATCGCGGCATGATCCTCGACCGCTATGGCCGCCCGCTTGCGATCAGTACGCCCGTCGATTCCCTGTGGGGCAATCCCCAGCTGCTTTTGAAGGAGCCGGCCGCCTGGCCTGCGCTCGCGCACGCCATCGGCTGGACGCTGGGCCAATTCCGGCGCGCCCTTCATGCCCAGCGGCACGAGCAGTTCATGTACCTGCGCCGGGACGCAGATCCGCGGTTTGCCAAAAAAGTACTCGATTTGCGCATCCGCGGTGTGGCCTCGCAGCGCGAATACCGGCGCTATTACCCGACCGGTTCGGCCGACGCCACCGTGATCGGCTTTACGAATATCGATGATCAGGGACAGGACGGGATCGAGCTCGCCTACAACTCGTGGCTGAGTCCGCGCCCGGGTCACGCAACCGTTATCCGGGACGGGCTCGGGGAACCGATCGCCGTGCACTACGGGCACACGCGGCCGCAGCGGGGCAAGAATCTCGTTCTGACGCTCGACCAGCGCATACAATATCTCGCTTACCACGCACTGAAAAAGGCGGTCCGCTACCATGGGGCGCGCAGCGGCTCGGTCATCGTCCTGAACCCCTATACGGGATCCATCCTCGCGCTGGCGAACGTGCCGAGCTTTAATCCCAATACCCGCGCCGATCTGGACAGCGTATACTACCGCGATCGGGCCGTTACGGACGTGATCGAACCGGGCTCGTCCTTAAAGCCCCTCACTGTGGCCCTCGATTTGCAGACGGGGCGCGTTACCCCGCATACGTTGGTGAATACATCTCCTGGCTATTACTGGGTTGGGCCCGACAAGATCAGTGATGTCGCTGACTTCGGGCTGATCGACGTGAATCACGTCATTGCCGAGTCGAGCAACGTGGGCGCCTCGAAAATCGCGTTGACGACGCTCACGCGCCGCGCGATGTATGCGAACTTCCGGCGCCTTGGCCTGGGTCATTCCACGCACAGTGGATTGCCCGGGGAGTCGCCGGGCTTCCTTGCGCCGCCCGGCACCTGGGAGCCCATCCAGAAGGCGACGCTCTCCTTCGGGTACGGCATTTCGGTCACGCCGATGCAGCTTGCGCGGGCCTACACGGCGCTCGCCAACGGCGGCATTCTGGAACCGATTTCGATCGTGCACCACGAAAAGCCCGTCAAGGGGCGGCGCGTATTCTCGCGGCGGGTCGTTCTGGAGATGCGCCGCATGCTTGAGATGGCGGCGAGCCCCGTCGGCACGGGCGCTACCGCCGACATCGTGAACTATCGTGTTGCCGGCAAGACGGGTACGGCCCACATCGCCGACGCGACGGGGTATCATCGTCACGAGTATGTCGCGTCGTTTGCAGGCTTCGCGCCGGCCACCGATCCGCGCCTCGTCGCCGTGGTGGTGATCCGCGATCCGACCCGTCACGGCTATTATGGTGCCCAATGCGCGGCGCCCGTGTTCCGTGAGGTGATGACCGGTGCCTTGCGTATCCTGAACATCCCGCCGGACAATCCGGAGACGCTGATGGCGCAGACGGCGGGCGCAAGGGGGACAGGCCATGGCTAGAACCATGCACCTGTCTGCCCTGCTGCAGGGTTGGGTCGATGTACCGGCCGACCTCGATCGTCCCATTACGGCGGTGAGTCTCGACAGCCGCGCCGTTCAGGCCGGCGGACTGTTTCTCGCGCTCACCGGCCACGCCCAGGATGGCGGGCGTTTCATAGGCGATGCGATCGCGCGGGGGGCCACCTGTGTCTTGAGTGAAACCGGCGTCTCCACAATGGCGGGCTCCGTTCCCGTTCTGGCCTGCGCGGGCCTGCGGTCGTGCGCAGGCCGGATCGCCGCCCGCTTTTATGGAGAGCCATCGCGTGCCCTGCAGGTGGTGGGCGTTACCGGGACCAACGGCAAGACGACGGTCACCCATGCGCTCGCAAGAGCGCTCGGAACCCGGGCGCCCTGCGGCGTGATGGGCACACTCGGCAACGGCCTGCCGGGCGCGCTGACGCCCAGTGCGCGGACTACACCGGATGCCGTTACCGTCCAGCAGTGGCTCGCCCGGTTTCGGGAGGAAGGCGCGACCGCTGTCGCCGCCGAGGTCTCATCGCATGCGCTGGATCAGGATCGCGTCGGCGGCGTGCATTTCACGGGCGCGGTCTTCACCAATCTCACACGCGACCATCTCGATTACCACCGCAGCATGGCCGCATACGGGGCGGCGAAGGCGAAACTGTTTGCCGTGCCGGGGCTGCGTTTTGCGGTACTGAATGCCGACGATCCCTTTGCGGCGGCATTGGCGGCCCAGCTGGATCCCGCGATCGATGTGTGGCGCTATGGCTTTGCGGACGCCGCCGTGCGCATCCGGGCCATCGAGCCGCTGCCGCATGGCCTGCGCCTGCGCGCCGCGACGCCCGCGGGGGAGGCGCTGCTCGAGAGTCCTTTGTTGGGGGATTTCAACGCCCACAACCTGGCGGCAGTGCTCGCCGTGCTTTTGGCCATGGGCTGGCGGCTGCCGGAGGCCGTGGGGGCGTTGCGTACGGTCACCCCGGTGCCGGGGCGGATGGAGCGTTTTCTACTGGGCCCGTCGCGGCCCCTTGTGGTCGTGGATTATGCCCACACGCCCGACGCCCTGGAGCAGGCCTTGAAGGCCGTACGCCGCCATACAGTGGGTGCTGTGTGGTGTGTATTCGGCTGCGGCGGCGATCGTGACCAGGGCAAGCGGCCCCTGATGGGCGCCTGCGCCGGCCGCCTCGCCGACCACGTCGTGATCACCCACGACAACCCCCGCCACGAGGACCCCGCCCGCATCGTGGCCGACATTTTGCTGGGTATCGACGCGCCACGGCGGGCGCATGTGCAGGTGATCGAAGACCGCCGCGCGGCGATTGCCTATGCCGTCGCGCACGCTGGCGCCGGAGACGTCGTACTGGTCGCGGGCAAAGGGCACGAGGATTACCAGCAGTTCGGCGACGCCTGCCTGCCTTACAGCGATCGCCATACCGTAGAGCATCTGATGGGGGCCGCATGATGACGCTTCGGGAGATTGCCCGCGCCGTGGGTGGCCGGCTGATCGGTCCGGATGCCGTCTGTCACGGGGTCGTCACGGACACGCGCGTGCCGGCAGCTGGCGCCCTGTTTGTTGCGCTTGCCGGTCAGCGCTTTGATGGCCACAGCTTCCTCGCCCTCGCAAAGGAGCGCGGTGTTGCGGGCGCACTCGCTGCGCGGCCACCGGCAGCCGATGAGCCATCGGCGGTGGTGGTCGGCGACACCCGGCTTGCGCTTGGCCAGTTGGCTGCCTACTGGCGGCGCAAGCACGGCGCACGGGTCGTCGCGATCACGGGCAGCAATGGCAAAACGACGGTCAAGGAGATGGTTTCCCTGATCCTGGCCCGGGCTGGATCGACGATTGCCACGGCCGGCAATCTGAATAACGACATCGGCATGCCGCTTACGTTGTTGCGGTTGCGGCCGGAGCACCGCTATGCGGTGATCGAGATCGGCATGAACCATCCCGGCGAGATCGCGGCGCTCGCCGCCATCGCAAGCCCCGACGTGGCGCTCGTCACCAATGCGGGCCACGCCCATCTGGAGGGGCTCGGCACGACGGGCGCGGTGGCGTTCGAAAAAGGGCAGATCTACGGTGCGCTGCGCGCCGGCGGCGTCGCCGTCATAAACGCCGATCAGCCCTACGCGGATGCCTGGCGGCGCAACTTCGGGGGGCGGCTCATTACCTATGGTCTGGAAGCGGCGGCCGATGTGTCGGCCACCTATGCGCTTACCGCAGGCGGCAGCGACATGACCATTCGGGGCCCCTTCGAAGGCGGTCCGCTGCATGTCGCCCTCTCCATCCTCGGCCGCCACAATGTCGCCAATGCGCTTGCTGCCAGCGCCGTGGCGCTGGCGTGCGGTGTACCGTCCCCGGCGATCGTGGCGGGGCTTGAGGCGATGCATCCGGTACATGGCCGCCTGGAGCCTCTGGTCGGGCTGCATGGCCTGCAACTCATCGACGACACCTACAATGCCAATCCCGATTCGGCGCGGGCCGCAGTCGATGTCCTCGCCAACGTCCCCGGCGAGCGGTTTTTCGTTCTCGGGGATATGGCAGAACTGGGGCCGGATGCCGGAACGCTGCATGCGGAGCTCGGCGCCCGGGCGGCGAGCGCCGGCATCGAGCATATCTGGACGCTCGGGGCGCTCGCGGCCCGCGCGAGCCAGGCGGCGGGACATCGTGGCCGCCATTACGAACGCCTGGAATCGCTGATCGGCGATCTTCAGCAAGCCGCGCATCCGGAGTGCGCGGTGCTCGTCAAAGGATCGCGGATGATGCGTATGGAACGGGTGGTGGAAGCCTTGCGCGAGGAGGGAAAGATAGATGCTCCCGTGGCTGGCTAATCTGTTTGGCGCGCAGAGCTCACTGTCGGCGGATCTCGTTCTGCGGGCCGTATTCGCCCTGTTTACCGCCTTCGTGGTCGGGCTGTTCGTCGGGCCCTTCATGATTCGTCGCCTCACGGAACGGCTGATCGGCCAGACGGTCCGCAAGGACGGACCGCAAACTCATTACCAGAAAGCCGGCACACCCACCATGGGTGGCGTCTTGATGCTGTTTGGGACCACCGTGTCCACCCTCCTGTGGGCGCAGCTTGGCAACGTGGATGTGTGGATCGCGCTCGCCACATTGCTCGCTTTCGGGGCCATCGGTCTTGCGGACGATACCATCAAGCTGCTGCGCAAGAATCCGCGCGGAATCGGTGCGCGCGCCAAGTTTGCCTGGCAGACGGCGGCCTCCGTGGTCTCGGCGCTCGCGGTTTTCCTGACCGCAAAAGGTCCCGCCGAAACGGTTTTTCACGTGCCTTTGCTTGTGCGCCCGGTGGCATCGCTCGGGATCGCGGGCTTCACGATCCTGGGTTATCTGGTAGTGACGGGGGCGAGCAATGCCGTCAACCTCACCGATGGCCTTGACGGTCTCGCAGCCGTTCCGACGGCGCTGGTGGCGAGCGCGCTTGGGTTGCTCGCCTACCTCGCCGGCTCACCACACTGGGCAGCGGCGATGTACGTGCCGTTCGTGCCCGGGGCCGGCGAGCTGCTGGTCTTTTGTTGTGCCATGGCGGGTTCGGCGCTCGGGTTTTTGTGGTTCAACGCCTATCCCGCGCAGGTCTTCATGGGCGACGTCGGCGCGCTCGCACTGGGGGGGGCGCTTGGTATCGTCGCCGTGATGATCCGCCAGGAAATCCTTCTGTTCGTGATGGGCGGCGTCTTCGTTGCCGAAACGGTCTCGGTGATGCTGCAGGTCGGATCATTCAAGCTCACGCGGCGGCGGATTTTCCGGATGGCGCCTTTGCACCATCACTTCGAGCTGAAGGGGTGGCCGGAATCGCGTGTCATCGTGCGTTTCTGGATCGCAAGCCTCCTTCTGGTCGTGCTCGGCCTGTCGACGCTGGGGGTGCGGATATGAAACGCCATGCCATCGTTCTCGGGCTGGGTGAGACGGGTCTTTCCAGCGTGCCTTATTTGCTCGGCAGCGGTTATCGCGTGACCGTCTGTGACAGCCGCGAAGCGCCGCCTTTCCAGGAGCGCCTGCGCGAGACGCATCCCGAAGTGCCGCTCCTGTGCGGACCGTTTTCTGCGGCGCTGCTTGCGGATGCCGATCTGCTGGTCGTAAGCCCCGGCGTGGCGCTGAAGGAGCCGGCCATTGCGGAGGCCACGGCGCTGGGCGTGCCCGTAGTCGGTGACGTCGAACTTTTTGCGCGCGTCTGTCAGGCGCCGGTCATCGCGATCACCGGCGCCAACGGCAAGAGCACGGTCACTACGCTTGTGGGTGACATGCTGCGCGCCTGCGGGCGGCGCGTCGAAGTCGCCGGCAACATCGGCGTACCGGTGCTGTCTTTGCTGGGCGGGCCCGTACCCGACGTCTATGTGCTGGAACTGTCGAGTTTCCAGCTGGAAACGACCATGAGCCTGAACGCCGTTGCGGCGACCGTTCTGAACATCACCCCCGATCACATGGATCGTTACGGCGATCTGACGGAGTACGCCCACGCAAAGGCACGCATCTTCTCCGGATCGGGCCGCATGGTCATCAACCGCGAGGACTCATGGGTCACCGCCATGGCGCGCGCCGAGCGGGAGGTGGTCAGCTTCGGGCTCGACCGTCCGATCGGGCACGATTTCGGTCTTGCGGTCGAGAACGGGCGTACATGGATCTGTCAGGGGCGCCAGCACATCATGCCGGTCGACGCGATTGGGGTGCCCGGTCTGCACAACGTCGCCAACGTTCTGGCGGCATTTGCGCTCGCCACCGCCGTAAGTCGCGACACCGCGGCGATGGTGGGCGCCGTGACGGCATTCCGCGGGCTTGCGCATCGCACCACGATGGTGGGCATCCGGGATGGCGTCGCCTGGATCGACGACTCGAAGGGCACGAATGTCGGCGCGACCGTGGCGGCACTCACGGGCCTGCCCGGCCAGGTCGTCCTCATCGCCGGCGGCGATGGCAAAGGGGCCGATTTCAGCGCGCTTAGGCCCGCCGTGAGCGGCAAGGCGCGCGCCGTGATCCTGATCGGGCGCGATGCGGATCTTCTGGAGGCGGCCCTGGCGGGATGTTGCCCCATCCTCCGGGCAGCAGACCTCGATCAGGCCGTACTGGCGGCGCGGACAGCGGCGCAATCCGGCGACTCCGTCCTGTTGTCGCCTGCCTGCGCAAGTTTCGACATGTTCCGCAATTACAAGCACCGGGGCGAGGCGTTTGCGGACGCGGTCCGCCGCCATATTCTGGGCCCGGCGGGGAGGCAGCATGGCTGAGATTGCCGCACAGATCGGCCGCCGCCACCTGCCGGCGCTCGACAAGACGCTTTTGTACGATGTCGTGCTGTTGCTTGCGATCGGCCTCGTGATGGTCTATTCGGCGTCGGCCTTTGTGGCGGCGCACAGGATGGGTTACGACTCGTATTATCTCCTGCATGATTGCGTCAACATCGTCGTCAGCCTGATTACGCTTTCATTCGTGGTGCAGATTCCCATGCGGACATGGCAGCGCTGGTCCCCCTACCTGTTGCTTGCCGGCATGGGCGCGCTGGTCCTGGTCCTCGTTCCCCACATCGGCGTGCGCGTCAATGGATCGGCGCGCTGGCTCACGCTTGGGGTCGGCCATGTCCAGCCTTCCGAATTCTTCAAGCTGCTGCTCGTCTTGTATCTCGCCGGCTATCTCGTGCGCCGCCAGGACCGGTTGAGTGAATTCACCTACGGGATCATGACGGTAGCCTTCCTGCTCATGGTCACGGGCGTGTTGCTCCTGCTGGAGCCGGACATGGGCAGCGAGGTGATCTTGTGGGCCGTGGCGTTCGGCATGCTCTTCATGGGCGGCGTGCGGCTGACCCACTTTCTGGCCGTGGTGGTATCGGGCATAGGCGCTGCGGTGGCGCTTACGCTCGTGTCCCATTACCGCGAAAGCCGCATCGTCGGCTTTCTGCACCCGTTCGCACAGGCACGCGGTGACGGCTACCAGCTGGTGCAGTCGCTGATGGCCTTCGGCCGGGGCGGCCTGTGGGGGCGCGGTCTGGGGCGCAGCCTGCAGAAGCTGTACTACCTGCCTGCGGCGCATACGGATTTCCTGTTTGCCATCATCGCCGAGGAACTGGGTTTCGTCGGGGTGCTTTTCGTTGCCTTCCTGTTCGCGGTGATCCTGGTGCGCGCCTTCCAGATCGCGGAGGCCGCGCGCCGTCATGATCTGTATTCGGCGTATGTGGCCAACGGCATTGGACTGCTCATAAGCCTGGAAGCGCTTATCAATATGGGCGTCAACATGGGCGTGTTGCCGACCAAGGGCCTTGCACTGCCTCTTTTGAGCTACGGAGGTTCGAGTACGCTTGTGAGCTGCGCTGCGATGGGCATCTTGCTGCGCATCGATCGCGAAACGCGCGCCCAGGGGGCATCCCGATCATGAAGACGGTGATGATATTTGCGGGCGGTACCGGAGGGCATGTGTTTCCGGCGCTTGCCGTCGCCGACGCCCTGCGCGCGATCCATGTCGGTGTCGTATGGGTCGGCACGGAAAAGGGTCTCGAGGCCCGGGTCGTGCCGGCCGCCGGATTCCCGATCGAGTGGATTCGTATCCGCGGCCTGCGCCGCCAATCGGTTGCCGACCGCCTCCTGCTGCCGGCCCGTCTGGCGCTCTCCGTGATGCAGGCGTGGCGCATATTCCGCCGCCACCGGCCCAACGCAGCTCTTGCGCTCGGCGGCTTTGTCGCCGGACCAGGCGGCATTGCCGCGTGGCTTACGGGCACCCCCCTCATCATCCACGAACAGAACGCGCGCGCGGGACTGACAAACCGCTGGCTCGCGCTCGTGGCCACCCGCGTGCTGACGGGTTTTCCGGGCGCCTTTAAAGAGGTACCTGGTGCGGTCCAGATCGGTAACCCCGTGCGTGCCGACATCCTGCGTCTGCCAAAGCCCGAGGAGCGGCTGCGCGAGCACACGCCGCCGCTGCGCCTGCTCGTCATCGGCGGCAGCCAGGGTGCCATGGCCCTGAATCAGACGGTACCGGCGGCGCTTGCACTGATGCCGCCCGATGCACGTCCGGTCGTGCGCCATCAGTGCGGCATCCGGCATCTGGATCCAACGCAAGCCGATTACGCGCGTCATGGCGTTCAGGCGGAGATCGTGCCGTTCTTCGACGACATGGCGGCAGCCTATGCCTGGGCCGATGTCGTCATCTGCCGGGCCGGCGCCATGACCATAAGCGAGATATGTGCCGTTGGTGTCGCGGCGGTGCTGGTTCCTTTTCCGCATGCGGCAGACGATCATCAGACGGCCAATGCGCGCTTCCTGGCGGACCGGGGGGCGGCCCTCTATGTGCCGCAAGACGAGTTTACGGCCACGCGCGTCGCGGAAATCCTGAGCGGCTTCGTGCACAACCCTGCCGTCGCGCACAACATGGCTCTCGCAAGCCATGCCTGCGCCATTCCCGACGCGACCGACAGGATCGTGCAGTCCTGTCTCGAGGTGATGCATGCATAAAGTACACAAGATTCACTTCGTGGGCATCGGCGGGGCGGGTATGTGCGGCATTGCCGAGGTTCTGCACAACCTGAAGTTCGAGGTTTCCGGCTCGGACGCCCAGGAGAGCGCCAATACGAGGCGGCTCGCGAGTCTTGGCATTCGCGTCCACATCGGCCACGACCAGAGCTATGTCGATAACCAGGACGTGGTGGTCGTGTCTTCGGCCATTGCGCCGGACAATCCGGAGATCCTGGCGGCGCGAGAGGCCAAGATCCCGGTCATTCCGCGTGCGGAGATGCTGGGGGAACTCATGCGTCTCCAGAGGGGCGTGGCCGTTGCCGGTACGCATGGAAAAACGACGACCACGAGCCTGGTTGCGAGCGTGCTCGCGCAGGCCGGGCTCGACCCGACCTTTGTCGTCGGCGGCCGCCTGAACAGCATCGGCAGTCACGCGCGTCTTGGGCATGGCCGCTATCTGGTCGCCGAAGCCGACGAAAGTGACGCCTCTTTTCTTCATCTTCAGCCGCTGATCGCGATCGTCACCAACATAGATGCCGACCACATGGGTACGTATGGCGGCGATTTTGCGCGACTAAAGCAGGCCTTTCTCGCGTTTCTGCACAATCTGCCGTTCTACGGGCTTGCGATCGTTTGCGTCGATGACCCGGTCATTCGCGGCATGCTGACGGAAATCCACAAGCCCGTGCTGACATACGGCATAAGCGAGGACGCGCAGCTGCGGGCGCACCATGTCACGCAAAACGGCCAGCAGATGCAATTTACGGTCGCGTGTGACGGTGACGAGGACTGGCTGCAGGTGACGCTGCGGCAACCCGGACACCACAATGTATTGAACGCGCTCGCCGCCATTGCGGTGGGCCGGGAACTCGGTGCCCAGCCGGCGGATATCGCGGCCGGTCTCGCGGCTTTTGCCGGAATCGGGCGGCGGTTCCAGATCAACGCCACGCAGACACAAGGTGGAACAGACGTCATATTCGTCGACGACTACGCACATCATCCACGGGAAATCCAGGCAACGCTGCGCGCCGCCCGCGAGGGCTGGCCTGACCGCCGTCTGGTGGTGGCCTTCCAGCCGCACCGCTACAGCCGCACGCACGATCTGCTCGAGGATTTCAGCGCCGTGCTGTCGGAAATCGACAATCTGTTCATCACCGAGGTCTATGCAGCGGGCGAAGCCCCTATCAGTGGGGCCGACGGACGCGCGTTGTGCCGCTCGATCCGGGCGCGAGGGCGTCATCCGGTGTTCGTCGAGGACATTGGCGCCCTGGGCGGCGTGCTGAATGGTGTTGTACAGGACAAGGATCTCGTGTTGACGCTCGGCGCCGGCAATATCGGCCAGGTCGCGCTCGGTCTGCCCGGGCAATGCGGGAGGGGCCGATGATGGCGATGGGCCGCCATGCGGGATCGCGCGAGCGCGCAAACGCGCCACTTGCGCCCCATACGACCTGGCGCGTCGGCGGTCCGGCGGAATTGCTGTTTCTGCCACGCGATACCGGCGAGCTGAGCGAAATCCTCCGGCGGGAGGCGGGGCGCCCGGTTACCTGGCTCGGCCTTGGGAGCAACGTACTGGTGCGGGACGGAGGGATCCGGGGTGTTGTCATCGTGACAGCGGGAGGGCTTGGCGAGATCGTCCGCACCGGGGATCGTGTGTACGCCGGTGCCGGCGTGCCCGTGGCCAAGCTCGCCCGGTTTTGTGCGCGCCAGGGATTACTTGGCCTCGAGTTTCTGGCCGGCATCCCCGGTACGGTCGGTGGCGCGCTCGCGATGAACGCGGGTGCGGCAGGCGGCGAGACGTGGAATTTCGTGGAAAGCGTCGATCTGGTGGACCGGGAAGGCGCCATCCACCGCCGCGGGAAAGGGGAGTTCACGGTGCACTATCGGCATGCGCAAGGCCCGGTGCCCGATGAGTGGTTCGTCGGCGCCACGTTCCGTATCGATGCCGTGCCGGATGCCAATGGGCAGGCGCGCATCCTGACGCTGCTGAAGGCGCGCAATGCAACGCAGCCCACGCAGACCGCCAATGCAGGTTCGGTTTTCCGTAACCCGCCCGGCCACCATGCGGGGCGCCTGATCGAGGAGGCGGGGTTGAAAGGCCTGCGCGAAGGGGCGGCCGTTGTCTCCGGGCGGCATGCCAATTTCATCATAAACGAAGGTGGGGCCACGGCGACCGAGATCGAGACGCTCATTGCGCGCGTGCAGGATATCGTGAACCGGCAGACGGGCATATGCCTGGAGCCGGAAGTGAAAATTCTGGGGGAGCCGCGATGAAAGACTACGGGCGTGTGGCCCTTCTCTACGGCGGGCCATCTTCCGAGCGCGAGGTTTCCCTGAAAAGCGGCGCGGCGGTCCTGAAGGCGCTCCTTGCCCGCGGCATCGACGCGCAGGGCATCGACGTCCAGCCGGATATCGGATCGCGGCTGCTCGCCGGCGGCTTCTCGCGCGTATTTCTGATCCTGCACGGCCGGTTCGGCGAGGACGGTGCCATCCAGGGCTTTCTGGAGGTCCTCGGTCTGCCCTATACGGGCAGTGGCATAACCGCGTCGGCGCTGGCGATGGACAAGGCCTTGAGCAAGGCGGTATGGGTGGCAAGCGGCGTGCCGACGCCGGACTACGCGCTCATCCACAAGGAAGAGGATCTCGCGGCGGCCGCTGGGCGGCTCGGGTTTCCGCTCATCATAAAGCCCGTGGCCGAGGGTTCAAGCATCGGGATCACCAAGGTTCGCGCCCAGGCAGAGCTGCGCGATGCCTACCGTGCGGCGGCACGCTATGGGCGTGTGCTCGCGGAGCGCTGCGTGGTCGGCGCGGAATATACCTGCGCCATTCTCGCGGGGCGGGCCTTGCCGGTGATCCGTCTGGAGACGCCTCGCGACTTCTATGATTACGAGGCCAAGTACGTCCTCGATACAACGCAGTATCACTGTCCGGCAGGACTTTCCCCGCGCGAAGAGCAGCAGGTCCAGGAACTTGCCCTGCGCGCCTTCGAGGCGCTCGGTGCGCAGGGGTGGGGGCGGGTCGACTTTATGCGCGATGCGGATGGACGCTTCTATGTACTGGAGCTCAATACCGCACCCGGCATGACGGACCACAGTCTGGTGCCCATGGCCGCCCGCGCGGCCGGGCTCTCTTTCGAGGATCTGGTAGTGACGATTCTCGATCAGGTGGAGATGCCGCGATGAGTGTCGTAAGTGGTGACATTCGCCCGCGCCGCGGCGCCGAGCGCGGCCGGGGCAACCCCCTTCTGGAGCGGGTGCGGTCGCGGCGCGCAGGCCGTGTCATCGGTGGGCTCGCGCTTTTGGCGGGCGCCGGGGTCTTTACGCATCACATGTTGGCGCCGGGCCTTTTCCCGGTGCGAACGGTGCGCTTCATCGGGCATTTTCCGCGGGTTCCGCGTGACCGCCTGGTGGCGGTCATAGCGCCCTACATGCATGAGAATTTTTACGCGCTCGATCTCACCGCCGTTGCCACCGCCGTGCATGCCGTGCCGTGGGCAGCCGGTGTCAGCGTGACGCGGCGCTTCCCGCGTACGCTCGACATTTCCCTGCATGACCAGCAACTCGTCGGGCAGTGGGCCAATGGCGGCTTTGTGAATGCAAAGGGCGCGCAAGTGCGTCTGGGTGGTTACGCGCGGCCCGCAAATCTTCCGTTGTTCGCGGGCCCCGAGGGCGCCGAGCAGCAAATGGAAAAGCGCTATCAGCATTTCAACGCGATTCTCTCGCCGCTGTCTCTTACGATCACCAGGCTGTCTTTGTCGGCGCGGCAGTCGTGGCGGGTGACGCTTGGCGACGGCGTCACGGTCATGCTGGGCCGCCACCCCGATTCACGTCTCATGCGCCTGGTGGCGATCTTCCCGCAGTTGGCGCCACAGATCCCGCGCATGCGCCGCATCGATCTTCGTTACACGAACGGTTTTGCGGTCAGCTGGCGAAAAGCCCCTGGGGACACACATGGTTAGGAAAAGCGACTCGCGGCTGGTGGTTGGACTCGATATCGGTACGTCGAAGGTCCTGGCGATCGTCGGCGAAATGACCGACAACGGCGAAATCGAGATCATCGGTGTCGGTCATCAGCCGTCCCGTGGCCTGAAAAAAGGGGTGGTGGTCAACATCGAATCGACCGTGCAGTCGATCCAGCGGGCGGTCGAGGAGGCCGAACTCATGGCCGGCTGCCAGATTCATTCGGTCTACGCCGGCATCGCCGGCAGCCACATCAGCTCGCTCAACTCCCACGGCATCGTCGCCATCAAGAACAAGGAGGTGGCAGACAGCGATGTCGCCCGCGTCCTGGAGGCGGCGCGGGCCCTGCCCATCCCCGCCGACCAGAAGATTCTTCATATCCTGCCGCAGGAATACATCATCGACCGGCAGGAAGGTGTGCGCGAGCCGATCGGGATGTCGGGCGTGCGCCTCGAGGCCAAGGTGCATATCGTGACCGGGGCCGTGAGCGCGGCCCAGAACATCATCAAGTGTGTGGTTCGCTGCGGGCTCGAGGTGGACGACATCATCCTTGAGCAGCTGGCTTCCAGCATGTCCGTACTGACGGAAGACGAAAAGGAGCTCGGCGTGTGCCTGGTCGACATCGGTGGGGGCACCACGGATATCTCGGTGTTCACCCAGGGGGCGATCCGGCATACCGCGGTCATTCCGATCGCCGGCGATCAGGTAACCAACGACATCGCCGTGGCTTTGCGCACGCCGACCCAGCACGCCGAAGAGATCAAGAAAAAGTATGGCTGCGCCTATGGCCAGCTGGTGGAAGACGGTGTGGTCGAGGTCCCAAGCGTAGGAGAGAGAGCCCCGCGCAAGCTTTCCCGCCGAACGCTTGCCGAAGTGGTCGAGCCGCGCGTTACAGAACTTTATGAACTGATCGCCGAAGATCTGCGCAAGAGCGGGTTCGCGGATTTGCTCGGCTCCGGCATCGTGCTGACGGGCGGCAGCGCGAAGATGGAGGGCATGGTGGAACTCGCCGAAGAGGTCTTTCATGCGCCGGTACGGCTCGGCGCTCCGCAATATGTGGGCGGTCTAAGTGGCGTCGTACACAACCCGATCTTCGCAACCGGGGTCGGGCTCGTGCTCTTTGGCAACAAGCAGGCCGGCGGGGCGAAGTTCGAGCCGGCGGGGCGGCCGCTGCCGGGCCGTATGCAGGACATCTGGGGACGCATGAAGAGCTGGTTCCAGGGGAATTTTTAAGACGGGCGGGGCAGGGGTGATTGGATAAAAGAAGCGCATTCTGCTAATAGGAGACGAGGACATGTTCGAAATAGTGGACGCGGGCGGCCAGCAGGCCGTCATAAAGGTTATCGGTGTGGGCGGGGGTGGCGGCAACGCCATCGATTACATGATGCGCTCGAACATCGAAGGGGTGGAGTTCATCGTTGCCAATACGGACGCGCAAGCCATCAGGCGGTCGTCGGCGAATGTCGTCCTGCAGCTCGGCTCCAACCTGACGAAAGGGCTTGGGGCGGGGGCCGATCCGGCCATAGGCCGCCAGGCTGCAGTTGAGGACCGGGACCGAATAGCGGAAGCCCTGTCCGGCTCGGACATGGTATTCATAACCGCCGGGATGGGTGGCGGCACGGGTACGGGCGCGGCTCCGGTGGTGGCTCAGATTGCCAAGGATCAGGGTATTTTGACGGTGGCGGTCATCACCAAGCCCTTCCCGTTCGAAGGCCGCAAGCGGATGGGGGTCGCCGAACAGGGAATTCGCGACCTGAGCGAGTATGTTGATTCGATCATCACGATACCGAACGAGAAGCTGCTCGCTGTCGTCGGCCGTGACATGACTCTGCTCGAGGCGTTCGGGCGCGCCAATCAGGTTCTGCAGGGTGCCGTCCAGGGCATCGCGGAACTCATCACCCGGCCCGGCCACATCAACGTCGACTTCGCGGATGTCCGCACGGTGATGTCGGAGATGGGCATGGCGATGATGGGATCGGCCGTTTGCCGCGGGCCGGAGCGCGCCCAGGAGGCGGCCAGGGCGGCCATTTCCAGTCCGCTCCTGGAGGATATCGATATCGCTGGAGCGCGCGGCATGCTGGTCAATGTCACGGCAGGCGCCAACATGTCGCTCGGTGAGTTTGCCGAGGTGGGCGATACCATCAAGGAGTTCGCCTCGGAAGACGCGACGGTTGTGATGGGCACGGCCTTCGACCCGGACATGAACGACGAAATGCGGGTCACGGTGGTGGCAACCGGTCTGGGTCAGGGCCAGAAGCGCCCCGCCCTGAAGGTGGCCGCCAAGGGAGGCATGGCGCCGGACTATGAACAGCTGGATACGCCGACGATCATCCGGAACCGGCGGGACAAGGGGCAGTCGCCCGAGACAATGGGCGCCGACTACCTTGACATTCCGGCATTTTTGCGCAGGCAGGCGGACTAGATCCGTTTGTCGGGCGAGGTTCGCCGCTCGCGCCCCGGCCGGGGACCGTCCTAGACAGGGGGGCAGTTTGTCTTTAAAGTTTAACATGACGCCGGTCGCGTAAGTCTGCTGTTTCGGGGGGGCCTCCGCGGGGTTGGCAGGCCGCTAGTGTATGGTTTTTATTGCTCGGAAGTACCCATGATCAAACAAAGAACATTGAAGAATGTGATTCGGGCGACGGGCGTCGGATTGCATACGGGGGAGAAAGTCTATTTAACGCTGCGGCCTGCGCCGGTCGACAGTGGCATCATTTTCCGGCGCGTCGATACACCGAGCCTCATCGAGGTGCGGGCGTGTCCGGAGAATGTCAGTGACACGCGCCTGTCGACAACACTGGAGCACAACGGTGCGCGCATCTCCACGGTCGAGCACCTCATGTCGGCCTTTGCGGGCCTTGGCATAGACAACGCCTATGTGGACCTGACGGCGCCGGAAGTGCCCATCATGGACGGCAGTGCCGGCCCTTTCGTTTTCCTCATCCAGTCCGCCGGCATCGAGGAACAGAATACGCCCAAGCGTTTCATGCGCATCCGCAAGGCGATCGAGATCGAGGAGGGCGGAAAGTGGGTGCGCTTCGAGCCGTGGGACGGCTTCAAGGTGGCTTTTTCCATCGATTTCGATCACCCGATATTCCGCAATTCCACGCAGGTCGCCTGCGTCGATTTCTCGACGACGTCTTTCGTCAAGGAGATCAGCCGGGCCCGTACCTTCGGATTCATGAAGGAACTCGAAGCGCTGCGCGCGGATGGTCTTGCGCGCGGGGGCGGTCTCGACAACGCGGTCGTCATGGACGATTTCCGTATCCTGAATGAAGACGGCCTCCGTTATGAGGACGAGTTCGTCAAGCACAAGATTCTGGACGCGATCGGCGATCTGTATCTGTTGGGGCACCCGCTGATCGGATCCTTCAGCGCCTACAAGTCTGGGCACGCGCTGAACAACCGCCTGTTGCGCACGTTGATTGCCGATGCGGATGCATGGGAGCTCGTGTCGTTCGCAGAGTCGGACCGCACGGCCGTTTCGTTTACCGAGGTCGTCCCGGCCGTGTAGCCGCGGGGAGTGGTAAGAGCATGAAAGGGCCGCAACGCGAGCAAGTCCGGACCACCATCCTGATCGTAGGGCGCCGCCGTCCCTGGAAGAAACAGTTCCAGCTGACGGGGCAGCGGTGGCGCTTTGGTCTTCTGGGCGCCGCCGTCCTGGTGCCCCTTCTGCTTACGGCGGTTACCTACCGCATGTGGAGCGACTGGCAGGCGCAGGCGATTGCGGCGAACCCCGGTTCGGATTACAAGACGCTCGCCCGCCAGGTTGCCGCTATCTCGACCAGCACCCAGGCCGGTCTGGTCGTCCTGAGCGGCCAGCTGGACGCGCTGGCGAGCAATGCGGCCCGGTTATCGGAGTTGCGCAACCGGCTCGTCGGAACGGTGGGGCTTGCGCCCGTGATCTTCCGGACCCATGCCGTGCAGGCCCCGCAATCGGCGAAGGGCGGCGTGTCCGGGCATAGCCCAGGCCCCGGCCTCATGACTTCCCTGCGTCAGCTCGCCGCGCAGTTGCGTCAGCAGACGCATGGCGGCGGGCCGAGGTCTTTATGAACATTATCGTCATGCGCGACGGGCTTGCGCGCCCGATTATGCTATCGATCGAGCGCGTGGCGGCCATGGCGGCCCTGTTGCTGTTTCTGCCGGTGGTGGCGGGCACTGCCCTTTTCTGGGCGCATGCCTGGCATGTCCGCCGGGTCGGTGGCGTGACGGGACAGGCTGCACCGGCTGTCCAGCAGGAAGCGCGGGAGGTGCAAAAACTCGCATCCAGCAGCCACCAGACCATAGGACGGCTCGCGCGTGAGGTGGGGCGCCTGACCGCCCAGACGAGCCAGCTCGATGCCATGGGCGCCCGGCTGAGCCAGCTTGCGGGCGTGCCGGTCAGTTCGCTCGGTTCGGCCGTGGTGGCGCCGCTGCAAGTCGCGACGCACGCCGCCGGCACCGGTCAGGACGTCAGCGTGGCCAGTCTCCAGGTGCTCGCCGCCGAGTTGAAGCAGCAGCTGGGCCAGCGGCAGATGGAGCTTGCCGCCTTGACGCAGGTGCTCGCGGCCCACGCCGTGCGCACCATGACGACACCGGGCGGCTGGCCGGTGCGCGGCGGCTGGATTTCGTCTCCTTTCGGGCCGCGGCCGGACCCGTTCACGGGGCGCCCGGGCTTTCATCCGGGGGTCGATATTGCAGCGCCTGTCGGGACTCCGGTCCATGCGATGGCGGCCGGCATTGTCATTTTTGCGCAGACGGATGGCGGTTTCGGACGGCTGGTCAAGGTATTCGATGGCCACGGTGAGGTGACGATGTACGCGCATCTCAGCGCGGATTATGTGCACACCGGTGAGATCGTCCATAAGGGGATGCTGATCGGCCGCGTCGGCGATACCGGATATTCGACGGGTCCCCACCTGCATTTCGAAGTCATGCTCCACGGCGTGCCGATCAATCCCATCGGCTTTCTGGATCTCGCCGACCGCCATTAGGGGTCCAAGTGTTCAAGTAGCCGCGCTTTTCCGCCATAATGCGCACTTTACTCAAGTGCGCGGAAAAAAATGGCCGTAAACGTCTTCAGCAGATTGTTTGGTAGTCGCAACGACCGGCTTATCCGCCGCATGCGGCAGAAGGTTGGGCTCGTCAATGCCCTCGAAAGCCAAATCTCCCCGCTTTCCGACGAGGCGCTGGCCGCCAAGACGGCAGAGTTCCGGGAGCGGCTCACCCGCGGCGAGTCGCCCGACAGTCTCCTGCCCGAGGCGTTTGCCACCGTTCGCGAAGCGGCCAAGCGCACTCTGGGCATGCGCCATTTCGATGTGCAGCTGATAGGCGGCATGGCCCTGCATGGGGGCAAGATCGCCGAGATGCGCACCGGCGAGGGCAAGACCCTCGTGGCCACGCTCGCCGCCTATCTCAATGCGCTCTCCGGGAAGGGTGTACACGTCGTCACCGTCAATGACTATCTGGCGCACCGCGATGCGGAGTGGATGGGCCGCATCTACCGTTTCCTCGGTCTGACCGTCGGTACGGTCATTTCGACCCTGGACGGGCCCGCACGGCGCGAGGCCTATGCGGCCGACATCACGTACGGTACCAACAACGAGTTCGGCTTCGATTATCTGCGCGACAACATGGCGTTCAGCGCGGAGGACCGGGTCCAGAGGCCGCTTCATTTCGCGATCGTCGATGAGGTCGACTCGATCCTGATCGACGAAGCGCGTACGCCGCTCATCATTTCGGGACCCACGGAAGAGAATACGGATCTCTATTCGCGCATCGATGCCATCGTCCCCAAGTTGAAGCGCCAGGACAATGAAGAGGAGGGTGGCGACTTCACGGTCGACGAGAAGGCCAAGCAGGTCTATCTCACGGAGACCGGACACGAGACTGCCGAGCATCTTCTCGCACAAGCCGGCCTGCTCGCGGAAAACAGTGCGCTGTATGATGTGGCCAACATCAGTCTCCTGCATCACCTCAATGCAGCGCTGCGGGCCCGCGTCCTGTTTCACCGCGAAGTGGATTACATCGTGGCCGACGGCCAGATCGTCATCGTCGATGAGTTCACCGGCCGCATGATGCCGGGGCGCCGGTGGAGCGATGGCCTTCACCAGGCCATCGAGGCAAAGGAACACGTGGCCATTCAAAACGAGAATCAAACGCTCGCCTCGATCACGTTTCAGAATTACTTCCGGCTCTACGAAAAGCTCGCTGGCATGACCGGTACCGCCGACACCGAGGCTGCGGAGTTCCAGGAGATCTATAATCTCGAGGTCACGATAATCCCGACGCACAGGGCGGCCATCCGCCAGGACATGGGCGACAAGGTCTATCGGACCACTACAGAGAAGTACGCGGCGATCATCGGCGAGATCCGCGAAGCGCACACGCGCGGGCAGCCCGTGCTCGTAGGTACCGCATCCATCGAGAACTCGGAACACCTGTCGGCGCTTTTAAAGCGGGACAAGATTCCCCACGAAGTGCTCAATGCCAAACAGCATGAGCGGGAAGCGCACATCATCGCCGAGGCCGGTCGCGAGGGCGCCGTGACGATTGCGACCAACATGGCCGGCCGGGGTACGGACATCGTGCTCGGGGGCAGTCCGGAAATGGAGCTCGCTGGCGCCGCCACCGACAGCGAACGCAACGAAATCCGTGTCCGCTGGCAGGAAAGGCACGATCGCGTGATCGCGGCAGGCGGCCTGCGCGTCATCGGCACGGAGCGTCACGAATCCCGGCGCATCGACAACCAGCTGCGCGGGCGTTCCGGCCGCCAGGGTGACCCCGGGATGACGCGGTTCTATCTGTCGCTCGAAGACAACCTGATGCGTATTTTCGGCTCCGATCGGGTGGCGGGGCTCATGGAGCGCCTGGGCATGGAGGAAGGGGAGGCCATCGAGCATCCCTGGGTCACCAAGGCCATCGAGAACGCCCAGCGCAAGGTCGAGGCCCACAACTTCGACATGCGCAAGCAGCTGCTCGAGTACGACGATGTCGCCAACGATCAACGCAAGGTCATCTACGATCAGCGTAACAAGTTGCTCGTTGCGGAAGATGTGAGCACAAGCGTCGCTGCGATTTTGCGGGACGTGGTATCGGATGTCATCGGCGAGCATGTGCCGCCAGAGAGCTTCGAGGAGCAGTGGGACATCGCGGGTCTCACAGAGACGCTTTCGCGCGAACTTACGCTGAATCTGCCCATCGGCCAATGGCTGAAGGAAGAGCCGTCACTGGACGAAGAGCAGCTGCGCGGCCGCATCCAGGAGGCTGCGGAAAAGAGTTACGCGCTGAAGACGGCGGCCCTTGGGGCAGAGACGATGCGCCATCTCGAGAAGGCCGTGATGCTGCAGGTCCTCGACCTGCAATGGAAAGACCACCTTGCGGCCATGGATCACCTGCGGCAGGGGATCCATCTTCGCGGCTACGCGCAGAAGAGCCCCCAGCAGGAATTCAAGCGGGAGGCATTCGAGCTTTTCTCGGAAATGCTCGACCGGATCAAGCGTGAAGTCATCATCACCATTCTGCAGGTACAGCTGCAGGATGAAGCCGACATCGAGTTGTTCGACGAGCAGCGGCGCATGCCGGAGGCGGCCATCTACGAGCATCCGAGCGTCCTCGTGGAGGAGGGCGAGGGCAATGCAGCGGTCCAGACTGTCGTGCGCATGACGCCCAAGGTTGGGCGCAATGACCCGTGTCCCTGCGGGTCCGGCAGGAAATACAAGCAGTGCCACGGCAAGTTGGCCTAGGCGGTAAGGAGGGCGCTCATGGCGGTTGGTATCAAGGGTCTTTCGTCTCTGCGGCCGGTCCACGGTGTGCGTCTGGGGACGGTGATGGCGGGCATTCGCAAGGCCGACCGGCGCGATCTGGTGATTATCCAGTGCGATGAGGGAACGGCAGGCGCGGCCGTTTTTACGCAAAGCCAGTTTGCGGCGCCGCCCGTTCTGCTTGCGAAGGCGCATCTCGGCCTTGCTGCGCCGCGCGCGCTCATCATCAATACGGGTTACGCGAATGCCGCAACGGGCGAGCAGGGGCTTGAGGATGCGCGGGCGTGCTGCCAGGCCGTGGCGAGCCACCTGAACTGCGCCGTCGAGGAAGTGCTGCCGTTTTCGACCGGCGTCATCGGCGAGCGCATTCCGGTGGATCGCATCGTTTCTGCGGTTCCGGCCGCCCTTGCGGCCGCCTCGGCCGAGGGGTGGAACGAGGCCGCATCCGGCATCATGACCACCGACACCGTGCCCAAGGGCGTCTCTGTCACGCTGACGGCCGGCGGCCGCGAAGTCACCATAACAGGGATCGCCAAGGGGTCCGGCATGATCCATCCCAACATGGCCACCATGCTGTCTTTCGTGGCCACCGATGTGGCGGCGGAGGCAGCCGTCTTGCAGGCCGCGTTAAAGCGGGTGGTCGCGACGACGTTCAATGCGATTACCGTCGACGGCGATACGTCCACGAACGATGCCCTCGTGCTGCTCGCGACCGGCCGTTCGGATGTCCTGCTCGAATCGTCCGGACCGGTATGGGATGCCTTCGTGGAAGCGCTTGAGCGTGTATGTAGGACGCTTGCCCAGGCGATCGTGCGTGACGGCGAAGGCGCCACGAAGTTTGTCGAGATCCAGGTAACGGGGGGCCGCTCGGCCGAAGAGTGCCGTGCCGTCGCCGACACGATCGCGCTGTCGCCGCTTGTGAAGACCGCGCTCTTTGCCAGTGATCCGAACTGGGGCCGTATCCTCGCGGCCATCGGGAGGGCGCCGATCGCACCTCTCGATACGCGCGACATCGTTGTCATGCTGGGCGATGCCTGCGTCTTCCGCAATGGCGCGGTCGATCCCGGATACAGTGAAGAATGGGGCCGCCGCGCCTTTGCGGGCGAAGAGATCCACATTCGTGTCGACCTCGGGCAAGGCGACGCCAGTGCCACGGTATTTACGAGCGATCTCTCGTACGAATACGTGCGCATCAATGGTTCCTATCGCACTTAAGCCGCGCCAGGTAGTCGTAGCGGCGCTCATCCGGGATACGCAAGGGCGGTATCTGGCGAGCCAGCGTCCGTCCGGCAAGCAGGGCGCCGGCATGTGGGAGTTTCCGGGCGGCAAGCTGGAACGTGGCGAAAGCGAGCAGGGCGCGCTGGTGCGAGAGCTGCGCGAGGAGCTTGGCATCGAGGCGATCGCCATGCAGCCCCTGCCCGGGTGGCGGGGGCGCGATCCCGACGGCATACGTCTCTCGTTCTGGGGTGTCGACGCATTTCGCGGCACGGCCACGCCGCGCGAGGGCCAGGGCATCCGCTGGTGCCGGCCCTCCGAACTGGCCACCATGGCCTTCCTGCCGGCGGATGCGCCGATTGTCGCGCGGCTGCATCTGCCCCCCTACTATCTCATCAGTACGGCCGCCGAGATCGGCGAGGACGCGTTCCTGGCACGGCTGCAGGCGGTGCTCGCCGAACGGCCCGTCCTGGTCCAGCTGCGGGAACCATGGCCGCTGGCGCAACTGCAGGCCTTTGCGCGCGTCGTCGGCGATTTATGCCACCGCCACGGCGCACGTCTCCTCGTCAATGCGGCCGCCGATGAGGCCACCGGTTGTGCCGATGGCGTCCATCTGCCGGCGCGCCGCCTCCTGGATCTGCATAGGCGGCCGGCGCCACAATCCGTCCTGGTCGGCGCATCCTGCCACACCCTGGCGGAACTGGAACACGCCGACCGCATCGGCTGCGACTTCGCAGTCCTTTCACCAGTCAAGGCAACCCCATCACACCCGGATGCCATTGCGCTCGGGTGGGGCGCGTTTCAGGACCTGGCGGCAGCGGTGTCCCTGCCCGTCTATGCCCTCGGCGGCATGGTCTGGGACGATCTGGCGCGGGCCCGGGAGGCGGGCGGGCACGGTGTTGCCGTGCGCAGCGGTGCTTTTTCTGCAGGCGGGGACACCGGCGGGCAAGACTGAGGGCGCATGCCGCAGCCATCGTCTATGCTTTGGGGGGCATCCTTGCTGCAATGCACAACCAAACGCATCGGCAGCTTCCAGGAGGTACCACCATGATTGCCTTTTCGTTTCTCGTTTTCATCATCGCCTTTTTGCTGGTCTTTGTCTGGTCCTTGCACGTCATTTACGAATACCAGCGGGCCGTTGTTTTCACATTCGGCCGGTTTACCAGCGTAAAGGGCCCGGGTCTCATCGTCATCGTCCCCGTCGCCCAGCGGATGGTGCGGGTGGATCTGCGCACACAGGTGCACGATGTCCCGGTACAGGAGGCCATTTCCCGGGACAACGTATCCGTCAAAGTGGATGCAGTACTGTATTTCCGGGTGATCGATGCCGCCAAGGCCTTCATTCACGTGGAGAATTATTTTGCAGCCACCAGCAAGCTTGCGCAGACGACGCTGCGTTCGGTCATCGGCAATCACGAACTCGACGAAATGCTGGCCGAACGCAACAAGCTAAACGGCGACATCCAGATGATCCTCGAAAAACAGGTCGACGCCTGGGGTATCGAGGTCATCAACGTCGAGGTGCGCGACATCCTGTTGAGCGACGACATGATAAGGGCGATCGCCAAGCAGGCCGAGGCGGAGCGTGATCGCCGTGCCAAGGTCATCCACGCCGAGGCGGAGTTCCAGGCGGCGCAGACGCTGACCAACGCCGCGAGAATCCTCGCGGCGACGCCCGGAGGCATGCAGTTGCGTTACCTGCAGACCTTGAGCGAGATTGCGCGCGAGAACAATTCCACGGTCGTATTCCCCATGCCGATCGACATCGTCAGGCCGATCCTGGACATCCTCGAGCGCGGCGCCGGTTCGCGCGAGGGCGGGTAAGACCGTGCTGGTTCAGCCGGTGGCCTTTTGCGCGGCCTGCCGGTAGCGTGCGTCGAGCGCCGCCACGGCACTGCGCAGTTTGCCCAAACCTTCGTTGTTGGGAAGAACATCGTCCGCCAGGGCGAGGCGCTGCGCGCGGCCTGCCTGGATCGCCAGTAACCGGCCGGTCAGCGCGGGGCCCAGCTGACGGCCGCGCAGACGCTCGCGTTGTATCGAGGGGTCGGTATCGATCACCACGACGCGGTTCACAAAAGGGGGCCGCCCGGTTTCCGCAAGAAGCGGTATGACGAGCAGGGCGTAAGGCCGGGCCCCCGCGGACCGCGCCTCCATGGCCGCGCGGATCAGGGGATGCAGGATCGCCTCGAGGGCGCGGCGCGCCTTCTCGTCGGCAAAGACGATCCGCCGGAGCGCGGGTCTGTCGATGCGGCCCTCGCTGTCGGCGATCTGCGCACCAAAGAGGGCCTGGATGCGGGCGTTGGCCTCTTGCCCCGGTTCCATGAATTCATGCGCAAGGGCATCGGCGTCGAAGACCGGCACCCCGCGTTCGGCAAACATCTGGGCGGCCGTGGATTTGCCGGTGCCGGCGCCGCCCGTGAGGGCGACCCGCCAGCTGCGGGTTTCAGTGACCATGTGCGAGACGCAGGTACGTGAACAGCAGAGGGTGGCCGTAGAAGAGCGCCAGCCAGAAGGCGCCAGCGAGATAGGGTCCAAATGGTATGGGTGTCCCGCGGCCATGCCGTTTCAGGGCAATGAGCGCAAGGCCGGTGATCGCGCCGACCAGCGATGCGAGCAGCAGCAGCACGGGAAGCAGCTCCCAGCCGATCCAGGCCCCTGCGGCAGCAAACAGCTTGAAGTCCCCAAAACCCATGCCTTCCTTGCCGGTGAGCAGCCGGAAGGCGTGATAGATGAGCCAGAGAAACAGATAGCCGCTTGCCGCACCGATCACGGCCGCCTCAAGGCTCGTAAAAAGCCCGCCGACGTTGGCGAGCAGGCCCAGCCACAACAAAGGCAGGGTGATCGCGTCCGGGAGAAGTTGTTCTTCGAGATCGATGAATGTGAGGGCGATCAGGCATGCCGAGGCGATGAAGGCCAGAATGCCCATTGGGGTCGCGCCAAAACGGGCGAGACTGAACCCGGCCGCCACGGTCGTGATGAGTTCGATCAGAAAATAGCGAAGCGGGATTCGCGTATGGCAATGGCGGCAGCGGCCCCCGAGCGCGATGAAGCCGATCAGGGGAATATTTTCCATCCACCCCAGCGGGGCTTCGCAATGGGGGCAATGGGATGCCGGCAGGGCCAGATTGAAGGTTTCGCGCCGTCCTGGGGTCTTGTGGCGGGCGGTAAGCGCCTCGCAGTCTTCTTCCCACCGGCGTTTCAACATAATGGGCAGCCGGTACACGAGCATGCTGAGGAAGCTGCCGATGATGGCGCCGAATGCCAGTACGAGAAGGTACAGGATGAAGGGGTGGGCAAGGAGTCTCATGCGGACATTATAGAGGGATGCGAGACCGACGTGCAGCCAACCAGGCACGGCCCGCTCTCATTCGTTCGTGACGCGCTCGATTTCCTCGAGACTCGTAATGCCTTCGCGAACTTTCCTCAAGCCCGACTGCCGCAGATCGAAGACCCCATCCTTGCGGGCCTGTTCGGCGATTTCCGTCGCATTGCCCCCGCGGAGGATGATCTGCGCGATGGCCGGCGTCATCGGCATCACCTGGTAAATGCCGACGCGCCCCTTGTAGCCATCGTTGCAGGCATCGCATCCCCCCGGACCGTAGATGCGCAGACGCGGAATCTCCTCTTCATGGAAACCCACCTGGAGCAGGGCCGCATGGGGCAGTTCGACCCTTTTCCGGCACTGTGGGCAAAGCCTGCGGGCCAGCCGCTGCGCGATGATGAGGTTGACCGCCGAGGCGATATTGAACGGCGGCACGCCCATGTTCACGAGGCGGGCAAGGGTTTGCGGTGCGTCGTTTGTGTGCAGGGTCGAAATCACCATGTGTCCGGTCTGCGCCGCCTTGATGGCGATTTCGGCCGTTTCGAGGTCACGAATCTCGCCGACCATGATGACGTCAGGGTCTTGCCGCAGAAAGGCACGCAGTGCCGCAGCAAAGGTCAGTTTGACGCGTTCGTTGATGTTGACCTGGTTGATGCCCGTGAGGTTGATTTCGACCGGATCTTCGGCGGTCGAAATGTTGCGGTCGGCCGTGTTCAGGATATTCAGGGCCGTATACAGGGTAACGGTTTTGCCGCTTCCCGTCGGTCCCGTGACGAGCACCATGCCATACGGCCTGTGGATCGCCTCCATATAGGCCGCCTTCTGTTCGGCCTCGAATCCGAGACGGTCGACGCCGAGCGTTGCGGACGCCGGGTCGAGAATACGGAGAACGATTTTTTCGCCAAACAGGGTTGGCAGGGTGCTTACCCGAAAATCAATGGCCCGTGTCTTCGACACGCGGATCTTCATGCGGCCATCCTGCGGAATGCGGCGCTCGGAAATGTCGAGTCTCGAAAGAATCTTTACGCGGGATGCGATCCGGGCGGCCAGCGCAAGCGGCGGCGCGGCAATCTCCTGCAGAACGCCGTCCGTACGGAACCGCACACGGTAGCGTTGTTCGTAGGGTTCGATGTGGATATCGGACGCGCCGCGATGGATGGCGTCGAGCAGAATCTTGTTCACGAAACGGACGATCGGCGCATCGTTGGTGTCATCGGCGTCCGGGTCCTCGGTCTGCGCCTCGCCGGACGCCATCTCGACGTTGTCGAGCACCTCGCTCATGTCGGCGAGTGCGCTGCTGCCTTGCGCCTCGAGACTGCGATCGATCAGGGTGTTGAGCTTGTCCGCCTCGACCAGGATGGGTTCGGGAGCGAGCCCCGTGTTGAACTTGATCTCGTCGATCGCCGGCAGGTTCGTCGGATCCGCAACCGCCACATACAGCCGGTTTCCTCTCTTGAAAAGCGGCAATACCCGGTGTCTCACGATCAGCTTGGCATCGACTGCCTTTATGGGCAGCGCGCCTGGATCGACGGCCCCGATGTCGAGCAGGGGCATGCCGAACTCCTCGGAGGCGATCCGGGCAATCGTCAGCGGGTCGAGCTTCCTGCTCTCGACGAGCCGGACGACGAAAGAAACCTTGTTGGTGACCGATTCGTTATTGATGCGTTCCGCGTCCTGGGCGGTGAGGAGCTTGTCGCGGACAAGGCGCGCAGGGAGGCCCGAGAGTGCGGCTCCGGTTCCTCCTGTGGTCGCAATCGGGTTCACATTGGACATATAACGGGCACTCAGGCCTTTATCGCGATCATTGACACATTGTGTTTCAAGGCAGTCACTCCCATAGTAGATCAGTTCGCGCGAGAAGCCAGTTTTTGCGGTGAAGACTTGACGGGCTTTCCCGACACTTTTAGACTACTTCTAAACCAACGGGCACAAGGAGTCCTGACGTCATGGAACTTAAAGGTAGCAAAACTCACGAGAATCTGAAGGCGGCGTTTGCCGGCGAATCGCAGGCCAATCGCCGGTACCTGTATTTCGCAGCCAAGGCGGACGTCGAGGGATATAACGATGTCTCTACCGTATTCCGCTCGACGGCCGAGGGCGAGACAGGCCATGCGCATGGCCATCTCGAGTATATGGAAAAAGTCGGCGATCCGGCCACGGGCCTGCCCATCGGCTCGACGAGCGACAATCTGAAAGCCGCCATTGCCGGTGAAACCCATGAGTACACGGACATGTATCCGGGCATGGCCAAGACCGCGCGCAGCGAGGGCTTCGAGGAGATCGCGGACTGGTTCGAGACCCTGGCCAAGGCTGAGCGGTCGCACGCCAATCGTTTCCAGAAGGCTCTCGACGGTCTCGGCAAATAGGGTCTACTCTATAGGGACCGGCAGCCGCCGGTCCTTTTTTGTGCCCGAAGGAGCCCGGAGATGACAACAAACAATGACGATTCCGAGCCGCGTGAGGGTAATCTCGTTGCACCGACGCGTCACCCCATTCCCTGGCGGGATCCCGGTTTCTTCGATACCGCAGCGATCGAGGCCGAGCTCCATCGGGTTTTCGAGATTTGCCATGGGTGCCGCCGCTGCTTCAATCTCTGCCAGGCCTTTCCGACCCTTTTTGACCTGATCGACAATTCCGCGGGCATGGAGCTTGCCGATGTTGCGGTGGCCGACTACGGGAAGGTGGTCGAGCAGTGCTATCTGTGCGACCTCTGTTACATGACGAAATGCCCGTACGTGCCGCCGCATCCGTGGAATGTGGACTTTCCGCACCTGATGCTGCGCGCGAAGGCCGCCAACTTCCGGGCCGGCAAGGTGCGGCGGCGTGATCGCCTGTTGACCGGCACCGACATGGTCGGGCGTCTCGCGGGCATCCCGGTCGTAGCCGAGATCGTCAACACCCTGAATCGTACCGCTCCCGCGCGCAAGATACTCGAGGGTGTGCTGGGGGTCGACCATCGGGCCATCGTGCCGCCTTATCACCATAAATGGTTCCGCAAGACCTTCGTTCCTGACGAAGCCATTGCGCCGGTTGCCGCTGCCGGCACGCGCGGCCAGGTTGTCGTGTTCGGGACCTGCTACAGCAATTACAACGATGCCAGTCTCGCGCGCGATCTGGCGGCGGTGTTCGAGCACAACCAGATCCGCGTCCGCGCGCTCGATGATGAGCGTTGCTGCGGGATGCCAAAGCTCGAGCTCGGAGATTTCGACAGCATCCAGCGCCTGAAGGAGTTCAACATTCCGCGCCTGGCCGAGGCGGTGGATGCCGGCTACGACATCGTGGCGCCCGTACCCTCCTGCGTGCTCATGTTCAAGCAGGAACTGCCGCTCCTGTTTCCGGAAGATACGGCAGTCGCCAAGGTCAAGGCCGCGATTTTCGACCCGTTCGAATACCTGATGCTCCGTCATAAGGCGGGTCTGCTGAAAACGGCTTTTGCGACGCCGCTCGGTAAAATCAGTTATCATGTCCCCTGTCATCAGCGCGTCCAGAACATCGGATTGAAGACGCGCGATGTGCTCATGCTCGTGCCGGGGACCACGGTGGATGTCATCGAGCGCTGCGCCGGGCACGACGGGACCTATGGCGTCAAGAGCGAGCATTACGAGGATGCCGTGAAGATCGGGCGCCCGGTGGTCCGCCGTATAGCCGACGCCGACCCCGCCTATTTCACGAGCGACTGCCCGATCGCCGGCCATCATCTGGCGTCGGGTCTCGATGGCAAGGACAGGCTGCTGACGCCGTTTGCCTTGCTCAGGCGCGCGTACGGCATATAACGGCCGGGCAGCCGGGAGAACGAAAAAGGAGGCACTCATGGCACACGAGGGTTTACACGAGGATCGCAAGGATCTGAGCAATGCGACCCTGGACATGCACCGCGCCATCATCTCCCTGATGGAGGAGCTCGAGGCGGTCGACTGGTACCAGCAGCGGGTCGACGCCAGCATGGACCCCGAACTGAAGGCCATATTGGCCCACAATCGCGACGAGGAAAAGGAACACGCGGCGATGGTGTTCGAGTGGATCCGTCGCCACGATCCGGCGTTTGACAAGGAATTGCGGGAGTATCTGTTCAAAAATGGTAGCATCGTTGCAAAGGAACATGCAGGAAAGGGGTGATCCATGACCGCGCTCGTTCGTGCCGATTTGATGCCGCTCGAGGAGTATGCGCGCCAACGCAGCGCCTTCCGCGCCCGCGTGCTTGGCCACAAGCGGGACAGGCAGGTGGCGATCGGCGGGCATGCGCGTCTCTACTTCGAGGATCGTCTTACGGTCCTGTACCAGATCCAGGAGATGTTGCGCATCGAGCGGATCTTCGAGGCAGATGAAATCGAGGCAGAACTTGCCGCCTACAATCCCCTGATCCCCGACGGCGGCAACTGGAAGGCCACCTTCATGCTCGAGTATGAGGACGTCGAGGAGCGCAAGTTCGCGCTTGCGCGTCTCCATGGTGTCGCCGAAAAGGTGTGGGCCGAAGTGGGTGGTGACCGGGTATTCGCCGTGGCCGACGAGGACATGGAGCGGGAAGATCCGGACAAGACCTCGTCGGTGCATTTTCTGCGGTTTGACCTCACCGATGCCATGATCGGCGCGGCACGGGCCGGCCAGCCCATCCGCATGGGCATCGATCATCCCCATTATCGCCATGACACGGTCGTGCCCGAGACCGTGCGGGCCTCTCTGGTAGCCGATTTGCGCTGATGTCCCGGTATGACGCTTCAGACATAGAGGTCTTGACGGGGCTCGAGCCCGTGCGCCGCCGGCCCGGCATGTATACGGAGACGGACCGGCCCAATCACCTCGCGCAGGAAGTGATCGACAACAGCGTCGACGAGGCGATGGCGGGGCATGCCCGCTCCATCGTGGTGACGCTCCATGCGGACGAGTCCCTGTCGGTGACCGATGATGGCCGCGGGATGCCGGTCGACATCCATCCGGAAGAAGGCGTGAGCGGGGTCGAGCTGATCCTCACGCGCCTGCACGCGGGAGGAAAATTTTCCCATAAGAATTATGCCTTTTCGGGCGGTCTTCACGGTGTCGGCGTGTCCGTGGTGAATGCCCTGTCGAAGCGGCTGGATGTGTACGTCAGGCGGTCCGGGAAGATTCACCACATGGCCTTCGCGCATGGCGAGAAGGTCGAGGATTTGCATGTCATCGGCACCGCAGGCCGCAAAGAGACGGGCACGACAGTCCGCTTTTCGCCCGAGGCGCGTTATTTCGATAATCCGAAGTTTCAGGTCAGCCGCCTGAAACCTCTGCTGAAGGCGAAGGCCGTCCTTTGTCCGGGGCTGCACGTGAGCTTCCGTAATGAAGCGGATCCCCAGGATGATGCCGACTGGTTCTACGAGGACGGCCTCGGCCAGTATCTGGCCGAGGCGTTGCAGGAGCGGTCCTTTGTGCCCCCGGCGCCCTTTGTCGGCCGCATGACCGGTGGCGACGAGGAGGTCGAGTGGGCCGTGTCCTGGCAGCTCGAGGAAGACCCGCTGCTCGTGCGGGAAAGCTACGTGAATCTCATTCCGACGCCCCAGGAAGGTACCCATGTCAATGGTTTCCGGCTGGGATTGACGGAAGCCCTGCGGGAATTTTGCGAGCTGCGCAACCTGCTGCCGCGCGGCCTGAAGCTTGCGAGCGAGGACGTCTGGGAACGGGTCGCATTCGTGCTGTCTGCCAAACTGAAGGAACCGCAATTCTCCGGGCAGACAAAGGAGCGCCTGACTTCGCGGGCGACCGCCGCATTTGTCGCGGGTGTCACCAAGGATGGCTTTGCGCTGTGGCTGAACGCCCATGTGGCCGATGCGACGGAGATCGCGCGCATCGCCATCGACTGCGCCCAGCAGCGGGAGCGGCGGGCCAAACGCGTGGAGCGCAAGAAGGCGGTAAATGGACCCGACCTGCCCGGCAAGCTCGCGGATTGCACGAGCCAGGATCTGGCGCGCACCGAATTGTTCCTGGTGGAAGGGGATTCTGCGGGCGGCTCGGCCAAGCAGGCGCGTGATCGCGAGTTCCAGGCCATCATGCCCTTGCGCGGCAAGATCCTGAACACCTGGGAGGTCGAATCCGCGGATGTTCTGGCATCGCAGGAGGTCCATGACATTGCCGTGGCGCTGGGCGTCGACCCCGGATCGCCCGCCCTGGAGAGCCTCCGTTACGGGAAGGTGTGTATTCTTGCCGATGCGGATTCGGACGGCGCGCATATTGCCACTTTGCTATGCGCCCTGTTTGTCCGTCACTTCCGCCCGCTGGTGCTGGCCGGGCGGGTCTATGTGGCCATGCCGCCCCTGTATCGTATCGATGTCGGCAAAGAGGTTTCCTACGCGCTGGATGAGGAGGAAAAGCAAGGGATCCTCGACAAGATTGCCGGCACGCAGTCCCGGGTCCGGCCGACCGTGCAGCGCTTCAAGGGGCTTGGCGAAATGAATCCTCTGCAGTTGCGCGAAACGACCATGAGCCCGGAGACACGGCGTCTCGTCTGTCTCACTCTTGACGAGGCAGACGGAACGGATGCCTCGCTCGACATGCTGCTTGCGAAGAAGCGTGCGGCCGATCGGAGGAGGTGGCTGGAGAGCCACGGCGACAAGGCGGAGCCCGCGGTATGAGTGAACCGGTAAATTTCGTCGTCGAGCGCATGCCTCTCATGGGCTTTACCGAAAAGGCGTACCTCGATTACTCGATGTACGTGATTCTCGACCGTGCGCTGCCGCATATCGCCGACGGCCTGAAGCCTGTGCAGCGGCGCATCGTGTACGCGATGAGCGAGCTTGCGTTGGCGGCCGGCGCCAAGTTCAAGAAGTCGGCCCGCACCGTCGGTGACGTGCTGGGCAAGTTCCATCCTCATGGAGACACGGCCTGTTACGAAGCCATGGTCCTCATGGCGCAGCCCTTCAGTTACCGCTACCCCTTGATCGAGGGGCAGGGAAACTGGGGATCCCCGGATGACCCGAAGTCTTTTGCGGCGATGCGGTATACGGAGGCGCGCCTGTCGCGCTTCGCCGACTTGCTGCTGTCGGAGCTCGGACAGGGCACCGTGGACTGGGTCCCGAACTTCGACGGGACCCTCGATGAGCCAAGGCTCCTGCCGGCGCGGCTGCCCCATGTGCTGCTGAATGGGGCGACGGGGATCGCCGTGGGCATGGCCACGGACATTCCTCCGCACAATGCGGCGGAAGTGGCGGGTGCCTGCATTGCGCTGCTCGACGATCCAAAGGCCTCTGTCGAGACCCTTCTCGAACACGTGCAGGGTCCCGATTACCCGACCGGCGCGGAGATCATTACGCCGCGCGAGGAAATTGCCGCCTGCTACCGCTCGGGGACGGGTTCGATCCGGGCCCGCGCGCGATGGGAACGCGAGGACGGCCTGATCGTCATCACCGCATTGCCCTACCAGGCGTCGGGTTCGCGGATCCTGGAGCAGATCGCCGAGCAAATGCGCAACAAGAAGTTGCCGATGGTCGAAGATCTGCGTGACGAATCGGATCACGAGAATCCGACGAGGCTCGTGATAGTGCCCCGCTCGTCGCGCATCGACGTCGATGCCCTCATGGGGCACCTCTTCGCGACGACCGATCTTGAGCGCAGCTACCGGGTGAACCTGAATGTCATCGGTCGTGATGGCAAGCCGCGCGTCTATGGGTTGCGTGAATTGCTGACCGAGTGGCTCGAGTTCCGGATCGACACCGTGCGGCGCCGGTTGCAGTTCCGGCTCGAGAAGATCAATGACCGCCTGCATATCCTCGAGGGATTGCTTGCGGTATTTGCCTCGCTCGACGAGATCATCCGGATCATCCGCACGGAGGATGAGCCGCGCGATGCCCTTATGGGCCGCTTCAAGATAAGCGAGCGGCAGGCAGACGCCGTCCTCGAAATCCGGCTGCGGCAGCTGGCCAGGCTCGAGGAGATCAAGCTGCGTGACGAACACGCGAGATTGAGCGAGGAGCGCACCGGCATCGAGCGGATCCTTGGCACGGGCGCCAAGCTGCGCCGTTTCGTGCGGGGGGAACTGGCGCGTGACGCCAAGGATTTCGGCGATGCCCGGCGTTCGCCGCTGTGCGCCCGGCCGGTGGCGCGCGCGATCGATGTCACGGAACTTGCGGTGGAGCCGGTTACCGTCATCCTGTCGGAAAACGGCTGGGTACGGCAGGCGCGGGGCCATGAGATCGATGGCGCGGGGCTTCCCTTCCGGACCGGCGATGGCTTTCTGCAGGCGGTGCGCGGGCGCAGTACGCAGAACGCCCTGTTCATCGATGCCGCCGGCCGCAGCTACGCGGTAGCGGCCGGCCGGCTGCCATCGGCACGCGGCTTTGGTGAGCCCCTGTCGAAAACCTTCGAGCCGGGGCCGGGCGTGGGTTTCGTTGGCGTGTTGATGGGCGAGGATGCCGATCTGGCCGCGCTGGTCAGCAACAGGGGCTACGGTTTCAAGGTGGCGCTTGCGGATCTGGTGGCGCGCAACAAGGCAGGCAAGGTGGTGGCGAAGACCGAGGAGGGGACATCGCTGCTGGCGCCGGCGCTGCTGGTACCAGGCGGATGGCTGGCGATGGCGACGGCGGAGCGGCTGCTGGTGATCTCCGCAGAGGAGCTGCCCATGATGGCGCGCGGCAGGGGCGTGAAGCTTTTCGGTCTCGAGGAGGGTGAGGTGCTGATCGCGATCGCGGCGCTTGGCCCCGATCAGGGCCTCGCCCTCACCAGTGCCCGCCGCACACAGGTGCTGGCGCCCAAGGACTGGCGGCGCTATCAGGGCAAGCGCGGCGGCCGTGGACGCGTGCTGCCGGACGGCGTGCGCAATATCATCAAGATCGCCACCCAGTCGTGACCCGTTTTGCACTGGGCGTGGAGTACAGCGGTACGGGTTTCGCGGGGTGGCAGAGGCAGGCCGGCGTGCGGACCGTGCAGGACGCCGTTGAGGAGGCCCTGAGCCGTGTTGCCGACGAGCCGGTACGGGTTGCCGCGGCAGGGCGCACCGATACGGGTGTGCATGCCCTGGGCCAGGTCGTTCATTTCGATTGCGCGAAGACGCGGTCACCCGAGGCCTTTCGCCGCGGCGGGAATGCGCATCTGCCGCCTGACGTGAGCCTGATCTGGGGGCGCGTGGTCGATGACGGATTCCACGCGCGCTTTAGCGCCGTTTCCCGTACCTACCGCTATGTGATCCTGAACCGTCCCACCCGGTCGGCCGTGTGGGCGGGGCGGGTGGCCTTCGACTATCGCCCGCTTCAGGTGGCGCGCATGCAGGAGGCGGCGGCCGCGCTGGTTGGCCGGCACGACTTCAGCGCCTATCGGGCGGTCGGCTGTCAGGCAAAATCGCCCATCCGCGAGGTGTACGCGCTCACTGTCGAGCGGCGAGACGCCTTTGTCATCCTGACCATCCGGGCGAACGCCTTTTTGCATCATATGGTCCGTAATGTCGCCGGGGTGCTGATGGCGATCGGCGCAGGAGAGCGGCCGGTGCGATGGGCTTTTGATGTACTGGCAGGCCGGGACCGCAACCTCGGCGGGGTTACGGCGCCCCCGGGCGGGTTGTATTTCGTCTCGGCTTCTTATCCCCCGGATTTTGGGATACCATGGGTCGCCGCGCATGCATGGTCATACGGCGGCGCGCCGCTGCCGGATTAGCAGCCCGTGATCTGCCCTCCGTGGCCCTTTGGAACAGCATGATCCTTGCCATTACCGTTTTTCTTTTCACGTTGCTGCTTGTCATAGTCCAGCCGCGCGGCCTTGGTATCGGATGGGGGGCGGCGATCGGCGCGGGTCTCGATCTTGCCCTGGGAATCGTGCACTGGCGCAACATCCCGGTTGTCTGGCATATCGTCTGGAATGCCACCTTTACCTTCGTGGGCCTCATCGTCATATCGCTCCTGCTCGACGAGGCCGGCTTTTTCCATTGGGCCGCATTGCACATGGCGCGCCTGGGGCGCGGGCGCGGGCACCGTCTCTTTACGCTCATCATCCTGCTCGGCGCCCTGGTCTCGGCCTTTTTCGCCAACGATGGTGCCGCTCTCATTCTGACGCCGATCGTCTTGGCGATGCTGCTTGCGCTCGGCCTGCCGGCAGAGGTGGCGTTTGCTTTTGTCATCGGCACAGGCTTTGTGGCGGACACCACCTCGCTGCCGTTTGTGATCTCCAATCTCGTCAATATCGTCTCCGCCGATTTTTTCAGGGTACCGTTTCATCGCTACGCAGAGGTCATGATCCCTGTGGATCTGGTGTCCGGACTCGCGACGCTGTCGGTACTGACGCTCTATTTCCGGCGGACGCTCCCGCAACGCTACGATGTGGCGCTTCTGGAGGCGCCTTCCGCCGCCATTCGCGATCCGCTCCTTTTCGGGTTGAGCTGGCCGGTTCTCGCCTTGTTGCTCGGGAGCTACTTTGCGGCCGGCGCACTGCACCTGCCGGTTTCCTATCTGACCGGTTCCGCCGCAGTCTTTCTGCTGGGGATCGCGGCCCGCGTGTGGCGGCGTGGCAGCGGTGCCATCATCCCGGTGCGGCGTGTTCTCCATGAGGCCCCCTGGCAGATCGTGGTTTTCAGTCTGGGCATGTATCTCGTGGTGTACGGTCTGCGCAATGAAGGCCTGACCCATCTCCTTGCCCGCCTGCTCACGGCGCTTGCGCACCAGGGTTTGCTGGCGGCAACCGTCGGTACCGGCTTCCTGACCGCCATTCTCTCGTCGGTTTTAAACAACATGCCCACGGTGCTCGTCGGTGCGCTTGCGGTTCACGGCGCCAGGGTGACCCCGTTGATCCGTGAGGCGATGATTTACGCAAACGTGATCGGTTGTGACATTGGCCCAAAGTTCACGCCGCTTGGCAGTCTCGCGACACTTCTGTGGCTGCACGTGCTGGCGCGCAAGGGCCAGACGGTCCACTGGGGGACTTACATGCGCATCGGCTTGCTGCTGACGCCACCCGTGCTGCTGGCAAGCCTGTTGACGCTGGCCGGCTGGCTCGTCGCGATCAAGGCCTAGAGCGTCGCTGCGGCGTAGTCGGCAAGGCGGGACCGTTCGCCGCGCTGCAAGGTGATATGGCCGCTGTGCATCCACGACTTGAACCGGTCGACGACGTAGGTCATGCCGGATGTGGTTTCGGTGAGATAGGGCGTGTCGATCTGGGCGATGTTCCCCAGACAGACGATCTTGGTGCCGGGGCCGGCGCGCGTCACGAGGGTCTTGATTTGATGCGCGCTCAGGTTCTGGGCCTCATCGATTATGAGAAACTTTTGCTGGAACGTGCGTCCGCGCATGAAATTCAGTGACTTGATCTTCAGGCGCGACCGTACGAGATCATGGGCCGCTGCCCGCGCCCACTGCGAATGCGCCGGTGTGCCCAGTTCGGTCCGGTTCAGCACGTCGAGATTGTCTTCGAACGCGCCCATCCAGGGGCTCATCTTTTCCTCTTCGGTGCCGGGCAGAAAACCGATGTCTTCGCCGACCGGGATGGTCACGCGGGTCACTATGATCTCGCTGTAGCGTTTTTGCTCGATTACCTGTTCAAGCGCCGCCGCCAAGGTGAGCAGGGTCTTTCCGGTGCCCGCCTGTCCCAGCAGCGATACGAAGTCCACATCGGGATCCATGAGCAGGTTCAGGGCCAGATTCTGCTCCAGATTGCGCGCGGTAATGCCCCAGATGCGCGTGCGGCCATAATCCACGATGGGGTCGGCCGTGACGTAGTCATCGGTCTGCTCGCGGACGCGCAGCGCCTGGACGGAGACCGGCACGGGAGCGCCCACCAGAAACTCATTCGGAAACCAGGAGCGGGCGCCGGCCGGACGAATCAGGTAGGGCATGCCGGATTCCCGGGGCGCCTCGATGACCATAGAATCAGGCAGATTGTCGATGCCCCGGTAGAGGAGCTCGGCGTCATCCAGCACCCGCTCCTTGGTGTAATCCTCCGTCTTGAGCCCGAGCGTGCGCGCCTTGATGCGCAGATTGATGTCCTGGGAGACGAGGACGACGGTCCGTTCCTTGTGCGCCTGCGCCAGGCTTTGCGTGAGGGCAAGCAGCCGGTTGTCGGCGGTCGGGGCCGTAAATCCCGCCAGCAGTGGCTCTTCGCCGACAGGAATGAAGAGCCGGCCGCCGGGCCGCCGGGCGCTGCCGGGAAGCCGCGCGCCGGCAGTCAGGTCGGCTGTCAGGGTCAGGGTTTCATCGATAAAGCGGCTCGCCTGGCGCGCATTGCGGGCAAGCTCGGACACGCCTTTTTTATGCGTGTCGAGTTCTTCAAGGACGGCTACCGGTATGTAGACGTCATGCTCCTCGAACCGGAAGAGGGCAGCCGGGTCATGCATCAGGACGTTCGTGTCGAGGACGAACAGCTTGGTTGCCGTGGTCATTTAGCCTTTGAGTGCGCGCAGATCCTTCAGAATGGTCAGGACATGGTTTTCGACCTTCACCTTCCGGTATTCCTGCCGCAGGGTGCCGTTCTCGTCGAAGATGAAGGTGCTGCGCTCGATTCCGAGCGACTTCTTTCCGTAGAGGGTCTTTTCCCTGATGACGTCGAACGCGGCACACAGCGCGCCCCCGGTGTCGGCTATGAGATCAAAAGGAAAACATTGCTTGCTCTTGAAGCTTTCGTGCGATTTCAGGTCGTCGCGGGAGATTCCCAGCACGACGGCATTCAGGGCCTCGAATTCGTCATAGTGATCGCGAAAATCCTGGCCTTCGGTGGTGCAGCCCGGCGTGTTGTCTTTGGGATAAAAATACAAGACGACATTCTTACCCTTGAGCTCCGTCAGCCGGAATACGTGATCATCGGTGGCCTCTACGTTCAGGTCAGGGATGGGCTGGCCGATTTCTACCTTGTTCATGCAATCTCCGGTATAGGGTTCTGTCTGTTCGCGGAAGTATTGTAACAAGATCGGCAGCGTCGGCCACAGGCGCATATCCGGCTTTTGCACCCTACGCTTTGGTTCGGCTACAATGTGTCCAGGGCGGAGGCGGTGCCGCAAAAAATCCTAATTCCCTCTCGAAAGTCGGCCCGCACACATCGGAACAAGCGCAACGACGCCGGATGGACATCCGGAGATCGCGTGCGTCCTTAAATTGGCGGCCAAGTTTCCCGGCAGCCTGGTTCCCGGTGGTGGCAGCTCAAACAATGAGGAGAAGGATGTGGCGATCGTGGCAAAGGCACGAGGCGGGCGGATGGCCGCGCGTGTGTCTCGCGGACGCAACCGGCACGCCGTTGATGGCGCATGCCCTGAATCCGCCGTGGCCGGAATCCGGGAGGCGGATTGGCAGCAGGTGCTCGCTGGCCTCGAGCGTCTTTGCCGGGGTGATTTCGGCGCGCG
Organism: Pseudomonadota bacterium; assembly: GCA_021777535.1. Lineage (GTDB taxonomy): Bacteria > Pseudomonadota > Gammaproteobacteria > Acidiferrobacterales > Acidiferrobacteraceae > JAJYDN01. The sequence goes on from JAJYDN010000001.1 coordinate 109,379, forward strand.
TCTGCGCCTGCGGGGATCCGGGCTCCCGCAGGAGGTCGCAAATGTGTTCAACGAGCTCGCTGAGCGCAATCAAAGGCTGGCACGGGAATTCGTGCGGGTGGCAAACCTGGTCGGCCGCCAGGGGCGGACCGCCGAACGCGTCCGTACGGAGGGCATGGAGGGGTCGTGGGCGGCCGTGGTCCATGCCCACAATAGCCTGATCGGGGATCTTGTCAATGCGCTGGCCGAGATCTCGCGCGTCATCCGCGCGGTGGCTGCCGGGGATCTCACCCAGGCGGTGCCCGCAGAACTCGACGGGCATCCCCTCAAGGGCGATCTCGTCCGGGTCGGGCGCTACGTGAACGCCATGGTCGGCCAGTTGCGCTCATTCGCCGCCGAAGTCACGCGGGTCGCCAAGGAGGTGGGCATCGAGGGCAAGCTCGGTGGCCAGGCGCAGGTGCCGGGCGTATCCGGCACCTGGAAAGATCTCACGGAAAACGTCAATCAACTGGCGGGCAATCTGACCGCACAGGTACGTGCGATCGCCGAGGTGTCCACCTCTGTCACCAGGGGCGACCTCACCCGCTCGATCACCGTGCGGGCGCAGGGCGAGGTGCTGGCCCTGAAAGACAACCTGAACCAGATGATCGAGAACCTGAGGGAAACGACAGAGAAGGGCATGGAGCAGGACTGGCTGAAGACCAATCTGGCCCGTTTTTCGGCGATGATGCAGGGCCAGAAAAATCTTTCGGCGGTATCCCGTCTCATCATGAGCGAGCTTACCCCCCTTGTTTCCGCGCAGTATGGTGCCTTCTACACGGTCAATTTCGAGGAAAACCGTCTGGATCTCATCGCATCGTATGCGTACAGCAGGACGGCGGGGGAATCGCCGAGCTTTGAGTTCGGCGAGGGGATAGTGGGCCAATGCGCAGCCGACAAGAAGCCTATCCTGCTTGCGCAGGTGCCGGAGGATTACATCCGTATCGCGTCCGGGACCGGCCGCGCATCGCCGGCCTGCGTCCTCGTGTTGCCGGTTCTGTTCGAAGGTGACGTCCTCGCGGTCATCGAGCTCGCCTCGTTGCAGGCCTTCAATCCGATCCACAGGGTGTTTCTCGACCAGTTGATGGTCAGTGTCGGGGTGGTGCTCAACATCATCGGCGCCTCCATGCGGACCGAGGAGCTTCTGCAGGAGCTGCAGAATTCCAATGCGGAGCTCGAGGTACAGGCAAAGGAGCTCGAGGAAAAGGCGACCTTGCTCGAGATCAAGAATCAGGAGATCGAGATGGCCAGCCTGTCTCTCGAAGAGAAGGCGGAACAGCTGGCCATGATCTCGAAGTACAAATCGGAATTCCTCGCCAACATGTCGCACGAGCTGCGTACACCCTTGAACAGCCTGCTCATCATGGCCAAGCTGCTTGCGGAAAACCGGGATCTCAATCTGAACGCCAAGCAGATCCAGTTTGCCAGCACGATCTACGCATCCGGGCGCGATCTTTTGAACCTCATCAATGAGATTCTGGACCTGTCCAAGGTTGAAGCCGGCAAGATGCCGATCGTCCCGAGCGAAACGCCGATGAACGACCTCATCGAGTATGTCGCGCGGGATTTCCCGCATATTGCCCAGCAAAAGGAGATTGATTTTTCCATCGACCGCGCAGAGGACCTGCCGCAGTCCCTGTATACGGACGGCCAGCGCCTGCAGCAGGTTTTAAAGAATCTCCTGTCCAATGCCTTCAAGTTCACGCAACACGGTTCGGTCACGCTCCGGGTGTCCAGATTCCCCAAGGATGCTGCCGTGTTTCATGCAGATGCGTTGCGTGAGGCCAACACGGTCCTGGCATTTACGGTCAAGGATACGGGTATCGGCATTGCCGAAGGCAAGCAGAGGCTGATATTCGAAGCTTTCCAGCAGGTGGATGCCACGACGAGCCGCAAATACGGAGGCACCGGTCTTGGGCTTACCATAAGCCGCGAGATCGCCCGGCTCCTGGGCGGCGAGATCCATCTGCAGAGCGCGGAAGGCCGGGGCAGCGAATTCACCCTGTATCTGCCGGCGACGTATGCGGGCCCGGACGACGAGCGGGGGGACACCGGCGCCATGGCAATGGAGGGGCATGATGCCGGCGACGACACGCATCCCGGCACCGGCGACTTCGATGGCGAAAAGATTCTGGTCGTCGATGACGATGTGCGCAATGTTTTTGCCGTCTCGAGCATTCTCGAAAACCACAAGCTGAATGTGCTGTTTGCCGAAAGCGGCGAAGCCGCCCTGGTCATGCTCGATTCGTATGACGACATCGAACTCGTCCTGATGGACCTGATGATGCCGGATATGGATGGCTATGAGACCACGCGGACCATAAGGAAGGCAGATCGTTACCGCAATCTCCCCGTCATTGCGCTGACCGCCAAGGCGATGAAGGGGGACCGGGAGAAGTGTCTCGAGGCCGGCCTGTCGGATTACATCACAAAGCCGGTCGACAGCGAGGTGTTGTTGCACGTGATACGGAAGTGGTTACGTACACAAGGAGGATAAAAAACATGGATGCAGCGGCCAAGGAAGGCGCGGTGCAGGATCCGATAAAGATCCTGGTCGTGGACGATCATCTGGAAAATGTGATGGCGCTGGAGGCGATACTCGACAATCCCGAGTACCAGATCGTCCGGGCGCTGTCTGGCGAATCGGCGCTGAAGGAAGTCTTGCAGGACGAATTTGCGTTGATTTTGCTCGACGTGCAGATGCCGGGGCTCGATGGCTTTGAGACCGCCGAACTGATCCGCAAGCGCCGCAAGTCGAGATCCCTTCCTATCATCTTCATCACGGCAATCGACAAGGAAGAGCGCTATGTGTCCAAGGGCTACAGGCTGGGTGCGGTCGATTATCTGTTCAAGCCTTTCGATGTCGACATTCTGCGCGCAAAGGTCGCGGTATTTGCCGAGCTGTACAACAAAAATCATCAGTTGAAGGAACAGGCGCGGCTGCTGCGGGAAAGCGAGCGCCGGGAGCGGGCGCGGCAGATTGCCGAGACGGAGCGCCGCTGTGACCGCCGCTACCGGAATCTCGCGGATTTCGTGCCGCATATCATCTGGACTGCCGATAGCGAGGGCCGGATCGACTATCTCAACCGGGGAGCCATGCGCTACCTGGGCGGGGAGTCTGCCATGGGCGAGCTGCCGCTGCTGGAGGGGCTGCTGCATCCGGATGATGTGGCCGCGCATCTTCCGCAATGGGAGCGGATCCTCCGCGCGGGAGGCGATCTGACCGCCGAGATGCGCCTCAAGTGCGGGAGTGACCAGACGTACCGCTGGCATCTTGTCCATATCCAGTGCGACCAGGATACGCTCGGGCGGCCGCGTTCGTGGCTCGGTACGGCGACCGATATCGATGATCAGCGCCGAATGGCGGAGGCGCTCGTCGCCGAGAAGGAGCAGCTCGCCGTGACCTTGCGGTCCATCGGGGACGGCGTCATCACGACAGACGAGAATGGGCTGATCGTTCTGATGAATAACGCGGCAGAGAATCTGACGGGATGGACGCAGGAAGAGGCGCTCGGGCGGCCGCTCCCGGAAATCTTTGCGCTGCGCGAGGGGCCGCTCGTCGGTTCCGGGGAGGCGGCCGATGACAACGATTTCTGTTACCGGGCGATACTGGTCGACCGTCATGGCCGCGAACGTTGGGTTGCCGATTGCGTGGCGCCGATTCGCGATAAAGGGGGAGTGCGGCGGGGGACCGTGGTCGTGTTCCGGGACGTGACGGACATTCAGCGCCTTGAGGAAGAGCGGCAGAAGGCGAGCCGCCTCGAATCGGTTGGATTGCTGGCCGGCGCCATCGCGCATGATTTCAACAACATACTCACGGCCATCATGGGCAATATATCGCTCGCGAAACTCTATTCCCCATCTGGCGGGAAGATCTTTGAGCGTCTGGACGAGGCCGAGCGAGCAGCGTATTGGGCGAAAGACCTGACCCAGCAGCTCTTGACGTTCGCCAAGGGCGGGGCACCGGTGAAAAAGTCGATTGAGATCGCCTCCGTCGTCCGCGACGCCGCGGAATTCGCCTGCCGCGGATCCAGCGTGCTCTGCGAAGTGGAGATCGGCGGCAACCCGGTGGTCGAGGCCGACGAGGGGCAGATCCGGCAGGTGGTGCACAACCTCGTGCTGAATGCCCAGCAGGCGATGCCGTCCGGCGGGCGCGTGGTGGTCAGGGTGCGCGAAGTGAGGCTGTGCAGCCAGGACACGCAGCCCATGCCGGCGGGGCGCTATGCGGAGATCCGCTGCGAGGATCAAGGCGTCGGTATCAAGGCAGAAGACCTGCCGCGGATTTTTGATCCGTATTTCACGACCAAGCAAAAGGGCAGTGGGCTCGGCCTTGCGACGAGCTACTCGATCATCCGCAAACACGGCGGATTCATCAAAGTGGAGTCGCAGGTCGATGTGGGGACGACCTTTCGCTTTTATCTGCCCCTGTCCGGCAAGGCGGCGGCCAAGGACGACGTGGTGCGCCCTTGCGCGCACTCCGGGTGCGGACGCATTCTGGTGATGGATGATGAATGCTTCATTCGCGACATCCTGGGTCGCCTGTTCATGCATTGCGGCTATGAGGTCGGCTACGCCAAGGATGGGCGCGAGGCGCTTGCGCTGTACAAGGACGCGTGCGCCGAGGGGCGGCCCTATCACCTCGTTATCATGGATCTGGTAATTCCAGGCGGGCTGGGCGGCCGGGAAACCATCAATCAGCTCCTCGAATTCGATCCCCAGGCGAAGGTCGTGGTTTCGAGTGGCTACTCAAACGACCCGATCATGGCCGATTACCGGCGCTACGGTTTTTGCGAGGCGGTCGCCAAACCGTACCGCAACGAGGAGTTGCGGTCGGTGGTGCAGCGGTTGCTGGGCGGCTGATCCGCTGCGGCCCTTTGCCTGTCTGATCTTGTGTGCGCCCCGCTTCCTGCGGGTTTGCCGCCGTTTCTGGGCATAGAAGCCCCGAAGCGGTACAATACCGCGCAGGGGTTTCTCCGCAGCTTGCGTGTGCTGGCGGGCCCAAGTAGTATCGCGTTTTTCCCATGGGGCAGGCTATGTTTCGCGGAAGTATGGTGGCCCTGGTTACGCCGATGCGTGACGACGGGGCCGTGGATTTCGCTGCTCTGGACAGGCTGGTCGATTTTCATCTCCAAAGCGGTACACACGCGATCGTCGCCGTCGGGACCACCGGCGAAGCGTCGACCCTCGACGTCGATGAGCATATCGGGGTCGTCGAGGCGGTCGTGAAGCGCGTTGGCGGCCGGATACCGGTGATTGCCGGCACGGGCGCCAATGCGACGCGGGAGGCCATCGAGCTTACCCAGCGTGCCACGGATGCCGGCGCGGATGCTTGCCTGCTCGTTACGCCCTACTACAATAAGCCGACGCAGGAAGGGCTTTATCGGCATTTCCGCGCCATCGCGCAGGCGACGTCGGTGCCGATCATTTTGTACAACGTGCCCGGGCGGACCGCCTGCGACATGCTGGCCGAGACGGTGATCCGGCTTGCGAATGTGCCCCGCATTGTCGGCATCAAGGAAGCCACGGGGGATATCGGCCGCGGCGTTGCGATCCGGGCGTCGGTGGGGCCGGATTTCGTGCTCCTTTCCGGCGACGACGCGAGTGCCGTTGAACTGGCGGCGATCGGCGCGACGGGTGTCATCTCCGTGACCGCCAATGTTGCGCCGGAGCGCATGCACGCGGTCTGGGAAGCGGTGGGAGCGGGGGACATCGGGCGGGCGCGCGAGCTGGATCGGCCGCTTGCCGGGCTCCACAAGAACCTTTTTGTCGAGTCGAATCCGATTCCGGTCAAATGGGCTCTGCAACAGATGGGATTGTGCGGCGGACATCTGCGCTTACCGCTGACGCCGCTCGCCGCTGACAAGGTCGTATACGTGCGCGAGGCGCTCGCACAAGGGGGGATTTCGGCATGAAGCAGATGTGGTTGTTCGCGGGGCTCGTGGCAGGCGTGACGCTGGGCGGTTGCGGGATGTTTGGCGGGGGCGGCCACTGCACCGGCCCCGCCTATGTCGTACCGTCGCCCATGCCGCCGCTCAAGATTCCCGCCGGATTGAGCACACCGGCAGATCATAGCCGCTATCACATCGACGGTGCGTTGCTGCCGAAATCGGCGGTGGCGCCCGCGCCTGGCGTGCGCCGTGAAGCGCACCCGCCGGGAGGATCGATTGCGCCGCTTCCTTCACAGCAGCCGCCGGCGGTGGCGCCCGGGATCGCTGGTCCCCCGCTCAGCAGCAGCCAGTCTGCGGTTACCAGTCCCAACAACGGCTCCTGAGCGGATTCGGCGGGCAGGCGCGGGAGCGGATCGTGCACACAGGTGAGTTTGCCGGCGGCAATACACTGACATTGCCGGGGCCCGGCGCTTTGCCGCTCTTTCGGGCCGAGCGCCTGCGCCGCCAGTTGAGCAGTTTCATTCCGCTTACCGGAATCTTCGCGCAGTATTGGCATTTTCTGCAGGTCGAAACGCCGCTCGACGCAGACGAGCGGCGCAAGCTCGCCTCCCTTCTCCATTATGGCGAGCCCCCCGTTCTTCCGGAGACGGTCGATGTAACGTTCCTCGTCGTGCCGCGCCTTGGCACCATATCCCCCTGGTCCAGCAAGGCCGCTGACATCGTCGCGCGCTGCGGACTGGCGAAGGTGTTGCGCATCGAGCGCGGTGTGTTGTGGCATCTGGCCACGGAACGGCCGCTGACCGGGGCGGAGCGCGCCAAGGTCGAAGGTCTGCTGCATGATCGGATGACGGAATCCGTATTGCCGGATCTGGCGGCCGCCGGCGGCCTGTGGGATCACGCGGCTGCGGGGGTGCTGGCCTTCGTCGGTGTGCTGGAAGGGGGTGCGGCGGCCTTGGCGGAGGCCGATCAGCGCCTGGGCCTTGCGTTGTCTGCCGACGAGAGCCGCTATCTCCTGGAGTATTTCCAGGGTGTCAAGCGCAATCCTACCGATGCCGAGCTGATGATGTTCGCCCAGGCGAACTCCGAGCATTGCCGGCACAAGATCTTCAACGCCCGATTCTTTCTCGACGGGAAGCCGGCTGAACACTCGCTTTTCGGCATGATCCGGAACACGTCTGCCGTAAGTCCCGAGGGGTTGCTGAGCGCGTATGCCGACAATGCGGCGGTGATCGCGGGGGCGGCGGAGGCGACATGGCTTTTCATCGATCCCGAGCGCCGGCACTACCACTTCACGCGTGAAGCGATGCCGCTCCTTGCCAAGGTGGAGACACATAATCACCCGACCGCCATTTCCCCGTATCCGGGAGCAGCCACGGGTGCCGGCGGCGAGATTCGTGACGAAGGGGCGACCGGCCGGGGTGGCCATCCCAAGGCGGGTCTGGTCGGCTTTTCCGTATCCGATCTGCGCCTGCCCGATGCCCTGCGTCCGTGGGAGATCGACCGGGGAGCGCCGTCGCGCCTGGCGACGGCGCTCGAGATCATGCTCGAGGGTCCACTCGGCGCGGCCGCGTTCAATAACGAATTCGGGCGGCCGGCGATCAACGGCTATTTCCGCACCTATGAGCTGACGGCTCCCGATGGCGTGTTCGGTTACCGCAAGCCGGTGATGCTTGCCGGTGGCGTGGGTGCTGTCCGGCGGGCTCATGTCAGAAAGCAGGAGTTGCCCGCCGGTACACCGCTCGTCGTTCTTGGCGGTCCGGCCTTCCTGATCGGTCTGGGTGGTGGCGCCGCCTCCAGCGTTGGCAGCGGCAGCGGGCAGGAAGAGCTCGATTTCGCCTCGGTTCAGCGGGGTAACGCCGAGATGCAGCGGCGCGCCCAGGAGGTTATCGAAGCCTGTATCGCGCTCGGCGACGACAACCCTATCCTGTCGATTCACGATGTGGGCGCGGGGGGCCTGTCGAATGCCTTGCCGGAGCTGGTGCATGGGGCACACTGCGGCGGGGAGATCGATCTCGCTGCGGTGCCCAATGCGCAGCCCGCGATGTCGCCCATGCAGATCTGGTCGAACGAGGCGCAGGAGCGCTATGTGCTGGCGGTAACCGCTGAGCGCATGGACCGGTTTCTCGCCCTCTGTGCCCGCGAAAAGTGTCCTGCCGCCATCGTCGGGCATGCCACCGAGGGCGAGCGGTTGCGCGTGTCGGATAGCCACCCGGACCGATCGGCCACCGACCCTATCGATCTGCCCTTGTCCATGTTCCTCGGCGACGTGCCGCGCATGGAGCGGCAGGCCCGGTCCGTCCGCCGCCGTGCAAGAAGGCTTGCGACACGGCGGCTCGATCTCGAGGATTGTGTCGCGCGCGTACTGACCTTGCCGGGCGTAGCCAGCAAGGAATTTCTCATCACCATCGGCGACCGCAGCATCACGGGCCTTGTGTGCCGCGATCAGATGGTGGGCCGCTGGCAGGTGCCCGTGGCCGATTGTGGCGTCACCGCCACGGGGTATGGCGATGTGACCGGCGAGGCCATCGCCATCGGCGAGCGCGCGCCGATCGCCGTCATCGACGCCTCGGCGGCGGCGCGGATGACGGTCGGCGAGGCCATCACCAATATCGCTGCGGCGCGCATCCGTTGTCTCCCGGATGTCAAGCTTTCGGCAAACTGGATGGCGAGCGCGGGCAGCGAGGGCGAGGACGCGGCCCTCTACGCGGCAGTACGCGCCGTAGGCCTGGAGCTTTGTCCGGCCCTTGGCGTGGCGATTCCGGTGGGCAAGGACTCGCTGTCGATGCGCGCGTCCTGGATGGAAAACGGGACGGCGCGCGAAGTGCGTTCGCCCGTGACACTCATCGCCAGCGCCTTCGCGCCCGTGACCGATGTGCGCAAGACGCTGACGCCGGCACTGCGGCTCGCCGAAGAAACCGATTTGCTGCTGATCGACTGTGGCCGGGGCCAGAATCGCCTCGGTGGTTCGGCGCTTGCGCAGGTTCATGGCGTGGAAGGCGGCGCACCGCCGGATCTCGATGATCCGCGCGTCCTGAAGCTGTTCTTCGGAGTCATCCAGGCACTGAATGAACTGGGCCTTCTGTACGCCTATCACGATCGCTCGGACGGCGGTCTCTTTGTCACGTTGTGCGAGATGGCCTTCGCCGGGCACTGCGGACTCGACATCGACATCGGCGCGCTTGGGCGCGATCCGGTCGCGGCTTTGTTCAGCGAGGAACTCGGGGCCGTTTTGCAGACACCCCGGGCGGCGCGCGCGGGGATCATGGGGGCCCTGAAGAAAAAGGGTCTGGCGCGATACGCGCGCATCATCGGCAGTACCCGTGAGGACGATCAGATCGTTATCCGCCGCGGCGGGCGCACGCTGCTTGAGGGCGACCGCGTCAGCTACCAGAGCCTGTGGACGGAAACGTCGTTCCGCATGCAGGTCCTGCGCGACGAACCCGAGAGTGCCGCGGAATCCTATGAACTGATTGCCGACCGGAAGGATCCCGGACTGAGTTGCGAGACCGGCTTCGATGTGACGCAGCCGCTTGCCCCCGCGTTGCTGTCGACAAAACCGAAGGTCGCCATCTTGCGTGAGCAGGGCGTGAACGGCCACCGGGAGATGGCGGCCGCCTTTATGGCCGCGGGCTTCGAGGCAGTGGACGTCACCATGACCGATCTCCTCGAGCGCCGCGAGGGTCTCGCGGGTTTCCAGGGATTGGCTGCATGTGGCGGGTTTTCGTTCGGTGACGTCCTCGGTGCGGGGGGCGGCTGGGCCAAGTCGATCCTCTTCAATGCGCGTCTGCGCGATGAGTTCGCACACTTTTTTGGGCGTCCGGAGACTTTTACGCTCGGTGTCTGCAACGGCTGCCAGATGCTGGCCCATTTGCGGGATCTGATTCCCGGCGCCGAGCATTGGCCGACCTTCATCAATAACCGCTCCGCCCAGTTTGAAGCGCGTACCGTCCTGGTCGAGATACCAAAGAGTCCTTCCGTACTGCTCGCGGGCATGGCCGGATCACGGCTTCCGGTCCCGGTCGCCCACGGCGAGGGACGGCTGATCCTCGATGCTCCGGTCCTGCAGATGTTCGAGGAACGGCAGATCATCGCGGCGCGGTATATCGATCACTATGGCCGGCCCACCGAAACCTATCCGCGTAACCCGAATGGCTCGACCGGGGGCGTGACAGGACTGACGTCGGCGGATGGCCGCGCGACCATCCTGATGCCGCACCCCGAGCGCGCGGTGTATGCCGCTTCCAACTCATGGCTGCCCCGGGACACGGGCGTATTCGGTCCGTGGTTCGAATTATTCCGCAATGCCCGGCGTCACGCCGGCTGAGTCCGGCGGACCGAAAAGACACGCGATCAAGCTGTCGGTGGTGATGCCCAGACACCGGGCCGCATTGCAAAGCGGAAGCGTGTCTGCCGCAAAGCGCGCGCCTGTCCACTCTTTCATCCATGCAGACACGTCGCGGTCGGCGCCGGCGATCGCGCGAACCGATACGACGATGTCGTCGCGGATGCTGATCGACAGGGCGATCGGCCCAGGCGGCGTGGCGACCACCCGCTGGCACAGGTACAGGCCTTCCTGGATTTTGAAGAGCGGCCGGGAGCGGGGTTCGTCGTCCTCGTGGACGCTCGCGGCGAGCTCCTTGGTTACCAGGCGTGCCTCACGAAGAAGCGCATCGGACACGGGCGCCATCTCGAGGCCGCCTACGAGCGGGCGAAAGGCCTGGATGAGGTACTCCTTGATGCGGTCGGCGGAAGGCGTGTGGCCGGTTTCGCGGCGGATCGATGTCATGTGGGACGCGAGGGCGCCCTTCAGGGCCACCTTGAGGCGCGGGTCGGAAAGCCGCACGATGCGATGCATGAGGTCGTGATCGAAATCGAGGAGGATGCTGCCGACGAAGCAGAAATGGCCGTTGATGTCGGCCGCCCCCTGGCCGCCGATCTTGTGGCCTTGTTCCGTGACGATGTCATTGATCGGCCGCAGCCGGGCACGGATCCCCATCCTGCCGTACACGGCAACGGGCGCCTGCGACAAATGCCGGTACGCATCCTGCACGCCATTGGGAATCGGCGGATGCGGGCGCCTCATGACCAGCGTGTAGAAGACCTGGCCCGGGCCCAGCAGTACCATGCCTCCACCCGTCTCCCGCCGCATGACGGGAATGCCCTGTTCGCGGCAATACGCGAGGTCGACGGTCTCCTTCGCATCGAAGTAGCCAAGACTCACGAAGGACTGCGACGGTTCGACGAGAACGAGCCCTTCCTGCCCAAGGCGCGCGAGCGCGTGGAAATAGCTTATGGGCAACAGGCCGGTGTTGTCGCGGGGCAGCAATAGTTGCACGCCAAAGGCTCTTGTGGGCGATGGTTGGGGCTATATTAGTCTATCGGTCACAAAGAGGGGTAAATGATGCAGGATAGCCTGCTTGTCGTCCGCAAGGCCGCGTTGTTTGCGAACCTTCTGCCCGAAGACCTCGAGCAGATTCTGAAGAACGCCCGGGTCCGCCAGTTCAAGAGCCATGAGCCGATTTTCTCGGCCGGCAGCGAGGCCCGGGCATTTTATTTCCTTGTATCCGGCAGTGTGCGGCTGTTTCGGCTGTCGCCCCAGGGCGAGGAGAAGGTCATAGAAGTCATCATGCCGGATTCGACATTTGGCGAGGGCGTCGTGTTTCTGGGTGGCCGCTATCCGGTTCATGCGGCGGCCGTGACCGACAGCGAGGTCGTGGAGCTCGCCACGAACCATTTCAGCAGTGTGCTCGCCAGCAATCACGACACGGCCTTGCGCATGCTGGCGGGCCTTAGTACGCGGCTGCATCAGCTCATTCAGGACGTGGCATCGCTGACGCTGGAGTCGGCTGGCCAGCGGGTGGCGGGCTATCTCTTGTCCCAGTGCCCGCCTGGCGGTGGCCAGGCGGCCATCCATATGATGATCCCGAAGAATGTCATCGCGTCACGCATCGGCGTCAAGGCGGAGACGTTCTCGCGGGTGCTGGCGGTCTTGCGTAGCGGCGGGCTCATTCACGTGGCCGGCAATGATATCCAGATACTCGACCGCGAAGCCCTCATGCGCTGGCGCGACGGTGTCGGGCGTCCGTGAGCGCCACCGGCCCTCTTGACCTGGGTCAAGGAAGCGGCCGTGGCCCCAAATGCATGCTGCCATCACAAGAGAGGGCCGGATTATGGCGGAATACCGCGGTTGCGAATTGCCCGAGGACCTCTTCTATGATCTCGACTATGTGTGGGCGAGGCCGGAGGACAATGGCCAGGTGACTCTCGGCATCACCGATGGCGCGCAGACCATGGCAGGGCGCGTCCAGAAGATCCGCATCAAGAAAGTCGGCTTTCATGTGGCGGCAGGGCGGCATGTGGCGACGCTCGAGAGCGGCAAATGGGCAGGCGGGGTGCCATGCCCGTTCGCCGGCACCGTCGAGGCCGTCAATGACCAGGTGCTGGCAGTGCCCCATCTCGTCAATGTCAGCCCCTATGGGGAGGCATGGCTTGTAAAGGTCCGTCCGGATGAGCCCCAGGGGGCCCTGCTGGGCCTTGCGACGGGGACGGCGGCGATAGCGGCGCTGCGCCAATGGCTCGATCGGTATGACGTGCAATGCATGCGCTGCGCAGAATCCTGAGGTGGCCGTCATGATACGAATTGAGGAGCAGGGCACGGCGCGGGCGGCCGGTTTCGATGACCCCATCGGCCTGCTGGAGGCCTGCCATGCGCGTATCGCGGCGCATTGCATGACGCTCGGGAAGCTCGCCCGGCATCTGCAGGATTCAGGAGATCCGGCGATGGCCCGTGAGGCAGCCACCCGCGTTTTGCATTACTTCGATACGGCAGGGCCCTTGCATCACGCGGATGAGGAGGCGGATCTGCGCCCCCTTCTGCAGACGCGGCTTGAAGCCTGTGGCGACGAGGCCACCTTGCGGCGTCTCGATGCGCTCATGAATGAGCATGCCGCGCTCGCAGACGCCTATGGACCGCTGCGCGCGGCGCTCGCCCGGATCGTGGCCGGCGCTGCCGTTTCCGGGCTGCCCATCGAACCATACGTCGGCCTCATGCGCCGCCATTTCACCGAGGAAAACGACTTGCTGTTCGTGCGGGCCCGTGCGCTTTTGAGTCCCGCGGATCTGCGTGTCCTCGGGGCCGCCATGGCCCGGCGCCGGGGGGTTCAGGCGGGTGCGGTGAGCTGACTCGCGGCTTTCTCCAGCATCCCTTCCGGCAGTAGGGGGTCGACTGCGGGATAGAATTCCGTTTCCTCCCTGGCATCATGATGTGCAATGATCTGTCGGGTCGTGCCGAGAAGCGCCTGAGTCTCATCTTTGTCGGCGCTGGCCAGGGATTCCTCGATCTCTGCAAAAAAACTCCGTAAATCCCGGTGTCCCTTGCGCAGAATGCCCGTCAGTGCGTTGTCGGCGCCGTGAACGGACTCATAGGCTGGGAAGAGAACCTCTTCTTCGGCGCGCATGTGCCGTTCTATGGCGTCGCGAAACGCGGCGAAGGCGCGCCTTGCCCCGGACCAGTCGGCGGTTCCGGCGTGCCTTTCCAGGTCCTCGTAGAGTCTGTCGAGGAGCCGATGATGTTCGCTGAACAGGGTCTGTGTGCGCATAGGGATAGGCCTCCTGCCCTGCATGGAGTCTAGGCGGCACTTGCCGACCAATCCCTTGATGGCGGTCAAGGAGCGGTGCGCGGGGTGCGCGTTAGCCTTAAAATAGTCTGTTTCCACGGAGGGTCATGCCATGGAAGTCCGGTTGCTCGTGTCCCAATGGTGCCCGTCCTGTCCACGGGCCGAGGCCGTATGGGCGGACGTCGCCAGGCGCCATCAGCTCGATTACAGCGTGCTCGATATCAGCAAGCCCGAGGGGCGCGCGCTGGTGGCGGATCTGCACATCCGCACGGTACCGGCCGTCGTGGTCGATGGGCAGCTGAAGGCGGTCGGCGTGCAGTCGCCGAGCGAGGCCTTGGCGCTTGTCGGTCTGGCCGCATGAGGGTGTACCCGGGAGAGAGGTCTTTGCGCGCCGGGGAGGATAAAGGGTCGTGGCCCGAAAACCGGCGTTCACTGCCCCGCACAGGGAACAGGCCGGATGGCGCCCGAGGGCGCCCATGAGGGGGATCTTTTTTCTGCTGCTTGCCGTTCACCTGCTTGCGGCCATGGTGTGGGTAGGCGGTCTTGCGTTTTTCGTGCTCGTGGGTGTGCCGCTTGCCCGGAAAAACCCCGAATGGCAGCTCGCGTCCGCGCTCGGCAGGGCCTTCCGGCCGGTGGGCTGGGGCGCGCTCGCCGTTCTTCTTGTGACAGGGCCGCTTCTTCTTGCGCATCTTGGTGTCGGTTGGGCGATGCTGCGCGGGGACGTCTTCTGGGAGGGCGCGTTCGGGCGCACGCTGTTCGTGAAAATCCTGCTCGTCGCGGCGGTGACCGCCCTCACCGTGTGGCATGATGTCCGACTGGGCCCCCGCGCCGAACGCGGCGCGGCATCAGCGGCCGTCCGGTGGGCCGGACGCGCGATCGGACTGGGGTCCTTGCTTATTGTTGTGGCAGGGGTTGCGCTGGCTTCAGGTTATTAGGCTCGGCCAGCGCGGGATGGGGCGTTTCCTGCTGTAAAGTCCACAGATGCGCATACGCGCCACCTGCGGTCACCAGGTCGCGGTGGCGGCCGCGTTCGACTATGCGTCCGCCGACCATCACCAGAATCTGATCCGCGTGCTGGATGGTGGCCAGGCGGTGGGCGATGACAAGCGTCGAGCGATTGGGCGCGAGCAGGGCGAGACCTTCCTGGACCACGCGTTCGGAGGCGGCATCGAGTGCGGAGGTGGCCTCGTCGAAGAGCAGGACCCGGGGATCCTTCAGCAAGGCGCGGGCAATGGCCACGCGCTGCTTCTCGCCGCCCGAGAGCTTCAGTCCGCGCTCCCCTACGCGCGTCTGGTAGCCGTCCGGCAGGCTGCGTACGAAGCTGTCCAGGTGCGCAAGCCGCGCCGCCTCCTCGACTTCGGTGCGCGGCGCATCGGGTCGTCCATAGGCGATGTTGGCGTACAGCGTGTCATTGAAGAGCACCGGTTCCTGCGGGACCACCCCCAGGATGTGCCGCAGGCTCTTCTGGGTGATATCACGCAGGTCCTGCCCATCTATGGTGACGCGTCCGGCGGTGGGGTCGTAGAGGCGCACCAGCAGGCGCACGAGCGTCGACTTGCCGGCGCCGCTCGGGCCGACGATCGCCACCGTGGATCGCGGCGGAATCTCGAAATCGATGTCGGTGAGCAACGGCCGCTCCGGATGGTAAAAGAAACCGACGTGCTCAAACCGCACGCGGCCTTCGGTTACCGCAAGCGCGGGCGCATCGGGTTTGTCGGCAACCGTCAGCGGCTCCTTCAGCAGCGAAAACATTCTGTCCATGTCGACCAGGGCATGGCGGATTTCGCGGTAGACGAAACCCAGGAAATGCAGTGGCGTGTAGAGCTGGATCAGAAAGGCGTTGACCAGCACGAGGTCGCCCAGGCTCATCGTATGGTTGGCCACACCCTGGGCGGCCAGCACCATGAGCATGGTGGCCCCGGCGGCAATGATGAGGGACTGGCCGACGTTCAGGAAGGCAAGGGAAACCTGATTGCGGACTGCGGCATTCTCCCATTTCTCGAGGAACGCGTCGTAGCGGCCAACCTCGTACTCTTCGTTGCCGAAGTATTTCACCGTCTCGTAGTTCAGCAGACTGTCGACCGCCTGACTGTTGGCGCGCGAATCCATGTCGTTCATGAACCGCCGGAATACCGTGCGCCATTCGGTGACGATCAGCGTGAAGGCGACGTAGACAAGCAAAGTCCCGATCGTCGTGATCGTGAAAATGGGGCGGAACTTGACGAGCAGGATACTGGTGACGAGCGCAATCTCCACCAGGGTCGGCGCGATGTTGAAGACGAAGAAGTTGAGCAGCATGGCGATCCCGCGGCTGCCGCGCTCGATGTCGCGTGCCACGGCACCCGTCTGCCGGCCGAGGTGGAATTGCAGGGGCAGGGCATGGAGATGCTTGAAGACCCGCAGGGCCGCCCGCCGCACGGCCCGGCGCGTGACCCGCGCAAAGACCACGTCGCGCAATTCCCCAAAGAGGGCGTTGCTGACGCGCAGAATGCCGTAGGCGGTGAGGAGCGCGACGGGGACGACGACGAGCGCATGGGCCTTGCCGTTCAGGGCATCGACGATGTCTTTCAGGACGAGCGGCACGCCGACATTGGCCACCTTCGCCAGCACCAGCGACACCAATGCCAGTGCGGCCCTGCCCCTGTATTCCCAGAGATAGGGCAGCAGCGTGCGCATCGTGGCGCGGAAAGATGCGTGGGCCCCGCCCCCCTCATCCGGCGGGGGCGTCGATCCGTGAAAGCCGCCTCTCATGCGGCCTATGCCAGACGCCGATACTTGACCCGGGTCGGCTGATCCGCGTCGACGCCGAGCCGGCGCTTGCGGTCCGCCTCGTAGTCGGCATAGTTGCCTTCGAACCAGACCACCTGGCTGTCTCCTTCAAAAGCAAGGATGTGCGTGGCGATGCGGTCGAGGAACCATCGGTCGTGAGAAATTACGATGGCGCATCCGGCAAATTCGAGCAATGCCTCCTCGAGCGCCCGCAGGGTGTCGACATCAAGGTCATTGGTCGGTTCGTCCAGAAGCAGCAGATTGCCGCCACTGCGCAGCAGTTTCGCGAGATGCACGCGGTTGCGCTCGCCGCCCGAGAGATCCTTGACGAATTTCTGCTGATCAGGGCCTTTGAAATTGAAGCGGCCGACGTACGCGCGTGAGGATACCTCGCGCTTGCCGAGCAGAATCTGGTCGGCGCCGCCCGAAATCTCCGCCCATACCGTCTTGTTGCCGTCGAGTGCATCACGTGCCTGGCTGACATAGGCCGGCGTTACGGTGTCGCCGACGCGCAGCGCGCCGCCGTCCGGCTTGTCTTCGCCGACGATCATGCGAAAGAGGGTCGTTTTGCCGGCTCCGTTGGGTCCGATGACGCCGACGATGCCGCCGGCCGGCAGACGGAAGTGCACGTTCTCCATGAGCAACCGGTCACCAAACGCCTTCCTGACGTCTGTCGCCTCGACGACGAGATTGCCAAGCCGGGGGCCCGGTGGAATATGGAGTTCGTTGGTCTCGTTGCGCTGCTCGAGGTCCTGCGCCACCAGCTGTTCGTAGGCAGCCAGGCGTGCGCGGCTCTTTGCATGGCGCCCCTTGGGCGCGGTGCGCACCCACTCCAGTTCCCGTTTGATGGTGCGCTGGCGGGCGGATTCCTGTTTTTCCTCGACGGCCAGGCGCTTTTCCTTCTGCTCAAGCCACGAGGAATAGTTGCCTTCCCAGGGAATGCCGCGGCCGCGATCGAGCTCGAGGATCCAGCCGGCCACGTTATCGAGGAAATAGCGGTCGTGGGTGACGGCGACCACCGTCCCCTTGTATTCCTTCAGGAAGCGCTCGAGCCAGGCCACCGACTCGGCGTCCAGATGGTTCGTGGGCTCATCGAGCAACAGCATGTCCGGTTCGGACAAGAGCAGCCGGCACAACGCCACACGGCGCCGTTCGCCTCCCGAGAGAACGCTTACATCCGCTTCCCAGGATGGCAGGCGCAGCGCCTCGGCCGCGATCTCGAGGCGCCGGTCCAGATCCCAGGCGCCGACGGCGTCGATCTCGCCCTGCACCTTGGCCTGTTCGTCGATCAGGGCCGCCATTTCGTCGTCGGTCATGGGTTCGCCAAAGCGCATGCTGATGGCGTTGAACCGATCGAGGAGCGCCCGTACGGGGGCCACGGCTTCCTCCACGTTCCCGCGCACGTTCTTGCTCGGGTCGAGGACGGGTTCCTGGGGCAGGTAGCCGATGCGGATGCGCGCAGCGGGCTGAGCCTCTCCTTCGTAGTCGCGGTCCACGCCCGCCATGATGCGCAGCAGCGTCGATTTGCCGGCGCCATTGAGACCGAGGACGCCGATTTTTGCGCCGGGGAAAAACGAAAGCGAGATATCCTTCAGGATCTCGCGCGAGGGCGGGACCACCTTCGTGACCCGCTGCATCGTGAAAATATAAGGAATCGCCATGCGCGCAGTATACTACGGCGGACCACAGGCGCGTAAGACGGAGCCGAAAAGCGTGCCGGTTCCTCCGTTAATCGTCGAAGACGTGCGCGCAAATTGCCGACGGACTAGTCTTCGCGACCATTGCGCGTCCATCGGAGCCGCTTGAGATTTGAAAAAGAACTCATCCATAATGCGCGCGGTAAAAAAGTGATCCCGGGCGTGGAGGCATTGGTCGGCTATGCTTCGTTATCTTATCGGCATCGGCGCGATATTCTGGATATTCTGGGGCGGCGTGTCGGCCCAGGCCGCGAAACCGCTCACCTGTCAGGCCTTTACGGGACAGTTCATTCAGCTCGCCACGGCCGGTGGCCGGCGGTTTGAGGTATACAGGACCGGTCCGTCGTCATCGGGTACCGGTATTCTGTTGCTCTCGGGCCGACTGGGTCTCGATTCGGCCCTCCTGCGCTGGGCGGACCGGCTCGGCGAGCGGGGTTACCGGGTAGAGGCGGTGAATTTCCGGGGCGCCCGGCGTGGTGGCAAGGGATCCAGGCTGTCCAGTCATGCCATCGAGGCGCGCGAAGTCGCGGCGATCGACTTTCTGTCGGCGCCCGGCCGGAAAGTCGTGGCGCTTGGCTGGGGCGCGCAGGGGGCCCATTTGGCGCTGGAAGCGAGCGCTGCCGCGGCGGATCGGGTCGCTGGCACCATCTTGTGCGGCGGCGGGCTGTCGGCGCCGAACTCACTGGTTGCGCGAACGAAGAGCCTCGTGCTGCTGATCGCCTTCAGGCCCTCGATGCCCCGGGCGAAGGTGCAGGACTTTGCGGCCCGCTTGCGCATGCTGGGGCGGCCGCTGTTCGTACAGACCTATGTCGCCAGTCCGCAGGCGGTAGATCCGGATGGACCGGGCTACGATAGCGCCACCGCGCAGGCGATCTGGCGCCGCGCATACGCCTTTCTGGCCCACGTCGGCGGTTTGTGCCGGCGCTGCGCGCCTTACCGCAACTATCTGTTCGACTACCGCAACTAGGGGCCGGCCCGGCCGGCGCTCCCGGCAGGGCGGCCCCGGTGCGCCTGAACAGGCGATTCACGACGGCAGGTCGCCTTGCTTGGGGGGTTTCGTTGCACCGGCAGGCGTCCCGTTGCCATTCCCGTTCGAGGATTGGCGGCGTCCTGGGTGAGGCGCCGGAATCCGTCCCCCATGCGCGCTGCTGCCGGCAAACCGGCGGACGCATGCCCGGGGTACATGGCCTTGCCCCCGCGTGGCGGATGCCGCGGGCCGCGCGGGCGGGCCTGCTGCGGATCGCCCCGCATGGCTTGCGCCCGGCTACCCGGGCATTCCTAGGCGAGCAGGAATTCGAGGAGGGCTTTCTGCGAGTGCAGGCGATTTTCCGCCTCGTCCCAGACGACGCTTCGCGGGCCGTCGATGACGTCTGCCGCCACTTCAAGGCCGCGATAAGCGGGCAGGCAGTGCATGAAGATGGCATCGGGGTGGGCCAGATCCATCAGGGCGTTGTCCACGCAGTATCCGGCGAACGCCTTCACCCGCACCTCTTTTTCCGCTTCCTGTCCCATGCTGGCCCACGTATCCGTGACCACGAGGTCGGCGCCCGTCACCGCGGCGGCGGGACCGTCGACCAGTGACACGGCGGCGGCGGACGCCGCCAGCAGATCGGCGTTGGGTTCATAGCCCTTGGGGGTGGCTATCCGCAGCCGGAAACCGAACTGCCGCGCCGCGTTCATCCACGAATGGCAGACGTTGTTGCCATCGCCCACCCAGGCCACGACGCGCCCGGCGATGTCGCCGCGCAGCTCGAAATAGGTCTGCATGTCGGCCAGCAGCTGACAGGGGTGAAACCGGTCTGTCAGGGCATTGATGACAGGCACCCGGGAGGCGCCTGCAAATGCCTCCACGGTGGCATGTTCGCGGGCGCGGATGACGACCGCGTCCACCATGCGGGAAATGACCCGTGCGGTATCACTCAATGGTTCGCCGCGCCCGAGCTGCAGTTCGGATGGCGAGAGGAACATGCTGTTGCCGCCAAGCTGCGTGATGCCGGCCTCGAAGGAAACGCGCGTGCGCGTCGACGACTTCTCGAAAATGAGGGCAAGGCTGCGGGCCCGCAGATACTCATGCGGTTCCTGCCGGTGCAGCATCTTCTTCAGTGTCATGGCCCGCTCGATGATGAGGCGCAGCTCCTTGGGAGTCATGTCCAGCAGGCTTAAGAAATGGCGTGTCATGATTGCAGGTGTTCAATGATGGTGGTGGCGGTAAGGTTGATCACCTGGGCCGCTTCGTCATCGGACAAGATGAGAGGCGGCAGCAGGCGCACGACCCGTTCGGCGGTCGCGTTCAGGAGCAGCCCCTTGCCAAGGGCGCGCGTCATGATGTCCTGGGTCGGGCGCTCAAGCTCGATGCCGATCATGAGACCCCGCCCGCGGATCTCGCGTATTCCGGCCGTGCCCGCGAGCGCGGCCGCAAGGCCGCTACGGATCGTCTCGCCGAGTATGGCGGCGCGCTTGACGAGTCCTTCGCGCTCGATCGCGCCCAGTACGGCGAGCGCCGTGGTCGCGGCAAGCGGGTTCCCGCCGAAGGTGGAGCCATGATTTCCGGGCTGGAAGATCTCGGCGGCCGTCCCCCGCGCGAGGCAGGCCCCGATCGGCATGCCGTTGCCCAGTGCCTTGGCGACGGTCATGACATCCGGCTGCGCATTCTCATGCTGCCACGCGAACCAGCGGCCCGTACGGCCCATGCCGGTCTGGATTTCGTCTAGGATCATCAGCCAGCCGGCTTCGTCACAGATCTGGCGGATGCCCGTCAGATAATCGCGGTCCGGGACCTGTATGCCGCCTTCGCCGAGCACGGGCTCGACCAGGATGGCGACAACCTGCTGGTCGTGTTCGCGCACCTGGCGGATCGCCGTCAGATCATTGTACGGGACACGCCGGAACCCGGTGACGAGCGGCTCGAATCCCGCTTGCACCTTGCGGTTGCCCGTGGCGCTCAGGGTCGCCAGTGTCCGCCCATGGAAGCTGCCTTCCATGACGATGATGGCGGGATTGTCGATCCCGCGTTTGTGTCCGTACAGGCGGGCGAGCTTTATGGCGGCCTCGTTGGCTTCGGCACCCGAATTGCCGAAGAAGACACGCTCCATCCCGCCGACCGCGCAAAGCCGCTCGCCCAGCTGCGCCTGCGCCTCAATCTGGTACCAGTTCGATACATGCATCACCCGGCGCGCCTGCATGCATACCGCGTCGACGACCGCATCGTGCGCATGGCCGAGATTGTTGACGGCGATGCCGGCCATGGCATCGAGGTAGCGCCTGCCGCTGGTATCCCAGAGCCAGGCACCCTTTCCGTGTGTGAAAGCCACGGGTAAACGCCCATAGGTGGGCATGAGGTGGTTGTCAGTCGCCATGAGGCCCCCAAAAATATAAAGCGCCCATGGTTGGGGCGCTTGATAAAATCAGGATCGAGGCGCCCAATGGCAGGCCTCGATTCAGGCGAGGCATATTACCCCCCGGGGGCCGGGAAATCTAGGGGAACGTCGCAGGGTGCCGCCCGGGATCACCACGCAAGCGCCTGATCGAGGAGCAAGGACAAGGTGAACCGCACCCCGAAGCCCGACACATCCGTGGGCACGAGTCCGAGACCCCCCCGGTGGCGGCCTGCCGCGAGATCCAGATGGAGCCATGGCGTTTCGGGGGCGACGAAGCGCTTGAGGAAGAGGGCGGCAAGGATATGGTCGGCCTCGCCCTCGAGCGTGCACTGCCGGATGTCGGCCACATCACTTTTCAGCTCGGCCTCGTAATCATCCGGCAGCGGGAATGGCCAGACGCGCTCGCCGCTTGCGGTGGCGGCCGTCAGCATGGCGGACACATACTCGCGGCGGTTGCTGAAGCCGCCGCTCATGCGGGTGCCGAGCGCATAGACGCACGCGCCGGTGAGTGTCGCGTAATCAATGATGAGGTCGGGCCGGCTGCGGCTGGCCAGCGTGAGCGTGTCGGCCAGCACCATCCGCCCTTCGGCATCGGTGTGGACGATCTCTATGGTCGTGCCGTTTAGCGCGCGCACGACATCGTTGGGCCGGTAGGCGCGCGGGCCCACCGCGTTTTCAGCGATGGCGAGATAGCAATCGATGGCAAACGGCACCTTGAGCGCAGTCAGCGCAAGCAGCGTACCGAGCGCCACGGCGCTGCCTTCCATATCCTCGTGCATGTTGTACATGTGGCGCGCCGTCTTGATGTTGACGCCGCCGGTGTCGAAGCAGATGCCTTTGCCGACCAGGGCGAGCGTCCGCGTGGGACGCCGGGGCGGCGCATAGCGGAGATGAACGATGCCGGCGCCCCGCTGGTCGGCCTGAGTCACGGCAAGAAACGCCCCCGCGCCCAGACCGGCCAGTTTCTTTTCGTCATAAAAGCGGTAGCGCCAGCCGTTTTCCCGGGCAAGTTTCTGGATGTGCCCGCGGTAGCTCGCCGGCGTGAGATGGTTGCCCGGCAGCGCGGTCAATGCCCGGGCCAGATGATTGCCCTGCGCGGCAGCGTGTGTGCGGGCGGCGCCCGCCGAGGGTCCGAACACCTCGAACGACGGCTGGACGGGCGGCTTGCGCGTGGTCCGCATGGACGGCAGGGGCGCACGCGCCAGCGCGGCGCCGGAGAGGGCGTCAACCGCCTGTTCCGCGCGGGCCCCGTTCAGGCCGGCGGTGGCGAGCCCCACGGTGCGGCAGTGATCCTTGAATGCGGCAAGCTGGCGTGCCATCTCATGCAGACGGAAGGGTTCGGTGTCGTCACCGACGAAGCCTACCGCCACGGTGGTGCCGCGCGCATTGGGCGCCTCCAGGATCACCGTCTCGCCGGACGTCGCCGCCAGTTTCCGCGCCCGGAACCGCGCGGCGAGCGTGGTCCCCCAGGGCAATGCGGCCAGATTGGCGCCCACCGGGACCAGCAGGGCGATGTGATCGAGGTGATCGGCCCGCGCGGCGAGGTCTTTGGGGGCGCGGTAACGCAGGCGGGGCTTGGGGAGCGTGAGCATGGCGTTGCCTTGACCTCTTCTCGTAAAACCCTGATCATACCCCCGCACTTGGGTCCGGCACATTCCCCGGTGCGGCGTCCCGGGGTTCGGTTAACCCTCCATGGATTCTTTAAGGTAGAGATGAAAGCAAGCGATCAGACGCGTCTATTGCGCGAAATGATTTTTTTCCGGCGATTCGAGGAGCGGTCTTTCGAGGCCTATATGGAGCGCAAGATCGGCGGCTTCCTTCATCTTTATTCAGGACAGGAAGCGGTGGCGACCGGCGTGCTGGAAACGGCCCGCTGCGGCCATGACTACGTCATTACCGGATACCGCGACCATATTCACGCGATCAAGGCCGGTGCGCCGGCCCGTGAAGTGATGGCCGAACTCTATGGCAAGGAGACGGGTTCGAGCCGCGGACGTGGCGGTTCGATGCATATCTTCGATCCCACCGTGAACTTCATGGGCGGCTACGCGCTGGTGGGACAACCGTTTCCCCTCGCGGCCGGTCTCGCCATGGCCTGCAAGTTGAAGAAGACGGACCAGATCTCGATCTGCTTCCTCGGTGATGGTGCGAACAACCAGGGTACGTTCCACGAGACGCTCAACATGGCGTCGGTCTGGAAGCTGCCGGTCCTGTTCGTGTGCGAAAACAACCTGTACGCCATTGGCACACGCATCGACCGCTCGACGGCCGTGGTCGACCAGTACAAGCGTGCCGCTGCCTACAATATCAAGAGCAGTCAGCATGACGGCCAGGATATCGATACGGTGATGAGTGCCGCCAAGACTGCCATCAAGCATGTGCGCGGCGGCAACGGTCCTTATTTCATCGAATTTCTCACCTATCGCCAGCGCGGGCATTCCATGTCGGACTCCAATGCGTACCGCTCGAAGGAAGAGGAACGGACATGGGCGGCGCGGGATCCGATCAAGATCTACGGCGAGCGGCTGAAGAAGGCAGGTGTCATAACCGATGCCGACATGGCAGACCTCGAGAAATCTGTCCAGGAAGAGATCGAGAACGACGTGATCCGGTTCGCCGAGGAGAGCCCGGAGCCGCGGGTGGAAGAGTTGACGAAATACTGTCTTGACGATAATCCCAATCCCCAGTGGATCGGGCCCTTGAGGAGTGATCAAAATGGCTGAGATTGCCTACTGGGAAGCGATCCGCCGGGCCCACGACGAAGAGATGGCCCATGATCCTCTCGTCATTGCGATGGGTGAAGACATCGGTGTCGCAGGCGGCACCTATAAAGCGACTTCCGGCCTCTATCAGAAGTACGGGTCGGAGCGGATCATCGATACGCCCATTTCCGAAAACTCCTATACCGGTATCGGTATCGGGGCGTCGATGGCGGGCGTGCGCCCGATCATCGAGATCATGTCCATCAATTTCGCCCTGCTGGCGCTCGATACGCTCATCAATGCCGCAGCCAAGATCCGTTACATGTCGGGCGGGCGCGTGAGCTGTCCGATCGTCATGCGTACGCCGGGCGGCACCGCGCACCAGCTGGCGGCCCAGCACTCGGCGCGGCTTGCGCGCATGTTCATGAGTACGGCCGGCCTGCGCGTTGTCACGCCGCGGGGCCCGCTGGATGCCTACGGGATGCTGAAGTCGGCGGTGCGGTGCAATGATCCCGTGATCATCATCGAGCACGAGAGCATGTACAACATGCGGGGTGAGGTGCCAGACCACGAGGTCTTCCGGCCTTTGGAGGGTGCGGAGGTCGTGCGGACCGGGTCCGACATCACCCTGGTAGGCTACAATTACAGCGTCCATCTCTGCCTCGCTGCGGCAGAAAAGCTGGCGAGCATGGGCGTATCCGCCGAAGTCATCGATCTGCGTGCGTTAAAGCCGATCGACCGCGACACCATCCGGCGTTCCGTCGAAAAGACGCACAAGGTGGTGGTGGCCGAAGAAGATGAGGCAGCGGTTGGCGTGGGCGCGGAAATCATCTCGGTGATCAACGAAGAGTGCTTCTTTGCCCTTGATGCGCAACCCGTGCGCGTGCATGCGGCTGATGTCCCGGTGCCGTATGCCCGCCAGCTCGAGAAGGCGGCCATTCCGAATGCGGATGACGTACTGGCGGCGGCTCTCAAGGTTCTGGGTCGCGTCTAACCGGTCCGGCAAGCGCGCTTACGCGCACAATTTCTATTTTTTTTAAGGACGAGGTTCATGGCCGAGGCGTTCCTCATCAAGATGCCCCAGCTCTCCGATACCATGACGGAAGGCACGGTCGTGTCGTGGGAGAAGTCGATCGGGGATTTCGTGGCGCGCGGCACCATCGTCGCCA
>JAJYDN010000001.1:134624-155690 GCA_021777535.1 Pseudomonadota bacterium
ACAAGGCGATCATGGATGTCGAGGTCTTCCGGGAAGGCTACCTGTCAGGACCCCTGGCGGCAGTCGGCGCCGTGGTGCCGGTGGGCACCCCGATCGCCTACCTGGTGGCGGGTGCCGATGAGGTGGTGAAAGACGGGTCCTCGCCGGCATCCGAACCCAAGGTGGCCGATCCGGACCCGGCCCCGAGCCATGCGCCCGATGGTCAGCCAGTCAAGATGCCCCAGCTCTCCGATACCATGACGGAAGGCACGGTCGTGTCGTGGGAGAAGTCGATCGGGGATTTCGTGGCGCGCGGCACCATCGTCGCCACTGTCGAGACCGACAAGGCGATCATGGATGTCGAGGTCTTCCGGGAAGGCTACCTGTCAGGACCCCTGGCGGCAGTCGGCGCCGTGGTGCCGGTGGGCACCCCGATCGCCTACCTGGTGGCGGACAAGGGCCAGGTAGTCGACAGGGCGGCGCCTGCATCGGCGCCCGCGGCAAAGCCCGAGGTGAAGCTCCCGGTGGCGCCGGTGCCGGCCGGCAGTGCGCTGCCAAAGACGCGCGCGCCGGCCATGCCGCATGGCGCGACGCCGGCTCCGCGGCCGGCCCGCGGCAAGGCGACACCCTACGCCCGGCAGCTCGCCGGGGCCCACGGAGTCGACATCAACAGCTTGAGCGGCACGGGTCCTGGCGGTGTGATCCTCGGTATCGACGTGGCCGGTGCCGGCGCGCCGAAGGTCTCCGCCAAACGGCTGTTTCAGGTGCCGGGTGCGGGCCGGCCCATGGACAGCATGGAAAAGGCCGTAAGCCAGAACATGGAATATTCGCTGTCCATGCCTTTGTTCCGCGTCACGGTCTATATCCAGCCGGCGGCGCTTGGCGCCGCGGCGAAGGCGCGTGGCCTGTCGCTCACCGTGCTGCTGGCCATGGCGGCCGCGCGGGCCATTGCGCAGCATCCGCGCATCAACGCGGTCTATCAGCATGAGGACCGGATCGTCGAGCGGTCGCAGATCGATGTCGGCCTTGCCGTCGAAACCGAGGGAATGGGGCTCGTGGTCCCGGTGCTCCGCGACGTATTGCACCGCAGTGCCGACGAGCTGAACCGCCAGTGGAAGGATCTGGTGGCGCGGGCCCGGCAAAAGCGCCTCAAACCCGACGAATACTCCAATCCCACGTTCACCATCTCCAATATGGGCATGCTGGGCGTCGCGCAGTTCGACGCCATCCCGGTGCCCGGCACATCGGCGATCTTTGCCATTGCCAGCACGCAGCCACAGGGGATGCCGGTGACCATTACGGCCGACCACCGTATCGTCAATGGTGCCGAGGCGGCCAAATTCCTGAACACCTTCAAGGCACAGGTGGAAGATCCAGGCTGGCTCGGTGCGGCCGCACCGGCGCGGGCCGCGGCAGTGCCAGCCGCCACGGTGGCGCCGGTCGCCTTCGGCGCACAGTACGATTGCGACGTGCTCGTTATCGGCGGCGGCCCCGGGGGCGAGGATTGTGCCCGCGAGCTCGCCGATTACGGCAAGCGTGTGATCATGGTCAATGACGCGCCTTTGCCGGGCGGTGAATGCCTGTGGCGCGGATGCATCCCGTCGAAGGCCTGGCGGGCGGCAGCCGACCGGTTGCGCGATCAGCGGCATGATGCGGGCATCGGTCTCGTCAGCCAGGCGCCGGTGCTCGACTGGGCGGGACTCGACCAGATGCGGCGGCGCGTACTGGAGTCGCGCGGCAACATGGCCCTGAAGACCGACAAGGGTGTGCGTATCGACGTGCGGCAGGGATTCGCGTATTTCGATTCGGACCACAGCGCCATCATCGTGGATGCGCCCGGGACGGATCCCTACGTCCGCGGCCCCGATCGCGGCGGCCAGCAGGGCAAGCGGGTGACTTTTGCGGCCGCGGTCATTGCGACCGGTGCGCCGCCTTTCGTGCCGCCGATACCGGGGGCTACCGGCGAAGGGGTGTTGACCTCTGATAATGTCTGGAACCTGACACAGGCGCCCAAGCGGCTCGCCATCATCGGCGCGGGCGCGATCGGTTTGGAGATGGCCCAGATCTTCGCCGATTTCGGCTGCGAAGTGACGGTGCTGGAGGCGCGTGAGCGCGTGCTGCCGGAAGTCGAAGAGGATGTCGCCCGGGATCTCGGCGCCCTGCTCGCGGCCGAGAAGCGCATGACCATCATCACGAGCGCCGAAGTGCGCAGCATGGGCGGTACGCCGGGAAAGATGTCGCTCGTCTACCGGAGCGGGGACCAGGAACACACGATCGCCTGCGATCATGTCTTGATGGCCACCGGCAAGCGTCCGGTGACAGCCCCGCTCAAGCTCGACGCGGCGGGGGTGCGCGTCGACAAAGGCGTAATCGCAGTCGACGCGCAGTGCCGCACGAATGTGCCGCATATCTTTGCGGTCGGGGACGTCATTGGCGGGTACATGCTCGCGCATACGGCCGGACAGCAGGGGCGGGTCGCCGCCGAGACGATGCTCGGTCATGCGGCCGCCTACGAGGAAGGCAAGGATTGCGGTGTCATTTTCACGCGTCCGCAGGCGGCGTTCGTCGGGCTTACGGCCGGC
This sequence comes from Pseudomonadota bacterium, assembly GCA_021777535.1. Classification (GTDB taxonomy): domain Bacteria; phylum Pseudomonadota; class Gammaproteobacteria; order Acidiferrobacterales; family Acidiferrobacteraceae; genus JAJYDN01. The sequence continues at coordinate 137,186 of JAJYDN010000001.1, forward strand.
CGTGCGCGCGCCCAGGGGTTTGATCCGGTCGAGATCAAGGCGCCCTTCTCCATAGATGCCAAGGCGATGATGGTCGGCGAGACGGAAGGCTTCATCAAGCTCGTCGCGGACAAGGCCACGCACCGCATCCTGGGTGTCCACTATCTGGCGCATCATGCCGACACGCTCGTCGGCGAAGGTGTCATGATGGTGAGCGGGGAACTGACGTTGGAGCAGGTGGCGCACGCGATCCATCCGCATCCGACGCAGACGGAACTGTTTGGTGACATGGCACGGCGGCTGCTCGCGCGGCTACGGCGCACGGCGCGTCCGGCCAAAACCTAGGGGCTGCGATGGCGAAGGTAAAAAAGGTCGTTTTGGCGTATTCGGGTGGTCTCGATACTTCGGTGATCCTGAAGTGGCTCGGGGAGCACTACGGGTGCGAGGTGGTCACGTTTACGGCGGACATCGGCCAGGGAGAGGAGGTCGAGCCGGCCCGCGCCAAGGCGCAAAGCGCCGGGGTGCGCGAGATCTTCATCGAAGACCTGAAGGAAGAGTTCGCCCGTGACTTCGTGTTTCCGATGTTCCGCGCCAACGCGATCTACGAGGGTGAATATCTCCTCGGTACGTCGATCGCGCGCCCCCTGATCGCGAAGCGGCAGATCGAGATCGCCCGCCAGACCGGTGCCGACGCGGTGGCGCACGGGGCCACCGGCAAGGGCAACGATCAAGTGCGGTTCGAGCTCGGCTACTATGCGCTGAACCCCGAGATCCATGTCATCGCGCCCTGGCGGGAGTGGGATCTCACCTCGCGGGAAAAGCTGCTGGCCTACGCGGAATCCCATCAGATTGCCGTCGAGTACAAGCGCGGCAAGAAATCGCCCTATTCGATGGATGCGAATCTTCTGCACATCTCCTATGAAGGCGGACCACTGGAAGACCCGGGCCGTGAGCCGGACGCGGACATGTGGCGCTGGACGCGGGCTCCGGAAGAGGCGTCCAATGTGCCGCAGATCGTCGAGTTGACCTATGCGCGTGGCGATGTGACGGCGGTCGACGGCACCCCCATGACGCCGGCGGGTGTACTGGCCACCCTGAATCGTCTGGGGGGACTGCATGGGATCGGCCGCCTGGATCTCGTGGAGAATCGTTATGTCGGGATCAAGTCCCGCGGCTGTTACGAAACGCCGGGGGGCACGATCCTCCTGAAGGCGCACCGGGCCATCGAATCCATCACGCTGGACCGGGAAGTGGCCCATCTGAAGGACGACTTGATGCCCCGCTACGCAAGTCTCATCTACAACGGCTACTGGTGGAGCCCCGAGCGCGAACTGCTGCAGCAACTCATTGATAGTTCGCAGAAAAATGTCAACGGCCGCGTCCGCGTCAAGCTCTTCAAGGGGCAGGTGAGCGTCGTGGGCCGCGATTCGAGCAGCGATTCCTTGTTCGATCCGCACATTGCCACGTTCGAGGACGACGGCGGGCGCTACAATCAGGCCGACGCCAGCGGTTTCATCCGGCTGGCGGCACTCAGACTGCGGACATACGCGCGCCTGAAGCGCTGACCCCCGGCTTTCGGTCCGGCGTCTCTGGCACATCCCTTGCAGCCTCTTTGCGCAGAACGGCGCAGGGGAGTGGATGTGGGGGGCAACGACGCTCAGACTGAGGAGCCGTCCCGCGAGCGAGCGGGAAGGTTCCGCGAAGGGCAGGTCCGGCTCCTGTACGAGAGCCTGCCGACGGGGTTGCTGGTGGCGATGCTCAATATCGCCATTCTCGGTCTCGTCGAATGGGGTGCGGTGCCTCTCTGGCGGTTGGCCTCGTGGGGCTGCGCCGCCTGCGCCGTGGCCGGCATACGCTACGCGCTCTGGCGTGGGTATCGGCGCAATCCCGCGCCCGAGGCCGCCCTGTGGCAACGGCGCTACGCGGTAACGGCGTTCGCGGCCGGCGCCGTCTGGGGTCTTGCGGCCTTTCTGCTCCTGCCCGCCGGCCTGGTTCCGCAAATCTTCATTTTTCTGATGCTGACGGCGGTGACGGCCGCGTTGGTGGTCGGTTTCATTCCGGTTTTTTCGGTTGCCTGCCTGTTCGTCCTGCCAGGCGTCCTGCCGCTCGTATTGCGGCTTTTCCTGATGGGGGACGCCCTTCATCAGGCGATGGCGGTCGTGGCTTTGCTGTTTTTGGGGATCACGCTCCTTGCCGCCCGCCGCATGAGCCGCCTGTTCGAACAGGCCTTGCGGCTTCAGCTGGCGAACGGGGAATTCATCGTCCGCCTGGAGAGCGAGGCGGTGGTGAGCGGGCGCTTGAACGAGGATCTCCGGCGGGAAGCGCAGCAGCATGCCCGCGCAGCCGCCCTGGCCGCGCAACGCGAGCAGTATCTGCGCGCGATCATGGACAATGTCCAAGAGGGTATTGTGACGCTCGACCCCGACGGCATGCTGCGGTCGGCCAACCGGGAGGCGTTGCGGATCTTTGGTTACAACGAGCAGGAGCTCGTGGGCCAGCCGTTCTCCCTGCTGGTGCCGGCGGCCGAAGAGGGCGATTACGCCATGCTCCTGCAGGCCAACACGGCGAATCGCGAACCGGGCGGTGCGATGATCGGATTCGGTCTCGAGGTGACGGGGATGCGCCGGGACGGCACGCTGTTCCCGATGGAAGTGGGATTGTGCAGCCTTTCGTGCGGGGATCGCGTTCACCTGGTTGGCATCACGCGGGACATAAGCCAGCGCAAGCGCCACGAACGGCTGCGGCACGATCTGTTGTCGACGTTGAATCACGAATTGAAGACGCCGCTTGCCGCCACCAGCGCCGCCCTGAGTCTCCTGGGGGAGGGTCTGCCAGCGAGCGCCGGACGCGAACAGCACGATCTGTTGCGCATAGCCCGTAACAATCTCTCGCGGCTGACCCGCGTGGTGGAAGACATTCTCGACATCGACCACCGGCAGATCGAACATTGGCCGATTCGGCCTGAGCGCCTGGATCTTGGCCAGATCGCGGCAGAGACCCTGGCGGCGGAACGGGACTATGCGGCGAGTCACGGTGTTCATCTCGCGCTGGATCCCTGCAACCAGCAGGCCTTCGTGTACGGTGACCGCAATCTCCTGTTGCGGGCGGCCACCAATCTGGTGGCGAACGCGATTCATCTGTCGCCGCCCCAAAGCACCGTGGAGCTCGCCGTTTCGGTGCACGACGGCATGGGCATCCTGTCTGTGCGGGATTGTGGCTTGCCGATCCCCGCAAGTGTCCGTCCCTATCTCTTCAGCGCCCTCTGTATGGACGAACAGGCCGCTCCCCTGGCCCCGATCGGGCTCAGTGTCGCGCGCGTGATTGCGGAAAAGCACGGTGGCGCCATCGGGTACGCAGAAAGGCCCGGCGGCGGTTCGCACTTCTTCCTGCGCTTTGCGTTGAACTCCGGCAAATAGCGACCCCTTCCTGCGGGGTCCGCGGGCATTGCCGCAAACGCCTGCGTCCGGGATCGTGGCCCGCGCCTGGGCGTCTGCGGGATCCCGGGCCTGGGCAGTCTGCCGGCGGTCAGGGCACGGGGGCGGCCGGCGTGCTCAGGAAGGGCTGTCCAATTTCTTCGTAAGCCGCAGTCCGTGTCCGCCAAGTCCGTAATAATGCGGAAGCCCCTCCACCTCCGTGAAACCAAGCGATTCATAGAGATGCCGGGCGGATGCATTGCCCGCCTTGACTTCCGCGCGGCAGCCGCTGACGTGCTGACTCCCGAGCCAGGCCAGGCCTGCCTGCACGAGCTTGCGCCCGATGCCTTGCTGGCGGTGGGCGGGATCCACGGCAAGGGAATAAAGGCGTCCCCAGCGCGCGCGTCCGTTGGCGCTTATCAGCATGCAACAGGCGCCCCAATAGTCGCCGTATATGAACCACGCAGCGGTCGGGCTTGCCAGCAGCCGCTTGATCTGGCGGCGGCTGAACAGCCCCTCATGCGGACCAAAAGACCGGCGTTCGAGGGCCATGAGGCCCTCGAGGTCGCCGGGCACGCCGTGCCGTATCATTCAGCCGGGAGGCGCCGGTGCAGGATGATTTTCTCGCCGAACATGGCCGGCCGGTAACTCATTTTGACGCGGCGCAGGTTCTCAAACCCCAGGTCGTCACCGACATTGATGTAGGTGGAATCGGCAAAGACCTTCGTGAACTCGCGGAAGAGATATTGCGCCGCACCCTGGATATGGAAGTTTGTCTTCTCGATCAGGACGTTGGCCACATCGCCATTGAGCCGCTCACCGAAGGTGAAGCCCTCCAGCACGCCATCGATGAAGAGGCACAGGCCCTCGAGGCCCAGCTCTTCGTAGAGGGCGATGGTCCGGTTGATGGCCTTGCGCTCGAGTTCGAGGTTGTAGAGGAAGTCTTCCAGGGAGCCGTTGGGCAACGCCCGGATGCGGTTCTCGGTCCATGTATTGACGAGCGTACGCGCCGCGTCCCGGTGCCGGTGGGCAAACGGGACCAGCTCGTGATTGGGATAGGCGCGGCGGAACTGGTTGATTTCGTTACGCTTCGTCTTGAAGGCGTTGCCCTTCAGTTCGATCAGGTCCGAGGTCCGGTATATGTAATCGGGGTTTGTCACCTCGACATGCCACCCTTCCCCGTTGATGAGCGGGGTCCCGTCGTCGTGTTGATCGAGAACCTTCAGGAAATCCTTGTAGACGAAGTCGAGCCTTGCCTGGTAAGGCGAGGGGTTGTACTGGTCCATGATGCGCACGCAGATCTTCAGCGCGCGCTTTTGCCGTGCCGGTTCGCCGAGCGGTGGCAGCAGCATGGTCAGTCCGTTGCCGGAGAGCCCGAAAAGGCAAAAGCACCCTTCGATGATCTGGTAAAACCCGCTTGCCTGGCAGAGCCAGATGACGTTATTGGCGAAACTGTAATCCGACAGCGCCACCCCGAGCCGGGCCACCGCTTCATCGAAGTAGGGTTTCGCGTCCTTGTCGAAGGGATAGAGCCGATATTTGCCGGAAACGAGATAGCGGACCGGTGCGTCGTTGCGGCGGGCAGTGTGGGCGGGCGGCGCATTGGGCGCCACGCCTGCCGGTGTCAGGAAATGCGCGTCCATCACGGCGTTGACAGCATTTAGCATCGTTCCTCCTTCGCCTGCCGCAGGCCAAGAAGGAAGCTCCGTTCGGGAGGTTCGGGGTCTGTCTTGTTGTCTTCCGGCTTATGGATGTCGATATCCATGTTGTCTCCAGCTGTGTGGACGGGAATTGACTGCAAAAAAAAGGGGTCTCAATAGACCCCGGCCATCGCATCGTTTCTGTGCGACTTATGTATGGCGTCGGCGGTGTTGGCGAATTTCATGGTCTTCTATGTACTCCCTCCGCGAGCGGTTTGCAATAACCCGCCCCCGTTCTTGGTCTAGCGGTCGCCGGATGGCGCCGCCATATCGCCGGCAAGTCGTAGAAGGCGCTGGAGGTAGGCCTGTTCGTCGGGCATGTGCCCCGCCCTTTGTGCCTCCCAGAGGGTCTCGGCCAGGCCCTCCATCATCAGGTGCTGCGCGGTATGCGCGTCCCCGTTCTCTTCGCGCAGCTGCGCATACACGGCCCGTACCCCCGACGGCCGGTCGGTTGCCAGCTGTTCATTCAGGGCGATGTGCAGGCTCATATGCAAAAACGGGTTCGGCTCCATGTCGGCCCAGAGGGCGTCTTCCTCCCGCTCCATCAGGGCCTGGTATTCCGGGTGCGCAAGCAGCGCCTCGACCACGAGGCTCTCCGCCCCGGTCAGGGGCCGCTGGCACCGGAAGTTCTGCCAGCCGGAAAGAAACACCTTGCGCAGGGTGCCGCGGTCCGATGACCACATCAGTGGTGCTCCTCGAAACGGAAGAGCCCCATGACCGCCGAGTACTGGTAGAGGTGGTTATTCTCATCGAGCGGCCCGATCTCGCCATTGCCGTAGACGCCGATGATGGGGATCCCGGGGAAGCGGTGCCTGACGAGCTCGAGGTCGAGATCCTTTTCCCCGTAAAAGTGGGGACCGCGGCCGGCGCAGGGGAAAAGCAGCAGGAAATCCGGTTCCTCCTTCAGTTCATGCGCCCCCCGTTCCAGGGTGGCGCGCATGTCGCGTTGCGCGGCGATGGTGTCCCGCATGGCCCAGAAAAGACGTTCGCCCCGGCTCAGGCGTTCCGCGAAGGTGATGGACTGTTCGCTCAAGTTGGCCGCCACGATGTGATTGAGCCGGTAGCGTCCGTCGCGGATCGCCGTCGTCGGGTCGCCGAAGGTAATGCCGCCCATGATGAGGTGCAAGGGAATGCGGTCCATTTCCCGGACCCCGATCGGGAGCGACTGGACCAGCACGTTCAGCGCCGGATAATGGCCGAGCTTCAGGACGTCGTAGTCGTGGACCTCCGCCACTTCGATCGGCGAAGTCAGTGCACGCACACCCTGTGAGGCGCGGATCACGCCCCGTATGCCGCGCACGGCCACTTCAACGGGTCCGTCCTCGCGTACGCGGCCGCCCGCCCAGACGCGAAACGGTCCACGTCCGGTGATGTCGCCGGCCACGCACCCGATCCGGGAGTAGGGTTCGTCCAGCCACGAGGCCGTCAGGCTTGCCGGTGTGGCGAGACTCAATACGGGATCCTCGTCGAAAGGCGTGGGGCGCTCCAGGCGGGCTTCACCGCCCAGCACGAGCGCGGCGGCCGCCGGCGCGTCGAGCACCCATTCCGCTTCCGTCAGCACCCCGCCGGCCGTGCAGCCGACGATCTGTGTGCAGCCGGCCGCGCGGGCGGCCGCCTTGAGCGCCGGTTGCGGATCCTTGGCAAAGTGGTGGCTCAAAAACAGGATGACGGAACGGGCCGATGCCAGTCCGGCGCGGCTTAACGCCTTTTCGACCGCGCCGACCGCGAGCGCGGCCCGCGGCTGGGGGCCGCGATCGAGTCCGGTGGCCACTTTTCGTGCATCCATGGGGTTACTTTATCCCCATATGTGCACAAGTCAAAGAGAACGCATTGGCCGCACAATGGCTTGCGGGCCTTGCAGGTATACCGGCCGTGGAGGATGAGCCAATGATGCGCATGGCGCCGGTAGGCTGCCGGGACGACGCGATGGAGCCGGTCTTCAACCTCCCGGACCGTGCGCCCGGGCGCAAGGCCCAGCCGGTTGGCGACCCGAAAAATATGCGTATCCACGGCGATTGTCTCCTGATCGAATGCGGTGTTCAGGACGACGTTGGCCGTTTTGCGGCCGACCCCGGGGAGCGCTTCGAGGGCTTCGCGGTCGGGGGGCACCATGCCGCCATGCCGCTCAATCAGGCGCGCGCAGGTCTTCAGGATATGGGCGGCCTTGGTGTTGTACAGGCCAATCGAGGAGATATGGCGTTTGAGCCCGTCTGGCCCGAGTGCGCGCATGCGCCAGGGATCCGGGGCCACGGCAAACAGGGTCTTGGTGGCGGCATTGACACTGCGGTCGGTTGCCTGCGCCGACAGCATGACCGCAATCAGCAGCTGAAAAGGCGAGCCGTAGACGAGTTCCGTCTGCGGTTGCGGGTTGGCCGCCTTGAGCCGTGCGAACACCTCTTCGCGTGCCGCCGGCCCAAGACGGATCCGGCCGCGTCTAGACGTGGCGATAGCGGCCGACTTCGGGCGGCTCCGGGCGTGGCGCCTTTTCGCGTTGCGCAAGGAGCCCCTTCAGCATGATTTCGTGGTCATGCTCGACTTTGTGCTGCTGCTCGTCGCTCATCTTGGGCAAGATGACCTTGTCGATCAGGGCGCCGAGATCAATCATGGCGGTGGCCCATTTATAGTCGTGCAGATGGAAGTTGCGTTCCGCGTGCTGTCCGTAAGGGTAGTGTTCGAAGTCGACGCCACGGGCGGCCTTGAGACCGGCATCTTGCGCGATGAAGTTTTTCGCCAGATCGTACCACCACTTGTAGTACTGCTCCTGAAGCTGAAGGCTCAGGAGATTCCTCTCGAAAAAGCCAAAAACGGTGACGCGGTTGGCCCTGCCGCTGAAGGGGTAATGTCCAGACATGGGGTCTCCTTACTGAGTCAAGCGATACTTATAAGTCAGGCGACCTATTCTAGAGTCGGGGGCGCCGCTTGCCAACCGCGACGCTTGCGGACGCGCTCCAGCGCCTCGGTGATTTCGCGCTGCTTTCGCGCGGTGGCGACGCGCCTGGATTCGGGGCGCAGCGCGCGCGCAAGGCGCCTGCGTTTGCGTGCGTACCGGTACCGGTACCGGGCCGTGGCAGCGCAGGCCCTGCATTCCCCGGGGGCCGGAACGAAAGAGTCGGCCGGGCAGGCGGCAAGGCACAGCTGGCACCCGGTGCAGGAATCCGCCAGCACGGCGTGCAGGAATCCAACTGCCCCGGCGATGGCGTCGACAGGACAGACAGGCAGGCAGCGGCCGCAGCCGATGCACTCATGGACGTTGATGCCGAGTGTCTCCAGGGGGCGTTGCGCGGGCTTTGGGGCGCCGGCGTGCGCCATGGGGCCGGATCCCGCATGGAGGGCTGCGAGCGCTGTAGCCGTCGTCATGCCGCCTGGCGCACAGAGGTCCGGCGGGGCCTCGCCGCGGACGATCGCCCGGGCATAGGGCCAGCACCCGGCAAAGCCACACTGGCCGCACTGGCTCTGCGGCAGGATCCGCATGATGGACTGGATGCTTATGACGGGGCGTTGAGACATGGGTGCGGTCACGCTTGCGCGGCGGTTTATCGTAGGCGCCGGATCGGGCCGTGGCAACCCGGCCGCCCCGGCAGTGCCCGGCCGGATGCGGTTCAGGCGCGCGGTTTAGCGGACCTGCATGCCGGGTCTGGCCCCGGCGTCTGCGCCGAGAAGAAAAATATCCTGGCCATCACCGGCTGCCAGCACCATGCCTTCCGAGACGCCAAAGCGCATTTTCCGGGGTGCCAGATTGGCCACACAGATCACGTGGCGGCCGATCAGTGTCTGCGGGTCGTAGGCCCGCCGGATGCCGGCAAAGACGATGCGGGGGCGCCCGTCGCCCAGATCGAGCGTAAGCCGCAGGAGTTTGTCGGCCTCCTCGACCAATTGCGCGTCGACGACGGCGGCGACGCGCAGATCGACACGACTGAAATCGGCGATGCCGATGGTCGGCGATGCCGGTGTCGTGGCGGCAGGCGCCTGTTCCTCGGCCGCCGCCTGCGCCACTTTGGGCCTTGCCTGGCTGGCCCCGTTGGCAGGCGCCCCGATCCAGGCCAGATCCTTGTCCTCGATGCGCCGCATCAGGTGCTCGTAGGGCGCAATCGTATGGCCCACGAGCGGCGCATGCACGGATTCGAACGTCAGATCGATGGCGCACAGCCAGGTTGCGACACGCGCGGCCGTGACGGGCAGTATCGGCTGGAGATAAGCCATCAGGATACGGAAAAGGTTCAGCGCTTGCGTACAGATGCCGCGCAGCGCCATGCGCTTTTGCGGATCGCGGCCCATTTCCCAGGGCCTGGCTTCGTCGACATACCGGTTGGCGCGATCAGCGAGTTCCATGATGAGCTTGACGGCGCGGCTGTATTCGCGCCGCTCGTAGTGCTCGCCAATGGCGTTGCCGGCCGCAATGAACTCGTGAAAGAGCGGCATGTCCGGCAACTGGTCGGCGAGCCGGCCGTCGGCGAAACGCGTCAGCAGCTGCGCACAACGGCTGGCGATATTGACGAGTTTGCCGACGAGATCGGCGTTGATGCGGGCACGAAAGTCATCAAAGTTGAGGTCGATGTCTTCGATATGACTGCCGAGCTTCGCGGCCAGGTAATAGCGCAGATACTCGGCCGGCAGATGTTCCAGGTATTCCCGCGCGGTGATGAACGTGCCGCGCGACTTCGACATCTTTTTTCCGTTTACGGTCAGGAATCCATGCACATGGATGGCGCGGGGCCGCGCAAGCCCTGCGGCCTCGAGCATGGCGGGCCAGAACAGCGCATGGAAATAGAGGATGTCCTTGCCGATGAAATGATGGATCTCGTATTCGCCCCAGGCCGCCCGCGCCTGCTCAAGCGACAGTGCGCGGCCAGTGCGGATGTTCAGCAGCCGCCAGAGCGTGGCGATGTAGCCAATGGGCGCATCGAGCCAGACATAGAAGAACTTGTCGGGCGCGCCCGGAATGGAGAAGCCGAAATAGGGCGCATCGCGGCTGATGTCCCAGTCGGTAAGACCCGTATCGAGCCACTCACGCAGTTTGTTGGCGGCCTCTGGCTGGAGGGAGCCGGCTTCCGTGAAGGCGCGCAAAGAGCTTGCGAAATCGGCGAGCCGGAAGAAGTGGTGCTCGGAGGACTTCGTGATCGGTGTGACGCCGCTCAAGGCTGAAACGGGGTTTTCGAGGTCGGCCGGCGCATAGGTTGCACCGCACACCTCGCAGGAGTCGCCGTACTGGTCCGGACTGTGGCAGCGGGGGCAGGTGCCCTTGATGAAACGGTCCGGCAGGAAGAGGTTCTTGACCGGGTCGAAGGCCTGCTCGACGACCCGCGTCGTGATGTGCCCGCCCCGCCGGCTGCGCTCGTAGACGTCTTGCGCGAGTTTTTCGTTTTCGGGGCAATGGGTCGAGCCGAAATAGTCAAACGAGATGGCGAAGTCGGCAAAATCCCGTGCGTGTTCCTGTCCCACACGGCCGATCAGGGCCTCCGGCGTGACGCCCTCCTGCTCGGCTTTGAGCATGATGGGGGTGCCGTGGGTGTCATCGGCGCACACATAGGTGCAGGAGTGGCCCCGCAGGCGCTGATAGCGCACCCAGACGTCGGTCTGGATGTACTCGACCAGATGGCCGATGTGGATCGGGCCGTTCGCGTAAGGCAAGGCGCTGGTTACGAGAAGTTTTCGATTCTGCGGCATAATTCCCCCCAAGGGGCGAAAAGGGTAACAGGTCGCGGCACCGGCGCCTAGATGACGCAGCCGGCGCCTGTCGCGTTTCCCGGCCCTCCGGCCCTATAATGACGCATTTGCGGCAGGACAGATCCCTGTCCCCCATTGTGGCGGGTCCGGCGCATGAGCCGTGCCCTTATAGAGAAGTGTGGTTGGTTTTTGAGGAGAGGTACATTATGGCGGACGTCTCGCAGCTGCAGGTCGAAACGGCACTCAAGGAGGTAATCGATCCCTACCTCGAACAGGACCTGGTGAGCGCCAAGGCCGTGAAAAATATCCGTGTCGACGGCGGCCAGGTTACGGTGGATGTCGTGTTGGGCTATCCCGCCAAGGGAAGCCGTGACGCCCTGGCGGCGAAATTGCAGGAAAAGGTGCGCGCCGTCCCCGGTGTCAAGGACGTGAAGATCAACATCGACTCCAAGATCGCCGTCCACGGTGTGCAAAAAGGCGTGAAGCCCATTGCGGGCGTCAAGAACATCATCGCGGTCGCCTCCGGCAAGGGTGGCGTGGGCAAGTCGACGACGGCGGTCAATCTGGCGCTTGCGCTGTCCGCGGAAGGGGCGCGGGCGGCGATTCTCGATGCCGACATCTACGGGCCGAGTCAGCCGCGCATGCTGGGGTCGCACAGCAAGCCCGAATCGAAGGACGGCAAGACCATGGAGCCGGTCATGAGCTACCACGTCCAGTCGATGTCGATCGGCTATCTCATCGACGAAGAAACGCCGATGATATGGCGGGGCCCGATGGTGACGCAGGCCCTCGAGCAGCTGCTGCGCGACACCAATTGGGATGACGTCGACTACCTGGTGGTGGATCTGCCGCCGGGCACCGGCGACATCCAGCTGACGCTCGCCCAGAAGGTCCCGGTGACCGGTGCCGTCATCGTGACGACGCCGCAGGACATCGCGCTCCTCGATGCACGCAAGGGACTGAAGATGTTCGAGAAGGTCGAGATCCCGGTCATCGGCATCATCGAAAACATGAGCACGCACATCTGCAGCCAGTGCGGTCACGAGGAGCACATCTTCGGCGCCGGCGGCGGTCTGCGCATGGCTGAGCAGTATGAGGTGGACTTCCTTGGCGCCTTGCCGCTGGATCTGCACATCCGCTCGGACGCCGACAGCGGGCGGCCGACGGTCGTCGCCGATCCGGATGGACGTATCGCCCAGATTTATCGCGAGATCGCCCGCCGCATAGCGGGCAAGATGTCGCTGATGAAGAAGGATTTCAGTACGAAGTTCCCGAATATCGTGATTCAGAACACCTGACCGTCTGCTGGCGTGTCTCCCGCGGAATCTCCGTGGGAGCAGGGGGCGGTCGCCCGGTGCGCGGCCCGTTGGCTTCGCCGCACGGTTTCCCGCAAAGGATCCCGGCGGCGGCAGGCTCGGGGAGCCACGTGGCGCGGCGGGTGACAAGCTGGAACGCGGGGAGGAGGCGGGCGTACGCCCGATGCTATGAGCATAAAATCGGATAAGTGGATTCGGCGCATGGTGGCCGAGTGCGGGATGATTGATCCGTTCGAGCCCCAGCAAGTGAAAATGAGCGGTGACAAGCGCCTCGTTTCCTATGGTACCTCGAGCTACGGGTACGACATACGCTGTTCCAACGAGTTCAAGATTTTCACGAATATCAATTCGGCCATCGTCGATCCGAAGAATTTCGATGCAAACAGCTTCGTCGATTTTCGCGGGGATGTCTGCATCATTCCACCCAATTCCTTCGCCCTGGCGAGGACAGTGGAATATTTCCGCATACCACGCAAGGTGCTGACGATCTGTCTCGGAAAGTGCGTGACCGGTGATACGCGGGTGGTGGATGCAACGACCGGTGATTACCTGCCGATACAGGAGTGGCGGCGTCCTGGCCGTACGCTTGCCTTCGACGGCCGCCGTGTCGTCGCGCAGGCCGTCAGTGCGTGGGCATGCCACGGCACGCATGACGTCTATGAGTTGCGCACGGCGAACGGGTACCGGTTGCAGGCGACTGCGCAGCATCCGCTGCTGACGGAAGCGGGCTGGCGTCCGCTGGCATCACTCGGTCCCGGTGACCGCATTGCGGTGGGCGGGCGCCTGGGCGGTTTTGGCCGCGAGGTCATGGCGGACGCATCGGCAGCGGGGCGCCATTTTGCGGCGCGGCTGCGCGCGGGTGCCGCCGACGATGTGCCGGCCCATGTGTTCCGTGCACGCGCCGCCGATCTGTGGGCGTTTCTCGGCGGCATGCTCGACGGTGCCGACCGGATACAGGCGGCCACGCGCGTGACCGTGGAGAGCCTCCAGCATCTGCTCGACCGGTTCGGTGTCGCAAGCCGCGTGGCGGATGCGGGAGGGGCGTTTGCGCTGGTGCCCGGGCAGCGGATGTGGCATGAGGCGGCCTGTCTTGCCGATGGCACCACGGGGCGTCCGTGGCGCATGCCGGAACCATGCCGCTTCGAAGCGATTTCGGCCATCGTCCCGGCCGGCCGCGCGCCCGTCTACGATCTGGAAATCCCCCGCCATCACAATTTCATCGCCAACGGACTTGTCATTCACAACTCGACCTATGCCCGTTGTGGCATCATCGTGAATGTGACGCCCTTCGAGCCGGAATGGGAAGGGTATGTGACGCTCGAGTTTTCCAATACGACACCGTTGCCCGCCAAGATCTACGCGAACGAAGGTGTTGCGCAGGTGATATTTTTCGAAGCCGATGAGGAGTGTGAAACCTCCTACCAGGATCGTGGCGGCAAATACCAGGGTCAGACCGGCGTGACCTTGCCCAAGACCTGACTGGATGCCGGCAGGGATGCCGGCATCCCCGGGCCCCTGTTTCGCTTTCCTATCCACCGCGCACGACGGCAGACGGCGCCGCCCGGTGCCGCGCGTCGGATGCCCCTAAGTATCACTCGACACAACTTCGCCTGTCCCGGGTGGTCTCAATCGATGTCCAGCTTGCAGCGCGCAAGCGGCCTTGTCGTTTCCATCTGCGAGTACTGTCGAGGTGACTATGAAAGCGGTCGTTTTCGAAGGCGAGAGCAATGTGCGCGTCGAGGAACAGAAGCAGCCCCGAATCACCGGGCCGAAGGATGCGCTGGTGCGGGTCACGACTTCGGCCATATGCGGAAGTGATTTGCATATGTACGAGGGACGCACCACGCTGCGGCCCGGGCAGAGCGTGGGCCACGAAATCATGGGAATCATCGACGAGATCGGCAGTGCCGTGACGGGCTTCCAGAAGGGGGACCGGGTAGTCATGCCGTTCAACATCGCCTGCGGCTATTGCTACAACTGCCATCGCGGCTACACGAACATGTGTCTGACGATGAATGAGCAGAAGGCGCATGCCGCCTATGGGTATGTGGGCATGGGGTCCTATGGCGGCGGCCAGGCGGAATATGTGCTTGTGCCGAATGCCGACTTCAATTGCCTGAAGCTGCCCGGCAAACCCTTCGATGAGTGGGAAGACGATTTCATCCTGCTTGCCGACGTGTTTCCGACGGGCTTTTACGGTGCGGAGCTTGCGCATGTCAGCGCAGGCAAGAGTGTGGCGGTGTTCGGAGCGGGCCCCGTCGGGTTGATGGCGGCCCTGAGTTCGTTTGTTCGCGGGGCGGCAGAGGTCTATGTGATCGACTTCATACCGGAGCGTCTGGCCAAGGCCAAGGAGCTGGGTGCCACGCCGATCAATATCCGCGAGGGTGACCCGGTCGAACAGGTCATGCGCATGCGGAAGAACTCGGCGCCACTCCGGCAGCGTCTGCATCCGGGCGAGGAAAAGCTCGCAGGTGTCGATTGCGTCATCGATGCCGTAGGCTATCAGGCGCGTGACGACAAGGAATATTCACAGGAAAACGCCACGCAGGTGTTGAGGAACATGGTGCGCCTCGTGAACCCCGCGGGCCACATTGGCATTGTCGGTGTCTATCTGGCGCCCGATCCGGGTGCGAAATCCGACCAGGCCCGGCAGGGCATTTTTGCCATGCCGATGGCGGATTTGTTCGACAAGAGCGTGACAGTCGGCATGGGGCAGTGCCCCGTCAAGAGGTATAACGAGCATCTGCGCGATCTCATCATCGCGGGCCGGGTAAAACCGAGCAAGATCGTGAGCCATAGGATTTCGATCGACAAGGCGCCGGAGGCCTACGACAAGTTCGATCGCCGTGTCGAGGGCTACACGAAGGTCCTTATAAAATTCAATCCGCCGAAGGCGGCCTGACGGGCGTGCTTGCCGTTTTTCAGGGTTGTACGTACGCCCAGCCCTGCCGTTCGCGGCGGACGACTTCGGCGATTGCCGACGGGATGTAGCGCACGGCGGGCGACATGCCGGATCTGTGCAGGTGAAAGCGCCGCAGATCGCATGCGCATACATCGATCTGCAGGCCCTTTCTGTGGAGGGCGAGGATGCGCCGTCCGTAAGGGGCGTCGCGCTTCAGAAGCATGACGGCGCGGCCAAGCGCGATGATTTCGATGCGGGGATGGGTTGCGGCAAGCAGGTTTGCGGCGTTGGTGAGCGCCATGCGCCATGTGTGCACGGACGCCGTATCGACCTGAATGACGACCCCGCGCCCCTTTGCCGGTGCCATGAACGGCACCAGCATAAGGGCCACCAGGGCGAACCCGAGGAAGGCGCCCTGTTTACCAGTTACCGTTGGCACCGGCCCACAGGATGGAGTCGAGATCATTGCGTACCCGGACGGCCTGGGCGCGCGCCTTGCCTTTCAGGTGCGATCCATTGATGATCATGTTGAGATTCATCATCTCGAGCCACACGCGCCCGTGTGCGGCGACCATCGTGATGCGGCAGGGGAGATACGCGGCAAAGGCCGGATCCTGCGCGACCATGGCGTGCGCGATGGGCGGGCTGCAGAATTCATAGACGGTCAGAATGCCGGACTTGATGCCCATTTTGTTCAGCTGTTTGCCAAGCTGGAGCTCACCGACGGATTTCATGTTGACGTTGTCGGCCTGGATCTTCATGGCCTGCGCGGCATCGCTCGGCGACACCCCTTTGGCAAGCGGCACGCGAATGACCGTCTTGTCGAGCGATATGCGCGGTCCCTGAATGCCGTTTAGCGGGTTGTGGGCATAACTTGTGCCGATAGTGGCCAAGGCGACCGCGGCGCCCGCTACGAATCTGCGTATCATGTGCATCAATCTCCTGTCATGGGAAGGCTCTGGGCGCTTCTGTCCTGAAAGGATGGCTGTAAAACGCCCGTGTGGCAACCCCGGGCGATCCTCGTGAATCACCAGCTGGCCAGTGCCGGGCGGACGCCCTTCACGAGCGCACGGAACTGCCCTTCGATGCGGGTGAGGGCGGTGTTGTCGTTGCCTTCAAAGCGCAGGACCAGGATCGGTGTCGTATTAGACGCCCGTATGAGGCCGAATCCGTCCGGGAAGTCGACGCGCAGGCCGTCTATGGTCGTGATCTCGGCGCCGGGGAAGTGGGCGGCGCGGACCAGTTGTTCTACCAGGGTGTGGGGATTTTCCTCCACGGGAATCTGGATCTCCGGCGTATTGACCGTATTGGGCAACGACCGAAAGATCTGGGTGGGAGTTTCCGGTGCCCTGGCGAGCAGTTCGAGAAGGCGTGCGCCCGCATAGAGGCCGTCATCGAAACCATACCAGCGCTCCTTGAAGAAGATGTGACCGCTCATCTCCCCAGCCAGCAGGACATCGCCCTGCCGCAGGCGCGCCTTGATGAAGGAGTGGCCGGTTTTCCACATGAGCGGCCGTCCCGACGCCGCACGGATCGCCGCGTCGAGCGCACGGGAACATTTGACGTCGTAGAGGATCTGTCCGCCCGGATTGCGGCTCAGAACGTCGCGCGCAAAGAGGATCATCTGGCGATCCGGCCAGATGATGGTGCCATCGGCGGACACGACGGCGAGGCGATCGCCGTCGCCGTCGAAGGCAAGACCAAGATCCGCCGTGCCGCGCGCGAGCGCATGTTGCAGGTCCTCGAGGTTGTGCGGCTGGCTCGGGTCCGGGTGATGGTTGGGGAAGTGGCCGTCGATCTCGCCAAAAAGCGTCGTCACGTCGCAGCCGAGCCGCTTGAAAAGCGCCGGTGCCATCTCGCCGGTGGCACCATTGCCGCAGTCGATGATGATCTTCATCGGCCGCGCCAGACGCACATCGCCGGTGACGCGGGAAAGATACCGTTCGCGCACGTCATCTTCACGCGCATACCCCTTGCCCTGGCGCAGGCGGCCTTCGACCAGCCGCTGATGCAGGGCGGCGATCTCGGGACCGGCCAGGGTCTCGCCGCCGAGCAGGATCTTCAGGCCATTATAGGCGGGCGGGTTGTGGCTGCCGGTCAGCATGACGCCGGAGGCCGTATCGAACGCAAACGTCGCGAAGTACAGGAGGGGTGTCGGAACGAGTCCGATGTTGATGACGTCGCAGCCGCTTTCGGTGAGTCCTTCACTCAGGGCGGCCAGCAGAGCCGGTCCGGAAAGGCGCCCGTCGCGGGCAATGACGATGGTGGAGCGGCCGCGGTCGAGCGCCTCGCTGCCAATGGCCTGGCCGATCATGCGTACGCCTGCGGCCGTGAGCTCCTGGTCGACGATGCCGCGGATGTCGTAGGACTTGAAGATGTTTCGTGGCGGTATGGCGGCCGGCGTTGATGCGGCGCTTTGTGTCATGAGGATGGGTCTCCCGTTGCGGATGGCAAGCGCTTTTAGCGAATACCCGAATGGCCAAACCCCTTCTGGCCGCGCTCCGTCGCGTCGGCAAAGGAGTCGACAATGCGGAAAAGGGGTGTGGCGACCGGCATGATGAGCAGTTGCGCGATACGGTCGCCCGGCGCAATGGTAATGGTCTCGGGACTGCGGTTCCAGCAGGACATCTTGATTTCGCCCTGATAGTCGGAGTCGATCAGGCCGACGCCGTTACCCAGAACCAGGCCGCGATGGCCAAGCCCCGAGCGGGGCAGGATGAGGGCGGCGAAGCCCGGGTCTGCGATATGGATGGCGATCCCGCTCGGGACGAGCACGCAGGCGTCAGGGGAGAGCGCCAGGGGCGTATCGATCGCCGCCCGCAGGTCGATGGCCGCAGCACCCCGCGTGGCGCTGTCGGGCAGCGGGAACTCGGATCCGTAGCGGGGATCCAGCAGTTGCAGGTCAATCTCGAGGTGCATGGCAGTCTCTGTTTAAGCGGTGGGCAATCTCGGCCGCGAGCCGTTGGGCAAGGGCGATTTTCGTATCGCTCGGCCATGACACGCTGCCCTCGCGGTCGACGAGTGTGAGCGTGTTGGTGTCGCTATCCATGCCGGTGCCGGGGCCGGCCAGATTGCCGATGATGAGGTCGAGGTTCTTGTCGAGGAGTTTCTGGCGGGCGTGCTCCTCGAGCCTTTCCGTTTCCAGCGCAAAGCCCACCATGTAGGGCCGCGGTTCCCATTGCGCCACTTGCGCGACGATGTCGGGATTGCGCACCAGTGTAAGGGAAAGCGCGGCCGGCCCCTTCTTGATCTTGCCGGCCGCGATCTGTTCCGGCCGGTAGTCGGCCACCGCGGCCGTGCCCACAAAGAGATCAATGGCATCGTGCTTGAGCGCTTGTACGGCCGCCAGCATCTCGCTTGCGGTCGTCACATCGACCCGCCGCACCTTTGGAGGTGTGGGCTGGTGGGCCGGCCCGCTGACGAGCGTGACCTCCGCGCCCTCCCTGGCGAGCGCGGCCGCGATGGCAAAGCCCATTTTGCCCGAGCTGCGGTTGGTCAGGATACGCACCGGATCGAGGGGTTCATGTGTCG
>JAJYDN010000001.1:155700-168172 GCA_021777535.1 Pseudomonadota bacterium
GATGGCCCGCAGGCCCACGAGCGTCCTCGGTCCGAAAAATGCCTCGATGGCGCCAAGGATCGTGGCGGGTTCGACCATGCGGCCGGCGCCGGTCTCCCCGCAGGCCTGGGGCCCGATTTCAGGGCCGAGGAGGATGGCGCCCCGTTCGGCCAGGCGCCGGCAGTTGTCCTGGGTGACGGGCTTGCCCCACATGACATGGTTCATGGCCGGTGCGATGACAAGGGGCGCCTCGGTGGCCAGGCACAGCGTTGTCAGAAGGTCATCGGCAGCGCCGATTGCCAGACGCGCGATCAGGTTCGCCGTGGCCGGTGCCACGACGACCATGTCCGCCCAGCGGGCGGCGGTGATATGCGCCATGTTCTGCGGATCGTCGCGATCGCTGATGAGGGTGGCGCCAACCGCCTTCAGGGTGGTTTCGGTGACGAACTGGCGAGCCTGGCGCGTCAGGGCGACCTGCACCAGGGCGCCCCGCTCACGCAGCCGGCGGACGATGTCGGGGGTCTTGTAGGCGGCAATGCCGCCGCTTATGCCGAGGACGATGTGCCGTCCACGCAGGGATGGGCTGCCATTTTCCATGTTCAGTCTCTCCGCCCGTTATTCACCGGACAGCGCACGCGTTCACTCCCTGTTATCGTGACCGCAAAAGGATTCCACTATGACCATCACCGCCTGGCCACTTGATGACCGTCCGCGGGAGCGCCTTCTGCGGTATGGCCCGGAAGTCCTGTCGGATGCCGAATTACTCGCCATTGTCCTGAGAACGGGCGTAAGCGGCAAGAGCGCGGTCGATCTGGGGCGGGAATTGCTGGCGCGTTTCGGGGGATTTCGCGGGCTCTTGACGGCCGAGGCGGGCGTA
Organism: Pseudomonadota bacterium; assembly: GCA_021777535.1. Lineage (GTDB taxonomy): Bacteria > Pseudomonadota > Gammaproteobacteria > Acidiferrobacterales > Acidiferrobacteraceae > JAJYDN01. Next base: position 156,557 of record JAJYDN010000001.1, read on the forward strand.
TTCTGCGCCGCGCCCGGACTCGGTCCCGCCAAGTACGCAATCGTGCGGGCCGTACTGGAAATGGGCCGCCGCCAGCTCGGAGAGAGCCTGCGGCGGGACGTCATTCTGGCCTCCTCGGCGGCCACCCGCCGTTATCTGCTCGCCTGCTTCCGTGACCGCCCCCGCGAAGTGTTTGCCTGCCTTTTTCTGGACGTACGCAATCGTCTGCTGGTCCAGGAGGTGTTGTTCGAGGGTACGCTCGACAGTGCCACGGTGTATCCGCGCGAGATCGTCCGGCGGGCGCTGGCGCACAATGCGGCGGCCACGATCTTCGTGCACAACCACCCCTCCGGGCACCCGGAACCGAGCAGCGCGGATCGGGACCTGACCGTGCGGCTGGCCTCGGCCCTTGCCCTGATCGGCGTGGGCGTGCTCGATCATCTGGTGGTCGGGGATGGCGAGATCGTGTCGTTCCGGGAGCGGGGGTGGCTCTGACGGGCCTGTGCGGCCAGGGTCTGTGCTTTCCCACAGGGCTGGCGCAGCCGAATCCTTTGTGGCAGAATGCGCGGATTCATTTGGGGGTTTTATGGCCAAGGTATGCCAGGTGAGTGGTAAGCGGCCGGTTTACGGCAACAATGTGTCGCATGCCAACAACAAGACGCGTCGGCGCTTCCTGCCCAATCTGCATGAGCGTCGGCTGTGGGTGGAGAGCGAGAAGCGGTGGATCCGCCTGCGCCTGTCCCACCATGCGTTGCGGACCATCGACAAGAAGGGCGTCGATGCCGTGCTGGCCGAAATGCGCGCGCGTGGCGAGGCGGTCTGAGAGTAAAAGGGAATCACTATGCGCGATAAGATCAAGCTCGTATCCAGTGCCGACACCGGGCATTTTTATACAACCACGAAGAACAAGCGGACGATGACCGAGAAGTTCGAGATCAAGAAATACGATCCGGTCGCCCGCAAGCACGTGATCTACCGGGAGGCGAAGATCAAGTAATCCGGCAGGCCATTGCCTGGCCGCCGGTTTGCGTTCTCCCTGTTCGTCGTATTTCCCCATATACAGGATGGTCTAAGTGGTTCCGTTCAGCGGGACCATTGGGCCGTTCTTCCTCTACTGCGCATGTCGCCTGCGATGGCAGGCGTCGTGTGGTCTTGTCGCTTGCGAAGTTGCTCGGTATATTGACCGCAGCCTCATTCCGAAATGTGAGTGTGTTTTGGGGCGGGTTGACCCGCGAAGGTGCCATGTACCCTCTTACCCAGCAGGTTTTGAGAACCGATGTCGCGGGCATGCCGCTCGAGTGGATAGACTTTCGGGAAGCCGTGCACATGTATCACACGGGGCAGGTCGCCTATACCTGCGGTGTTCCCCTGTACGTCGTGCATGGAGGGATCAACGCCCGTACCGGACGGCGCAGTCTCATAGAGGTGAACTCGATCGTCGCCACCTACGGCGAAAATGCCCATTTGATGCGCTGCCGGGAGGCCTATGTGCCTCCGCTCAGCAATCCGGCGCTCTTTGCGCGCGATGCCCGTGTCTGCCTCTACTGCGCGGAACGCTTTGCGGTGCGTGACCTGTCGCGTGATCACGTGACGCCGCTCAGCCGCGGGGGTGTCGATGCCTGGAGTAACGTCGTGACGGCGTGCAAGCGGTGCAACAACCACAAGGCGGGCCGCACTCCGGAGGAGGCCGGCATGGCGCTGATCGCGGTGCCGTTCGTGCCGACCCATGCAGAGTACATATTTTTGCAGGGGCGCCGTGTGCTGGCGGATCAGATGGCGTTCCTGCGGGCGCATTTCCCCCGGTCAAGCCCGCTCCATGAGCGTCTCAGCCGCTTCGAACCGCACGACCAGACCGTTTTGATCTGATCGCGCTCCCGCAGCACCAGGTCCCAGGGCCGGGGTGTCCCGGCCCTGGGGTTCCTTTGCGGTCAACTGTTCGCGCGCGTCATCGCGTAGGTGCGCAGATGGCTGGAGAATTCCCGCAAGGCCTCGATACCGGTCGCCTCGGCCTGGCGGCACCACTCTTCCAGCGCCGTGAGGAGCTGTTCGGGATTGGCGGCCGAGCGGTGCCATAGATCCTGCAGGCGTTCCTTCATGCCGTAGACGGTGCCGAGCGCGCTATGGCGGGCCAGCACGTCCTGGAGCCATTTGTGGTCATCTTCGCCAATCAGGCTCTTCTCGCGGATCATGAGACGCCGGGCGCGCTTCAGGAGCGAGGCGGCCTGGCGGTCCAGCGCCGCCACTTTGCGCGTCTCCTCTGCGTGGACACGCCGCAGGACGTCGCGGCCGAACTGCGCCATGACCTGAAAGCGGTTGTGGATGACCGCGCGCACCGTGTCGAGATCGCAGTGTTCCTTGACCGACGTGAACGCGGGTACCGGGGCCTTCTTGCGCACTGTCGCAAGCCCCATGGCCTGCAAGAGCCGGATATAGCCCCAGCCGATGTCGAATTCCCACGGGCGGCAGGAGAATTTCGCGGAGCTCGCGTAGGTGTGGTGGTTGTTGTGCAGCTCTTCGCCGCCGATCAGGATGCCGATCGGAAAGATATTGGTCGCGGCATCGGCGCACTCATAATTGCGGTAACCGTAATAGTGGCCGACGCCGTTGACGACGCCCGCCGCAAGGAAGGGGATCCACATCATCTGGACCGCCCAGATGGTGAGGCCGAGCGCGCCAAAACAGGTGACATCGATCAGGAACATGATCACGATGCCGGAGACGCTGTGCCGCGTATAGACGTGCCGTTCGAGCCAGTCATCCGGTGTGTTATGGCCGTACTTTTCCAGGGTCTCCTGGTTGCGGCTTTCGGTGCGATAGAGTTCAGCCCCCTGCCACAATACCTTGCGCAGGCCGAGGACCTGAGGGCTGTGGGGGTCCTCTTCGGTCTCGCAGCGCGCATGATGCTTGCGGTGGACCGCGACCCACTGTTTCGTGGTCATGCCGGTAGTGAGCCACAGCCAGAAACGGAAAAAATGGGCCACCACCGGATGCATGTCGAGGGCGCGGTGTGTCTGGTGCCGGTGCAGATAGAGCGTCACGGAAACAATGGTGATGTGGGTAAGGACCAGCGTGACGAGCACGTAGCCCCACCAGGGTAGAACGATCAAGCCTTCAAGCATTACGCCATTCCTCGGGGCAAGCAGGGACAACAATATTAAGAATGGTCTAAGTGTAATCCAAAGAGGTGGTCCACGCCTAGATGAGACGCATGCGGGCCGTTTCGGTGTATAGCCGGCGCCTAGCCCTTGTGATAGTCCGCCGCCCACTGGACCATGCGGGCGCCCCACTGCTGCGCACTGGCCGGGTCGAGTTCCACGGTAAAATACTTGCTGCCGTCGTGGATCACGATACGCAGGAGACGGATACCGCTGTCGTGAAAAATCTGACGGATTTCAACGACTTGGCCGAACGGCGTGGTAATCTGTTCCATAGGATGACGCAGTATACCATGACCACGGAGGACGTATGCCAGTGCCCATCACACCCCCGGTGACGGTCGATGTCATCATCGAGTTGCGTGAGCAGCCCGGTGCCATCGTGTTGATCGAAAGGCGTTACCCGCCTCTCGGGTTTGCCCTGCCTGGTGGTTTCGTCGATGTCGGCGAGAAGCTCGAGGATGCCGCGATTCGCGAAGCCCGGGAGGAAACGGGCCTTGCGGTGGAGCTGCGCAGTCTGCTGGGGTGCTACTCGGATCCTGCCCGGGATCCCCGGGGGCAGACCGTCTCGGCCGTCTACGTGGGGACCGCTGGCGGAACGCCCCATGCCGGAGACGACGCCGCGGGGATCCGTGTCGTGCAGGCGGCACACATCACGTTGCCGCTCGTCTTCGATCACCGGGACATTCTGGACGACTACCTCGTCTTTTTGCTCACCGGCCGCCCCGCACCCGTACGTCCCGGCAAGGTCACGGCGGCAATCCCGTAGGGACCGGCGGCACCCGGCTCCACCGTGGTGCCAACGGGCGTCAGCAAGCCGGTCTTCCGGTCGAGACGGTAACCGCTGATGGAGCTGCTGCCGAAATTGACGGCGTACACGAAGCGCGCGGCCCGATCGAGGGTCAGCGAGAAGGGATAGCCGCCGGTGGGTACCCGGCCGGCGCGCGTGAGCACACCCGTTTTCTGGTCGATGCGAAAGGCCGTGACGTCGTTCGCGCTGGTATTCGCCGTGAACAGGTAGCGGCCGCTGGAGTCGATGACAAGGGAGTCCGGGTGGTGATCGAAGGGTTCGGTCACCCGGTCGCGCATCGACAGCAGGCCGTTTTTGCCGATCTTCAGGACCAGGAGCACGTTCGACCGGAAATCCGCCACATAGAGATAGCGTCCATCCGGCCCCGTCGCGAGATCGTAGGGTCCGTCCCCGGCCGGCTCATGGTACACCCCGGCAAGGCTCAGGGCGGCCTGCCCGGGCGTGCGATGGTAGATGGAGATGGTGTCATTGCCGAAGTTCGCCACATAGGCGAACTGTCCCTGCGGGCTGAGGGCGATATGGTATGGGCTGGCTCCGGGGGCCTCCCGTACGGTCGCCGCCCGGATCAGACGGCCGTTGGCGGCGATTCGATAGGCGCCGAGGGTGGCGTTGCCGCTATTGGCGACATACACGAAATGGCCGCCTGGCGTCACGCTGACACTGAATGGACTGGTGCCGGGCCCCTCCCGCCATGTGCCGACCGCATGCAGGGCGCCCGTTACCGGATTGATCCGGTAGCTGCTCACCGCATTGGCACCGCTGTCGGCCGTGATGACCAGTCGTCCGCCTGTAATCGCGATCGCCTCGGGGCCTGCCGGGGTGCGCGCCGCGGCGCAGCGGCGCAGCGATCCATCGCGGTGTTCCCGATAGCCAACCAGACTGTCGTGGTTGTAGTTGACGATATACACGAACGTGGGGCCGGCCGGGTGGTGCAGGCGGGCCGGCGCGGCTTGTGCGGGGGCCGCAGTCCCCGCAAGGATCGCGGCCGTAAGGCCGGCGGCGGCAGTCAGGAATCTAGACACGTATATAGGTCCAGCCCAGGTGTTGGAGGTGAACGATCTCGGCGATGGCTGAGGGCACGATGACCGCCTCTGGCAGCAGATGGGCGTGAATGCCCTTGCGGCGGGCCAGGCGGTCGATGGTGTTCTGGCAGGCCGCGAATATCAGATTGGGATACTCCGCCTTCAGTTGTGCGATGCGTGCCGCGAAGGGTGTCGTGCGTACGCGCAGCAGCGCAAGCCCTGGACCGTCCGCCAGTATTTCCACCTTGGCCGGGCGCCCTTGCGCACGGTAGCGCGCCAGGAGGCTTGCCGACTCGCGCAGCACCTCGCGCATCTGTGCGTGGCTGTTGCTGTCCAGGTGAAACAGGACCTTCGTGGTCGTCGTCCTGGCGATCGTCGCAGCCGGTGCGGCCACCGGACGGACCGTAGCCGGCGCCCACAGCGTGGAACGCAGGCCCCAACCGAGGCACACACCCGCTACGAGGATCAGCGGGGGGACAACCGGTCTCACGACCGGGCTCAGGCGGGCCGCCATGCGCTGAACCCGTCCCAGCGGGCGCAGCGGCGCGGGCGGCGCTTCATAGGCCAGGCGCACGAGGTCGTTGATCTTGCGGATTTCGCACACCTGGCGGTTCAGGTCACCGTTTCCCTGGATGATCGGGTAGGCGCGGCTCTTCTCGTCGACATCGAGCTGATTGTCAACGAAGGCATTCAGAAATTCTTCTGAGAGTCGCGGCCCTTCAATCATTTTATTCTCCGGAGGAGTTTTTGCGGGGCGGCCTCGAATTCTGCCAGCAGCGCGTTCTTCAATGTGGCGCGTGCCCGGCACAGGCGGCTCATTACGGTCCCACACGGTACTCCCAGAATGGACGATACCTCTATATAAGAGAATCCTTCAAGATCCACGAGGGTCACCACCTGCCGCTGTCCCGTGGGCAGGCGACCGATGGCGGAACGCACGCGACCGATGAGCTCGGACTGGATTTGTTCGGCCTCGATGTTTTGCTCGCTCGGCAACTCGATCTCATCGATGTCCTCGGTTTCCCGCAAGCGCCGGTAGTTGTCGCGAAAGCAATTCGTCAGGATGCTGAACAACCAGGCTTCCTGGGCCTTGTCGTCGCGCAGCTGGTCGTGTTTCTGCCAGGCTTTTGTGAGAGTTTCCTGGACGAGGTCGTCTGCCAGGGCAGCATCGTGCGTCCATGCGTATGCCACCCTGTAGAGCCGGGGGCGGCTGGCTTCAAGCGTCTTGCGAAATTCCTGGGAACGGCAGAATAGTTCGCCAAACCGCATGAGTATTCTCCTCGTTGGTGGGACGAAGCCCAATTGTCATTTATTCCTTTTCTTGGTTTTTTTGTCTTCCCTGCGGGGTGCCAGTGTAACGGCACAGGATGAGGAAGGAAACCACCGGCTCCCGGGTCCGGCTAGGCGGGGGCGTCCTGCTGGCGGGTTTGGGCAAGCCGGGCCAGGACTGCGGGGTAGAGTTCATGTTCGAGGGCAAGCACGCGGGCGGCCAGCTGCGCGGGGGTTTCCTTGGGATCCACGAGGAGTCTCGCCTGGCCGATGATGGGCCCCCCGTCGACTACCGGCGTCACATAATGCACGGTCGCGCCGTGTTCGCGCACGCCTGCCTCCAGCGCGCGCCGATGCGTGTCGAGACCCGGGAACGCCGGCAGCAGGGACGGGTGGATGTTGATGAGCCGGCCGGCGTAGTGCTTCACGAAGCCTTCGGTCAGGATGCGCATGAATCCGGCCAGCGCGATCAGATCGGGCGCAAAGGCGTCTATGGCTTCGGCAAGCGCCGCATCATAGGCGGTGCGGTCAGAATAGCTGCGGCTGTCCACGACCCGGGTGGTGAGGCCTTGCGCGCGGGCATAGGCAAGTCCCGGGGCATCGGCACGGCTGCTGATGACACCGGCGACCTCGTAGCTGTCGGGCCGGGCATGCTGGTGGATCGCCAGGAGATTGCTGCCGCGCCCGGAGATGACGACGACAAGGCGCAGCGGCGCCTTCATGCCCACTGGAAGCCGGCGGGCCCGCGTTCCACGCGCCCCATGACGAAGGCCTGTTCTCCGTACTCGCCAAGGAGCGCCAGGGCCTTCGTGGCCGCCTCCTCGGGGACGACGATGACCATGCCGACGCCGCAGTTGAAGGTCCGGGCCATTTCCAGGGCGTCGACGTCACCCTGCTCCTTCAGCCACTGGAAGACTGGCGGCCACGTCCAGCTTGTCCGGTCGACGACGGCAGTGAGGCCTTCGGGCAGGACGCGGGGCACGTTCCCCGGCAGACCGCCGCCCGTTATGTGGGCCATGGCCCGCACCTCGACCTGCGCGCGCAACCGCAGGAGGGATTTTACATAGATGCGGGTCGGTGTCATGAGGATATCCGCCAGCGTCTGGCCGCCGACTTTCTGGTTTAGGTCTGCATTTTGCTGTTTAATGATGCGGCGGATGAGCGAGTAGCCGTTGGAGTGGGGGCCGCTCGATGCCAGGCCGATCAATACGTCCCCAGGCTGCACGGTGCTGCCGTCGATCAGCTGCGTACGCTCTACCGCTCCGACACAGAAGCCCGCGAGATCGTAGTCCTTGTCGGCGTATACGCCTGGCATTTCCGCTGTTTCGCCCCCGACCAGGGCGGCGCCCGCCTGTTCGCAGCCGCGGGCGATCCCGGCGATGACGCGGGCTGCGCGGGCCACGTCGAGCTTGCCGGAGGCAAAGTAGTCGAGGAAGAAGAGCGGTTCGGCGCCTTGCACGACGATGTCATTGGCGCACATGGCGACCAGATCGATACCGATATCGTCGTGGCGGTCGAGTGCCACGGCGAGCAGCAGCTTGGTGCCGACGCCATCGGTCCCGGAAACAAGCACGGGGTCCCGGTAGCGCTGGCCCAGGGCAAAAAGGGCGCCAAAGCCGCCCAGACCTGCCAGCACTTCGGGCCGGCTGGTGCGGCGGGCAAAGGGTTTGATGGCCTCGACGAGGGCGTCGCCCGCGTCGATGTCGACCCCGGCATCGCGGTAGGTCAAGGGGTTTGATGGTTTTTTCGTGGTCACGAGGCGGCTCCTGTGGACCGCCTATGGTAAGGGCTGAGTGGCGCGCAAGTAAATGTGCACGGTCATTACGCAGGGAAGGAACCGGTTATGAAACTGAATCATCTGCCAAATGCCATCACCATCGGTCGTATGGCGTTCGTGCCGCTGCTGATCCTAATGTTGAAGAACGGACGGTTCCTGGACGCACTGGACATTTTTCTGGTGGCGGGGGTTTCGGACGCGCTGGATGGCTATATCGCCAAACGGTTCGGACTTACCAGCCGGCTGGGCGCGATCCTCGACCCGGCGGCCGACAAGATTCTGCTCGTGAGCGCCTATGTCATGCTCGCGTGGCTGGGTTTGATTCCGTTCTGGCTGGTGCTGGCCGTGGTGTTCCGTGACGTCCTGATCGTTGGCGGGTATCTCGTGTATGTGTCGCTGTCCGGTCCTGTCGCCATGCGTCCGAGTTACGTAAGCAAACTGAACACGTTCGTCCAGATCCTGCTCGTTCTGTTTCTCCTGGCCGAACGGGCCCTGGATTTCCGGGTCGCGTACGCCAAGGAGGTTTTGGTGTTCTGTGTGCTGGCGACCACGGCTGCGAGCGGGCTGCATTACTTGTGGACCTGGGGTGTCATGAAGGACGTCGAGGTGACGCGTGGCAAGCGGAGCTGAGAAGAGGCTCATCTATGTCATCATGCTCGTGGCGGTTGCGGCGTTTCTCGTATACATCCTTGCGCCGGTGCTCGTCCTGTTCGTGCTGGCAGTCCTGATCGCTTACATCACCAATCCCCTGGTTACGCGGCTCGCCCGCATCGGTGTCCCGCGGGCACTGACCATCCTGTTGCTTCTCATGCTGCTCGTCATCGGTATGGGCGCGCTCGCGCTCGCGCTTTTGCCCATGGTGCGCCGCCAACTGCTGGCCTTCAGTGCGCATGTGCCGCAGTACATCGACTGGCTGCACGCGAAACTGCTGACCCTCACCCACGGCCGCTATACGCTCGACCTCGGCATGCTGAAAAACGATCTTCTGGCGCAAGGTCAAAGCCTGGGAACGGAGGCGGGGCGGATTCTGTCGATGGCGACTTATTCCGGTTTGCATGTGCTGGGGTGGCTTGCGCGGATGTTTCTGTTGCTCGTCATCACTTTCTATGTCCTGCGTGACTGGGACCGCCTCTGGCGGGCCGCGCTGGAGCTTGTGCCGGGGCGGTACCGTATGCGGGTCCGGGTCTTTGCGCGCGAAACCGACGCCAACCTGGCGCGCCTTTTGCGGGGCCAGCTTTCGGTGATGATGGCGCTCATGGTCATTTACAGTGCCGGGCTGATGCTGGTGGGCCTCGATCTGGCGTTGCCGATCGGCATTTCTGCCGGCCTCATCAGTTTTATCCCGTACCTCGGTTTCTTCAGCGGACTCTTTGCAGCGGCGCTGGCGGCGCTGCTCCAGTATCATGATGTGCGTCACGTCCTGCTGGTCCTGCTGGTCTTTGGTTTTGGGGAGGTCATGGAAAGCATGGTTCTCGGGCCGCGTCTGGTCGGCCGGTCTCTCGGTCTCCATCCGGTGCTCGTTATTTTCGCGGCCCTGACCGGCGCGCAGCTTTTCGGATTCGTCGGCGTTCTTCTGGCCCTGCCGACATCGGCGGTCCTCATGGTCTGGATGCGCCATCTTCATGCCCACTACCGGCGCAGTGCCTGGTCCCAGTGATGCGCCAGCTGCCGCTTGATCTGTCCCTGAAGGATCCGCCCACTTTCAGCAATTTCTGGCGCGGACCGAATGGGGAGAGCTGGGCCGCCGCCAGACGTCTGGCGGAAGGAGGGGCCGGTCCCCTCTATCTGTGGGGTCCGGACCAGTGTGGCAAGACGCATCTGCTCGCCGCGGCGGCGCGGTTGGTTGCCGAAGGGGGCGGATCCTGCGGATACGTATCCGGGGAGGAGCCGGCACTATGGGGGAGTCTCGCCGGCCTGCCCGCCGACGCACTCGTCTGCGTCGATCGCTGCGAATGCATCGCCGGGAATCCGGATCAGGAGCGGGCCCTGTTCGTGCTGTTCGAGACGTTCGTGCCGCATCGGCGGTTGCTGTTTGCGGCAAGTGGCAATCCGTCGACGCTGCCCATTGTGCGCGAGGATCTGCGCACGCGGCTTGCGAGCGGGCCGGTCATCCATATGGCCGCGCCGACGCATGAGGACCTCGTCTCGATTCTGGTGGAGCGCGCGGGCCATCGGGGTCTGGAGCTCACGCCCGAGGGGGCGCGCTATCTGCTGAGCCGCGGCCCCCGTGAACCGCGTCTTGTGATCGAGGAGCTGGCCGGACTGGACCGGGCTGCGCTTGCGGGCAGGCGCAGACTGACCCTGCCTTTTCTGCGCGCATGGTTCAAGCAATGATCCCGCAAGCCCGGATCCGTGAGGGGTGCCGGGCGCGTGGCGCGCGAAACCCCGGATGCGTTGCGTGACTGTCTCCCGTTTTGCGGTGGGGGCAGTTGTGCACTAAAGGCGGATTGGGCGCAGGGCCTGTGCGGCGCGCGCCACGCGTTCGCCCAATGCAAGACACAACCGCCGTTCCTCCTGCGTGATCGGTCGTTCACCCTGGGGACCTGCGTGGTGGGTGGCGCCATACGGTGTGCCGCCCGACTGGGTGGCTGCCACGTCCGCGTTGGTATACGGCAGGCCGACAAGCAGCATGCCATGATGCAGGAGGGGCAAGGCCATCGACAAAAGCGTTGCCTCCTGGCCGCCATGCAGTGTACCGGTCGACGTAAACACGCCCGCCGGCTTGCCCGCGAGTGCGCCCGCGAGCCACAGCGGCGTGGTGGTCTCCAGGAAGTGCTTGAGGGGGGCTGCCATCACGCCAAAACGTGTCGGGCTCCCGAGGATCAGGCCGTCGCATTCCTGCAGGTCGGCGAGCGTGGCATAGGGCGCCCCGCTGTCGGGAATCGGCGGCGCGGTCGCCTCGCTCAAGGGTGATACGTCCGGTACGGTACGTGTGACCGCCGCGCAGCCCGCCTGTTCCACCCCGCGCGCGATGAGATCGGCAAGCCGGCGGGTATCGCCGTGCCGGCTGTAGTACAGCACGAGTATGCGGGTCATGAATCCTGCCCGAGCGCGGCCTTGTCCACCAGATGCGCGAAGGCCCGCTCATCCATGAGTCCTTGTTCGACGACGAGCGCGCTGATCGGCCGCCCGGTGGCGGCCGATTCCTGGGCGACCTTGGCCGCTTTTGCATAGCCGATGCTGCGGTTCAGTAAGGTAGCGAGGCCGACCGAATCCTGCGCATAGGCGCGGCAGCGCTGGCGGTCGACGCGGATGCCTTCGATCGCCCTTGCCGCGACCGCCGAAAGCGCCTGCGTGAGCCAGTCCATCATGTCAAAGAGCGCGGAGCCGAGGGCGGGCATCATGACGTTCAGTTCGAGTTGGCCGGCCTGCGTCATGGCCGCAATCGCCGCGTCCTGGCCGAGCACCTGGTAGCAGACCTGGTTTAGCATCTCGAGCATGACCGGGTTTACCTTGCCGGGCATGATGCTCGAGCCTGGCTGCACCGCCGGAAGCTCGATCTCGGCAAGCCCGGTTCGCGGTCCGGATGCGAGCAGGCGCAGGTCGTTGGCGATCCGGGTGACCTCGAGCGCGAGCCCGCGGATGGCCGCCGAGACCCGCTCG
>JAJYDN010000012.1:0-11162 GCA_021777535.1 Pseudomonadota bacterium
ACAAGATCGCTATCAGCATGGACGGCAAGGGCTGCTGGCGCGACAATGTGTTCGTCGAACGGTTGTGGCGCAGTGTCAAATGCGAGGAGGTGTATCTCAAGGCCTACGAATCGATTCCTGAAGCACGCGCCTCTCTTGCCAACTACTTCCATTTCTACAATCATGAGAGGCGCAATCAGGCACTGGATCGACGGACACCGTGGGAGACTTACACTACAGCGTCTTGGGATCAAGCCGCTTGACCAACCCGGCAGAGAATCCACCTAAGGATCGAGAGATTCTGTCCAAGGGTTGGGGTCCACCTCAAGGAAACGACCGGCCGCGAACGCGGGCACACCCCGTTCATGATCAGCGTTTTGGGTGTTCACGATCAGCGAAATACGCACCAGGCGGACGGGGCGGCGCAGCACTGGCGCCAAAACTGCCTAACAAATGCATATAGAATTAATACACTTCCGTGCGTGGAAATGGAGCCCGCAAGGGCGTTTTCTGAACCACGGCAAACTGTCGTTGGTAGTGGACGTAAATTGCGCAGATGGTGGACAAAAGTCGCTCACCGTCAACATGCCAGCGAATTTAAACGGTTACCTTGCTAGGCCCTCCGCGCTAGAGTGGAAAAGAACCCTAGGCTACGTGTTTCTGGAGTCCCGATGACGAGGGCTCTATCTAGGAACCGGTTGAAGTGCTCGCAGGATGTTTCGGGTACGAGTGCGCAGTTATGGCAGGCGGCTCCGTTGCACAGGTCGGGGCCCTGTCCTTGGCGGTGCCCAACCTCCATGCATACGGGGTCCGTGGAGCACCACTCGGCATCGCGTACGGCTTTTTCGATGACTTGCTCAAGGTAGCCAGGTTTCCCCATGCGGACAAGCCCTCCCATTGTGCCTTCTGAGTCGCCAGCGGCCGTGTAGATCAGCAGTCCAGCCATAGGTGCGCCCGAATTGCTTGATATGTAGAGCCTTTCCCGAAGGGAGGCGGAGCCATATCCGCATTCGAACGTTAACCGGCTAATAATGAGGTGAGCGAGTGTATGCATAAGAACGAAGCGCGGCTCGATGTCGATGCCGGGAAGATGACGCCTTTGCTGGGCTGCGGCGTAGCGATCCCGTAGCTGGCTAACGAGCGCGACCACGCGATCGCTTGATTCCCATTGGCGGAGGTGTCCTTCGTCGAGCCGGAGGAAAATGCCCTCGCCATACACAACGCTGGCCGGCAGCCAGGAATCGGACCCGGCAGGAGGAACGCGCCATAGTGCATTCTTGTGTTGCTCGAGGGTGAGCCCGTCCCCGGGGAATATGCGCGAGAATCCCGAAAAAGCGCGAGTTTCGCGGAGTTTGTGTACGAGAGATACGGCCGATAAGAGGTTCCGTAGCCTCTCGGAATAGTCGGAAATCGGCACCTCTGTCGATAGCAGCTCGGACTGGTTTTGTGGTGTGCACAGGACTTTGTACTCAGCCCGCCGGAATGCGGCCTCGGGTGCTTCATCGAGATCGGGCTCCGGCTGTTCGTGATCGTCCTTGGCGTCATTAGCGGCCGTTTCGGAAAGAGCCCTTGCGATGTCGGCATCCGCGTACGGCCTCATTAGTGCGGGCTGCTGCCCGCGAAGCATGTCCGCCTCGACGTCCTTGCCAAGTTTTTGCAGCAGCCCGATAAATGTGGAAAGCGGTGGGATCTTTAGCAAGGCAACGAGCTCTTTCGGTGCACCCTGGGACGCACGGGGTAGATAGATGGCACTATGCACACGCGCATAGTATACGTTTGACGCACTTCTCAGCGAGCCGCGCAGTGGCTGCTCGCAGCCAGTCCTAGTCTCGTCGCCGAGCCACGGCCGCTCGCCTTGGCAGGGGTATAGCATGCCGGATCTGTCCAAGGAGCTTGTGAGGTGGGTGCTGCCATCGGGGAAAGCCTGCGTTATGCTGGCAAGCGTCCGTCGCGCCCCGCAGTCGCATTCCACCCTTTGATCAGCAAGTGAGCTTCCGCCGGTTGCAATGAGCCTTATGCGTCCACTGCATTGCGGCTCTAAAGTCCCGTGCACCCATTCGGTCCAGGGAAAGTCCTGGATGTGGCCGTGCTCGCAAATCGCGATGAAAGGCACTTGGAGGAGATAATTCCGCTTGCCGTTTTCCCGGCACCAGGGGCAGGGTTCAGCGCCCTTTGCGGATAACGGCAGCTGCTTGAGTGACCTGCAGAATGGGCAGAAGTGCCAGGTCGGGAAGCGCAGAAAGGGAATGGTTAGGCCCGTATTTGGAATGGCAAGGCCGCGCTGCCGTCTTCGGAAATCCGGAGGAAGCCGGAAATGGCTGACAGACAAAGTCTTTTGGAGGCGCCACTCTTCTACCTTGTACTCCTCGATGTCGTCCTGTCCCACCGTTGCGCCGCCTTCGGGAATGTACCAATGATCGAGCCCTGCCGCGATCGCGGACGTGCCGTCTTTTACGATGACAAGCGCACCCACCCCGAAAGGAGCAATGAGCTGGCCTCGCCTTATTGGCCCCTTGGACATCCGCTAGTCTCCGGTGTTTGTGTTATTGATATAGTTCTCGGTGATTTCCACTTCGCACACCGCATCAACATGTCGCATGGACAAAGGTGTGGGCCAGGAGGTCATTGCGACAGCTCGGGGAACGTAGGCCCCGGCCTCGCGCAGCAGGGGCGTGTTTTCGCTGGCCGGATCCCCCTCCCAGCGAAGGCGCTTCCACCGCTTCCATTCCTGGACGCGCTCGCCGAAGACCTTTTCGTAGTTGTCGGCCTCCTGCGGATCAATGAGGCGCACGCGTGCTGCAAGGATCTCGCGCAGATCGTTCATGGCGATCTCGGGGTACGGAGTTGGGCTTGTAGCCGTGTCCGCGGTGCCAGCCTGGCGGGCAAAGGCAGCCATAACGGCGTGGAGAGTGCGGTCGAGAACTGGAGGGGAGAATGGCGTTACGCTTGTTGGTTCAACCTGTGCGTATAGGCGCTGGTGGTAGCTTCGAAAGCGCTCGAAGTGGGATCTGTCCCGGGGCTTTGATGCCCCGTAGAGCATGACGACAAGGCCAGGCCTATCGCGCCGGCGGCCGATCCGTCCCGTGACCTGAATGTACTGGGAGGTTGTTTTGGGCTGCCCAACGACGCAGATCAGGGACAGCCTGTCAATATCGATGCCAACCTCGATGATGTTTGATGCCAGGCACACATCCACTGGCCTTGCATCAGGGCTCTGTGCGGGAACATCAAGCGAGTCGATCCGTTCCTGGACTTCATCCCCGCGCAGGCGGCCCGTAAGCTCCATGATGTGGCGAAGGCGCCGCATCTGGGCAGGCTTGAGCCCGTAGCGGGCGCGGAGCGCATTTTCATAATCGGGAATGTCCAACTGGAGCAGGGAGAGGGTAGTGCCGAGCTCCCGCAGGCTGTTGAAGAAGGCCAGCAGCGTCCACCAGGGATCATGTTCCTCTTTCCCGTTAAGCGACATAGGCGCCTGAAGAAGTGCCGCGAATGTTCGCGCCTGGACGGTCTGCATAGAGCCAAGTCCGGGAGCGTGGATCCCGACATATTTCCGTCCTGGAACCGGCACGCCTGCTGCGCTTGCGGTCTCGTGGCGCGCAAAAAAGGAGTCGGCCGCATCAATGCCCGGAGGAGGGAAGAGCGCGACACTTTCTCGGCCATAGAGGCTGCGCACCTGGTCTTGGTAGCGCCTGATCGTAGCGGTGGAGCACACAATCTTGGGCCGAATATGCGTCTCGCCGCGCCGATCTGTGCAGAGTGCCTCGATTGCGCCTTCGTACAGGCCGGCGACAGACCCGAGTGGGCCTGATATCAGATGCAGCTCATCCTGGATGATAAGGCCGGGTGGCGAACATTCGCGCTCGCCATCTGCGCCGATTCCAAACAAACTCCGTGCAGCAGGCCGCCATGCGAGCATGGCAAACTTGTCTATCGTGCCGATTACGAGGGTTGGTCGCTTTTCGTAGATATCCTCATCAATGACAAAGATCGGCAGGCCGCGAGAAAAGTCGCAGGCGGGATCTGTGCATTTGAATACAACCGTTGGGCCCGAGAGCTCGTAGCCTGGGCATTTTGTTTGGCTGCCGGCCGGGGCTGCGTGGACACCCTTTGCTGGCCCCATCTGGGCGCCGCACCAAGGGCAGCGGCTGATCACGAACTTGTTGGCGGCGCCGCGTTCCCCCTTTGACAGGCTCCGGTAGACCTGAATGGCCTCGGATCTGGTGTTCGGTGTTGTTGCGCCACCAAGCCAGAGTCCGATTGAAAACGGAGCCGCGCCAAGTTGTGGGTTGGTTCTGCGAAGATACTCCATTGCCACAATCAGTGCCGATGCCCGCTGGAATTGCTGCGCGGTCAGCAGCCGCAGAGTGTATCGCATGAGCACATGAACGCCAGCGTCTTCTGGATTGCAGAGGCGCCGGTAGAATATCGAAAAGGCAGATAGGCCCAGGTATGCCTCGGTCTTTCCTCCGCCGGTGGGAAACCAGATAAGCTCGACTGTCGCGCGGTCCGGGGCTTCGCCGTCCGCTGCCGACCGGATTGATAGCAGCAGGAATGCAACCTGAAATGCGCGCCACCGGCCGCTTGAGGCCGAGTGGCATGAAACGGTCGGGAATGGTTCCGAGAAAGACAGTAGCTTCCGTTTCCTGTCGAATGAGAGGCGCCGAGGTTCGCGGCGGCTTCGCGACTGTTGGAGCAAAATGGCATGATTGGCAAGCTGGAAAGCCTCCAGTGCCTTTGTGTCCGACATAAGGAAGGACATGCCGGCCTCCATGCGGCTTGTGCACTCGCGGCATTGGGCGATGTGATTGGTTGCGGTTTCCCGATGTTCGGGCGGAAGATCGGGCACGGCCTGCTCTAGGCTGTCGCCCCATTTTTTATAGAGTGCTACGACTTCTTCTAATGCTGCGAATCCATCATTACTGGGCTTAAGCCCCGCGAGGACCTCCATGGATACGTCGAGCAAGGTTCCGTCCGGGCGCCGGACGTCGGGGGTCACAGAAGGCGCCTCGAAGACGGGAAGGGACGTTGCCCGCACTGTGCGCCGGTCTTCGCTCCAGTCTGCTGCGCAACCGTGGCCAATAGCATATGTCTGGGCATGCCGGTATAGCAGCCCGATTGCCATTTCTTCGGAGTCAAGCGGGTGAGAAGCCGCTTCGGGATAGGGCAGGAGGTGAGTACCCTTGCCGCCGAGTGTCACCGCGAATTCGGACTGGAATAGGCAGGACGGATCAATGGCACCCTGCGTGGCAGTCCGGTTGACCAGTGTTACCGTAATCATGCGAACTCCGGGCGAGTCGCCATGCGGCCGGGAATAGACCTCGATGCGGATATCCAGGTCTGGATCCGCGGGGGAAGGCGGAAAATGCAGGGAAACCGTGTTCTCGCGGGACACTTCAGCTTCGCCCCATGTTGCTGACAACGACCAAGGACGGCGGATCCACCAGTCTCTGTTGCGGTCCTCAATGCTCACTAGCTTCTTGACATAGCGCCCCCCGGTTGCGCTGACCAGAAGCTCACCTCCCTCCGCGATTCTGGCAAGAAACGTGAGGCCCATGCTGCTCGGCCGGTATGCGTTCGCCACAGCAACGTCCAGGTCATCCGATTCAGCGGCACCTTCGCCGCCTTGTGCATGGCGAGCAATGGCCTGGATTTCCTCTGCGGCTTCTACCGATAGGCTTGGTGGCGGCGACGCGTCTTGGGGGCTTCCGCCGTCCTCAGCGTCGCCGTCCTCAATGTGTGGAGCTTCATCTTTCTTGCCTGTTTTCGTCTCTTCTTCTTGTGTGCCGAACGGGTACAGCACAGCGGTCCCATACCGCTTTGTCGGCTTGTCCCGTGTCAGAACCTCCTGGCGGGATCCCTTTTCCAGCCAAGGCCCGGCAGCCTCGGTCCACGTATTGAAGTGGAGGTCGACCGATAAATCGATTTCCTCTCCTCGCGCAGAAGGACCGACAAGCTCCTCGCGAAGCGCCGCGAGAATTACGGAATCCCTGTTTTCGCTGTGTGCTGCCATATGTCCTTGCCTCCCAGGATTGCCGGAGCGCTACCCAGATGTCCCAGGTAGCAGATGAGCCTTTATTGATTCTTGCATGAGGATTATCAGGCGATGCAAGTATCTTGTAATGCCGATGTAGACAAGTGCTTCGAATGATGCCCGGTTGACGTTATCGAGGTCCGTGATTATGACGGCGGGAGCTTCAAGCCCCTTGAAGGAATGGATAGAGCAATAGCGGACATATCCTCCAGCTTCAGCGGCGCCAAACGGGCGGATGCGGCCGCGCCAAGCTACAGATTTCACCTTGCCGGCCGCAGCTGATTCGTCGCTGCGCGTGGAGAGGATAATGATATCTCTGCCGGACATTCCGAGTTCAAAAAGCCTAGCAAGCGCAAGCTCGATCTGAGCTACCTGGTCGCTTTCGTTATGATAGAAGAGGTACTCCGGTTCTATGCCGTCATGCGGGCGAAGGACTTGGCGGTATCCGGGTGACAGCCCGCCGAGGATCTCCGCGAGAGACGCAACGCTTGGTGTGTTGCGGCAGTTGATGCGAAGGGAATATTCCGCGGGTGGCGCGGAAAGCCTGGCATGAAGGTCGCTCTGGGAGAGGTTTGCGGATCCGTAGATCGCCTGCCTTTCAAAGTCGCCGAACATCTTCCATTTGCCCGCGCTCAGTCCGCCCTGGAGGCTCAGATCGAGGAAGCCGAGGTATTCGTTGCGAAGTATGTCTTGGGCCTCGTCAATAATGAGTTCATCAAATACGAAGGCAGGCGTATCCTCGGAGAGAAGGGTGTCAACGGCGCGTTGCGGAAGCTCGGATTCCCAGAAGTCTTTGTTGGGGGGTGAGGGGGGGTGCTTGATCTTGGCGATCTCCATCATGTGGGAATGAAGTGTTCTTGCGGAGATGCCGGTTCCAAGAACCTCGCATTCCTTCGCGAGGCTTTGCCCAAGAAGCCTGTTAAAGCAGAGAAGAAGGGCATGCCTTCCTCTGGCCCTGCGCGTCTCGCGGATTCGATGGCAAGCACCGTCTTGCCGGTTCCCGCCGGACCATTGAACATTATTCGCGGGTTCGCTTCTAGGGCATCGAGGCACGCGATCTGCTCGGCAGTGAATTGCCGGAGTTCTGCTCCTATGTCGGCCGAAACGGTCTTGTAGTCCTGAAAGCATTCGAAATAGGGCCGCAAGAATTCTGCTATCTCCTCGCATTGTTCCCGGTAGGGCTCCTTCGATCCCGGCGCGAGCCAGGCCCCATGAGGGGTCGCCTGAATATGCAAGCGCGCTCTGTTCATCATGTCGCCAAGAAGCCGGCTCATAGGCGCGCTGCGGATGGCGACGCTATCGATCATTTGCCAGGGGTGCCATTCAACAGACTTTTCGCGGAACACGAGGTGCGTGAAGGCCGCACAGGACCAGAGCGGTACTCTCGAAAGGTAAGGCCTCGCCCTGGATAGCCTCTCCCGCAGGCTGTGCATCGCCTCTGCCGCCTGCTTGAACGGCCCCCTGGCTTCCGCGGGTGAGTGCCCCAGGTACCACAGCCGTCTTCCCGCCGGATTGTTCTGCACGCCTTGACTTCCATCAAGAGCACACCCTTGTGCGGAATCATAACGATAAAATCTGCTTCCGCTGCGATTTGCGTCCGGTGGGCCGCAATGTCCAGCGAATGGAGAACTATCCAGTCGGATGTAAGCGGATCATCTCGTAGCCGAGCGAAGATATCCGCTTCGCCAGGACTTCGGGTGTGCGGCGCACGGGGCGGGATCATCCGAGCCATTGCGCGTCGGCCTTGAATGGATGATTGAGGCAGGCAGGCGGAACCGGGAAGGTTTGGGGGCTGACTTCTTCGATGCGGTATGCAGTAAAGCTTCCGCCGCCAAGGCCGGGGAGATCGAAGTGCATCATGCCCTCTGCGGCCAATCCGTCCAAGTTCTCGTTGCTGATCCGGTTGAGCAGCATCTGCCTGATCTTGCGGCCGGCCCGCCGATGTACATGGTCGAGGAGGCGCGCGTTGTCGAAAAACATTTCAAATTCGGAATCCAGATTGCATAAAATGAGAAGGGAGAGAAAGTCATCGGCAAGCTCTGGCCGTATGCTCTTGTCGCTCATCCAGTTGTGCAGGTTGGGCGCAGTTGCGCGCTTGCAGCCCAGATCCTGTAGTGCGCCGATCACGGCGCTCTCCCCATTCCGGCTGACAAGGGCGGCAAGCTCGGATTTCCATTGCTGCTGTCTGCCACGGACCTCTCTCGCCCTTTCCGCTAGAAAGGTGTCTGCGACTCGAATGACGAGGTCTCCGCCGCCCTCGGTGCGAAGAAGAATAAACATGCCCGGCTCAAGATCTTCATTATGTACACGAATGATTGCTTTGTCGGCACCTGACATGTCAATCACCTGGGACCTTGTGCCGTCCGCAGTATCCAGGTAGGCAGCCATGCTGTCGCTCAGGGCGAAAAGGCGCGCGGATGCGAGCTCCTCGTTGGCGCTGGAGTCGCGCACAAGAGAATTGCCAGAATGCAAGGCTTGCCAGTCCAATGTTGGCGCATAATCGTCAAGCGAGATCACCCCGCCGCCCGTGACAGAATCGCCTGATCCCACCTCCCTTCCGGGAAATGGCCTTTTGAAGAAATCATGGGGGCTGCTGGCGAAGGCGGGGCGGGGGTGCTGCTGGTCGCGTAGCCATTCGTAATGAACCGCCGTCAGTCTAGGCGCCCTGGGCGCTGTTTGAAGATGGGGCGGGAACCAGCCAAGTGGGCCCACGGCGATTAGGTGCTGGAAGACTTCCGTGCCAAGCAGGGCAAATGGGCCCACAATTTTAATGCGTGGCTTTCCGAGCCGACGCCGCAGCTCGCTTGCCAAGGCTGCGTTAGGCTGTCGGCGGAGCAGGATTGCGGTCCCATCCCCATTCCTGCTCCCACTGCCGCCATTGCCTTCTAGTTCGTCTCTAACCAAGTCGAGGAGGGGGGTATCGGTGCAGTTCATGAGGAGCCGCGCCGCTTCGGCGGTTTGCTCAAGATCCGCAGAGTAGTCTGGGAATATGTATCTGCACTTGGGCACAAGCTCTTGTAGGGTGGTCTGGAGATTCGCTGGAATACATTGGGGCGATGAGAACGGTAAGGGGAGGGAAGTGATCTGGTAGCGGAAGGTTCGCAGAGGGCGAAGAACAGTCTTTAGGTAGTTATCATCCACAGCTGCTGCGCCGATTCTTTTCTCAAGCACACAAAGGCAGCTCACAAAGGCACTTGCCAAATTATGGCGGACGATCCGAGACAGTACGTGGTGATTGTCAGAGCAGACATAGACGTCGTCTACAGCATCCAGTGTCGCGGGTTTCACGGCCCAGCCTCTTCATAAGCCATTACTTCCATGCCCCAGGGGATACCGGGGATTCTCTGGAAGTCCGGCAGGTCATCAGACCTGCGAAAATACTGCTGGTTCACGATCTCGGCAGCGTCGCCGAAGTTGTGAGCTGTGCGGTCTAGAACAACAATATGACAGGCCGACGGCAAGGCATCGCGGTACCGTATGAAAGGCCGCGCCCCGTCAAAGATGGTTGTCCAGGCCCCGCTTTTGGGAAGGATGCTGAGGTCGGGCGCGGTATCGCTTATTATGTGGCTTCGGTAGGCCCGCTTGGGCGCCATGCAGCTGGGCCGAAGGAGATCCTGAAGCGCCCCAAATACAAAGGGTCCATCCGGTAGTCGTGTGCCTATGCGGGTATTTACTATTTCCGCACGTAGGCGTGCGGCACTGCCAACAATAACGGCATCAATGCGCGACCATAGTGCGAAATCCCGGGGCCCGTGTCCTGCGAATGCCGCCTCGAGGAAGTCTGCCCGGCGGACGATGCGCTTGTCCTGGGTGTTGCTTATCTTAAGGGGAAGTGTTCCGTCCCATTCCTCAATCTGGACAGTGTCTGCGTGCTGTTCAGCAATGTATGTTACCGATTTGTCTTCTGTAGCAAGCTTAAGCTTCAGTAAAGGCTGGCCGTGGATATGATCTATCCCCATTACAAGCCCGTTGTGGCGCTTTTTCCCATTGGTCACCAAGATCTTCGTGCCAGGTGGCAGCGCGCAGAGCCTGGTGAAGTGCTTATTTGGATCGTCCGGCTTGACAGGGATGCGGCACCGACTGAGAACGGCGCCCAAGGCTACAAGGATAGCTGCATGACAGCGCGTTGGCACCGCGACGGCCACCACAATCCGGCGTCCTGTAGCCTGCCTGCTTGTTGCGAGTGCGCCTATGTGCTGCAAACTCTCCGCCCATGCGGGCATGGCGCGTTTCTCATTTCTGCGCCCACGATAGAAGAGCGAAGGAAGCGTTTCCTCTCCATGCGTGAAAGTTTCAACGTAGCCAGTAGCCAACGGTTTCCTCCCGAGCGTGGTTGCCGCTACTTCTTTGCCTTGGGCGATCCTTATCTATTCTATAGCTTGTTCGCGTTAGCGCTACTCCGCACGCCGCGGCGATTTTCCCGCCGTGGATACGATGGGCAGCGTACCTGTGCCGAACACAGTTGGGCGCTCGTTTATTGATCCGGCATTGAAACAATGAACTCAAGCGGCATAGCGAACCGGCTCGTGTCCGAAGTAGCTCTTGACGCGCCCGGGCTGTCGCTGGACGCTCTGCACAGATGCTGGCGAGTGGCCTTCACCAGTTGCAGCTTTGTGCGCGCTGGCGCCAGTTTGGTGACGGCCTGCTTGAGGTCGGCGTTGGCCATTTCGTTCGGGTTCAGTTCGGGACTGTAGCTCGGCAAGTAGAAGACTTCGATCTCGTGCTTGTGCCCGGCCAGCCAAGCCTTCACGGGCTTGCTGTGGTGCACGCGCAGGTTATCCAGGATCAGGTAGATCTTTCGGCCAGCATCCTTGACGAGTCGGCGCAGGAAGTCGATCAGGATGTCGGAGTTCAACGCGCCGTCGAAGGCCTTCCAGCGCATCTGGCCCTTGTTGGTGACGGTGGAGATGACCGAGAGGCCGTGACGCTTGTTGTTCACGTAAATCACAGGCGTCTGGCCCTGCGGCGCGTAGCTGCGGCCGCGCACGTCGTCGCTGCGAAGTCCCGTCTCGTCGCCCCAGTGGATTTCGGCCCCCTCGGTCTTGGCGCAGGCTGCGATCACCGGGTAGTCCTCTTCAAGCCACTTCTTCACGGCTGCGGGCGACTGCTCGTAGGCCTTCTTCATGGGCTTTTGCGGCGTGAAACCCCAGCG
>JAJYDN010000012.1:11172-54129 GCA_021777535.1 Pseudomonadota bacterium
GCGAATGGCGAGCTTGATGCCAAATCGACCGAGAATCAGTTCGTCCACCGCTTGGCGCGTCCACAGGGCGTAGACCATCTTCAACTGGTCGGGCGTGCGGTCGCGGATCAGCCGCTGCACTTCGCGCTCCTGCTCCGGCGTCAGTGTTCGGCCGGTGCCCTCCGGACGGCCGGGACGCTCCACGTCGACGGCCTTCCCGCCGCCCGCGTGATACGCCTTGACGGCTGCGATGACCGTCGTTCGCGACATCTCGCATTGCGCCGCCACATCCTTCAGCTTCACGCCGTTCAGCCGCATCTTCACCGCGCGCCGGCGCCGCTCGTTCAGGGCCGCTACCGGCAGCGTTCTCGAATCGATCTTGTCCATGCAACATCAGACTCTATCCGGTCCGATAAGTTCAATGTTTACGTGCCGGATCAATAGATAGTGGGGGCACCCCCGGATCATGGTTTAGGCTAGGGGTAGCAATCCTGCCGGGCCAGACTGGCCAAACCCCTATTGTAGAGGCGGGAACATAGTAACGGGGTACTGCTTGTCGTCAGGCGCTGATCTTCTATCCAGGGGCGAATAGAGGGACTTAGTATCTGCCGAGAAGGGGTAAATTTAGCTGTCGTTGACATCGCCTGTCGATGACGTTTCGTATAGCGTGCACCGCGATTCGCGTGCGTATCCCACAAGGAGGACGTGATTGCGCCGCGCGACATCGATAGCCATACTGCTGACGCCCGACACGGCAGACACGATGGGGATGCGCCACGCGAGCGCCTTGCGCAGGATCTCAAAACTGAGCCGCGATGATACCGCGAGCAGGGTTGCACAGCCGGGCTCCAGTTCTGCGCGCAACGCCGCTCCAAGGACCTTGTCAACCGCGTTATGGCGGCCGATGTCTTCCCGTACCATGACTTTGCCGGAGGCAAGCCGCACGGCTGCGGCATGCGTATTGCCATTCTGCCGGTTCTGGATCTGCTGCTGTTCCATTTCCGCAAGTGTCGCGGAAATTGCAGGTATGTCCACTGTTGCCTGTCCTGCAGCCAGCGGCGGGAAGGGCTGCAGGCTAGCAAAGTCAGGTACGCCACAGAGGCCGCAGGCACTCCCGCCTGGCAGTATCCGGCGTGCGGCACGGGCCCGGCCGGCAGCAGCAGCCGATACCTGGGCATAGATGGCCAGCCCTTCGGCGGTGCGCGCCATTTCCAATGCCAGCAGTTCCCTGGGATTTTGTAGTATGGCCTCGGTCCATAGGAAGCCGTGGGCAAAATCTTCCAGATCCATAGGGGTAGCCAGCATGACGGCGTAGGGGGCGCCATTGATCACAAGGGAGACCGGAAGCTCTTCGACCACCGCCTCCTCCCTGGGGTCGGTCCACGAATCGCCCGCCCAGGGATGCGCCAAGGCGGAAATTATTCTGATTGGCTGTCCTGTGGGCACAAAGCCTTTCCTTTCTCCGTAAGCCGTAACCGCAGCCGGAGTCCGTCTTCCTCGGGCGCCAGATAGCCGAGGCCCCCCAGATAGGGGTCCTCGCCCAGCAGCAGGATCAGTCGCTCCAGCTGGCTGCGCCGCAACTTCAGATGATCGGCGGCAACCGTTGCAGACAGTGTGCCACCGTGACGGCAAAGGAGCTGCAAAAGCGCAACGGCCAGATCTTCCGGCTCCCGGGATTCAGACATCCGCCGGGCGTCGCAGGGTCACGACGATAAATTTGGACGTCGGCGTCCTCGCCCGCTCGGCGTGACTGTCCAGTGGCACCAGAACGTTGAGTTCGGGGTAATAACCCGCGAGACACCCCCGCGGGATATCGTAGGGCAGCAGCACGAAGCCGCGCGCCCGGCGCTCGCCATCGTGCCAGTGCGAGATGATGTCCACCTGATCCTCTTTGGCGAAACCGGCCTCCGCAAGATCATCCGGGTGGATGAAACAGACATTGCGGGCCCCCGAAACGCCCCGGTAGCGATCCTCAAAACCGTAGATCGTGGTGTTGTATTGGTCGTGACTCCGCACGGTCATCAGGCGATAACTCCGCTCCGGGAGCTCGGGACTGTACTGGGTCGCCACCACCTCTGCGAGCGGCCTGGCCAGAAAGTTGGCCCGGCCATTGGCCGTGGGCCAGACGCGGCGGCGTGGCGGCAGATCCAGGTGGAATCCACGCGCCCGGTGTACACGCGCATTGAAGTCCTCAAAGCCGGGCACGACCTGGGCGATGAGATCGCGGATCCGGTCATAGTCGGCGGCCAGATCCTGCCAGGGGATGCGACTATCAGGCAGAACGGCCTGGGCGAGGCCCGCAACAATGGACACTTCGGAGCGCAGCTGGGCCGAGGCCGGCGGACGAATGCCCTGGGAGATGTGCACCATGCTCATGGAATCTTCCACGGTGATGCCCTGTGCATGCCCGTTTTGCAGGTCGACTTCGGTGCGCCCGATGCAGGGGAGAATCAGGGCATCCTTTCCATGCACCACATGGGAGCGGTTCAGTTTCGTCGTCACCAGCACTGTAAGCTCCGCCTCCTGCAAGGCCCGGTGGGTGCGGGCGGTGTCAGGAGCGGCATTGGCGAAGTTTCCGCCCATCCCAAAAAACACCTTGGCATCACCGCGTTCCAGCGCACCGACGGCCGCAACGACATCATAGCCAGGCGCGCGCGGGGGCGAAAACCCAAAGACCTCTTCCAGCCGATCCAGAAAACGCTCCGGAGGCCGCTCCCAGATGCCCATGGTCCGGTCACCCTGTACATTGCTGTGTCCCCGTATGGGGGCCGCTCCGGCCCCGGGCCGCCCCATGTTTCCCTTGAGAAAAAGCAGGTTCAGTAGCATGTGGATCGTATCGACGGCATGGGGATGCTGGGTGATTCCCATGCCCCAGGTGATGATGGATGCCGGACTCGTGTCGTAGATCCGGCCGATTTCCTCCAGCTCGGTGCGCGACAGGCCGCTCTCGGATTCGAGCTGGGACCAGGCGGTATTGCGGGCGAGCTCCGCAAAGGCGGCAAAGCCATGCGTATGCGCGGCAATGAATTCCTCGTCAATCGTGCCCTGCTCGAGGATGGCGCGGGCGATCCCCAGCACAAGGGCGTAATCCCCTCCCAGGCGGGGCTGATAGATGTGGCTCGCGAGTTGCGTTCCCTGGCCGCTGAGCATCTCGGCCGGATTCTGGGGATGGACAAAACGTTGCAGTCCCCGCTCTTTCAGCGGGTTGAACGCAAGAATCCGGCCTCCCCGCTTCACGACGTCACGCAGTGTGCCCAGCATCCGCGGGTGGTTGGTGCCCGGGTTATGGCCAAACATCAGGACCAGGTGGGTATGATCGAAATCCTCGAGCGTAACCGTGCCCTTGCCGATACCGATGGAATCGGGCATCCCCACGCTTGTCGGTTCATGGCACATGTTGGAGCAGTCGGGCAGGTTGTTGGTTCCAAACTGCCTCACGAAAAGCTGGTACAGGAAGGCTGCTTCGTTGGATGTCCGTCCGGAGGTGTAAAAAATCGCCCTGTCCGGGGAGTCCAGCGTCCGGAGATGGCGGGCGACCCGGGTGAAGGCCTCCTCCCATCCGATGGGCCGATAGTGGTCGCTGGCGGCGTCGTAGGCCATCGGTTCGGTCAGGCGCCCCTGCTCCTCGAGCCAGTAGTCGTCGTGACCCGCGAGGTCGCTTACCGTATGGCTGGCAAAGAAGTCCCGGGTCACCCGCCGGTTGGTCGCCTCGGCGGCCACGGCCTTCACGCCATTTTCGCAAAATTCGAACGTGGAATGGACATCGGGGTCTGGCCATGCGCAGCCGGGACAGTCGAAACCCTCCGCCTGGTTGGAGCGCAGCAGAAGTGCGGTGCCTTCGGTGAGGATCCCCTCCTGCCGCATGCTCCGTAACGAGGCGCGCAGGGCGCCCCAACCTCCGGCCGCCCTGTTGTAGGGATGGAATTTCAGCGCATCAGCCATGAGTCCCCCTGTAATCCAGTCTGCCCGGGAATGGCACAGAAATCATAACAGCGGTTTGGCGTACTGCTTCGGGACCAATGGCGGCCCACGCAACGTTGCGGTCCCCATGGCGAGAAAGCCATGGGCCATCCGTCAGTATACCGGAGAAAGGCGTGGATGCGGACAACCGCTGTCGCGAAAGTTGCAACTGGGTCATGCGCCGCCCGCAGTGAGGACTTCCTTTCTTTATGGTGGCGAGGGTTTGCCCGAGTGATCACGGTCCATACATCGGTGCTGTTGGCGATCGTGCTCAATGATCCGCAAGCGGAGGCGTGCGTTGCAGCGCTCGAGGCTGCGGATGATATTTGCATCTCTGGGGGGGGCACGGCCGCCGAAGCGCTCATTGTCGCTGCCCGGTGCAATGTAGGCGAAGATAAGGGGGCGCCTGATCTGCGAGCTTGGTTGCGAGATCGTCAGCGCGACATCCGCCGCAGGCCGGCGCGTCGCGCAAGCGTATGCCAAATGGGATAATGGGCGCACACCCGGCCGCTTCGAATTTCGTTGACCGTTTCGCCTGCGGGGTGAGAGGGAACAGGGATGCCGGCTGCTCCATGTTGGGGAAGGCTTCAGGAAAACGGATCTCGAAGCGGTCTTGTAGCGACTAGCCCGGA
Source organism: Pseudomonadota bacterium (assembly GCA_021777535.1). Taxonomy (GTDB): domain Bacteria; phylum Pseudomonadota; class Gammaproteobacteria; order Acidiferrobacterales; family Acidiferrobacteraceae; genus JAJYDN01. Next base: position 15,744 of record JAJYDN010000012.1, read on the forward strand.
CTCTGCCCCCTTGAAGAGCGCGAACCTGCGCAGCGCCAGGGATTCGGCTTTTGTGCCGCCCTGAAGGCGCCCGTCTGCAGACTGACCCCCTTGCCGCGCGGCTGCGCTGCGACGAGACAGACACAGCCGGACGACACCTTCATTGTGCGTCCCGTCCGGTCAGGCCGAAGCGGACGAGGATGCCGGATGGGAAGCGGCTGCCGCCATGAGTTCGTCTTCGCGGCTCGCTTCTTCCAGGGACAGACTCTTCGGTTCCCGAATGAAATACATCGTGAGCACCATGCCCACCATGGAGAAGACGAAGGTGATGATAAGTGTCCTGTCGAGACCGTAGGCCTGCAGCAACACCGGGAAGATGAATGCGCCGATGAATGCCCCGACTTTGGCCAAGCCTGCCGAGAGACCGTGACCGGTCGTGCGCAGGTTCACCGGAAAGAGCTCTGCGGCGAGCAGGAAGGTGGTGGTATTGGGACCGAACTCGGCGAAGAAGTACGAGAGCCCGTACACCAGGAGAAACAGCCAGAGCACGTGGGAGACAGCCGGCGCAATGCCGATCAGGAGGAAGGCAAGTCCCATGACGAAAAAGCCGACGACCTGGAGCGTCTTGTGGCCGATGCGGTCGACGGTCAGAACGGCGAGTACGTAGCCAGGAAATGCCGCCACGGCGAAAACCAGCAGACTCATGGCGGTGCTGGCGACGAGCCCTGCGTGGGGTGCGATGTGCTGCATGATGAGTGGCGTCGAAATGGTATTGCCATAGTACGCATAGTCGAAAAGAAACCAGGTGCCGGCAGTCCCGATCAGGGTGGTTAGGTATTGCGTCAGGGGACGCGAGACCTTGCGGTCTTCTCCCTTCGACATAGCGACACCCAGGCTGAAAGAGGCCAGTTCATGGGCCGCCTCCCGTCCCTTGCCCTTGGCACGCGCGAGCCAGCGCGGCGATTCCGGGAGGGTCCGGCGGATATGGATCACGAGGGCGGCCGGCAGCGCGCCCAGTGCGAGCATGATGCGCCAGGCGGTGTCGTGATTGACCCCGGCGGCAAGCATGGTCAACGCCACGATCGGACCGGCGAGCAAGCCCAGTGCCTGGGCTGAAAACACGAGACTCACCATGCGCCCGCGCGAGGCGGCATTGGCGTATTCGCTCATGAGTACCGCAGAGAGCGGATAATCACCGCCGATGCCAAGCCCCAGAATCACGCGGGCGATGAGCAGCGTGGATACACCCGGTGCGACCGCCGAGAGGAGAGCGCCGATGACCATGAAGAGGGCTTCGAGGCCATAGATCGCCTTGCGCCCGAAGATGTCGGCTATGCGTCCGAAGAGGAAGGCGCCCACGAAGGTGGCGATGAGCGAAATCGAGCCTATGAGGCCGATCTCGGTGCCCGACAGGTGCCATTCATCCTTGATGAGCGCCAGCGCGGTGCCGATGATGAAAAGATCATAGGCCGAGGTAAAGAAACCCATGCCGGCCGCAAACATCGTGCGCAGATGAAAGACGCTGAATTGCGCCCGGTTCAAGGCATCGGCCACGCTGTTTTCGACGTGTGCCGCCGTATCGTTACGGTTTGAGAGTGCGTGCTCCATGAGGTCTCCGGTTGGTGAGAAGCCGCCGGGCCGGAAGACAACCGGTCGGCGCAGATGTTGGGGCCGGCAGGTACCCCGGATAGATTGTTATTTCACGCCGCCCGCCGATGCTCACTCCCGATGCCCGGTGGCGTGGCGCCTTCCCTGGCGTCACGGGCATCGAACGGAGGCTAAAACGCCGTTATGACGCCGTCTTGTCAGGATGGTGACGAATGGATGTCAGGAAGCGAAAAGTCCGCTTTGTTCTTGTCTCAGCGGGAATGCGCAAGGCTGGCGGAACGGTTTTTGTGCGCTATCCACCATTCCAGTGCGCGTGAACGATGGCGGCGATCGCCGCCGATACCAGCCGTGCGGCCGGCGGATCCGATCGGGATGGCAACACGATCGGCACCCTGGCGCCGACTACGATGCCAGCAATGGTGGCGCCTGCCAGGTATTCAAGGTCCTTGGCGAGGATGTTGCCTGCATTGAGATCAGGGGCGAGGAGGATATCGACATCGCCCGCAACAGGACTTTCGATGCCCTTGACCTGGGCGGCATCCCGGGAAATGGCGTTGTCAAAGGCCAGGGGGCCGTCCACCACGGCGTGATGGATCTGTTTGCGCTCGGCCATCTTGCTGAGACAGGCGGCATCGATGGTGGAAGCAATGGCGGGTTTTACCACTTCGATGGCAGACAGAGCCGCGACTTTAGGTAACCCCACCCCGAGCAGGCGGGCAAGATCTACGGCATTTTGCAGAATCTCTGCCTTGGCAAGCAGATCCGGTGCAATATTGATGGCCGCATCGGTCACGAAGAGCAGCTTGTGATAGCTTGGCAGTTCCACCACGAATACGTGGCTTACGCGCCGGCCGGTCCGGAGGTGTGCCAATACCGGGTGCATCAGTATGTCGGTATGGATCCAGCCCTTCATGAGGCCAAGCGCCTTGCCCTCGAGCACTTGCTGGACACCGGTCTCGGCCGCTGCCTGGTCGCTGCCGGCCTCAATGATGGGGTAGGCATCGGGAGGGATCCCGAGGTCTTTGAGCAGGGGGCCTATGTTGTTGCGCTGGCCGATCAATATCGGGTTTATCAGCCCGCTTTGTGCCGCTTCGTGGGCACCCAGCAGAACATATTGCTCGCCGGCATCGACGACGGCCATGGGGATCGGCGGCAAGTCCCCGGCCGTGTCCACAATCTGCCGCATGCGGCGGGGCACATCATTCAGGTTGATCGTCATGGGGCCCTTAACCTCTGCCGTTTTCTGGTATCTCACTTAAGACGTCGCTGCACAACCGTATCATAGGATATAGGGAATATCGGCGATATCCGGAGCCTTGTGTTCTGTGCGCACCTGCCGGCTTTTTTCGGACCAGCATGCCGGGGGTGATCGATGTGCACACAAAAAACCCTGGTGCGCGCACTTGGTTCCGAAATTGACCGGCCGGGGCGCAGGATCATGCGATCGTGAACACCGGTTACGATCGTTCCCCCTTGTGTTCACGATCACCCGTAATGGGCGCTCGGGATCGCCCGGAATCCCGGTTCACGATCATCCGAAGCAGGTGTTCACGATGGCCAGAACTACGCCATTCACACCGCCCCCGTCCATTGGCGCATGATCGCCACCGATTGAGTCAGACCCAGCGCAAGCAGGGTGCCGAGGCATTTGTTCGCCGTGTTGAGCCGGTTTTTCAGCGAGCGCTGGTGATGCGTCTGTGGTCTCCACGGTATGCCCGCGGGGTGCTGGGTCGCCAGGTTGCAGGGCCTTGGCGTCTGCAATGGAAAGTCCTTGAGATTGGAAGTCACGATCAGGCTGGCGGCGGCGTGAAGGGCGGCCGCCGCATGGCGATCACCCGGATCGGGCAGGCTAATCGACACAATGAGGCATTCGAAACAGGTGACCAGGCTGTCCCGAACGTGGGCATTCATCAGTTGCCGCGTCCGGTTCAGCTGGTCTTGCATCAAGGCGGGCCGGCCGGCCAGGACATTGTGCATCCATTCGTCGCGGACCATGTCGCTCCAGCATAGACGACCATGAAGCGCGAACTCATCGACTCAGTACCCCATCCTGGTTCCTGGGCCTGCGTGGCCAACTCATCCAAAGCTTTACGGTGTTCGGTATCGAGGGGTTTTTTTGTAATCGACCACATCCTGGTAACGTACGCGGTGATGGGTGCCGATCTTGTGGAACGGGATGTCTCCTTTCTCCAGAAACTCGACAAGGAAGGGGCGCGAAACGCTGGGGACGTCGGCTGTCTCCTCAGTCGTCAATTCGGCATGGATCGGGATGATGGATACGGCGTTGCCCTGACCGGCCTCGGTCACGACTCCCATCAGCACGTGCCGCGCCGAGGTCGGTATGCACACGGTACGCACCGCCCCCCTGCCGTCATGGACGTCGATTGTCTGGTTCCCGGCGCGGGTCTGGAGCACGGGCGCCAGTGCGCGTCCAGACTCCAGGCTGAGCGCGATGTCCTCTTCGGAGAGCAGAGTATTGGGGATGGCGGTAGCGTTTGGAGTTTTTCTCGTTGCCAATGTTCAACGAGAGACTTTAAAATAAGCTAAATAGAAATAACCGAAGCGACAGGCCGATGTCAATACAGATCAACAAGTTGGCGGGATCGCGCAAGATAGTCCGAAGCAGAAGGCTGCGCGTGGCAGTGATGAGTACGGGAATATCCAGCGGATCGTCCGGGTCGGGCGAGTCTTGGCGACGGCCTCTGGCGAGTGCAGCTGGAGCAGGCGGCAAGTGCAGGCAGCATCGAAATGTCCAATGCCGAGAAGGGGGCGGGTGGCCGTTATGGCTGCGGTGGGCGCATGTTAAGGGAATCATGTACAGTTACGGTGGGCAAGCCAAAAGCAACGCAAACCGTCTTGGAGCAAGCGGACGTGCTATGGGCCGATGGAGCGTGGCATAGGCAGTACGAACGGGACAGCGAATGCGCTATTGGTGGGTAAACCAGAACCAGACCTTCCGCCAGGAGATCGGCGGCGGCTATCTCTGGTCGCCCAAGCGCAATCGGAATGGTAACCGCAACCCCTTCTACGAATTCATGCGCGAGGTCGCTCCGGGAGACATCGTCTTCTCGTTTTGGGAGACACGTATCGCCGCGCTTGGCATTGTCAGCGGGTATTGCCGGGAAAGCCCGAAACCGGAGGAATTCGGCACGGCCGGCACGAACTGGAGCCAGATCGGCTGGAAGATCGATGTCCAATGGCGGCGACTCGCCAACGCCGTCCGGCCTAAGGATCACATGGATCGGCTGCGGCCTCACCTGGCGAGGAAATACGCCCCGCTGACCGCAGAGGGTAATGGTCTGCAAGGCGTCTATCTGACGTCAATCGGTACAATGCTTGCCTGGGCGCTCTTTGGGCTGATCGGCACCGAGGCGACTCAGGTCGCCGACGCCGGGCAACTGGTGGGCGAGATCGAATACGATTCCCCCGCGCCGGAACGGGACATCGAGGAATGGGAGCGGCGGATCGAGATGGATATTTCCTCGGATGTGGCCATTCGGGAGACCGAGCGGGCCGCCCTGGTCCAGGCGCGTCGTGGGCAAGGGCTTTTCCGACACAACGTACGTTCGATCGAGCACGCCTGCCGCATCACCAGGGTCGAGCGTCTGGAGCATCTGATCGCGAGCCACATCCAGCCCTGGCGGGACAGCAGCAACGAACAGCGGCTCGACGGCGAAAACGGTCTCCTCCTGACGCCGACGGCCGATCATTTATTCGACAAAGGCTTCATTTCCTTCGAGGACTCGGGACGACTGATCGTGTCGCCGGTGGCCGACAAGATGTCCCTCAAGCGGATGGGCATCGAGACGGAAAAGGGCGTCAACGTCGGTGTGTTTTCAGAAGGTCAACGGCAATATCTGGATTTCCACCGCGACAACGTCCTGCGCATGGCGCGAGGCATCACGACGGTCTAAAGAGATCGTTCGGCGGAAAAATCAGGTGCACGGGAAGGCCATTTGATCCGGGTTCGGCAAAAGGCCGCTGCCCGGCAGCGTACGGGACTTATGCGCAAACTCTTGGTGGACCCGAAGGGACCATGGCGTGAAGGAGATCATGGATAGAACACCAAATCGCTGGCGAGAATCCATACCCGGGTCGGAAGGAAGCAGGGTGCCGGCACCGCGAACGGGATCGCGCTCGAGTCTTCTCGATGGTCAAAAGGTGGCTGGCGCTGACTCTAGGCCCGGACACGGGCGCGTATTTCTTTTGCCAGTGCGTGCAAGCCCTTCGCGCTCCCTGTCAGTTCTGTGAAAGCGTAGGGATTGAGGAATTGCCGGCCCCAAAAAAGATTGCGGTCGATGTCGGAGAGTCTGGCTTCCTCGCAGGTGCCGGGCCAGTTGTCCGCAATGCTGCGCAATTGATGTTCAACAAGGGTAATGGCCTGAGCCTTGCTGAGCAGGAAGTGATGCGCAGCGTCAAGACAGGACGCGATCCGGCTCATGCGGTTATTGCCGCTTATCAGCATGGCCTGGCTCGCCTCCTGGCCGCTCCGGGTCTGCGGACAAATGTCGTAAGCGGGGGTGAGGGTGAGGTTGGAGCCGTCCCAGAACGCCGCGTGGTTGCGGGCATGATCGTCGGTGTTGCCACAAAGAATGTTAAAAACGATACGGGCGAACAGCTCGCGCAGGGTTTCGGTTGGCGCAGTGAACCGGTGGCGAATGATCTCCGCCAGATCCTGGTAGCTTGCGTAACGCGCCATCATCTCATCCAGCGCGAGCAAAGTCAGTGCCGAGACCATGGACTTACGCTGCCAGGCGCCACCGGTCCTGATCCGGTCGAAGCGCTCAATCAGCAGCACGTCCTTGCCGGCGGCGCGGACGAGTGAGACGGGCGCCGCCTTGATGCCACACAGCGTGGCAAGCCGCATGGCGATGAATTCGCTTTTGACGACACCATAAAGGTCGGTAGCCGAGGGGAATTTTGCTATGTGCTTGGCGGCGCCGTCATCGATCAGCGCCTTGGGCCGGGCACCGCCGATGGAGCTGCCATGATTCAGCGCCTGGTCTAGTTCGGGGGTGAGCGGGATACCCTGCTCAACGTGCTCCGCCGCGCAGACGAGTTCTTCGAGTGTGGCATGGGCCGGCAGGCGCGGCTCGTACTTCGTGGCGGAAAACTGAAAATCGAGTGCACCGGTGCGATCCGATCCGGATTCCAGCAGAAAGGTCAATTCCGATAGATCAAGCCTCGCGATTTCATCGCCCCTCATGCCAAATTTGCGATTGAGGATCACACGCCGTCCCCAGGCATCGGGAGCCGCATCGCGAATACATCCCGGCATGGTCAGGCCGGGAAGCAAGGGCAATTCGCCTGCGTCGAGCGGCAGCTCCGGCAGATAAAGCGGAATCGCCTCGCGCAGCGCGCGATAGCTCCTGCCATAGTTGAAATGGATGAGGCCGCCATCAGCATGGAGCCGCCCCGCAACAACGGGTTCTGTCTTGTCCGGCAGCCAGACCCAGACATAGGCTTCATCGTATGCAGGGACCCTAGAACTCATCAACGAGGTGCTTGCCGGTCTTGTAGACGTGCCTCGGCAGCAGCGCGATGCGGTCGTCCGTGCGGTCTGAGAGCGCAGCGATACCCTTCTCGTCCGCATCGAAGAGCTTCACGCCGAGGATGGCGGCGGCTTCGAACATCAGCCCGATTTCGACCCTGGGGTCACCTTTCTCGATGCGCTGCAGAGTACTGCGCGAAACGCCGATCCTCTCGGCCAATTCCTGTGCGGTCAGCCTGCGCTGCATTCGGCCAAGCCGAATGGTTTTGCCAAAAAGGCCAAGTCCCTCAAGGGTATAGCGCGAATATGTTCGTTTGTGGGTCAACGCCATCTTTGACTACCATGACCTATATATGACTCGTATCGACAAGATATGACCAATATAAAGGTCATCTATAAATATCATGCTACGTGATCGGGCGCCAAAGGCAAGTGGCCGGCCCATATATGAACCAAATCGGCGCGATGAGGATCGTATACGAATCAATACGCTGTCGAGAATGGCCTGCTCCATCTCCTTGGAGGCCCGCAACCGATTGTCTTCCCAAGCACCGCTCAACAAGAAGCGTGTACCCTATCCGCCATCGTTGCCGGGCGCTCCTTTTTACCTCCCCGAGCAAAGACCGATGCCCCGGCGGGGCCTGCGTCCGGTTTCTCGGTTCCGAGAGCGGTCCGCCCCCGGCGCGGGAGGTTCTGTGCGCCGCGCTTGCTCTTTTCGCGCGGGATGGTTTGTGTGCGACGGGCGCGCGACATCGCGAACGAAGCCGGTTACAGCAATCCGGTCCTGTACACGTTCTTTTCCAGCAAAAACGACCTGGCCCTCTAGGTGTTCGAGCGCCGCTACCAGACATTGATGGCCGCGTTCCAGGGCGCCATGGCGCCGGGGCGGTCGTTCGATGAAGGTTTCCGGGCACCGATGGATGCCTGGGGGTAGATCCTGGCGTGCTATCCAGAGGCGATCCTCTGCGTCGACGGGCACCTCCGGCTCCTCTGGCCGCTTGCCTCCATGCACACCAAACGGTTGCCGCTCGTGCGGTTACTGCGGGATCTCCGGGAGCAGGATCTGCGCGAAGGCCGTATTGCGCCGGAGACCGGCATCACGCATCTGGTGACGATCTCGTCCCCGGTGCCTTGGGCCAGTATGCGTGCTTCGCCTGTTCCGGGGAGGCGGAGGGTCCGCCCGGGCCGGGCGTGAAAGAGCCCATGCGTGTGCTGGGGGGCTCTTCAGTGAGAGGGCAGGTGCCCATCCCGCCGAAGACCTTCGTGCCGCACCCTGGGGCCTTCCCGCATGCGCTGGCCGCACGGCGGCTTCACCGGAAGAATGGAAATAACGTGTCCAGCAAGTGATTAATGGATAACCGGCCGGTGGATAGGAAGACGAAAACTCAAGGGAGGTGATTCATGACGATCCGTATCCATGCGTTGCGTACAGGTGCTGTCCGTATCAAGGCCGCACAGCTCGCGCGCGAGCCCTTCAGTACCCTGCGGGTGTTGACGAGCCGCAAGTGGACGGGCTATCTGCCCATCTACGCGTGGCTTATCGAGCATCCGGAAGGGCCCATCCTGGTGGATACCGGGGAGACGAGCCGGGCCTCAACGGCGGGCCATTTCCCGAAGTGGCATCCCTATTACCGGCTGGCGGCGGACTTTCAGGTGGGTGCGGGAGATGAGATCGGCCCGCTGCTGGCGCAAAAGGGGATCAGGCCGCACGAGATCCGTCTCATCATCCTCACCCATCTGCACACCGATCATGCCGGCGGGCTGCATCATTTCCCGGGGGTCCCGGTGTGGGTATCCGGGACCGAATGGGCGCATGCCCAGGGCGTGGGGGGCCGGTTGCGCGGCTATCTGTCTCACCGGTGGCCCGCGGGACTAACCCCCCGCCTGATTGCGTTTCCGCCCGCGGCGTACGGGCCCTTCGCGGGCGCCGTTCCGGTGACCGAAGCGGGCGATGTCGTCATCGTTCCGACACCTGGCCATACGCCAGGGCATGTATCGGTGATCGCGCGGATCGGCGATGTCCGGTATTTCATGGCGGGAGACGCAAGCTATACGGAACAAACGCTACTTCGCCGGATCCCCGATGGTGTCACCTTTTCTCCGCGTGTGGCCGTTCAGTCTCTCGGTCGGATTCTGGCCTACGCGAAAACCGCGGCGACGGTCTATCTCCCCACGCATGACCCCGAAGGACCTGACCGGCTTGCGCACAATCGGGTCCTTGCGGTCAGCGATTTCGTGTAAGGCGCGTGTCGCACCGTGTGATGGGACGGCGGACCCAAGGAGATGCAAACGCGCGGCCGGTACCGTAGGCTCTGCTACGCCAAAGTCCTCTCAAGGGGGTTGATCTGGATGAAGGGCGAACTCTCTTGTGCGCCCGGCACAGTCTCTCCGGGTAGCCGATCTGGTGGCTGTAGAGCCGGGTCCTGCCCGCACGCGCATTGCGCGCTGCGTGTGTGTCCGAAGAACCACAAGTCCGGCTGGCATGTACGGATCAGCGGCCCGGGATCCGGGTAAAAGGCAGGACCCGCATCCGACAGCCCAGACAGCGGATGGACGCACAGAAGGCCTGGGTCATGGTGTGTGACGACAACGGCCGGACCGGCAACTGGCCGCGCCAGATACGTCTCGAGTAAAGCGCGCCTCATCGTGAAGGTTCCATGCGTCCTCCCGTGTAAAGAGCGCGGTTTTCCCGTTGCGCTGAATGCGGATGCGCCGATGATCGCCGATGCCTTCGCCGCCTGGTTGCCATGGGCCTTGCGGTCCATCCACAAGGTGGCCCCGATGCATCGGGTATTCCCGGAACCGTTCTGGCGTTGCCGGGCGGGTGGACCCCAGGACATTGCGTGGCGGTCTCCTTCAGTCTGGCGTGCAACCCGTGTAGTGCATGGCCATAGAATTCATGGTTGCCCGGGACGTAGAGGATGGGCACCTCGACCGGAATGTCCGCATGCGGGTCCACGGCAGGCCGATTAGCCCGGTATCGATGCCGCTGGCCAGCACGAGGACATCCACCCGTGCCGGGTGTGACCGCCCTTTCGGTGGATCGCCCGCCTGGCGCCGGCTGCCGCATGGGGAGGATCGCCCCCGTAACCCATCGGACCTGTGCAAAAAATCGGGGTGCAGATCGCTGAAGACTGCCAGTCTCCTCGTGACCGCGCCAGGCGGCAAATGCCGGAAACGCTATACATGTCCCGCTGCGATTTCCGGTCCGTCCCACGTCAGGGCGCAATAACCCCGTCGGTCGGCCGGATGCAGCCATGCCCGCGATTTTGCCTCGAAGGCATCGTGCCGCTGTGGCGCCCACCTTAACGGTACCATGGGAAGATCGTCGCTCGATAAGAAAACGGGTGGCGGCCGGAGTGGCTGCGATGCAAGAACGGGTCCCGCGGAAGAAAGGGAGGGCCCGCGTTTCGCTCTGGAGATCGCCTATCATGCGGACGCGTCGATTTTTCGTCTATACTGAAGCGGTGGGTCCGAGCGCCGCGATTTTCTAGGTCTTCGCAGACTGCTCAAAAAAAGACCCCCTTCGTGCCGGTGAACGACAACCCGATTCGACTCAGCTGACAGGGATGCTGGCATAGGAGAAAAAACTGTGCTGGTGTGGTGTGCTGGGCAACGCCCCGTTGTTTTTTGCCATCGAAGCGCCGCGTCTTTTTGTTGCGTTTTGTCCTTTGTCCCCCGCTCTCCGGATGACCGATGGAAGCCAGACTGCCTTGCAGGAGGCGGTATCCGCGCGGCAGGCAAGACAGACGATCTGTCGTTTTGCCGATGAAGTGCACGGACGCGGCGCCGGTAGGCGCAGGTGTGCGCAGTTTCTGGCGCTGCGGCCGGCCGGAGCCAGGCGCAGGCGTCCCGCGGGAGGGGGTTTCCCTTTCGAAAGAGGTGGATCTTGAAATCTTTCAGTGACGAGCGTCTTCATTCGACGCTGGGCGACATCAATCTGCTGCGGGCGACGCCGTCGGCGGGCGAGATCCTGGCCAGCCGCATCGTCATGGCCGTGCTCTTCATTGGCTGCCTGGTGACCGTGCCATTCGCCGTGGACCAGTGGCCCCCCTCGCAGATGTTGTACGCAGGCGCCGGCATGGCGTCCTTTGCGGAGATCGCGACGGGCATCTTGCTGCTGACCCAGGCGCGCTTGCTGCGCCGCTACTCGGGATTGGCGCTCGGTCTTGGATACTTCCTGGGCGGCCTGATCGTGCTCGTCGTGATCCTGGTGCCGCAGACCCTGGACGAAAACGTGTGGCTCTTTCGCATCTGGCACGGCCAGTTCGTCACGGCCGTGCTGGCCTATGCCGTCTTGCATGTGAGGCATGACGGTCCGCCTGGGCATCGCCGTGCGGTCCGCATAGGGCCGGCGGTGATGGCGGCCGTGGGGATCGTCACCCTGATCGTGGCCTATCTCATCTTTCGTCCGTTTGCGCTGCCTGTCATCATCCATGGGCTCGATTACGCGACGGGGCCGAACCTTTTTATCAACGGTATCCAGTTCACTGTCATCGCGCTCGCGTGGTGGATGCTCGTGACCGCGCCGCGCAAGACGGTGCTGTCGGTCTGGATGGCGGTCGTCGCGTGTGCGATCGCCATCGACATCGTCCTGTTTGTGCTGGGTGGCAGGCTCTTTACGGTCGGCCTGTACATTTCGAAGCTAAACAACCTGATCGGGGCAACCTTGATCTTCGGGGTGTTTTTCTACCATTACATCCGCATCCAGGGAGAACTGTACCGGCACCGCATTACGCTCGTGCGGGCCAACCGGCAGCTCACGCGGCTGGCACTCAAGGATACGCTCACCGGTCTGCCTAACCGTGCAGGCCTGGAAAGGTGCCTGAATCACGTTCTGGCGCGAGCGGAACGCGTCCAGGGGCAAGGGGCCGTCTGCGTGATCGATCTCGATGATTTCAAGAAGATAAACGACCAGTATGGGCACGAGACGGGAGACAGGCTTTTGTGCGCGTTCGGCAAGCGCGTTGCGCGGGTGTTGCGCAAAGGCGAGGAATTCGGGCGATTGGGCGGTGACGAGTTCGTGCTGGTGCTCGAGGATCTCCTTGGCATGGAAGAACTCGAGGCCGTCATGGATCGCGTGACGAACGCGCTGGCAGAACCGTTTTCGTTGCCAGACGGGTCCGGTTTTCGGGTCAATGTGAGCATCGGGGCGGCATTTTTTCGCGGACAGAGCACGGTGGGCGATCTGATGCGGGGGGCGGATCAGGCCCTCTATCGCGTGAAGGCGGACAAGGCCCACAGGCGGCGCAATTGGGCAGTCTGTTCGCGCACTCTGCTGGATGCGGAGGCGGCAGCGGCGGAATAGGCGGTGCGACGAGGGTATTTGGCGCGGATCGGGTAATCGGGCTGGAAATCCGGATTGGCCGTCCCCATTTTTTTGAGAGATCCGGGTGAGCGGGGTACGCCATCGCATCCTTGAGATGCGGGCGGGAACGCAAAGGGGTCTGCCATGCCTGTACACAATGCCGACATCGCGGCGGCGTTTTCCGAGATCGCAGATCTTCTGGAGATCCAGGGTGCCAACGCCTTCCGGGTGCGCGCCTACCGCAATGCCGCGCGCACGGTCAATGAATACGGCCGGGATCTCGCAAGTCTCATCGGTCACGGCGAAGCCCTGCCCAAGCTGCCCGGGATCGGTGTGGATCTCACGGCCAAGATCGAAGAGATCGCCCGTACCGGCCACAGCGCCTTTCTCGATGGTCTGCACAAGAGTTGGCCGCCTGCGGTCACGGCCCTTCTGCGGATTCCCGGTCTTGGGCCCAAGCGGGTCCGCATCCTCTATGAAAATCTGCAGGTGCGCACGCTGGCCGATCTCGATGCGGCAGTGCGCGGTGGCCGCTTGCGCCAATTGCCGGGATTCGGTCCGCGCACGGAAGAGAACATCCGCCGCGTGCTGGCCGCCCATCTCACGAAGGCCGAGCGTTTTTCGCTGGCCGTGGCCGGCGACTACGCGCAGGCGCTCATCATCTATCTCGGCGCGCTCCCCGGCGTGGAGCGGGCCATCGTCGCCGGCAGCTTCCGGCGCCGGCGCGAAACGGTCGGGGATCTGGATATCCTGGTTACGGCGTCCGCTGGCGCTTCGATCATCGAGCGGTTTGCGGCCTACGATGAGGTAAAGGAGGTCCTTTCGCGCGGGACCACGCGGGCGAGCGTACGCCTGCGTTGTGGTCTGCAGGTGGATTTGCGGGTCGTGGCGCAGGAAAGTTATGGCGCCGCTTTGCATTATTTTACGGGATCGAAGGCGCACAGCATCGCATTGCGGCGTCTTGCGCAGGCGCGGGGCCTGAAGATCAACGAATATGGTGTTTTTCGCGGCCGTGTGCGCGTGGCAGGCGAAACGGAGGAATCGGTATACGCGGCCCTCGGGCTCCCTTACATCCCCCCGGAGCTGCGCGAGAACCGCGGTGAAATCGAAGCGGCGCGCGCAGGAGTCCTGCCGAGACTTGTCGAGCGGGCCGAGTTGCGCGGGGACTTGCACAGCCATACGATGGCAAGCGACGGCCACGACAGTCTCGAGGACATGGCCCGCGCCGCGCACACCCAGGGACTTTCCTATCTCGCGATCACCGACCATTCGCCGTATCTTGCGGTGACCCATGGCCTCGATCCGCGCCGGCTCGCCAAACAGGGGGCTGCCATCGACGCGTGGAACGCGGCGCACCCGGAGATCACGCTCCTGAAGGGCATCGAGGTCGATATTCTGGAAGACGGCAGTCTCGACCTGCCGGATGCCGCCTTACGGTCTCTCGATATCGTCGTCGCGGCGGTGCACAGCCATTTCAATTTCTCGCGCGCCCGCCAGACCGAGCGTATCCTGCGCGCCCTCGATCACCCGTCCGTAAGGATACTGGCGCACCCCACGGGCCGCCTGATCGGCGCACGGGAACCCTACGATGTCGACATGGCGCGCATCATCCGCAAGGCGCGCGAACGGGGTTGTCATCTCGAACTGAATGCGCAGCCGGACCGGCTCGATCTCGCCGATGTGTATTGCCAGATGGCGCGCTCGGAGGGCGTGTTGGTGAGTATCGACTCCGATGCCCACGCCACGCGCGATTTCCGTCATCTCGATCTCGGGATCGGACAGGCACGGCGCGGCTGGCTCGAGCCACGCAACGTATTGAATACCCGCAATCTTTCGGAACTGAAAGCGCTTTTGCGGGGCGGCCGCGCAGAACCTGTGCCCGGCGGTGCACGCTGATCGACAAGCGGGGGGGGGCGGGTGTATACGACCGCGGCGCCAGCGGAAAGCGGCGCGAAAGGCGAGTTTCCCGCCGGTCATTTCAGCGCGTGCAGCGATCATGCCGGAGGGAGGGGGATTTTCGCAAAGCCTGGTACCGGCCCCTACAAGAGGGCAACGGGTTCGCGCCCGCCGTTGGCATTGGCGGCCGAGGGCGCGTGTCGTAGCGAAGCGGGATGCGGGCTTTGATGCGGCCGGGCGCCACGCCACGGCAGACGGCAACCACAGAAAAGGGGCCCGACTGCATGAAACGTCCGCATACGGGGCATTATACGGCGCGTGGCGAGGGGGGGCGTGAGAGCAGATGCAGGGGCAGGGTTAGGCGCACCTCGTCTAATGCTCGAACGAAGCTTCGTTGCCTGGATCGCTTTGCGTGTCGTGCGCCCAGTGGGCACGGTATGGGCGCTCGCAGTAACTCGCGCTTGGCGGCCGCTCGGAGTGCGAGAAATAAGCGGCATTTCAATTAGATAGTCGCCGCCATGTGGCGGAGCATGCACATTGGCCGTCACAACCAAACGGTGCCCCAGATGCGCTGCCTTCAATAGCTGCAAACTTATATTGCCAACGCCGGACGTAAATTGCTTACTTGTGGCGGTGAAAGCAGGGCGGCCGCGCAACGAACAATTTTGTTTCACCCCGCGTTGACTTTCCGCAAAATGGTGGAATAATGGCCCTCCAAGAATTGGACACAATCTTAGTCAGATAATAATTTTAATTATACAAACAATCGGAACCTATAAAAACTCGCCCCGAAGGGGTTCGGTAGGCGAAGGCGCGGCAGCAGACTGA
Source organism: Pseudomonadota bacterium (assembly GCA_021777535.1). Lineage (GTDB taxonomy): Bacteria > Pseudomonadota > Gammaproteobacteria > Acidiferrobacterales > Acidiferrobacteraceae > JAJYDN01. The sequence goes on from JAJYDN010000012.1 coordinate 30,854, forward strand.
GATCTGGTAGCGCCAAGGATTGTTGGAAACGTATCGCCCGACAAGAGAACGTCCATTGGAACCGCAACGGTTCAAATGGTGGATTCAGGCCCAAAAAAAGGGCTCTGTCGGTAGCTGGGGTGGGTAGTTAAAACACAATAACGGGTTGTACCGAGTATTCCGCTCGTGGAAGGGGTGCTTGCGGTCGTCGTTCGTGTCGGATACGGGTCGGTCTGCGCGCAGCGTAGGTCCTGTGTTGGGCAAGCGGCGGTTGGAACGCCCGCGTCTGCCACACGGGCAGGCCGGGGCTGTGGGTAAGTGCGCCGCAACCATCCTCTCCGTTATTGCTTCGGGCGCCGGTACGGCGGGAGTGAACATCTGTTCGCGCCGCCGTTCAGGTCCCCTACATGGGTGCTGCTGCGTATTGGGAGAGAGAAGATGAATAGAATTTACCGGCTGGTCTGGTCGCATGTCACGCGTTGTCTTGTTCCGGTACCCGAGGTGGCGCGCAGCCATCGCCGTGCGGGACGCGATGCGGCGCGGTCAGTGGGCGCGTCACGCAAGCCCGTGTGGGCGGCGGCACCGGCCTTTGCCATGGGGCTTTCGCTCCTGGCCTTGAGTGAGGCCGCGCAAGCGGTGACGCCGGTTACGGTCAATTCCGGCCAGACGCAGATTTTTTACGGTGATGGAGCCGGCTCGGACGGAGTGGCTCTTACCGACAACGGGACGGTCAATCTCTCCACGATCCAAACCCAGACCTATACCGCACCAGGGTCTCAGGTCATCACTGCGCCCACGGGTTCCGTCGGCATGGACGCGACCGTGGCAGGCGGAGGCGGTGGCGGCGGGACCGCAGCGGGTGGCGCAGGCGAAGTAATCTCCAATATTCTGGTGCCCTATACCAGTCTTCCGAACGGGCTGGATATCGTCGTCGGCGGAGGCGGCGCATCCGCCGGCAATACACAAGCTGGCGGTGGCGGCGGAGCGAGTGGCATTTTCGACGGCACACCCGCGCAATCCAATGCGCTGGTAGTCGCCGGCGGGGGCGGCGGCGGTGGTGGTACTACCGCGAGCGGCGGGACCGCAACGGCGGGCGGGATGGCTGGAGCGCCGACGGGCACGGTCAGCACGGCTCCGGCCTACGGAACAGGAGGCCAAGCAACCGGCAGCACGAGTACGGCGGGCAGCAATGGGACGGCCTTCGGTGCCGGCGGTGCGGGCGGCACAACGAATAGCGGCGGTTTTGGCGGCGGCGGTGGCGGCGGGTCGGGTTCGAGCACGTCTGGCGGCGGTGGTGGCGGCGGTTATGTCGGTGGCAGTGGCGGCGGCGGAGGCAGTGGCGGCGGCCTGAGTTACATTTCGAGCACCGTCTCTGCGTACAACGCCGATCTGACGCCGCCAAATAGTTACACGAATAGCGCCGATAACAACGGCGGTAGCGCCGGGTCGGCGGGAGGCAATGGAACCATCACCCTCCAGTTTCTGTTTCCTCACACATACACCATCGACACGCTGTCCGGATCCGGGCAGATCGATACGGCCACGGGCGCCAATGCGGTGTCGCTCGCCATTGCCGATGCCGGCGACAACGGCAGTGGCAGCGGTACGTTTGCGGGTGTCATCACGGGCGCCGGGGACTTCACCGTGGGCGGTGGCGCAGAGACGCTATCGGGAGCCAACACCTATACAGGGGCCACGGTCATCGATTCCGGGGCTACTCTGATTGTTTCGGGCTCTGGCTCCATCGCCAACTCGAGCAGCGTGACAGACAGCGGCATGCTCGACATATCTGGTGTTGCGCCCTCCGGGGCATCCATCAGCGTGAATGTGTTGACGGGGGCCGGCACGGTAGACTTGGGCGGCAACGATCTGACCGTGTCCGATGTGGGCACGATCTCCCCGAACCAGACCATCGATGCGGCGCACCCGGCCATTTTCAACGGTGTTTTGAGTGACGGTGGCGCGGCCGGCGGGACAGGCGGCAGTCTGACCGTTGGGAGCGGCTTCCAGGAATTGAGCGGCCAGAACACCTATACCGGTGCGACGACGATCGACGCCGGCGCCGATCTTCTGCTCGGCAATACGAACGCTCTTACCACATCCAGCACCGTGACCGACAGCGGCACGCTCGATCTCTCCCCCATCACTGGCGGCATCGTCAACATCACGACTTTGCAGGGTGCCGGGACGGTGAACCTCGGGCCGAATCAGAGTGTCGAGCTTGCGCTCACCAATGCCGGCGGGACCTTCAATGGCATGATCCAGGGGGCGGGCAACCTTTTAGTCGGTGGCGGCGCGGAAACACTCGGCGACGCCAACACGTTCACCGGGCAGACCCTCATCGGGCCGGGCGCAAGCCTCGTTCTGGCCAATGCAGGCGCATTGACAGATTCCGCCAACGTCTCCGATCAGGGTACCCTCGACCTGTCTGGTCTTGCATCCGGATCGGTGGCGACTATTGGCAGTCTGTCGGATTCCGCCACAACGGGTCTGGTCAATCTTGGCGGCAATACGCTCGATATAACCAACGGATCCGGAAATTTCGCCGGTGTGATAACGGGCACGGGGGGCGCGCTTGAGGTCAGCGGCAATCCGTCCGGGCAGGTTCAGTATCTGTCTGGCAACAACAACTACACGGGCACAACGATCATCGAGGCGGGTGCTTCGTTGGGGATCTCCGGGACCGGCAGTCTCGCGCAGAGCAGCGGGATAACGGACAACGGCACCTTCGATATTTCCCAGGCGAATGCCGGTGCGAGTCCTTCCGCTACCACGGTCGGCACGGGCGTAACCGTTTCGGTGCAGACGCTGACCGGGAACGGCGCGGTGACGCTTGGCAACAACAGTCTCACCATTGGAAACGCAAGTCCCGTAAGCAGTCCAGCCGGTACGTCGTTTACAGGCGTCATAGCGGGCAAAGGCGGTCTCACACTGGCCGCAGGCACGCAGGCTCTGACGGGCGTCAACGGTTACACCGGGATCACCACGATCGATTCGGGTGCGACGCTTGCGCTCGCGAACGCAGGATCAGTCTCCCAGTCCCAGGATATCGTCGATAGCGGCGTTTTCGATGTCGGCAAATCGGCCCTGCCGGGCAATGTCGGTCCCCTAACGGACAACATCCAGAGTCTGGATGGCGGCGGCGTCGTGGCGCTCGGTGCCAACAACATCGCGCTCAGCCACGCCAACGGCAATTTTGTAGGCACGATCACGGGTTCTGGCGGCCTGTTGATGGCAGGCGGCACGGAAAACCTGAACGGGGCCAATACCTATACGGGCGCGACCTTCATCAATCAGGGTGCCGATCTGACGCTCGCGGGAGCCGGTAGCGTGGGCGCGTCCACGCTCGTGCAGGACGAGGGAACGATCGATATATCGGGCGCCAATGGGCCGGTGACGCTGAATAATCTGTCGGGCGCGGCGGGCAGCCTGGTCGACATGGGTACGCAATCGCTGATCGTGAATTCAGCAGCTAGCGCGCTGAATACTCAGAACGACACCTTTGCCGGCGCCATAACGGGCAATGGTGGCCTGACCATCGCAAGCGGTACGGAAACCCTCGGTGGCGTCAACCGCTATTTTGGAGCGACGACTATCGATGCGGGTGCGACGCTGGGGCTAAATGGCGGCGGCAGCATCAGTGACTCGAGTCATATCATCGATAACGGCACATTGGATGTGTCGGGCATCGATACGGGGACGCCGGTTCTTGTGCAGAGCATCTCTGGTGCCGCCGGCAGCAGCCTGAACCTCGGTAACAACAGCCTCGACATTGCGGCTGGCAGTGATACGTACGGGGGCGTGATAGGGGGCAATGGCGGCCTTACGGTGTCCGGTGGCGAGGAGACCCTCGGTAACGCCAGCACATATACCGGCGAAACCGTGGTGGACCGCGGCGCCCAGCTCAACTTTTCGGGCAACGGCAGCATCGCCAATTCCAACGGGCTTGTCGCCAATGGCACAGTCGATATTTCTGCGATAACGCCACAGGATTTCACCGTGGCTTCGTCGGTGTCTGGCGCAGGCGAGATCAATCTCGGCGGCAAAACCCTGGTTTTGGCCAGCGGCGCCAGTACGCCGGGCGATTGGGCCTTTACGGGCCTTGTAAACGGATCGGGATCAGCCGGCTACTATACGGCATCCAACACGTTCGTCACGCTCGAGAAGGGACAGGGAGCCGCGGCACCCGCCACGATCACCGGCAATCCGGTGATTCAGCCGGCCACCGGGCAGGCGCAGATCACCATGTCAGGCAATGGTGGCGCCGGTTATTTCCTGAATAATCAGCAAAACCTGACCATCAACAACGCGGTAATGGAAAATTACGTCGCCCAGGGCGGCGCCGGGAGCGGTGGCGGCGCGGGACTTGGTGGGGCCATCTTCGTTGGTAACGGATCGTCTGCAACCATCGATAACACAACCTTTCAAAACAATACGGCCATTGGCGGTGAAGGTGGTGTCGGAACGGCAGGCGGGTCCTTGGACAGCCTAGAGTCGTCTCAAAACGGCACGAACGGCGCCGCCGGGGCGACGTTTGGCGGCCAACCGTTCCAATCCTATGTTCATCTGACGGGTGGGTCCGGTACAGATGGACAGTCCGTGTCCGGTGCGTCCGGTGGGTCGGGTGGCAATGGTGGCGCTGGCGCGAGCTACGGGGTGATCACCGGCGCGAACAGCTTCGGCGAGTCGATCGTATTGCAGGAACAGCAGGTGGCGGAGGCCGTTTCGCAGCGCAGCCTCGATATCAGTAATCTGGCAGAAACCATCGCCGGCCAGCTGAAGGATGCCTCCGACCTGGTTCTGGATGCCAACGAGATCACTTCTACAGGCGCGGACGCAGCCGCCACGACCACCGAGAACGCTGCCATCACCGCGGAAGGCGTCGATCTCACCAGTCTAGCAGCGGTCGATGCCGCTGTGGCCGTGACCGACGGCGTGTCGGCCGCGGTCGACGCGGCCGATGCGGCCGACGTTTTTGAGGCACCCCTTGCGGCCACGGATGCCGCTGAAAACGTCGCCAAGGCCGTTGAAGACGGAGTCGCGGCCGGTGAAGTGCTGGCCAGCGACAGCACGGTGCTGGCGACCGATTCGACGGCTGCTGTGGCTGTTGCCGCAGACGCGAGTCTGCAGACGGCGGATGCGGCCAAGATTGCCGCCGACATTTATCAGATCAATGTGGATCTGGCAGCAGAAGTGACAGCAGGGCTTGTGATCCAAAACGACACGGCCAGCGTCAATACGAACATCCAGGGCCTGAAGTATTTGGTGACCAATTCCAACAACGGCCTGGAGGGATACCTGGGGGCGGCTGCCGCCGGTACCATCGGGCAGGGAAGCCAGGGGGGTGCGGGGGGTCTTGGCGGCAACGGCGGTTTCGGATTCGGCGGCGGTGCGGGTGGTTCGGGTGGCGCGGGTGGCGCGGGGGCTTCTGTTAACGAGACGCTGAATTTGGCGGATGTCTTGCAGACCCTGGGTTTTAGCAATGATCCCTATACCACGGGTCAGGCTGGTCTTTCGGGAACCATTACTTATAACGGCGGCGCCGGCGGCGGTGATGGCGGGAATGGCGCGGCTGGCGGTGCCGGCGGCTTTGGTGCTGGTGGCGGTTCGGGTGGTGACGGCGGTCTCGGTGGGGCCTCGGGCAATGCGGCCAACCCCAACTGGGTCGGGCAGGTGGGCCTGGGCGGCGCAGGCGGTATCGCGGGTTTTGGTGGCGGTAACGGCGGCAGCGGCAGCGGTCTCAATGGGTCCGGTGGGTCCGGTGGCGGCGGTTCGGGCCTTGGCGGCGCGATCTTCGTGAACAGTGGCGGTGTGCTTACCGTCACCGGCAATAGCCTGTTTAAAGGCAATCAAGTCATTGGTGGCACGAGCCTGAACGGGGGCACGGCCGGTCAGGCGGCAGGTACGGCGCTCTTTATTATGAAAGGTGCGACCGTCACGCTCGATCCGGGTGCCGGTAACGTCATCACCTTCGACGACGGGATCGCCGACGACAGTGCGTCCAGCATCGCGGGCAGCGCACTGGCCGCCGGCAGCGGCGCATCCGTCAATATCGGCGACAGTGCCACACCGGGCGCCGATACGGGTTTGGTCATATTCAACGGCACCAATACATACAGTGGCCAGACGAATATCTACAGCGGTGCGCTGCAGGCAATCGACGGCGTCGGCATCGACCACTACAGCAATATCGACATCGCCGGCGGCGCGCTGCAGACGACCGGTATGTTCTCCCGCTTCGTGGGTACGGCGCCGAACGATATTCAATGGACGGCGGGCGGCGGATTCTCGGCGTTCGGTGGCGGCCTTACGGTGTCTTTGAATAATGGCGACCCTCTCACGTGGGGCAGCGGGTCGTTCGAAGTGATCGGCGATCCTCTCGTCTTCGGTTCATCGAGTGCGAATGGCACGACCACCTTCACCAATGCCGTTGATCTGAATGGTGCGACCGGCCGGGTCGTCGTGCAGGCGAACGCGGGGAACACAGATACCGCGATCATGTCCGGTGCGCTCTCAAATGGCGGACTGACGGTCGGAGGTTCGGGCATTCTGCAGCTGACTGCCGCCAATACCTACCAGGGTGAAACGACCATCAATGCCCGTGCCGATCTGCAACTGACCGGGATAGGCACGGTGGCGGATTCCCAGGAAGTCCTCGACAACGGCATTCTTGACGTGTCGGGCGTGACGGGAACCGGGGGCACGGACCTCACGAGTCTCGCTGGCGGGGGCCAGGTCATTCTGGGCGACACGGGTCTCATTCTGACCGATGCGGGCAGCAACGGGACCAACAGTGGCGATTTCGCGGGAGGGATCGATGGCCTGGGTGGACTGAGTGTCCAGGCGGGTACGGAAACCCTGTCGGGCGTGAATGGCTACAATGGGCCGACCACCATCGACGCGGGCGCGACGCTGCAGTTGCAAGGCAGCGGTTCGATCAGCAACACGGAAGTTGTCAACGACAACGGCACCTTCGATGTCTCCGGCGCCAATATCGCTGGCGCGCCGGTTGACGAAATCGTCGGGAGCTTGAGCGGTTCCGGTGCGGCCGATCTGGGCGCCAACAATCTGATTCTTGCGTCTGCTTTTTCATCCTACGCGGGCGTCGTGAGCGGCACCGGCGGTCTCACCGTGGCCCATGGTACTGAAGGTCTGGGTGGTGTGAACACCTATACCGGCGCCACTACCATCGGCACCAATGCCACGCTGGCGCTCACCGGCAACGGCAGCGTGGCCGATTCGAGCGGCGTCAATGATCAGGGTCTCTTCGACATCTCGGGCGCATCCGGTCTGGAATCCGTGACCACACTGTCCGGCACGGGCAACGTGAACCTGGGTGCGAACAATCTGTTTGTGAGCCGTCCCGCCGGAATCTTGAGCGGCACTCTATCGGGATCCGGCGGTGTCGGCTTCGGCGCGGGCCAGGAGACCCTGACGGGCGCGAGTACCTATACGGGCGGTACCACCCTCAATGGCGGGAGCACAGTCTCGATCGCCGCCGCCGACAACTTGGGCAGTGGACCGATTATCTTCAATGGGGGCACGCTGGACGCGACGGGCAGCTTTACGGACAGCGCATTGATGTATGTGTCACCGCAAAACGGAACCATCGATAACGGCAGGTCCTCGTTGGAATTTAACGGGAACATCAGCTATTACGGGGCACCGGACAATATCCTGTATCTGACGGGAAGCGGGACCACGGACCTGAATGGCACGATCACTGGCGTCACGGTCGACAACGAAATTACCGGCAGCAATCCGTCAGGGCTCGATCTCGGATCGAACGCCAATGTGAATGTGGTGTCCTTCAATAGCACCGGATCGACGGCGATGGGTTCGGGCTCACAGATCCATACGAGCGGCGGGTTCTCGAACGCGGGCACTCTGACCATGAGTTCGGCGACCCTGATTGCGGCGGCGGGGGGTGTGAGCAATACTGGTATCCTCAAGGTGGGATCATCGGCGGCTGGCGCGGCGACACCCGCAGAGGGATTGCCTGCCCAGGCCTTGGCAGGGCTGCCGGCTTATGCTGCCTGGGGTGCCGTGATGCCGACGGGTCTTGCCACGCTGCGAGGCAATTACACGAGCAGTGCGGGCAGCACGACCGACTTTGCCATCGCGCCCACTGCCTACACGCAACTCGGGGTGACCGGGAATGTCAGGTTGGGCGGTCAGTTGATCGTCCAGGCCGTACCGGGCGCCTTGCCCTACGTACGCAACACCTATGTACTCATGGGCCCCGCCGCTGGCACGTCGCAGTTGTCGGGGCAGTTCAGCGCGGTCACGGTAGAAGGCCTCCCGCAGGGTGACGTGTATCGGCTCCTGTACATCACAGACCCGGCCGTTGCGCTCGTGGCGTACAACCCGAACCAGTTTGTCGATGCCGCGCAAACCGCCAACGAAACCGCGGTCGGTACGGTCCTCGACAGCGCGCTGCCGACCGCCACGGGCGCGCTGTTCAACCAGATGAACGCCCTCTATGGCGAGTCACCGGCGGCGCAGGCCGCAAGCCTGAACCAGATAGGCGGCGAAAGCTATGCGGATGCGGGGGCGATTCTTCGGGCCACGGCATCGAATGCGTGGGCGCCTGTGTTCAACCGTATGGGGTTGAGCGGCACAAGCCGTTATCCGGGTCTCCACCACCACCATCATGTCTGGCTTGCGACCACTGGCGGTCTGGACAATTTCGGCGATAACGGCAATGCAACCGGCCTGTCTTCATCCGAGGCGGGGACGACCATGGGCGCGGACTGGAAGAGCGGACCGTTCACGGCCGGTGTCGCGGGTGGGTACGAAGGGGTCTGGGGCAATCTGAATGCACCAGGCGCCGGAACCCTGACGGCGCATCTCTGGCAGTTTGGTGCGTATGGGGGTTGGCGAGACCATTCCAGCCGGGTCGGCGTACTCGTCGGCTACTCTGGTGGCCGGCTCGCCGCAAGCCGTTCTGTGAATCTCGGCACCAGCAGCTACCAGACGGCGGGCCAAGCGCCCGTGAGCGCGATTACCGCGGGCGTTCGTGCGGCGACCAGCGTGCGGCTGCGAGTTCTCACGGTGACACCGATCGCGGGATTGAGCTATGCGTGGGCCCATCTTGGGAGCATTTCAGAAAGCGGTGGTGGTCCGCTCAGTCTCAATGTGGCCGATCAGAACGACAACAGCCTGAACGCGCGGTTCCTCATGCGGGTGTCGCGCTCCTTCTCCTGGCTCGGTCTGGCATGGGCACCGAGTGCCGACGTGGGCTTGCGGCAGGCTCTGATCACCCCGTCCAGCACGGCGCAGGTAACCTTCGCAGGCATTCCGGGGCAAGGCTTCGCCATTAACGGGACGCGCGCCAACCGCACGATGGGCGTTGTGGGCGCCTCTTTGCATGTGTCGCTCACGAAGGATCTGGATATGCGGTTGAGCTATGAGGGCGAGTACGGCAGTAGCACGACCCTGAACACGTTCTCGGGTAACCTCAGCTATCGCTGGTAGGCCGGATACGGGGAGGGCGACACGGCGTGTGTGGTCCTCCCTCCAGCGACGGCCGCCAGTGTCGTGCGCCCCTTAGAAGGCTCTGTTGAATGTCCTGTGCGCAATGCTATACATAGCGTCATAAGTAATGGCGTATGATCATTACGGTATCTCCATTCCCTTTTGGGAGACCGTAAAGTGCAGCCGCTTCCGATCCCGATCTGGCCCCTGAATCCTGGCCGCCCCAGCAACCTGCGCTAATGGCTTCCATTTGACTGGGGCGCGAATGGAAAATCCGGGTTTGATCAGGAATGAGCAAGCCTGATGGAGCGGCGCTCATTGACGTGCATCAAGCGTGCGGCGCAGGGCGCATGCTATCCATAAGCGGCAAGAAGGCGGACGCGGCAGTGAATACCCCTCGAGGGCTTCCTGTCCCGGCACGTCTCGTGAGAAGCGCCAGCCGCAGGCACGGACCTGACGGTAAAGAGGCGCCGGGTTGTGTGCATTGGAATTGCAAAAACGGGGGGCATCATGAGTGCAGTGCAGTCGTCCAGAAGTATGAGTTTCCTGCGGGAAGTGTTTGCATTGGAGCCTCACGAGGGGCTCGGTGTCATCGTTGCAGGTTCCTTTCCGGCATTTTTCGATCATAACCGGATGCGTCTTGTGCTCGCGCGCACACAGGCCATTGCGCTTTTGTTTGCGGTGCTGGTTCCGCTATGGATCTTCGTGGACATGCAGGTGTTCCCGTATACGCTGTGGGCGCGCCTGGCGGTCGGCCGGGTGGTCGTATCGGTCGCCTTCAACTTTTTGGCCATCTACGCCGGACGCGTCATGCTGCGTGCAACCCGGGGCCAGGGGTTCGGATCGCTTGCGGTCTTGTTCCTGATTCCGGCCCTCTTTTTCCTGCTCGTGCTGTCCCAGCCGGTGCTCGCGATGGCGTCCGGCACCCGCTTGGGCGAATTCGGCGGGGCGGTGCCGACACTCTATATTCTTTTGCCGCTCATGTTCGTCGCGGGCATCAGTCTGTTTCCGCTCACCGTCTTGGAAAGCGCGCTTGTGGTCGTGCCGCTTCTGGCGGTGACCGCTACCTTGCTTGTGCGCAGCAAGACACTTCTGTCCGGAATGAACAGCCTGGCCGTGCTGTGGGTGGCCGCCTTGATCGGTGTGGTGGGGATTTTGGCGGCCGCAAGCCAGTTGCAGTTCATGCGCGAATCGTTCGAGCACAGGACCCGTGACCGGGCGACGGGGTTGCTCAACCGGACCGGTGGCGAGCAGTGGATCGAATTCGCGGCTTCACGCCTCGAGGCGGGCGAGCCGCTTACCCTGTGTCTGCTCGCGTTCGATCACGCCGAATCGTTGCTTGGCAAGGGCATCCTGGCGCGCATGATCGCCGATGTCGAACGGGTCCTGAAGGAAGGGGAGACCCTCATCTGGTGGGATTACGGCACGCTGGCCCTGGTGCTGCCGGCTGCCTGCGAGGAGGCCGTGCAACGGGTGCTCGCCGTCCGCTCGGCGCTTGCGGCGGGGCGGTATGGAGAGGGTAAGGTCCTGCGTTTCAGTGTGGGAGTCGCCGAAGCGCGGGAGGGGACCGGCGAATCGCCCGACCGGCTGATTCCGCTTGCCGAACTGCGTCTGCGCCAGGCGCGCGCCGGTGAAGGTCACCGCTTGCAGGGGTGCGGCCAACAGGGTATTGCGCTCTTTCCGGTGGCAGCAGCCGGACAGGGCGTTTGAGAATGGGCACGGCATGGGACTCATCGTGCCGTGGCGGCAGCCGGCACTGGCCCTTTGACGGTCGCGGCGAATCGTTTTATATAGGGGTTTTGCCGCGCGACGGGGTGGCAGCTGGTGGATGAAGAGGCAGATCGACCGGGGGCGGGTGCGGCCGCACAGGAAGGGGGGTCTGCTGGCCGCGATCCGCTGCTTGGTGCCTTGCGCGAGCTTGCCGAGGCTTATCACGCCTTTGCGGCCTATTCGGCCGCGCACGTCCGCGAGATGGGACTTACTCCCGCACAATTCGATGTGATCGCAACGCTTGGGAACACGCAGGGGATGGCTTTGAGCCAGCTTGCGCAAAGGACGCTCATCACCAAAGGCACGCTCACCGGCGTCATCGATCGCCTGGAGGCGAAAGGCCTCGTGCGGCGGGAGGTGCAAAGCGCCGACAGGCGCAGCTTCCGCGCCGTCCTGACGCCGGCGGGCGAGGCGCTCTTTGCGCGCGTGTTCCCGGCCCACATCGAGCACATCCGGGCGCTTTTTCAGGATGGCACGATCGATCTCGGAGAGATCCGCAGGGCGCTTCGTGTGTTACGGGAGCGCTTCCGGGCGCCGGTCTGAAGGCGCCCGTTCGGCAAGACACGCTTTCTCAATAAGCAGCGGCGCTCGCCGCATAGGCCTGCGCGGCCATCCATCCCGCCACGAGCGCCGGCAGAAGGCCTGCCAGTCCGCACAAGAGCATCCACCGGATACCGGGGCGCTCGGGCGCCTTGCGGATGGCGAGCGCGCCCGCGCCGATCGAAAGGAGAAGGGGTGCCATCGCGCGCACGGGGGCCTCGGCATAGATCCACACATCGAGCACGAGGCTGCCAAGGACGATGGCCGCGAGATCGACGGCGATCGCGTCGGTGCGCAGCCCCCCGGACACCAGCAGGATAAACAGGCTGCAGGCAAGCGCGCCGCTCATTTCACCCAGCAGAAGGCTCCCGGAAAGCGGTGCGATGACGGCCAGCGTGGCCGCCGCGATGAACAGGATGGCGCTGCTTGCCGTGCCGTGGCCAGAGGGCAGGGAGAGCGCCGACCAGAGGAGGCCAAAGGCGCACGCGCTAAAGCCCCACAGGCCTACGGCAGTTTGCAGGGATTCCTGCCCAAGGACCGGCCACAGAAGAACGGCGGCCGCGCAGGCGGCGATGGCCCAGCGCGCAGCCTGCGCGATGTGCCAGCCGCGTCGTGCGGCAAAGGCCGGGAGGAGCAAGCCCCCAAGTGCAAGCCACGGTACCCAGGAAAGAACGGTGTGGGGAAGCCAGGTGAAATCGCGGTCGATGAGGCCGTAGGCGGCGAAAAAGCCGCAAAAAAGCGCAAGGGCAGTGCTCATGCCGCGGGTGACGCGTGTTGCGCGCGCGAGAGCGCGTACGCTTGCGGTGACGCCCGCGGGTACCAGAATGCTGCGCAGGATGAGGTGGTACGCAAACGGTGAATCCGCAGGGTTCCACATGGCAGGGGGGTCCTTTGGTGACCCGGGACGGCGGATCGGTGTCCGCAGTCCCGGGCGCTTGGGCTAGCGGCTCGTGCGCACACCTTCGATATTGACGTGCAGGTGCACGGTGTTGGCGATCATGCCGGGGTAAGCGTCGACGCCGAACGCGCTGCGCGCGATCGTGGTGCTCGCTTCATAGCCCGACAGGTAGCCGCCCCAGGGTTTCGGGAGCATCGTTACCGGGCCTGCGCCGATTTCGCGGATGCGGAAGACCACCGGCCGGGTGACGCCATGCAGGGTCAGGCGTCCATAGAGACGTCCCGTCATGCGACCCGTTGGCTGGTAGCGCGTGCTGGTGAAGGTAATGTTCGGGAACTCGCGCACGTTCAGGAAATCGGGTCCGCGCAAGTCGTGGTCCCGCATGGGGAAACCGGTATCGATGCTGGCGGCATGGATGTGGATGGCGACCTGGTCGCGGGCGGGTTTGGCGGGGTCGAAGGTGTAGTGACCGGAGAGCGTGTCGAAGCGCCCGACGACTACCGCGACACCGGCATGACCGATCGTAAACCAGGCCACCGAATGGTTCGGGTCGATGCGGTACGCGCCCGCGGGGTTCCCGTGCAGGGTGTGGTAGGCGGCGGCGTGGGCCGCCGGCGCCCGCCATGCCGCCAGGGCAAGGACGGAAAACGCTGTCGCCAGGGTGGTCTTCAGGGTTTTGTTGCGTGCCATGATCTCGTCTCCTCAAGGATGCCGAAAAAAGCCCGGTTGCCAGGCCGGCCGCATGCAGCGGCGCGGTGCCCGTGTATGTCTGCGGTCCCCTCCGCAAGGTGCGGTTCGATGCGGCTCGCCCAATTAGTTTGTATTAGTACTATATCGCCAAAAGGGATCCGCGGCAAGGGCGGAGCGGGACGGCCCGGGGGCGCCGCGTGAGGATCGCCTGACTACCCGGGGCGCTGAAAGGCTTGCAAGAGCGGGGTATGCCGGCGGCCGCCGGCGGTCCGCAGCTGATGAAAAAAAGACTACTCCGGCAAGACCTCTCCTGCCTCTACGGAAGCCGGATGCCTGGGCGTCGGCATGAGGAGGACGATCGGAATCATGCCGAGGAAGCTCCAGAACACGAAGACCAGCGCATCGAGGATGCCGCGCATGGCTGCCTGCTGTTCAAGCAGCGCGCCCAGGATCGCAAAGGTGCGGGGCGCCGCCGGCAGTCCCGTTGCGTGCAGAAACGTCTGCAGGGCTGGCCGGTATGGTGTGATGTGGCCGCCTATCTGGTTCCATCCGGTCTGGGAAAATTCCGTAATGATCGTCGAAATGAGGGCAATACCGACTGACCCGCCGAGGTTGCGCATGAGATTGAAAAGACCCGAACCCTCGGCGGTCTCCTGCTTTGAGAGTGTCGAGAAGGCGATCGTGAACAGGGGGATGGAAACGAGTCCCAGTCCGAGCCCGCGGATCACGCCAGGCCAGATGATCCAGGCGGGACTTACCGAAAGATTATAGGAAAGGGTAAGCCACGACCCGATGGATCCGAAGGTGATGCCGGCGAGGGCAAGTATGCGCGGACTGGCGCGGCGGTGCAGCAGGCGGCCTGCCAGCCACATGGAGAACATGGCGCCCATGCCCTGGGGCGCCATCACGAGACCGGAGGTCTGCGCTTCGTAGCCCATGTGTTCCTGAAGAAAGATTGGCAGGATGACCATGACCCCGTACAGGGCCAGACCAAAGAGGCCGATGCCGATGCTGCCGAGCGCGAGCGCCTGGTTTTTCAGGAGGCGCAAATTGACGACCGGACCGGGATGGTCGAGCGACCGGAACACGAAAAGGAGCGTAAACGCCGCCGCCATGACGGTGAGCGTGACGATCGTATTGGAGCTGAACCAGTCATCCTGGTTGCCGAGGCTCAGCATGGTCTGTAGCGCTCCGAGGCCGACGGCCATGCTTATAAAGCCGATCCAGTCGATGGACCGGGGTCTTGGGCTCTTGCCGGCATCGGGCACGTAGCGGATGAGCAGGGCGAGTGCTGCGAGGCCGACGGGCACGTTCACGTAAAAGCACCACCGCCAGCTTATGTCGTCGGTGATATAACCGCCGAGAATGGGGCCCAGGATGGGTCCCAGCATGATGCCCATGCCGAGGGTGGCCATGGCCACGCCACGTCGTTCCGGCGGGTAGCTCGAGACCAGGATCGCCTGTCCCACCGGCACCATCGAGGCGCCCAGTGCTCCCTGCAGGAAACGCCAGATTACCATCTCGACGATCGAGCGCGACTGTCCGGCAAGCGCCGAACAGACGACGAAGCCGCTTACGCTTGCGATCATGAGGCGCCGCTGCCCGAACCGTTCGACGAGCAATCCGGTGAGCGGGGTCACGATCACCATCGCCAGCATGTAGCTCGTAAGGATCCAGGTGGTCTGGTCGACGTTCGCGCGCAGCCCGCCCTGCATGTGCGGGAGTGCCACGTTGACGATGGTGGTGTCGAGGACGTTCATGATGATGCTCGCCATCACGGCGAAGGTGATGGCGAGCATGTTGACCGGCGCTGAAGGCTTTTGGTTTTCGTCCAAGCCGAGTCTCCCCGTCTCGGGTAATCCCGATCGTTCCATTATAAGGCAAGGCCGTGCAGGGCGGGCCTGGCAGTCCCCCGGGCCGCCAGTGGCCCGGTGATTTCTCCAGACGGGTGCGCGGTTTGGCGGGCCCCTTTATCTGGGTGCGCCGGCCTTAGGCCGTTTGTGCCCAAGGCCTGGGTTTGTGTTGTCAGCCGGTGATTTCTGGACCATGATGAATGAGGGGCAACCGATGAACTGTGGGGTTTTGCTGCGCCATGGCGCAAGCGGCCCCCACAGGCGAAGGGGTGGGGCCGGTTTCCGGAAACCGAGCGGCCGTGGCCGCATGCGAATGCGTGCGTGCGGGGGCCTGTTCATGCCGGTAAAGCCTGAACCCGGGAGAGGGGAGGGTGCATGGCGCGCACGATGACGCCCGCGATGGCAAGGCCGTTGCACAAGGTGCTTTGCTGGCCGCGAAATGGCGCGCCCGGAGAGATTCGAACTCCCGACCACCTGGTTCGTAGCCAGGTACTCTATCCAACTGAGCTACGGGCGCGTAGAAGGATCCAAACGAAGCCGGGATTGTCCCTATTGGACCCGCGGCTGTCAAGCCAACGGCGGCCCGCTCCCGCTTCGGCGCGCCCGTCCGGCCGCGGATTTGCGGCGCGGCCGCCTGGTCCTGCAAAGGTTTCTCCGGTGGCGGCATGCGCGTGCGCAATGGGGTCGCCGGGATCCTGTTTTTGGCCTATTTAAGGGCCCGCGCACCGTGAAAGGCACAGGGGGGTCTATCCGCTTTCCGGGTGTCGCTTCCTATCCGCTGCTCCTTGCGGGAATTTTTTCCGCGTTCCTCGGTGTTGCGGGCCTGTGCGGGTTCTATATCGGCCTGATCTGCCTGGTGGATCCGCTGCGGGCACTCGCGCCGTTGTCGGTGACGCCGGCCTTCGATCTCATCATCGTGGGCGCAATCGCCATCAGCTCGGCCTTGGGCCTGCGCCGCACTGCCCTGGCTGGCGGTCTTCTCGGTCTTGTCCTGATCGCCGTTCTGGCCGTCGGCGCGAGTCCTTACACGCACGGTGCACTGCATCGCATGCTGGTGCATGCCAACGAGATCCAGGGGACGGCCGTCTGGACCGGTCCGTTGAGCGAGTGCATGGCCTTCGTCGGCGTCCTCGGCCTGCTTTTCACGGCTTTACGCGGAATGCCGCTTGCTGGCGGCTTTTTTGGCGCGTTGCTGCTCGCCTTCTCCGGTGCGGCGCTCGTCGGCCAGCTGTCGCCGATCTGGCCAATCTGGAAGACGCTCGGATTCGTTGCTCCCCAGGTGGCAGTGGCTCTGTGTGCGCTGTCGCTCGCGCTGCTTGCGTCGGGATGGCAGGATCTGAAGGATCACTCCTATGGGTTTGCGGTGCTGGCCGCCATCGGCTCCATCACGGTGTCCATCATGCTCGCGGGCGCCATGCGCGCGTATGAGCGCGCGGAACTCAGGCGGACAAGCCTTGCGGAGGCCTATTCGGTAGCCGATCAGTTGGCCGGCGGCGTGAGCCGGCCGGTGGCCATCCAGGCGATGATCGGGCGCTGGCAGGCCTTCGGTGTGCCGCCCCGGCGCCGGGCGCAAGGGGAAGCGAGGCTTCTCATGCGCGACATGCCGGAGATTGCTGCCATCGGATGGATTGCGCCTTCGGCCCACCCGGTGTGGTGGGTGTCGACGCGGCCGCCCTCGGGCGCGATCGTCAAGCCACTCCTGGAATACCATGTGCGCCGCCTGCGGATCCTGCAGTACGCGCGCCGCGAGCGGCATTTGGTCATGACGCCACCGGTGCGGATGCTCGGGCACAACAGGAGCTTCATCGTTGTAGAACCCGTATATCGGCACGGGGTCCTGCGCGGATACCTCCTGAGCGTATTCGACGCTTACCGGTGGCTTGCCCATCTCATCGCCCGGCAAGTGGCGCGCGGCTATTACGTGCAGGTTCTCTACGGCGGCATCCCCCTGTTTACGCGCGGTACGAGGGGCTACTGCCAGTACATGCAACAGGTGCATGTCCGTTTTCTCGGTCGGCGCTTCCGTGTGACCGTATGTCCGCAGCGGCGGATCGTCAAGCAGACGGATGTGGGCTTGCCCGCCCTGATGCTCATCAGCGGTAGTCTGCTCGCGCTGTTTGCGGCGGCCGCCGTGAATGCGATGCAGCGTGCGAGATGGCACGCGCAGTTGCTCGATTCCATGAATAGCGAACTCGAAATCCTCGTAGCGAGCCGCACGGCGGCGCTCAAGGATGAGCGCGAACGCTGGCGGGTGACACTGATGAGTATCGGTGACGGCGTGATCCTCACGGATACGGAAGGCTGCATCCAGATCATGAACGAGGCTGCGGAACACTTTACCGGCTACACCAATGAGGCGGCGCATGGACGGTTCCTGTCCTCGGTGCTGCCCTTGCGGGACGCGGCCACACAAAGATTGATGGACAGGCCACGGGCTACGAACTGGGGGGAGCGCGGTGTCGTCGCGCACAGCGCCGGCATGATGTTCAAGGATGCCGGCGGCCGGGACCGGTTTGTGAGCGACAGCATAGCGCCCGTGCAGGATGAGCGGGGTGCCATTGCCGGATTCGTGGTCGTGTTTCGTGACATGACCGAGCATCGGGCGCTCGAAGAGGAGGCGATGAAGGCGCGCAGTCTGGAGGCCCTGGGTGTGCTGGCAGGCGGCATCGCGCATGATTTCAACAACATCCTGACGGCGATCATCGGCAACATTGCGCTCGCCAAACTCCATGGCGGGGCGGACAAGCGGCTGCTGGCGGCGCTCGACGATGCCGAGCAGTCCGGCTGGCGCGCGCGGGGGTTGACGCTGCAGTTGCTGACCTTCGCCAAGGGCGGCGCGCCGGTGATGCGCTCGGGGTTGATTGCGGAGGCGATCCGGGATCTGGTCAGATTCTTTCTGAAGGGTTCACGGGTGCGTGCCGTTCTCGATCTGCCCGATGACCTGTGGGCGGCTGAGTTCGACCGCGACCAGATGGGGCAGGTCATCCAGAACGTGGTGTTGAATGCCATGGAGGCCATGAACGAAGGGGGGACACTGTGCGTGCAAGGGGCCAATGTCGTGCTGCGCGAAGGCGAGGTGGCCGACCTGCCGGGAGGATCCTATGTCATGATCCGTTTCACAGACAGCGGCCCGGGGATCAAAAAGGAATTCCTCGACCGCATCTTCGATCCGTATTTTTCCCTGAAGTCCACGGGGACCGGGCTTGGCCTTGCGGTCGCCTACTCGATCATGCGCCGCCATCATGGTGCCATCGTCGCCCAGTCGGCCATGGGTATAGGAACTACCATGATCTTATATCTGCCGCGTTCGTATACCGGTGTCGTCGATGTGTCGGCGGTGGGCAACGCGAGAAAGCCGGCCGGCAACGGCGAACGCATCCTGCTCATGGATGACGACGAGGCGGTGCGCAAGGCGGGCAAGGCGCTGCTTGCGGCACTTGGGTACGAGGTGATCGAGGCGGCAAGCGGAGAGGAGGCCTTGCGGTATTTCCGTGAAGATCCGGACGGTTTTGCGGCCGCCATTCTCGATCTGACGGTCGCCGGCGGCATGGGCGGCGAGCGCTGCATAGCCGAGTTGCGCAAGATAAGACCCCATGTGCGGGCGCTGGTCTCCACGGGTTACTCGACCGACCCGGTGGTCGCCCGCTATCGCGACTATGGTTTCGTCGGGACCATCCAGAAGCCCTACCGCCTCGACGATCTGGCATCGATCCTGTCCGCCGTCCTGTATGGTCCGCCGGACAAGGACGGTCCTCCCACGTCCGCCTGACCGGCCGCGGCCGTCCTCCTTAAGACCGGCGCCGCCAGATGGCCGCCAGGGCATCATGCCTTGAGGGGAAGCGGAGCGAAATGGCAAGGCGCGAACAGCTGATGAGGGGCCTTGCGGCGGGCCTGTCCTTTCTGGCCGTGTCCTGCGCGCACGGCGCGGTCGGCGGGCGCTTCGGCTTTCGGGCGGTGATTGTGCGCGCGCAGGCGCTTGCGCGCGCGGCCTACCGGCCGGATCCCCCGGATCCCGCGCTCGGTCATCTGGATTACCGGCAGTACCGGTCCGTGCATTTCCGGAAGAGCCGCACCCTCTGGCCGCATCGGCGTTTCTCTTTACAGCTCTTTGCACCGGGATACCGGTTCCGGCGCTTCGTGCGCATCAGTCTCATCGGCCCGGATGGCGTGGGTGCGTTGCCGTTTGCGTTGCGCGATTTCCGCTATCCCCGTGGCACCTACCCGCAGCGGCTTGCCCATGCGGGTTTTGCCGGCTTCCGGCTACTCTACCGGGATTACAGGAGGAACGCAGGCGTGCCCGGCCAAAATGGTCAGGTGATCGTCTTTCTGGGCGCAAGCTACTTTCGCGTCAAGGGCGCACGCGAACAGTTCGGCACCTCGGCGCGGGCCGTGGCGGTCGATACGATCGCGCGTCACCCCGAGGAGTTCCCGCGGTTCGTTCATTTCTGGATCCGTACTCCTGGGCGCGATGCGCATCGCGCAATCGTGTACGGCCTCCTCGACGGTGCGGCGGTGACCGGCGCCTTTCGCTTCGTCATCGTGCCGGGAGCATCGGCCCAGGTGCGCGTGCGCGCACGGCTTTTTCTGCGGCATGCCGTAGCGGAGCTTGGGCTCGCACCGCTGTCGAGCATGTATATGTACGATCTTATCGACCGCCGTCCGTGGGCCTATTTGCGTCCGGCCGTACATGATGCCGAGGGGTTTCTGCTCGCGTGCGGCCGCCGCTTTCGCTGGCGCCAGCTCGCCAACCCGGTGAAGGTCCGGCAATTCACTTTCGTCTGCGCCGATCCGCGGGGTTTTGGGCTTTTGCAGCGTGACCGGAAGTTTGCCGACTACGAGTCGATATCGATGCGTTACCAGCAACGGCCGAGCGTCTGGGTGACACCGCGCGGCGAATGGGGCCAGGGGGCGGTGACGCTGATCGAGATTCCCACCCCGAACGAGGCCAATGACAACATCGTTGCCTTCTTCCGGCCATCGCGCGAGCCGATCGGCCGTCCGCTGCGCTTCGACTACGACATGACCTGGGGCCGCCACGGCCCGCCCGAGCCGGTAGCCAAAGTCGTGCAGAGCTATGCCACGTTCCGCCGGCCGGGAAGGCCCGTGCGGTTTGTGATCGACTTTGCGGGCCATATGCTGGCAGGGCCCCGGCCGTTGGCAGCGCATGTGCGGATCGCATCGGGGCGGGGGCATGTGTCGGCGCTTTCGTTGCGGCCTTTGCCGGGAGCGGACGCCTGGCGTTTGTCGTTTACGGTCGTGCCGCGCACGCGCAAGACCCTGCATGTGCGCGCCTGTCTGACGGCGCGCGGGCATGTGGTGTCCGAGATCTGGGATTATGTCGTGGCCGCCCAGAATGGCCCTGCGGACGCCCGGCGGTTGCCGTGCGTGGCGGTTGGAGGATCCTGACCGTGCGCGGGATGGGGTTTGTGATACTGTTCGCCGCCGCCGCACACGCAGCGGCGCTGCATTACGCAATGGTGGTCGGACAGGCACAGGCGCTCGCCCGCGAGCCCAGGCGGCCGGCCGCCACGCTGCCTGCGCGGGCCGCGGGGCGCTGGCGTCTTGCGGGCGTGCTCGGTGATGGATGCGTGCTGCGCGTGCGTGGGCAGGGGCCACTGGTGGTGACCCGTCTGGGGCACCACCCGCAGGGGGTGCATTGCGCGCAGCTGCGTATCACCGGGGCGGGACCAAGGCCCGCCGTCTTGTGGTCGGCGCACGGGGCGTTCTTTGCGGCACACCCATCAGGCGAGGGCACGGGCACGGAGGCTGCGCTCTCGTGGCCGGCAGCCGGCGAACGCTTTACGCATGTCTGGGTGGCGGGCGCTTCCTGGCCTCTGCGTGTTTATGCCCTGGTCGACGGACCCGCGGGCACGGCGGCCGCCCGCTTCGTCATCCACGCGGCTTCCCGTATATCGATGGCGGTACGCGTGACCTTGTTTGCGCGCGCCCCGGGAAGCATCCGCGGCATGGGTCCCCTGGAAAGTCTCTACTGGTACGGGGTCGCAAACCATGTGCCGGCGCAGGCGCTGTATCCGGCAGTGCATGACGCCGACGGGGTGTTGGTGAAAACGGCCACGGCGGCCATCTGGCAGCCGCTTGCCGATCCGCACCGGCTGCGCCGGCCGCTCATGACGCGTCATGCCGCGCACGCCTTCGGCCTTCTACAGCGCGATCGCGTGTCCGGCCGTTATGAGAGCCTAGCTGCGCGCTACCAGGATCGGGCAAGCGTATGGGCGGCACTCAAGGTTCCGCAAAGCGCGCAGATCAGGCTTACCGAGGCGCCGTGGTGCGGGCCGCGCAATATCGTCGCCTATTGGCGCCTGCCTGCGCGCATCGGGCCGCATGGGCTTGCCGTCGCCTATACGCTCACCTTCGGGCGCCAGCGGGCAGTGGCTCGGCGTGCGCGCGTGATCGCCACATTGATGGGCGGGGATGCCCGCAGTGGCGATCTCAAATACGTGATCGAATACGCCGGCGCGGCCCTGGCGCATGTCAAGCTGTCGGCGCTGCGCGCAGGGATCGCGGTCTATCCGCACACCCGTGTGGTGGAAGATCGCCTGGAACGAAACCCCTATACCGGTGGTCTACGGCAGGTGATCCAGGTGGTGGCGGCAAGCCGGCCCATGCGGGTGCGCGCCTGGCTTGGCTCTGCGCGGGGGGCGGTTTCGGAGATCTGGCAATACTGGATCTTCCATCCCCGCTGAGCTGCCGAAGCGGCAGGGCCTGTACAGACCTGCGTCTTGACGTTACGCTCGAACCCCCTAGCGGGGGCCACAGGCTCTGCCGTGGCCGGACTTCCCTGCTCAATGGATCAGTGCCGGAGGAAACCATGGATAAGCGCAAACGGCCGCCCGGAGGGCAGCTCAATCAGGGACGCCTCGATGCCATCGTCGCCAAGGCGCACAAGGACGCCGACGTGCGGATGCGCGGCTACCGCGAGCAGTCATTGCGCCTGCATCCCCATGTGTGCGCCCGTTGCGGGCGCCCCTTCGAGGCGGGCAGCCTGCACGAACTCACCGTGCACCACAAGGATCACAATCACGACAACAATCCGTCCGATGGCAGCAATTGGGAGAATCTCTGTCTCTATTGTCATGACTGGGAACACCAGAAATATTCCTATGCGGTCAAGGGTGCGCACGCAGGATTCGGGCTCACCGGGGGCGGTAGTACGCCGGCCCCGTCCGCGACCGCCGACGCCACCCACAACCCCTTCGCCAAGCTGAAAGAGGCGCTTGCCAAAAAGGACGGCTAGCGGGGGACGGAATCGGTCATGTGTTTTTCGCGCTGGAAGACCAGCACGGAGCCGATGCGTAAAGCGCCGAGCACGAGGATGAGGAGGCTCAGGGCGAAGATCTCGTTTACCGGCAGCGTCTGTTCGAAAAGACCGATCATGACATCGCGCAACACGAACACGATCGTGGCGTCGACGATGTAGGTCATGCGCAGCCGGTGGACGGTGAAGAAATGGACGAGCGAGCGGGACAGCTCGATCAGCACGAAGAGGGTGAGCACGTCACCGACCAGATGCAGGTATTGGGTCGTCGGGTGACCTTGGGTGAGCAGGTGGAGCAGGCCAAGGAACAGGCGGCCGACGCCGATGGCGATACCGAGCATGATGAAGCTCAGCATGACGCTCAGTACGAAGTTGACGATTTTTTCGAAGATTTTCAGGAGATTGCCGTTCATAGTGGACGCTTTATTGTGGGCGCTCCACACCAGAATAGCGCATGCGCACATCCCGTGCAGCTGGGTTTTGAGCGCGCACAGAACACGTTGCAGGCCATTGACTGCCTGCGGCAGGCAAACACAGGGACCGGCAGGCGCATGCCTGCCGGTCGCCAAGTCACCTTAGGCCGGTGTCACCTGCGTGGCCTGCAGGCCCTTGGGGCCCTTTTCCACCTGGTAGGTCACGGTCTGACCTTCCGCCAGGGTCTTGAATCCGCTACCCGTGATGGCGGAGAAATGCACGAACACATCGGCACTTCCATCCGAAGGGGAGATGAAACCGAAACCCTTCGATTCGTTAAACCATTTTACTGTTCCTGTTGCCATTCCTGTATTGCCTC
>JAJYDN010000013.1:0-42911 GCA_021777535.1 Pseudomonadota bacterium
CACTACAAACGGATCGCGCGAACAGGGTCCTCGAAACATCAACGGCTTAGCGTTGGCGAGAGTGCCGGGAAGGTGTAAATCGGCGTGAAAAATGTTAAAGATGGGCTAGATGGAAGACAGGGGATAGCCGCTTTCTGGCCGCCCAACCGCTTAGTCCGGGCGACGAGCGGCCTCATCCGGCGCCATTAAGTATGTGTGCACTTGCTCACAGAAAACGCGCGCCGGTTGGTAGCCCTGAGCCACCAGGGTAATCAGAACTGGGGGCGGCCGGATCCGCTGGGGGTGGCGTGGCGCAGCGGCATCCCGCGCCGGACCGCGCCGCACGCGCAGACGAGGGCGGCGGCCATCCGGGGACTCATTTCACCTTGCATGGACAGGGTGCGGCGTTGGCGCAACCGGGGAGGGACTTGCCCGCAGATCTCCGGCAGGGTTGGCGGTGATGGCGGCACTGATGCGCATCATCGCAGGTGGTGCGCCGGGTTTCAGGATCGGGGTGCCCTGGACGGAGCATCCCCGTCGCTGCCGGTGCCGTGCGTTGTGGGTCCACGACATCAGCCTGCACGGGCCGCCAGCGGCTCCTGCACATCAACCGGCGCACGCCGGCCCGCTACCTTCCAGGACTGCAGGACCCGCGCACCGGACGCCGCATCCGGACCCCCGCCGCGGTTCCCGTCAGGAAATCACCCGATCGAAGCACTCGCACAAAACCATCGAAGGCCGCAGTGTGGCCTCAGGCTTCGAGGGCTGCCGCCACTTCTTGCGTTGAGCGCACATGCCCAAGCCTGGGCAGGATGGCCGTGACGCTCATGTGGTGCTCGGCCGCCGACAATGCCGTCATCGCGTCCTCGACGAAGATTTGTGCGTAATTGCGCTCACTGGCATTGCGCGCGGTGGTTTCGACACCGATATTGGTCGAGATTCCGGTCAGAATGAGCGTATCGATACCGCGACGGCGCAGCTGCAGATCGAGGTCTGTGCCATAGAACGCGCCCCACTGGTGCTTGGTGATCCGGTAATCGGTGGGCTGTGCATTCAACTCCGGAACGAGCATCCCCCAGTCCCGGCTCGGAGCGCCTGGCGGCATCGGCATATCGCAAGGCCGGCTCACACGATCGCTGCCGTCTGCCGCATAGTCCACGTTCACAAGGACCACGAACGCACCACGCGAGCGTGCAATCCCCAAAAGGCGCGCCGTGTTGGCGACAACCTGGGCCGCCGGATAGGGCGCGGTTTGCCGGGCAACGATGCCCTTTTGCAGGTCGATGGCCACAAGGGCCGTACGCCGATGATGAATCTTGATGGGCTCCACGATTCCCCCCTTGCGCCCTGCGCAACCGCTCGCGGCCGCCGTCGGCCCGATGGCGCGGATCCGCATTTTGGGTGATAGTATAGCCGCGTTGCGGCGGGCGGCCACATCGGACCCAGAACCGCAATGACCCCGAAACCCAGGCATGGGCAGAGCCTTGGAAGGCAAAAATCCTACCGCCGAACATGCAGGTTTTGTGCGCGAGCAGCAGGCTGGCGATGACACCATCGTGCTCACCGGCTCGTGGACCCTGCAGGGACTCGGGAACCGCATCGACGTACTCTCGCGCGCCCTTCAACCCTACGCGCAGCAGGCGGAAATTCACTGGGATCTCACGCGGCTCCACGCGATCGACAGCGTCGGCGCCCTCGTCTTGCGCCGCATCCACCACGAACAGCGCCCACCCCATTGCGCGCTGCGCAGTGAGCATACCTCGCTCTTTCGCCGCTGGTATGACGTGGAGACGCCCCCGGTCGCAGCCCGCAGGCTGCCCCCGTTGCCGTCCGAGGTCACCGGACGGCTTGTGCGCAACATCCTCGCCCAGAGCCGCGCGATACTCACCCTCGTTGGCCAGTTTGCGCTCGACCTGCGGGAGATCCTGCGCAAGCCCGGTCGCGCGCCCTGGACCGATATCAGCGCCACCGTCTACGATGCAGGCGCCCGGGCGCTTGGCATCACCGCCCTCGTCGGCGCGCTCGTAGGCATTGTGATGAGCTATCTGTCGGCACTCGAACTACGCACCTTTGGTGCACCCTCTTATATCGTCAATATCCTCGGCATCAGCATCCTGCGCGAACTGGGCCCGCTGCTTGCCGCAATCCTGGTCGCCGGGCGCTCGGGATCGGCCATGACGGCGGAACTGGGCGTGATGAGCGTAACAGAAGAGCTCGACGCGCTGTCGGCAATGGGCATTTCCCGGAGCATGCGCCTCATCCTGCCAAAGATCGTCGCACTCGCAGTCACCGTGCCACTGCTCGTGACCTGGACGGACGCGATCGCCTTGCTTGCCGGCATGTTCACGGCCCATCTCATTCTCGGAATCGGCGTCAAGGATTTCATCCTGTCCCTCCCAAACAGCGTGCCGGTGGTCAATCCGCTGCTGGGACTGGGCAAGGGCATCGTTTTTGGCGGGGTCATCGGCGTGATTGCCTCCTATTTCGGATTGCGCATCCAACCCAATACGCAGAGCCTCGCGAAGGAAACCACGAATTCCGTGGTCGCCAGCATTACCATGGTCATCTTCGTCGACGCGCTGTTCGCCATTGCGTTCCGCAACACTGGCCTGCCATGACCGGCACCGTCGTGACAATGGAGCACGTATTCACGACCTTTGGACGCCACGTGGTCCACGAAGACATCAATCTGACCGTGAATCGGCGGGACATTCTCGGGCTCGTGGGCGGGTCCGGAAGCGGCAAGACCACGCTGTTGCGGGAGATGATCGGCCTCCTGCCACCCACATCGGGCCGCGTACGCCTCTTTGACCAGGCGCTGGACGAATTGCCGGAGCAAGAGCTGGCGGAACTGCGCAACCGGTGTGGTCTGCTCTTTCAGGCGGGCGCCCTTTTTTCCGCGCTCACGGTGTTCGACAACATCGCCTTCCCGCTGCGCGAGCTGCGCACGCTCGAGCCAGACCTCATCCGTGATCTCGTCTATATGAAGATCGCCCTGGTCGGTCTTGACAGTCATGTGGCAAATTTGTTGCCGGCGGAACTCTCGGGCGGCATGATCAAGCGCGTCGGCCTTGCGCGCGCGCTGGCCCTGGAACCGGAACTTCTCTTTCTGGACGAGCCCACATCGGGGCTCGATGCCGTGACCGCCGAGGGCTTCGTCGACAGCATCGCGGCACTCCAGCACGAACTCGGCTTTACCGTAGTCGTGGTGACGCACGATCTCGACCTCGTGCACGATCTCTGCACGCAGCTTGCCATACTCGCGGATGGCCGGCTCGTCGCCTACGGCGCGCCGCGCGAAACCATGGAATCGGCGCACCCTTTCGTGCGGTCACTGCGCACGAGTGTACGGGGCCAGCGGGTCTTTGGCGCAATCGAATACCCCGCGAGCGAGGCCAACCGCACGGCGGGGAAGACTGGCCAGTTTTCGGAACCTCCGGAGTGACTGATGAGCACGCAAGGTCTGGATCGTAGGAGCGGGCGCAGGACGGGCGCTCTTGCAGGGGGGTATGGCGTCCGGGAATGCGCGCCGCGTCACCCGTACCGGCGGATTGCGCCATGAACAACAAGTCCTACGCGCTGCGGGCCGGACTCTTCATCGTGGTTCTTGGCGCGTGCATGGTCGCGGCCGTCTGGTGGATAGGGGGACGGCGGCCGCCGACGCGCCCGTACGTCGTCGTGACGCAGGGTTCCGTGTTCGGTCTCAAGGTGGCCTCGACGGTGTTCTTCCGCGGGATCGAGGCGGGAACGGTGCGGCGCATCGGCATAGACCCCCACGATCCCCGCAGGATCTTCGTCCTGGTCGCCATCGACGACCGGATTCCGATCACGCGCGGCACCTACGCGGAGTTGCAGTTGCAGGGTGTCACCGGCCTCCAGGCGCTCGACCTCAACACAAGCGGCGACCTGCGGCCGCTGCCGACATCCGCTGCGCACCCCGGGCACATCCCCATGCGGCCCTCTCTGCTGGACGACCTTGGGCACAAGGGTGAACGCGCACTTATGCAACTCAATGCGGCAGTGAAAAATCTGAACCGGCTGCTGTCCCCGGCCAACCGGGGCCACATCCGGACGTTGCTGTCCAACACCGCCCGGGCAAGCCGCCAGTTCGAAACGATCAGCGACAATCTCGCCCGTGCCAGCCGCGCGCTGCCAGCGCTTGCCCGTCAAAGCCAGCAGACGATGCGCGAACTCGGCGTGGTCAGCGCGCGGCTTGCCCGTCTCACCAGCCGGTTGCATGTCCTGGTGGGAACCGCGCAGACGGCGGGCAATACGGTAGTCGCGCGCACGCTGCCACGGTTGAACGCGACCTTGGACCAATTGCGCGGCGCGGCAGCGGATGTCGATGCCCTGAGTCGCTCGCTGCGGCATGATCCGCAGCAATTGCTGCTCGGCGCTCCCCCGTTGCCGCCGGGCCCGGGGGAACCAGGCTATCGGGGGGGAGGACAGTGATGGACGGCAAACGTTTCTGGGGGGCCGCAGCGCTTGCCTGTGCCCTGGGTCTGGCAGGCTGCGGGGGGTTGCTGCCCGCGCCGGCCCCGGACCGGGTCGTGCTGCATGATTTCGGGCCAGCACCCCGCTTTCAGGGACGGGGGGCGTCTTTCGTGACCGTCTGGGTGACGAGCGTGCCCTGGCTTCGCGGCACCGACATCCATTACCGCCTGCTCTACCGGGATCCGACCGCCGTGCACAGTTACGCCGACAACCGCTGGCTGGTACCACCGGCAGAACTTTTGAAGGAGCGGTTGCGCGCGAGCCTCGGCGCCGTGGCGCCCCCTGCAGCAGGCCAAAGCGCGCGGCTCGTGGTCACCCTCGTGCGCTTCGCGCAGGATTTTCGTTCCCCGCACGAAGCGGTTGCCCGCCTGGAGCTCGAGGTACGCCTCGTGCGTCTCGCCGGTGGGGAGGCGGCCGTACGCGACAGCATCCAGGTGCAGGTGCCCTGCAGCGCCGATGCG
The DNA here is from genome assembly GCA_021777535.1 of Pseudomonadota bacterium. GTDB lineage: Bacteria > Pseudomonadota > Gammaproteobacteria > Acidiferrobacterales > Acidiferrobacteraceae > JAJYDN01. The sequence goes on from JAJYDN010000013.1 coordinate 4,935, forward strand.
CAAGGCGCCGTTACCGGGTTGAGCCGCGCCGCCATCCTGGGCGTCCGTCGCGTAACCGCCTTCGTGGCCGCACAGGCTAAAAATCGAGATTGAGATCCTTTAGCTTGCGCGTAAGCGTATTGCGGCCAAGGCCAAGCCGCCTGGCTGCATCCTGTTTGCGTCCGCCCGTATGGTGCAAGGCCGCCTCGATCAGCGTGGTTTCGAATTCGGCGTTAAGCTCCGCATAGAAGGATTCCTCCCCGAGCGCCAGGCGCTGCTGGACAAGCGCCCGCAGTCCGCTGCGCCAGTCGACCCCGGCAACTGTGGGCTCTGCCTCTTTCAGCTCCGCCGGGAAATCGGCCACGCGAACCGTGCGCCCGGGCGCCATGACGGTGAGCCAGCGGCATGTGTTCTCCAGCTGACGCACATTACCGGGCCAGGGCAAACGGCACAGGTACTGCTCGGCCTCCGGCGCAAGCTGCTTGCCTTCGACCTTCAGTTCATCGGCCGCAGCGGCAAGAAAGTGTCGCGCGAGTACCGGGATGTCCTCGCGCCGCTCACGCAAGGGGGGGACATGGATGCGGATGACATTCAGGCGATGGAACAGATCTTCACGGAACAGCCCGTCTGCAACGCGTTGCTCGAGGTTCTGGTGCGTGGCGGCGATCACGCGCACATTGGTGTGGATTTTTTCACAGCCACCCACCCGATAGAACTGGCCGTCCGACAACACCCGCAGCAGGCGGGTCTGCAGTTCGGGCGGCATGTCGCCGATCTCGTCGAGGAACAAAGTGCCGTTGTCGGCCTGTTCGAAACGGCCGCGCCGCTGGGTAAGGGCGCCCGTGAACGCGCCGCGCTCGTGGCCGAACAGTTCCGACTCGAGGAGACCGGCCGGGATCGCCGCGATGTTCAGGGCGACAAAGGCGTTGCCGCCGCGCGGGCTGTGATTGTGCAGTGCACGGGCCACCAGTTCCTTGCCGGTGCCGGACTCGCCGTTGATGAGCACGGTGATATGGGACCCTGACAGGCGGCCGATCGCCCGGAACACCTCCTGCATGGCGGGCGCGGCGCCGAGAATCTCCGGCACCCGGCCATCCTGTGCGCTCGGCTGCACCTCATCTTCGCGACGGTGCTCGATCGCATAGCGCACGAGTCCTACGGCATGATCGACGTCGAAGGGCTTGGGCAGATACTCGAAAGCACCCCCCTGGTATGCGGCGACCGCGCTGTCCAGATCGGAATGCGCCGTCATGACGATGACGGGCAAGTTGGGCAGAGCCTCGCCGATGCTCTCCAGAAGCTTAAGCCCCGACATGCCCTGCATGCGGATGTCCGTGATGACCACATCGGGCGCTTCCTTGCGCAAATCGTCGAGAACGCCACTTGCGCTCGCATAGCAGCGGGTTTCCATCCCGGCTTGCTGGAGGGCTTTATCGAGCACCCAGCGAATCGAGTCGTCGTCATCAATGATCCACACGCGATCCTGGCGATTCATGTCTTCACCTCAAAAGGAAGGAACAGCGTAAACACCGTGCGCCCGGGCTGGCTCTGGTATTCGATCAGACCATCGTGGCGGCGCACGATGTCCTGCGCGATCGACAGGCCCAGGCCCGTTCCATCGGCCCTGCCGGTCACCATCGGATAGAAGAGGGTTTCGCGCAAGGATGGCGGCACTCCGGGACCGTCGTCTTCGACCTCGGCGCGCAGCACCTGCCGGTGACGCCGTTGGCCGATCGTAAACTGGCGCTCGATACGCGAGCGCAGGCGGATCGTGCCGGCCCCGCGCATGGCCTGTACCGAATTGCGCACGAGATTGAGAACCGCCTGCACCAGCTGATCCGGGTCGGCGGCAATCTCCGGCAGGCTCGGATCGTAGTCGCGCTGCAGGCGGATGCCCGGCCCGACCTCGGCCAAGAGGAGCGAGCGCACGTGTTCGAAGACCTGGTGAATGTTGACGGCGGTCTTGCGGGTCGGACGCGTGGGGCCACTTAGCCGGTCGACGAGCGCCTGCAGACGGTCGGCCTCGCGGATGATCACGCGCGTATACTCGCGTTCGCCGGCGCCGAGCTGGCGCTCCAGCAACTGGGCCGCGCCGCGCAGCCCCCCGAGGGGATTCTTGATCTCGTGCGCAAGGCCCTGCACGACGAGACGCTGCGCCTGGTGGTGATCGACTATTTCCTCATCGTGCGCAAGGCGGCGAAGCCGGTCGACCACATGAATCTCCAGGGCAAGGCCGTCGACGCCATGGCCCGCGGCACCCATGAGGGCGGTCACCGTGAGGTCGACATGGGCATCGCGTCCAAGCAAGGGCAGCCGCGCACCACGGCGCGTAAACGAATGACCGCTGCGCAGCGTCTCCCGCAACAGCGGTTCGATGTCCGCCCAAAAGCGCGCGACGCTCTGCCCGATCATCTGCTTGGCGCTCGAGTCGAACACCATTTCGGCAGCCGGGTTGACGACGCACACGACGAGTTCGCGATCGACTGCCACGACCCCGGTGGTGAGATTCTCAATGATCTGGGATGGTGTACTCAGTAGCACAGCTCCTGCAAGGCAAGAATTGGGCCAGGATGAAAACCGCGGAAAATGCCTTTTCAAGGGAATCTTTTAGCACCAAATCGGTGAGCGCGCACCAAATTTGTGCATATTCACCAAAGTCTTGCGCTTAATAACAATGAATCTTATTATTGTTTGCAAATAGCAACCGGTGCACCGAATGCCTGAAGTCTGTTCCCGCTCCCTGCCGAGCCGCTGGCGGGCCCGTGTCGCGCCGTGGCTTGCGGTAATGGGCCCCGGCCTCGTGGTAATGCTCGCCGATACCGACGCCGGCAGCGTCATCACGGCCGCACAAAGCGGGGCACAATGGGGCTACAAGCTGCTCCTTTTGCAGGCGATCCTCATACCCGTCCTCTACATCGTCCAGGAACTCACGGTGCGGCTGGGCCTCACGACGGGGCAGGGGCATGGCGACCTGATCCGCGATCATTTCGGCCGCGGCTGGGCCTGGCTGTCCGTGGGCACCCTGGCCTTGTCGTGCCTTGGCGCCCTTCTCACCGAACTGAGCGGCATGGCGGGCGTCGGGCTGCTGTTTGGCGTACCGCGGTGGATCACCATGGTGATCCTGGTGGCCGGCCTCATTGTCATGGTCTGGACCGCCTCGTATGCAAGCATCGAGCGCGTCGCCCTTGCCATCGGCGCGTTTGAGTTCGCCTTTCTCGCCGTTGCGTTACAGACCCATCAGCCCCTGGGTACACTCATCACCCAGAGCCTGCAGATACCCTTTCACGACACCAACTATCTGTATCTCGCGGCCGCCAACATCGGCGCGGTCATCATGCCCTGGATGGTCTTCTATCAACAGTCTGCCGTGATAGACAAAGGTCTCACTGCCCGTCACTTGCGGCTGGCGCGCATGGATACGGCGCTCGGCGCGGTCATCACGCAGCTCGTGATGGCAGCCGTACTGGTCGCCACGGCGGCCACGATCGGGCGCACCAATCCGCATGCGCCGCTCGATACCGTGCAGCAAATCGCCAACGCGCTCACGCCATCCCTTGGCGAGGATACCGGCCACATCCTGTTTGCGCTCGGCATGACGGGCGCATCGATCGTCGCCACGATCGTCGTCTCCCTTACCGCCGCGCGGGGTGTGGGCGAAGTACTCGGGTTCAAGCATTCGCTTGAACATCACCCGCGCGAAGCGCCGTGGTTTTACGGGATTTATACCGTACTGCTGATATCGGGCGGCGCCCTCGTCGCATCCGACGTCAACCTGGTCGATCTGGGGGTGGCGATGGAGGTCATGAACGCGCTTTTGTTGCCCATCGTGCTCGGGTTCCTGTACATGCTCGCGCGCCGCGTGCTGCCGGAACCGTACCGGCTGAAAGGCCCCTACGGCACCTTCGTGCTGATCGTGATTGCGATCTCGGCAGGTTTTGGCGTGTATGCCGCCCTGAACGGCATCGCGGTGGCCTGAAACGACAGCCGCCCCGGAATCCGCCCTCCGCCGGATGGCCGCCTTCGATGCGACTCCTTAACATCAGGGGCGAATAAGGCCCACGACGCTCTTCGACAGAACGAGATCGCGCAAGACCTCCGCAGGTAGGCCCGGCCGAATACATCTGCTTGAGCCGTCGGCGACCACCGGCGGCTCATTTTTTGCGCGCTCTCATCAATCATCTTCGCGCAGCAACCCAAAGCCGAGCGTGCGGCCACCGCGCGTGACCCAGGCATAGAGAGCGGCGCCCGCCAGTACGTAAACGATGAATCCGGAAGCGGCCAGGCGCGCCGGACCCGCAGCGGCCCAGAAGCTTTGTCCGAATACATACAGGAGCAGCGGAACCGCGGTGACGAGCGCAAGCAGCGAGGATGCTGGCGGCAATGCGCCGCGGCGCATGCGGCTTGCGATGACGGCAGCGACGGCCAGCACATAGATAACGATGAAACCCAGTGCCGTAAAGACACCAAAGAGGTCGATGATGGACAAGACGTGCCAGTGCATGATCGCCGTAAGCCCTGCAAACCCGATCATGGCGAAACCGAGGACATGAAGCGCTGCGGCAGGCGTGCGATGGCCGCCTACCGCACCCAAGACACCGGGAACGACCCGATGGTGCGCCATGGAGTAAAGAAGGCGGCTCAGGCTGTTCAGGGTGGCGATGGCGGCACTGAAGGCCGCGATCGCCATGGCCATGTCCGACAAAAGCGCAAGCCACGGCAGATGTCCGGCGACGGCGAGCGCGCTCAAGGGCGCTGCGGTGTGGGCAAGCCGGACGGTGTCGTTGCCGAATCCGAGCACTTCCGTATAGCTCATCAGCACATAGAACGCGAGACTCACGACGACGCTCGCCCCTATGGCGCGGGGTACGTCACGGCGCGGATCGTGTGATTCGCGGCCCAGATTGGCGGCGGTCTCGAAACCGCCGTAGGCGAGCACACTCAACGTCATGGCCCCGAAAAAGGACGAAGGCGCCACCGGCGCCCGCCACTGGGCCGGATCGACGGCGCCGTCATGGGCGAGGGTCACTGCGGCCACGAGAAGGATCGCCAGCAGGGAGAGGATTTCGACGGCGAGACTGTAGCGCACGGCAATGACGGTATCGCGGACGGTAAGGATCCAGGCGCACGCGGCCAATACGACGGCGACCGCCGGCCAGCCGATGGCCCACCCGAAGACACCGAGGGCTTTGGAAAAAAAGAGCGCGCCGACGACGGGGGCCGCCAGCAGCGCGCCCAGATAGCCGCCGGCCATGGACCATCCGCTCAGGAGACCCCCAAGCGGATGCAGCGTGGTGCCAACCGATACGAACAGCGATCCGGCCGACGGCACTTCGCGTGCGAGGATGGCCACCTGGGCTGCCACGGCGAGCATCAGGATGCCGACGACGAGGTAGACGGCCCAGGTGAGCAGGCCCCCGTTCGCGGCGACAAGCGAAATCGTCACGGTGGCCATGGCCGAAGGCGTGATGTTCGCAAGGGTGTGCCCGAGGACGTCGATGAAAGACAGGCGGTTGCCTTTGAGGGCGCGAGCGGATCCGGGGATCGTCATGACCCCATTGTAGGGCCAGAGGCGGCAGACGGCGAGCCTCGCCTCACCGACGGAAAGAGGCAGTGAACCTCGCTTGCGCCACATGCCGGTGTGGGGCCCCCGGTGTCCTGGAGAAGAAATCCGCGGGCAAAAGCGACTGATCGCGCCGGGGATCCCGTCTGCGCCCCTGGTTCAGGCAAAAGGTCCGGAGGGCCTGATCGATGGGGTCAGGAGGGCGCCGCCTCGTTGACGCGATGCGTTTTAACAAATTGCGCGTATTGTTGCATGAAGCGTGTCAGCTTCTCACGGACCGGGTCATCGGTCATTTCGCCACTTTCACCAAACACATTGTGCGCCCGTGACACCAGCAGGCGGCTGCCAGCCCGGTGTACAGTCCCCAGGGTCCGAAGTACCGGCAGCCAGTCGTTCTGGGAGCGTATCGTGCCGAAACTGCCCGGAGAAGCGCCGATAAGGGCGACAGGACGGCCGCCAAATACATGCGGAATGTCCTCCGGTGGCCTGGATAGCCAATCGATCGCATTCTTGAACACGCCCGGTATGCCGTTGTTATATTCCGGCGTTGCCAACAGCAGGGCATCGCTTGCCACAACACGCGCCTTCAGTTGAATCACACTGTACGGCAGCCCCTCACTTTGCTCCCGGTCACCGTCGTAGAGCGGGATGCCGTGCAGCGTGGCCGTTTCCACCTGCACGCCTGCGGGCGACACACGCTCCGCTGTGCGTAATGGTGCGGTGTTGTAGGTTGCTGCACGGAGACTTCCCGATATACCGGGAATTTTTCCCATATGTCGCACATGGGCAAAAAATACACCCCTCCCTGGCACAGCGAATTCAGCAAGGCCGGCACAGTTCCCGATTAGTGGCCGGTCCCGTTATCCTTTTTCCATGACGAAGGCATGGCTGGCGCGGACCATGCGCGTGATGCGTCATGTCGTTCAGGATTTGTCATCGAATCCGATCGATGCATGGGTACCGTCGCAGAAGGGCTTGTTCCGGGACGCACCGCAGCGGCACAGGGTCATTCGGTTGCGCACTTCGTACGCAAAGCCATCCGCCCCGATCAGCTGCACTCCACCACGCAACCATACAGGCCCGGAGCACTCCTTGGCAGGGTCTTCGATCAGACCTATGGAGACCTCATATGCCGGCTCAACGGGCTCTTTGGTGCGGTTGTCCCAGGCTACCAGCCGCCCGGAAGGGCAATCACAGGTCTGGCCGACGAACTGCTTTTCCTTCAATGGGTCATCTGTTTCGTAGACAAGACTCCATACCTGTCCGTTGGGATCACAAAACCGCGCAAATGCGCACAGGCCCTCGACATCCGTCAGTGACATGCCGGGTCCCCGTAGAACCTTCGCCTGATCCATGTAGGACTGCCGGGATGCGGTTTCGGTGCCGTCAAAGCCGGATGTTGAATGTGAACCATCACAATACGGCTTGTTTCTGCTCTGACCGCAACGGCAGAGCGCATACTGTTCCTGGCGGGGGTACTGTTGTCCCGGCTCCCATTTTGTTGATTCGCCGGCTCTGTTTGTGCCAATGGTCACCTTGCTGAGCGGAATATTTCCGGAGACAAGATAGGGGCCATTCTCGGAAATTTGCACTGTCCGGCGCGCCGTTTTACTCTGGCTCATCTTGATGCCTCCGATTTGTCTGTTGGGGTCTAGCTGCTTCAGCGGGTGCAGATACCGATCCCGCTTAAGCTATATCGAAAACCAGCACCTCTGCTTCCGGCATGCCGGCCAGTACGATAAACGGCTCTTCGGTGATTGGCGCGCCGTCACCTGCGTAGAGAAGGTGGCCGTTCATTTCCGCAGTACCCGAAGCCGGCTGTGTGTAAGCCTTTCGCGCGGGCACCAATAGATGAGTTACTTTGTGGCCATTGTCCAGCATGCTTGCGTCGATGCGGATATCCTGACGTACCGTAACCGAACCATCGTGTCCGTCTGGAGATGCCCGGAGACACAACCGGTTGCGCCGGTCATTAAGGGAAGGGTTTTTCTGTTCATAGCCTGGATCCAGGCCGATGGTCTCGGGCAGGACCCCGATCTGGAGAAAATGTACCTGTTCGTTTTGTGACGCATTGAGTTCGCTGTGGGTAACGCCCGTTCCGGCACTCATTCGCCGCCCTCCCCTGGCCGGATGATCGACCCGTTCCCCATGCTGTCGCTGTGCTGGAGGGCGCCCTCCAGCACGTAGCTGACGATTTCCATGTCGCGATACCCATGCATGCCAAGGCCTTGGCCGGGTTGCACACGATCTTCGTGGATGACGTACAGGCTGCCGAATTGCACATGACCCGGATCACGATACCCGGCAAACAACACGTGTGATAGCTATCGAGCCCGCGATGGGTGGAATGCCCGCGCCCTGCACTCTTGCGGATCTTGAGCAGCGGTCGTTCCCCCCCCCGTGTGACGTGGACACCAGACAGAAAACGGGTCCTCGCTTGCACGGCAATTCAGGCGTCTTCCACCACAAGGAGGATGGGAAGCGGCTGCCTGTGCGCGCAGCCCGCAATGAACCGGCAGGCTGAGCCCGAGACGACTGGCATCCACGGCTGGGCCGCACCGGGCTTGCGATCCCCGCAGGATACCTGGCCCGCTGCATCATGGAAATGCGACCCCTGACCTTGAGTCCCGCGGTCTCGTCCAGTGTGCGGCCAGGGTCCGTAGAGCGGGGACGCGGACAGGCGGCGGTCAAGCTTCGCCGGGAGCAGGGTAGCGGGATACGTAAAACGCGCGAAACCGGCATGAAATGGACCGATGTGTGCCGCAGCCAAGAGGTGCGCAACGCCCGTTTTCCCCAGGGGCCTGGCCACAGGGTCAAGGTCCCCCCCTGGGGCGGCACGGATGTAGCGGATGCCGGGCGCCTGAACATCCTCGAGGAGGAAGACCGCCAGTTGCACGGGCTCGTCACTGACACGATTGCGGGAAACACCGGGCAACGGGGACGCGGCCGGAATCAGAGGGGCGCCCGTAAACAGGTGGGCCGCGTCGGCCTGCCTGCAGAGCCCGGGCCTAAGCGGGCGCCGGGCACGCAGGAGCCTCCCCCTCCATGGATCGGGGGGTCCCCGTCCGGGCCGCAGGCCAGGCCATGAGGGGTGGCGGCAGCAGGGAGGCAGGCCACATCCGAACGCTCTCTCTTCGGCTACCCGCCCCGCCACCGTCCCGCTGTTACGCAGGGGCCGGGTATCAGCGCAGGCCGTGCGCCTCCCGGCAAAGGCGGACAGCGGGCATCGTGCCCGCCTTGCGGACATCGACGGCAACGGCTGCGGGCGGACGGCAGACAAAAAAAGGGGGCGCCGGTATTGGCGTCGGCGCCCAAAAGAGGAACTACGTTGAACTGTCTGCGCCCCCCGCAGACACCTCAAGCGGCTTAGCTGTGCTTGACCGGATGGAGGACCGGGTGATGCAGCGCCACGTAGTCGCGATGCAGATCGAAACGCGCGCGGTGAATCGCACCGATGTCGCGGTGGATGGCGGCGTTGTCCAGGGCGATGCGGTGACGGGCCACGGCCGCCATCTTGGGCTTGTGCTGATGCAGCGCCACATAGAGGGCATGGCGATCGTGCGCACGCGCCACGAAATCCTTGTGCAGGTCGGCGCGGGCAGCGGCCAGCGCAGCGCGGTCGGCGCGGATATTATGCGTCGCAGCAAACGCCGGAGCGGCAGTTGCCACGACAACGCCAACGGCCAGAAGAAGCGTCTTGATGGACATGTACAGTTACCTTCAATGGCAAGAGGGAAAATTCCCACGCCCCTTTAAGGCAAGACGCGTGCCAAGGCGTAAAGAAGGGCCAAACCGCGCAATCTGGCCCTGCACGGGCAGCCAATGGGCGGCGGGAAACTGCAAATTTTGTAGCTTTCCCGAAAATCCGGGGACCGGCAGGAGGGAATCTATTGGCGCCGCTTGGCCAGCGCCCGCAGGACTTCCGCGATGGCCGTCTGTTGATCCACGGGAAGGGTCATCCAGAGGCGGCCGATGGCGGCGGCCTCGCTGCTCAAACCACCCGAAGGCGTTTCATAGGGGCCCTGGGGTTCGCGCACGCCCGCTTCGACGGGGCCCCGGCCAAAGAGCAGCCATTCGGCATTCACGGCAAGGACCTGGGCGAGATCGAGCAGATTGCGCGGGCGCTGGACGCGCCCCGCCTCGATGAACTGAATGGCTTGCGGCCGCAATCCGGCGCGGCGCGCAAGCTCCGATTGCGATAGCCCCATGCGCTCGCGGGCGTAGCGGAGGCGATGAGCGAGCGTATCCATAGCCGAAGTGTAACAGAGGCCGCCGGAAGCGACAGGACGATGCCCGGAGGGTGTCCTCATCGGGGTTGCCAGTGTCCTTGTATCTACAATATAATGAGGTGCATGGATAGCGCTGGACGCGATCTCTTGGCCGCCAATCTACGGGCCGCCCGCAGGATACTCGGTCTCACGCAGGAAGAACTGGGTGCGCTGAGCGGCATCGATCGCGCCTACCTGAGCCAGATTGAGCACGGCAAACGCAACATTGGACTCGACCACCTGACGGAGCTCGCGCGCGCCCTGCGTATGCCGGTTGCAGATCTCCTGCGGGAAAGACGCGATTAGGCGAAGGGGCCACTACCTCGCGCACGAAACGCACGCCCCGACACCGGAGGGCGTGACGCCCTCGTGGAAAGAGATACTGCGGGGTCAGGAAGCAGGAGGCGGCGGGGCGGACGATGGGCCAGGATCCCGCACAACCCCGGGCGGGGTTGTGCGGCACCCGCAAGGCGCTAGCGGTTCTTCGCCGCGATCTCTTCGAGGCGGGAGGCGCGGACGATCTGCCCATTCAATCCGGCCTCCTTGGCCGAACCGCCGTAGGCGACCGTCATCAGCTGGCTGTAATAGGTGACCGGCATGTTGAATTTCGTGCCGTAGCGCTTGTTGATCTGCCCCTGATAGATCTCCACGTTCATCTGGCACACGGGACAGGGTGTCACGATCATCTCCGCACCGTAGTCATAGGCCGATTCGACGATCTTCTTGATCTGCGCCTGACTCTTCTCGGGCTCGGAGAACGCGAGCGCGCCACCGCAGCATGTCACCTTCTGGTCGTACCCGGTGACGGGCTCGGCGCCGACGATTTCCACCAGGTGATCGAGGTACTTGGGGTTCTCGAAGGACTCGCCGGCGATACCGAACGGCCGGTTGGTCTGGCACCCTACGTAGCCCGCGATCTTCATGCCCTCGAGCGGCCTGACGACCGGTTTTTTCAGCTCGTCGTAGCCCAGATCCTCGATCAGCACCTCGACCATGTGCCGGACTTCCTGCTCGCCCTTGTAGGTCAGATTCATGCCCGCTTCGCGCAGGGCCTCGTTGGCCTCCGCCAGCAGGCCGCTGTCATGGGCGAGACGATCCTTGGTTTCCTTGGCGCCAAGCCAGCACGCCGCACAGGTCGCCACGACGTCCTGCCCCTTGTTCACCTGCTCGGAAATCGCCAGGTTACGGGCATTCATGACGTGCCGGGGCAACTCGCCGCCCTGTGCATAACCGATGGATGCGCCGCAGCAATTCCAGTCTGGAATCTCGTTTAGCTTGATGTCCAGCTTCTTGCACATGGACTCCACCGAGACCATGTAATTCGATGCCGAGGCCCGACGCTCCGATGAGCAGCCTGGATAAAACGAATACTCCTTTCTAGCCATATCCAACCCCTTAGGCAACGAAGCCTTTTTTGCGGTCCTCGATCTCGTAAGCCTTCTTCAGCATCTTGTGGATACCCTTGATATCCTTGCAGCCCTTGTGCGCAAACAGGCCAAACGGGTTCAGGCGGCCGGTCTTCATCATGCCGATGCCGATGTCCTTCATCGCCAGACCCTTCAGCACGCCGGCCTTGAACCCGTCCATGAAATAAAGACGCACCGACAGCTCAAGTTCGTTCACGCGGCCGCTTTTGGCGATATTGTCCCAGAAGATCTTCGCGAAACGCCGCGTCGGATTCATTTTCGGGGCAAGCCCGAGACGATGCGCATAGTTGGCCAGACCATGCATGATATGCGTGATCGGCAGTTCCCGCGGGCAGCGCACGATGCAGTTGTAGCAGGACGTGCACATCCACATGGATTCGCTCTTCAGCACTTCCTCGCGCCGACCGGCGCGAATCATCATGAAGATCTCCTGGGGCGGATGCTCCCAGGCCGGCCCAAGCGGGCATGATCCGGCGCAGACACCGCACTGCATGCACATCTTGACCCAAGCGCCTTCCTCGACGTTGGCTTCGACTTCCTTCAGGAAGTCATTCCGGTACTTCTGTACCATCGACGTATTCTGATCACCCATGTGCCGCCTCCTAGAAGCCCTTGAAGGGGCTCATGCCGATTTCACGGATCTTCGCCGCATACTCATCAATCAGGGTCGGCACCCGCTCGATGTCCGCAATGGCCACTTCCATGATACGAACACGATCCACCTCGAGATTGAGATTCTTCAGGGTGTCGTCGATCTTGCTCATGCGGTAGTTGGCGAGTTCCGAGCCCTTCACGAAGTGGCACTGGTAATCGTCACCGTGCTTGCAGCCCATCAGCATGACACCGTCGTAACCGCTATTCAAAGCGTCGGTGATCCAGATCATGTTGACCGACCCCAGACAGCGCACCGGTATCGTGCGCACGAACGCGCTGGATACCCGGCGGTTCATGCCGGCCATGTCGAGAGCGGGATAGGCGTCGTTTTCGCAGGCAAGCAGGAGGATCCGTGGCTTTTCCGAAAATTCGTCCGGGATGTCCACGGCCTTGATCTGCGCGCCCACCGTATCGACGGAGTAGTTCTCGAAGGAGATGACACGGACCGGACACGCGCCCATGCAGGTACCGCAGCGGCGGCAGCGCCCTTCATTGAACAGCGGATAGCGCTGCTCATCTTCATCGATCGCGCCGAACGGACACTCGACCGTGCAGCGTTTGCACTGCGTGCAGCCCTCGCGGCGGAATGAAGGATAGCTGAGATCGCCCGCGCGCGGATGCACCGCGCGGCCATGGCTTGCGCTCTCGACCGACTGGATGGCCTTCAGTGCCGCGCCCGTCGCATCCTCGATGGCCTGCACCATATCCATGGGCCGGCGCACGGGGCCTGCGGTATAGATGCCGGTCCGGCGCGTTTCGTACGGGAAGCAGATGAAGTGGGAGTCCGTGAATCCGTACTTCAGTTGCGGTACGTCCGGTCCCTGTCGGTAGGTAAGATTCAGAACCGACACCGACGGCACATTGGCGTCCGCGCCTTCGGCGGGCTTGGCCTCGATGTTCACACCGGAATTCGGCACCTGGCCCGTCGCGAGGACGACGAGGTCGACATTGGAGATCGTGGCGGCCTCGTCATTCAGGATGAGATCGTGGAAGTGCACGGTGAGGCCATCGCCCGCGCTCTCGACCTTGGCGACTTGTCCCTTGGTGAAGATGACACCCTTGCGCTGGGCGCTGCGGTAAAAATCTTCCCCATTGCCGGGCGTGCGCAGATCCGTATAAATGATGGCGGTGTCGATGTCCGGATTCTGGTCCTTGAAGTACATCGCCTGCTTGATGCTCGTGTTGCAGCAATGACCCGAGCAGTACGCGAGGTGCGTGCCGCTCGCGTCGCGCTGGCCTGCGCACTGCACGAAGGCGACGCTCTTGACCGCCTTGCCATCGGGTCGGGTGATGGCCTGGCCCTTCTCGCCTGCGGCGCGCGCGAGCGCCTCGAGACCGGCCTGGTCCACCACGAGCGGGCTCGCGCCGAAGCCGAATTCGGGAAGCCGCCTGGCATCGTAGGGCCGGAACCCGGTGGCCATCACGATGGCACCGACAGCCTCGGTCACGGTCGGGCCGCTTTCGGTGGTGATGTCGACACTGAAATTGCCCGGCGCGCCGCTCGTGCGGGTGGTTGTGGCGCCCAGGAAGACCTTGATCCGGGGTGTGGCCTTGATGGCGGCCGCAAGCGACGCGACGCCGTTGTCCTGCGGTTCTGCGTAGGGTTCGGCAAAGGGCACGCGCCGGAACAGCTTGGCCGCAAAGCCACCGAGCGCCGCCTCTTTTTCCACGAGCAGGACGTCATAGCCCCCGCGCGCGGCCTCGAGGGCCGCCGTCATGCCGGTGACGCCGCCACCGACGACGAGGATCCGCTTGTTGTGGCCGGCCGCCGGATTGGGCACCGGCACCGCCGTCTTCTTCGCTTCCGCGCAACCCATGCGGATGTAGTCGGCAGCCATTTCCTGCGTCAGTTCGCGCGCCTCATCGGTATCGGGCTGCGACCAGATCACCTGCTCACGCAAGTTGACGCGCGTGATGGCGGCGGCCGGGAAGTGGAAGGCCTCGACCTTGGCGCGCCGGGAACAGGCGCCAATCACGACCCGGTTGACGCCCTCTTCGGCGATGTCCTTCTGGATCATCGCCACACCCTGGCCATTGCAGAGAAATTCGTGTTCGCGCACGACCTGCGCCTTGCCTTCTTTCTGTGCCACTGCGGCCAGAGCCTTGATATCCAAGCGCTCCGCGAGCCCGCACCCCTGACACAGATAGGCGCCAACCTTCATGTCCGCCATTACTGACCCTCCACCTTCGCCATCCGATTCACTACCTGGATCGCCCGCAGCGTGCTCGCCGTGGCACTTTGCACAGCCCGATTGACGTCAAGCGCATTGGTCGCGCAGCCGGCGCCGAAGATGCCGTCGGTGGCCGACGCCACCTCGATGAAACCGCTGGCGTCGACCTTCACGTCGGCGACCGCGCGGATATCCGCGCCAGGCTGCATGCCGACCGCCAGCACACAGAGATCGTGGCGCGCGTCGTAGCGGTGGTACCCCTCGGTGTCGACTCCGTGCAGGACGACGTCACCGCTCTCCCGGTCTTCGGTGATGTTGGCCACCTTCGACTTGATGAACCGGACCGTCCCGTCGGCCCTGACCTTCTGATAGAAATCCTCGAAGCGGTCGATGGCGCGGATGTCGATGTAGTAGATCGTCGACTTGCCGTCGTCGCCGTATTTCTCGCGGACATAGTTTGTCTGCTTCAGAGAGGCCATGCAGCAGATGCGCGAGCAGTGCTTGAGATGATTGCGGTCGCGCGAACCGGCACACTGGATGAAGGCGATATCCTTCGCCTCCTTGCCGTCCGATGGACGCAGGATGCGGCCCTTCGTCGGTCCCCGCGGATCGGCGAGACGCTCGAACTCGACGCTCGTGATCACGTTGGCAAAACGATCATACCCATAAGGCTGTATCTTGCCGGCATCATAGGGCCGCCAGCCGGTCGCCCAGACGACGGCGCCCGCCGTCAGCGTCAGCTTCTGCGCCTGCATGCCGAGATCGATGGCGTCGTGCGGACAGGCCGCCTTGGCCTTCTCGGCCTCGGGCGTGCCGATCAGGCTGGGGTCGATGCAGTAGCGCTGGGGATAGGCCATGGCCGAGGGGAGATACACGGCCTTCATCTTGTTCAGGTTGTAATTGAAGGGGTTGGGGATTTCCGTCGTCACCGGCCCGGCGCAGGCGCCGCAGGCCGTACAGTTTTCGTTGACGTAGCGCGGATGCACGGTGACCGACACCTTGTAGTCGCCCGCCTTGCCCTCGATCTTCTGGACCTCGGCCAGGGTCAGGACACGGATCCGCGGATTGCCGCGCAGGCGCCGCAGATTGATCTCCATGCCGCAGGTCGGGTGGCACAGTTTCGGGAAATACCGGTAAAGCTGGTTCACCCGGCCGCCGAGTGACGGTGAGCGCTCGAGCAGGATGACGTCCTTCCCGGTCTCGGCCGCCTCGACCGCCGCCGTCATACCACTGATGCCGCCCCCCACTACGACGATGGTCTCGTTCGTTGCGACTACGTCCGCCATCTAGGCAACCTCCTCGGAATCTGCATCGGCAGATGCTAATATGCAGAAAATCTTCAATAACCAACGGGCGACGGCTGTGTCACGACACGCCATCGTTATGCTCCCTGGTGAGCCCGCCGTATATTAGCTACTAATTAAATAGTAAATTTGATTAATGTCACTGCCGCCCGCCGTTGGGACCCACACGGACGCGCCCAGTATTGTGAAAGAGGGTCCTTGGGCCGTCAATAACTTTTTGGGACCCTAAAGGGCGCCACTTTGGCATAATGGCACCAACGCTCCCATCCCGCATCGTAAGGATTCGTCCGTGAAATCACGCCTCCTCGAACCACAGTCCTTCCTCATCGCCCGCGAGCCGTACTACGAGCCCCAGGGGGAAGAAGTCAGTCTTTTTGAAAAAGCCTACTACAATCTGATCCCCATGCTCCTGAAGGGGCCAACGGGCTGTGGAAAGACACGCTTCATGGAGTACATGGCCTGGCGGCTGAAGCGTCCGCTCATCACCGTGTCCTGCCACGATGATCTCACCGCATCCGACCTGGTGGGCCGCTACCTTATCACCGCAGACCAGACGGTGTGGATGGACGGACCCCTTGCGCAGGCGGTGCGTTGCGGCGGCATCTGCTACCTGGACGAAGTGGTGGAGGCGCGCAAGGACACGACCGTCGTCATCCATCCGCTGGCCGACGACCGCCGTCTGCTGCCCATCGAAAAGACCGGGGAAGTGCTCGCCGCGCCCCCCGAATTCGGGCTCGCCATCTCCTACAATCCCGGCTACCAGAGCGTCCTGAAAGACTTGAAGCAGAGCACGCGCCAGCGGTTCGTGGCCATCGAATTCCACTATCCGCCGGCCGAACTGGAGCAAAAGATCATCGAGCGCGAAAGCGGCGTCGGGACGGAACGCGCCGCCAAGCTGGTGCGCTTTGCGGGCATGACCCGCAACCTGAAGGGCAGCGGCCTCGAGGAGGGCGCAAGCACCCGCCTGCTCGTGCATGCGGCCAAGCTCATGGTCTCCGGCGTGAGCGAAGGCTATGCCTGCCAGAGCGCGATCGCGCAGGCGCTCACCGATGACCCGGAAATGATCGCGGCCATCAACGAGCTCGGCCGTTCACTCTTTTGAGCATGATGGACACGGATACGACACCGCCACCGCACGAACCGCTCGGCGTGAGCGCGCTCGAGGACTGGCTCGATGGGGTTCTCGATGCCGTTTTGTCGATCCGGCGCTCGACTGCGGCGGCCGCCGCCGCGCTCGCGGGCCTTGGGCGCGAAGAGCAGGATTACGCGCGTCACTGGATCGATGTCATCGCCAAGACCAATCCGGAACTTGCCTTTCATTTCGCCACGCATGTGAGCGAAGCGCTAAAGCGCATGCGCCCTGAAGACAGCGAAGCCTGGATCATCGAGGTCATGGATGCCTACGACAAGCTCGGTCTCTATCCGGCGGTGGCGATCCTCACGGACATCGGGTCATTCGCCACCGCGCGCGACGGGCAGGCGCGCGCCGCCACTCTGGAAACGGTGGCACCCATGCTCGAGCTCTTCGTGCAGGGGCTTGCCGGCCGCAAGCTCAGTCTGGCCCCGGCCGAACAGGTCTATACCGACACCGGCACGCTGTTCCTGCCGCCGCGCCTCACTGTACTGGCGACGCGGGAGGCCAACCGCATGCTCTATAAGATCATGGCCACCCACCTCTGGGCCCAGGTGCGGTTCGGCACCTTTCGCGGCGGGCCCGACGCCCTGCGCGCCGAATGGGGACGCTATGAAGATCCCGAACGCGCCGCGCGCCTCTTCTATGCCCTGGAGACCATACGGCTCGACGCCTGTCTTGCGCGTGAATTGCCCGGGCTCTACCGGGACCTCTGCACGCTGCGCCGCGATCCGCCGCCCGCTTGGCAGGAGGCATGCGGGCGGCTGTCCCGGCCGGGGGCATCCGTCGACGATACGCAGCGGGCCATGGCCGCGCTCTACGCAGACGAGATACCCGCGCCGCAGCTTTATCAGGGCACTCTCCATCTCGATGCCGTCGCGCAGGCAATGGCCGAACGCATGCAGCGCGAGCGGGTGGCGCTAAAGAATGCCCTCGGCCAGATGGCCCGCGAGCACCCGCTGGAGGGGGGCCGGGAACGGCGGTTTTCCGTGCACACCGAACCTGGCGGGCAGGGCCCCGTGCAGCTCATGCTGGATGGGCAGCCGCTTGGTGCGCCACCCGAGGTGCAGGCCCTGATGCAGTCCGTTCTGCTCGATCTGGGCGAGATCCCGGACGAATATCTCGTGGCGGCTGGCGACGGGAGCTACGCACCGCCTCATGCAAAGCGCGCCGACGACGTCTGGCAGGGGACTTATCACGAGGAAGGCGCATTCTTATATAACGAGTGGGATCACAGCCGCGAGCATTACCGGAAGGACTGGTGCGTACTGCGCGAGCTCGACGTGCATCCCGTTCATGACGGCTTCGTGGCCGACACCTTGCGCAAATACGCCGGGCTATCGGCGCGCCTGCGCAAGACTTTCGAGGCCCTGCGCGGGGAAAACGCCATCCAGAGGCGGCAGAAGAATGGTGACGACATCGACTTCGATGCCCTCGTCGATGCCCTTACGGACCTGAAACACGGCCGCGAACTGAACGACCGCCTGTTCCTGCGGTCGCGGCGCACCGCCCGCAATATCGCCGTCATGTTCATGGTCGACATGAGCGGCTCGACGAAGGGCTGGATAAACGATGCCGAGCGCGAATCTTTGCTGTTGCTGGGCGAGGCACTCGAAATTCTGGGTGACCGCTACGCCATCTACGGATTCTCCGGGACCACGCGCAAGCGCTGCGAACTGTATCGCATCAAGGAGTTTGGTGAACCCTACGGGGACCTCGTGCGGGCACGGATCAGCGGCATCCGCCCCCAGGATTACACCCGCATGGGGGTGGCCATCCGCCACCTGTGCGGGTTGCTGCACGCAGTCGACGCGCGGACGAAGCTTCTCATCACGCTGTCAGACGGCAAGCCGGACGACTACGACGGCTATCGCGGGCAATACGGGATAGAGGACACCCGCCAGGCGCTGCTCGAGGCCAAGCGTGACGGCATTCACGCGTTCTGCATCACCATCGACCACGATGCGCGCGATTATCTGCCGCACATGTACGGACCGGCCAATTACGCATTGATCGACGACGTGCGCCAACTGCCCCTGAAGATCTCCGACATCTACCGCCACCTCACGAGCTGAGCCCGGGCGGCGCTCAAGCCGACAGCTTGCGCTTCAGGATGTCGTTGACCTTGGCCGGATTGGCCTTGCCACGGCTCGCCTTCATCACCTGGCCGACGAAGAATCCGAACACCTTTTCCTCGCCGGAACGATACTGAGCCACCTGCTTTGGGTGCGCGGCCATGACTTCGTCCACGATGGATTCGATGGCGCTGTCATCGGTGATCTGCGTAAGCCCGCGCGCCGCGATCACGGAATCGGCGTCGGCGCCCTCCGTCCACATCGCCTCGAAAACCTCCTTGGCGATCTTGCCTGAAATGGTGTTGTCGCGGATCCGCCGCAACAGGCCCGCAAGATGGGAGGCGCTCACGCGGCTTGCCGCGAGCTCGAGCCCTGCGCTGTTCAGGTGGGCAAGGAGTTCACCGGCCACCCAGTTGGCGACGAGTTTCGGATCGAGCGCTCCATCGGCCACCACGCTTTCGTAATAGGCGGCAAGTTCCCGGGTGGCGGTCAGCAGCGTGGCATCGTAACGGGACAGTCCATAGTCCGCACAGAAGCGTTCGCGCTTGGCCGACGGCAGTTCGGGCATGTCCGCCTGTACCGCTGCCACGAAGTCCGGGGTGAGGATGAGCGGCGGCAGATCCGGATCGGGAAAATAGCGGTAGTCATTGGCCTCTTCCTTGCTGCGCATCGAACGCGTCTCGTCCCGATCGGCATCGTAGAGCCGCGTCTCCTGGCGAATGCTGCCGCCGCCTTCGAGGACGGCGATCTGGCGGCGCGCCTCGTACTCGATGGCGCGCTCGACGAAACGGAACGAATTGATGTTCTTCAGCTCTGTACGGGTGCCAAAACGCGCCTCGCCGCGGGGACGGACCGAAACGTTGGCATCGCAACGGAACGAGCCTTCCTGCATATTGCCGTCGCAGATCTCCAGGTAGCGGACCAGGGTGTGCAGTGCCTTCAGGTAGGTAACCGCCTGCGCGGCCGAGCGCATGTCCGGCTCGGAGACGATCTCGAGCAGCGGCGTTCCGGCACGATTCAAATCGACGCCCGTCATGCCATCGACCGCATCGTGGAGAGATTTGCCGGCGTCTTCCTCCAGATGGGCGCGGGTGATGCCGATGACGCAGACTTCACCATCCAGATCCAGCTGCAACCGGCCGTTTTGCACGATCGGCAGCTCGTACTGGCTGATCTGGTAACCCTTGGGGAGATCCGGGTAGAAATAGTTCTTGCGCGCGAATACCGAACGGTGGTTGATCGCCGCTTCGACCGCGAGCCCGAAGCGGACCGCCATGCGCACCGCTTCGCGGTTCAGGACCGGCAACACACCGGGCAGAGCGATGTCGATTTCGTTGGCCTGCTGATTGGGCGGCGCCCCATAGGCAGTCGGCGCCCCCGAAAAGATCTTGCTGCGCGTGCTCAACTGCGCGTGCACTTCGAGACCGATGACGGTTTCCCACTCCATGTTCTCTCCTGCCTTCAGGACAACGGGGGCAACCGACGATGCCAGTCGGTGGCTTGCTGGTAGCGGTGCGCCACCCGCAGAAGGCGGGCCTCGTCCATGTACGATCCGGTCAACTGCAAACCGACGGGCAACCCCTCGACGAAGCCGGCCGGCATGGACAAGGCCGGCAGACCCGCGAGATTCACGGGGATCGTATAGATATCGTTCATGTACATGCTCACCGGGTCGTCGCTCTTGGCGCCGAGCGCGAAGGCTGTCGTCGGCGCCGTCGGTCCGGCGATGACGTCGCAGTGCGCAAACGCCCGGGCGAAATCGTCGGCCACCAGGCGGCGCAGCTTCAGCGCCTTCAGATAATACGCATCGTAGTAACCGGCCGACAGCGCATAGGTGCCGACCATGATGCGCCGCTTGACCTCCGCGCCGAAACCCTGGCCGCGGGTCTTCTTGTACATGTCCTCGAGATCACGGTAATCGCGCGCCCGGTAACCGTAGCGCACGCCGTCATAGCGGGCGAGGTTCGAGGAGGCCTCCGCCGGCGCGAGGACGTAATAGCACGGCAGCGACATCGCGCTATTGGGCAGGCTGACATCGACCAGCGTGGCCCCCAGACGCTCGAGTTCCGCGAGTGCTGCGTGGGTTGCCGCGCCGATGGCGGCATCCAGTCCGGCTCCAAAGTGCTCGCGCACGACGCCCACGCGCAGACCCTTCAGGTCCCCCGCAAGCCCCCCCACATAGTCGTCGACCGGACGGGCATGGGATGTGGAATCGCGCTCGTCGAACCCGGCCATGGCCGCGAGCAGATAGGCGCAGTCTTCCGCCGAACGCGCCATCGGCCCCGCCTGATCGAGCGATGAGGCAAAGGCGATCATGCCGTAGCGGGAGACGCGCCCGTAACTCGGCTTCAGGCCCGTGATGCCGCAGAAGGCCGCCGGCTGCCGGATGGATCCGCCGGTGTCGGTGCCGGTAGCCGCCGGCACGAGTCCCGCCGCCACCGCAGCCGCCGATCCGCCCGAACTCCCGCCGGGCACGCGCGCCGGATCCCAGGGATTGCGCACCGCGCCGAAATGGGATGTTTCGTTGGACGATCCCATGGCGAACTCATCCATGTTCGTCTTGCCCAGCATGACTGCTCCCTGGGCCCGCAGTTTCTCGACCACGGTGGCATCGTAGGGCGCCACGAAATCGGCCAGCATGCGCGAACCGCAGGTGGTCCGCACACCGGCCGTGCAGAAGATGTCCTTGTGGGCAAACGGCACGCCGAGAAGCGGCGCCTGCCCGCCCCCCGCCCGCAGACGATCCGCGTCCGCGGCGGCCGCCCGCGCCGCCCCGGCGTCCACCGTGATGAAGGCGTTCAGGTCACGGTGCCGGCCGATCGCCGCCAGACAGGCATCGACGAGTTCGACGCTCGAGAAGCGGCCGGCCGCCAGGCCGCGCACGAGTTCCGCTAATGTCTCGCTCAAGGGGTGTTCCTTCGGGTCATAGGGGGTCCGACCGCCGGCCGATCACTTACTCGATCACCCGCGGCACGAGATAGAGACCATGAGCGCTTGCCGGCGCCAGCGCCAGCAAGCGCTCCGGATCGCCGTTCTGGGTCACCGCGTCGTCACGGAACCGCAGCGGGGTCGTTTCGGGTTGCGCCATGGGGGCGACATGGTCGGTCGCGATGGCGTTCATCTGCTCGATCAGACCGAGTATCCGGGACAAATCCGCGGCGTAGGCGGCACACTCTTGCCCGCTCACTTCCAAACGGGCAAGATGCGCTATCTTTTCTATGTCTTTCTGATTCAACGCAGCCGGTCTCTGTTCAGCACTAATCGGTCGCACGCTACCATATTTCGGGCTCTGGTTGAACCCATGAAAGGCGATTGCTACAGTTAAGGCCATTCCAGCTCCCTCCTACCAATACTGGGACACCTACTAGGACACTCAAAATTCTATGTTCGGACGCCTGCGCTCCTTCTTCTCCAACGATCTTGCCATCGACCTTGGAACCGCCAATACACTCATCTATGTGCGCGATAAGGGCATAGTGCTGAACGAACCCTCGGTGGTGGCCATCCGGCAGGATTTCGGCGCCCGTGCCGGGCGCAGCATTCTGGCCGTAGGCATGGAGGCCAAGCGGATGCTCGGGCGGACCCCGGGCAGCATCCAGGCGATCCGGCCCATGAAGGACGGCGTCATCGCCGACTTTACGGTCACGGGCGAGATGCTGCGCTATTTCATCCGCAAGGTGCACGAACGGCGCATCTTCCAGCCGAGCCCCCGCATCGTCATCTGCGTCCCCTGCGGATCCACGCAGGTGGAGCGGCGCGCGATCCGCGAATCCGCCCAGAAGGCGGGTGCCCAGGAGGTCTACCTGATCGAGGAACCGATGGCGGCGGCCATCGGCGCCGATTTGCCCATTGCCGAGGCGACCGGATCCATGGTCCTGGACATCGGCGGCGGCACGAGCGAGGTGGGCGTGATTTCGCTCGGCGGCCTCGTCTATGCGCACTCGCTGCGCATCGCCGGCGACAAGATGGATGAAGCTATCATCAACTACGTGCGCCGCAAATACGGCCTTTTGATCGGCGAAGCGACCGCGGAAAAGGTGAAAAAGGATATCGGCACGGCGTGGGCCAACAGCGAAGTGCGCCAGATGGAGGTCAAGGGGCGGCATATCGCCGATGGCGTACCGCGCAGCCTCGTCATCAACAGCAAGGAAGTGCACATGGCATTGAGCGAGGGTCTCGCCGGCATCGTCAGCGCCATCCGGCTGGCACTGGAACAGACCCCGCCCGAACTGGGCGCAGACATCGCGGAAAAGGGCCTGGTGGTCACCGGCGGGGGCGCTTTGCTCCGCGATCTGGACCGCATGCTGATGGAAGAAACCGGGTTGCCCATCGTCATCACGGATGACCCCTTGACCTGCGTGGCGCGGGGCTGTGGCCGCGCACTGCAGGAAATGGATGTGCTCGGGGACGTATTCGCTTACGAGTAATCACCGGCCGGCCGCGCGGTGCGGCCCGGACGGCATCAGCCGGTAAGGACAATGGGCACTTTTTTGGGTTGGTCGATAAAACGGCCTTCCAATCTCACAAAGCTTCTGGTGCTGGCCGCCGTTTCGATTGCCCTCATCGTCGCGGATGCCCGTCACCGCCACATCGCCACGAACCTCGACGGCGTGGCGGCGCGTCTTGCCTACCCCCTGCAGATGCTCGCCGCGCTGCCATCGACGACCATCGGGGCCCTCTGGCACGACCTGCGCACGAATGCGCGCCTGCGCCGGGAAAACGCGCAGCTTGCACAGGAAAACCGCCTGCTCCAGGCAAAGACCGCCCGTCTCGGTGCACTGACGGCGCAGGTCGAGCGACTGCAGCACATCCTGAAGGCGCCCGCGCCGCCCGGCTACCGGGAAACACTCGCCAGCATCCTCGCGGTAAGCTCCGGCCCCTTCACGCGGCGGCTTACCCTGGACGAGGGCGCGAACGCGCACCTCTATGTCGGGCAGGCGGTCATTGACGCCCACGGCATCGTCGGCCAGATCGTCAAGGTCGGCCCCGACACGAGCCAGGTCATGCTGGTGACGGACCCCAACAGTGGCGTGCCGGTCGTTTCGGAGCGCAACGGCCTGCGGGCGATCGTCTTTGGCACCGGCTCTTTGCGCCGGGTGAAGGTCCCTTATCTGCCGATCACCGCCGACATCCGGCCCGGCGACATCCTGGTCAGTTCGGGGCTGGGCGGGATCTACCCCGCCGATTATCCCGTCGCAAAGGTCAAGCGCGTCGTCGGCAATCCCAACGAGGCCTTCCTGACCGTCGTCGCCAGACCGCTGGCCCACCTGAACCACCACACGGACGTGCTGCTGCTGTGGCCGAAGCCGGGCCGGACCGGGAGGGCGCGTGGATAACCTCACGCTGCGCCAGATGGCCACGATCGCTGCGACCTTCCTCGCGGCCATCCTCCTTGGCATCATGCCCACCCCGGGCGCGGCGGCCTTCATGCGGCCGGACTGGGTGGCCATCGTGCTCGTCTACTGGTGCATCGCGATCCCCGAACGCATCGGCATCGGCATCGCGTGGCTGATCGGACTGCTGCTCGACGGCCTGTACGGGTCACTGCTGGGCGAGCAGGCGCTGGCAAAGGCCGTGCTGGCCTATCTGGCGCTGCGTTTCTATATGCGCCTGCGCGTCTTCCCCCGCTGGCAGCAGGCGGTCGCCGTCGGCTTTTTGATCGCGGGAAGTGACGTGATCGTGCTCATGATCAAGTCCCTGATCCACGGCAACGTACCCGTCTGGAGCGACACCGCACCCATGGTGGTCAACGTGGTGCTGTGGCCGTTCTTGTTTGTCATTCTCCGGGAGGTGCGCCGGCGCGCCAAGATCAGTTAGCCCATGTACCGTATCCCACTCAAAAATTCCGGCCAGGAAACCCGTCTCTTCCGGTCGCGCGTCACCGTCGCCGTCATCCTCGCCGGTCTGCTCGTCCTCATATTGGTCGGGCGCCTGGGCTATCTGGAGGTAGTGCGCCACGGCCACTACGCGACGCTTGCGCGCAACAACCGCATCAGCCCCGTACCGATCCCGCCGGCCCGCGGTCTCATCCTGGATCGCAACGGCATCGTGCTGGCCGAGGATATCCCCGTGTTCACGCTCCAGGTGATGCCAGACCGTGTCCGCGACATGAAACACCTGCTCGCCCGCCTGAAGACGCTGATCGCGCTGAACAAGCAGGATCTGCGCGACTTCGACCGGCGCCTGCAGCAGCACCGGCCGTTCCAGGACGTGACGTTGCGCGCCCACTTGAGCGAGGCGGAAGCGGCGCACGTGGCGGTCAACCTCATGCGCCTGCCGGGCGTCACCTTGCGCGCGCGGTTGCGGCGGTATTACCCGCTGGGGGGGCTTGCCGTGGATGCCATAGGGTATGTGAGCCACATCAACCAGGCCGAAGAACAAGGCCCGGACGCCACCCGCTATTTTGGTTTCCACCACATGGGGCAGCTCGGCGTCGAGCGCTCCTATCAGAAAGATCTGATGGGCCGTATCGGCTTCAAGGACGTGGAGATGAATGCGGCCGGCCGCGCCGTGAAGGTCCTGAAAAGGATCGCGCCGCGGGCGGGCCGCAATCTCTATCTCAACATCGATGCCCAGATGCAGGCCATCGGCGAGCAGATGCTCGACAACCGGCCCGGCAGCATCGTCGCCATCGATCCGCGCAGCGGCGCCGTCCTTACCTTTGTCAGCAGCCCCATCTATGACCCGAACCCCTTCGTCGACGGGATCCGCGAGAAGGCCTACCGGAAACTCGCGAGCAATCCCAACGCACCGTTGAACAACCGCGCGCTGAACGGACTCTACCCGCCGGGCTCGACGATCAAGCCGTTTTTCGCGTACGCGGCCCTGCAGACCAAGTGGTTCAATCCGGACTCGACGTACACCTGCCCGGGATACTGGCATTTGCCCCACAATGGCCACCTGTTCCATTGCTGGAAGCCGATGGGCATGGGGCCGGTCGACCTGGAGACCGCGATCGAGGAATCCTGCGACGTCTATTTCTACCACCTGGCCTTCAAGCAGGGGATCGACCGGATGACGCGCTATCTCACCTACTTCGGCTTTGGTCACCGGACCGGCATCGACCTCCCGGGCGAGTCACGGGGCCTGGTCCCGACCCGCGCCTGGCGCCGCGCCCGCCATCGCCCGTGGTATCCGGGACAGACCGTCATCACCGGTATCGGCCAGGGGCCCTTGCTGGTCACGCCCGTCCAGTTGGCTGATGCCGTGGCCGCGATCGCCAACGACGGCGTGCGCATGCGCCCCGAAGTGGTCCGCGGGGTCGAGAACCCGGTCACCGGCGCGGTCCGTTACGTCCGGCCCTTCGCCTATCCCGCGGTGCCGCGCCGGCGCAAAAAGAGCCTGTCCGTCCTGATCCGCGACATGACCCAGGTCGTGATGGGGCCTCATGGCACTGCGCGCGGCATCGACTGGGACCATGTATTGCCCTACACCGCAGCCGGCAAAACCGGTACCGCACAGCTGTGGAACGCGATCCCTGGCTACAACGGCAAACACATCCACTCGGATGCGCTGTTCATCGCGTTTGCGCCCGTATCCCATCCCCGCATCGCGCTTGCGGTCATCGTCGAACATGCGGGCTTTGGCGCCCTGGCGGCCGCGCCGATTGCGCGCGCCCTCATGAACTTCTATCTGCTGGGTCATGTCCATGTGCGGAAGGTAAACCAGACAAACGGCAGGGTTCTGCCCGTGGGGACCCATCCATGACGAACTACGAACGCTGGCACATCGACAGGCCGCTGTTCCATGCGCTGCTTGCGCTCGCCGCAACCAGTCTCTTCGTCCTCTACAGCGCCGGCGGCAACAATCTCCTGTTCGCCCTGGGCGACGCGCTGCGCCTGGCGGTCGGTTTCGTCGTCATGTTCGCAGCGGCCCAGGTGTCGCCGGAAACCTACCGGAAATGGTCCGTTCCGCTCTTCGGCGGGGGCGTTTTGGCGCTCGCTCTGGTGCTGGCAATCGGCGTCGTCCGCTTCGGGGCGCGCCGCTGGATCGCCTTCGGCCCGCTCTCGATTCAGCCGTCTGAATTCATGAAGCTTGCGGTGCCGATGATGCTCGCCTGGTATTTTTCCCGGCGCAGCCTGCCGCCCAGGCTCACGCAGGTCATCATCGCCGCGCTCATCATGCTGATCCCCGTGCTCTTGATCGCGAAGGAGCCCGATCTGGGCACCGCCGTGATCGTCCTGCTGTCGGGCGTCATCGTACTGTTTTTGGCCGGCATGAGCTGGCGGACGATCGCCGTCGTCGTGCTGGCCGCGGTCGCCGCAGCCCCGGTCCTGTGGGCCCACATGCACCACTATCAGCGCCAGCGCATCTACATCCTGTTCCACCCGGAGGCCGATCCGCTGGGGGCCGGCTACCACGCCATCCAGGGCATGATAGCGGTCGGGTCCGGGGGGATTTTCGGGCAGGGGTGGCTGCACAGCAGCCAGGCCAACCTGCATTTTCTCCCGGACAGCACGACCGACTTCGCCTTTGCCGTGTTCTGCCAGGAATTCGGCTTCTTCGGCGATCTCGCCCTGCTTGCGCTGTATCTTTTCATCATCTACCGCGGGCTGCGCATCGCCTTTGCCGCCCAGGACAGCTATTCGCGCCTGCTTGCGGCGAGCCTGAGCGTGCTTTTCTTCTTCGACGTCTTCATCAACATGGGCATGGTGTCCGGGATCCTGCCGGTGGTCGGCGTGCCCTTGCCGATACTGAGCTACGGTGGCACATCGCTGCTCATCATCATGGCCGATCTGGGTATCTTGATGAGCATCCACGGCCACCGGCGGCTGGTGAACTGAGCGCAGCGTGCGGGCATGGCCCCGGACGGAGACGCCCCGCGGGGGGCCGGACCGGCCATGTTTTGCGCGGCCGCCATGTGCGGTACTCTTGAGCTCTCTGATTCAGGGCGCGCATGAGACCATGGCAACAGGTTCGCCTCTTCGTATCCGGCGGCATCTTCCGGTCGCCATCGCCGTACTGGCCGCCGCCCTGGGGGGCTGCGGCTTTTTGCCCGGCATCGGCTACCGCAACCCGGCGCACCTCCACAACGCGCAGGTCGTTCCGCACAAGCTCCCCTTGAGCCCTTACGGCAATACGCCCTACACGGTAGACGGCCGTACGTATTATCCGCTGCCCACGGCGCGGGGATACAAGGCCTTCGGCATCGCCTCCTGGTATGGATATCCGTTCAATGGCCAAAAGACCTCGGATGGCGCCACCTACAACATGTACGCGATGACGGCCGCCAACAAGGTGCTGCCGCTGCCGTCCTACGCGCTGGTGCGCAATTTGCGCAACGGACGCTCATTGATCGTTCTCATCAATGATCGCGGGCCGTTTTACCCGCACCGCATCATCGATCTGTCCTATGCGGCGGCCGCCAGGCTCGGGGTGCTGGCGACCGGCACGGCGCCGGTGGAGGTCGAGGGCATCGTACCGGGCGAAAGCCCGGTGTTCGGGCACACGCTGAAGGTCCATCACCGCCGCCACAAGGGGGTGTTCACGGCGCCCCGGTCGATCGCCGTCGCCGCTTCGCGCGAAGATCATGCACCGGCACCGCAGCCGGTGGCCCTGCCGGCACCTGAGCCGCATTCGCGGCCGCCCGTGGCGCGGCCCGATCCGCCGGCGCCACAACCCGCCGCGCCCGCCGGCCCCTTCGTGCAATTTGGCGCCTACTCGACACGCGCCATGGCGCACGCCGAGGCCCGGCGGCTGCGTCAAGCAGGCCTTGGGCACATCCACATCATGAGCGGCTGGGTGCGGGGACAACACCTGTACCTGGTGCGCCAGGGACCGGCGCACGATTTCGCGCAGGCGCAGGAGATGGCCGCCACCGCCGGCCGCGCGGGGCTTGGCAACACCTACATCGTCGGTCACTGAGGGCCGCCCATGCAGGTCTATCTGAACGGTCAATGGCTGCCGGAGGAACAGGCGCAGGTCTCGGTCTTCGATCGCGGCTTCCTGTTCGGCGATGGCGTCTATGAAGTGGTGGCGGTTTATGGAGGCCGCCCGTTGCGCAAGGACGCGCACATCGCCCGCCTGCAGCGGAGTCTCGCCGAAACCCATATGGACCCCGCCTACACGGACAAACGGTGGGCCGATCTGCTCGACCTGCTCGCGCACAAGGTGCCGGATGGCGAGGGAAGCATCTACCTCCAGGTCACCCGGGGGGCGGCACCCCGCCAGCACCGCTTTCCGGCAGCCGCGACCGCGACCGTCTTCGCCTACGCACGGGGGGCTGGTGCCAACACCGCCGATGAGATCGCCTGCGGTATCGCCGCCGTGCTGCTGCCGGACATCCGCTGGATGCGCTGCGACATCAAGACCACCTCGCTCATCGCCAATGTGCTGCTGACCCAGGAGGCCGTCGTGCGTCATGCGAGCGAGGCGCTTCTGGTGCGCGACGGCCACGTCAACGAAGGCGCGGCAAGCAACGTCCTCGTCGGCCGCCAGGGGCGCCTCTACACGGCCGCACCCAACCGCCTCATCCTGAACGGCATCACCCGCGAACTCATCCTGGAACTCGCGCGACAGGCCGGGGTCGATGTGATAGAAGAAAGTCCCACCGTCCAGGAACTGCGGGCCGCAGACGAGGTCCTCATTACAAGCTCCGGGCGCGAGGTGCTGGCGGTCACCGCAGTCGACGCAATCCCGGTCGGCAACGGGCGGCCGGGCGCCCTGTTTCAGACCCTGCACCGGGCGCTGCAGGATTTCAAGGACGCGGTGCGCCGCGGAGAGGCCTCCTGATGACAGACGGCAATGGGCATGCGCGCCCACACGAAAACGTGCTGATCTTTCCCTGCCGCATCGATATCAAGGCGGTCGGCGCCAACAATACCCGCTTCCAGGCGATCATCCTCGGCATCGTATCGAGACACATCGAGCCTGCCCGCATGCTTGCCACGTCGAACCGCATCAGCCGCGGCGGCAAATACCTCGCCGTCACCGTGTCCGTGCAGGCGCGCGACCGCGACGAAATGGACGCCATTTACCACGAGCTGACCCAGTGCAAAGACGTCCTGATCGCCCTGTAAGGCCGCTCGCCGTCCGCACGCTGGGCGAGGTCCCCTACGGCCCCACCTGGGAGGCGATGCAGACATTCACGGCCGAGCGCACGCCGGCCCATGCCGATGAGCTCTGGCTGGTCGAGCACCCGAGCGTCTATACGCGCGGACGCAACGCCCGTGAGAAGCCCCCTGCAGGGCCGATCCCCACCGTCGACACCGACCGCGGCGGCGACCTGACTTACCACGGCCCGGGCCAGCTCATCGCCTATACGCTCTTTGACCTGAACGCACTCGGCATGGGCGTGCGCCAGCTGGTGGACGGCCTCGAAGAGGCGGTCCTGGTGACGCTCGCGTCTTTCGGTATCCAGGGCGAGCGCCGCCCCGGCGCCCCCGGGGTCTATGTAAAAGGGGCCAAGATCGCCTCGCTTGGATTGCGCATCCGGGGCGGAC
The DNA here is from genome assembly GCA_021777535.1 of Pseudomonadota bacterium. GTDB lineage: Bacteria > Pseudomonadota > Gammaproteobacteria > Acidiferrobacterales > Acidiferrobacteraceae > JAJYDN01. The sequence continues at coordinate 34,946 of JAJYDN010000013.1, forward strand.
GCAGCTATCATGGGCTTTCGCTCAACGTCGCCATGGACCTCGAGCCCTTCGCGCGCATCGCCCCCTGCGGATATCAGGGCCTGCGCGTGACGCAAATCGCCGATCATGGCGGTCCGCGCCGGATCGACAGCGTGGCTCCTGTCCTCGTAGAGGCCGTTTCGGCCACATTTCATTTCCATCGTTAGGGAGACCCCATGGACCGGCCCGCGGATTCATCCAACCCGTCCTCCCGCGCCCGAAAGGGCATCGAGAAGATCCGGGTCGTCACCGGCACGCCGGTAAAGGCAGGCCCCAAGCCCGCGTGGCTGCGCGTGCGCTCGCCGCTGTCTGCCGAAGTCGGCCGCCTGAAGACCGTGTTGCGCGACCACGCCCTCCACAGCGTCTGTGAAGAGGCATCCTGCCCTAACATCGGCGAATGCTTTCAGCACGGCACCGCGACATTCATGATCATGGGGCGCCTGTGCACGCGGCGCTGTCCGTTCTGCGACGTCGCCCATGGCCGCCCGGCACCCCTCGATGGCAACGAACCCCGGCACCTCGCGCAGGCGATCGCGGCCATGGCGCTGCGCTTTGTGGTCGTGACGTCCGTCGACCGCGACGATCTGCGTGACGGCGGCGGCGCCCATTTCGCCGCCTGCATCCGGGCGATCCGGGAACACGCGCCGCAGGTGACCATCGAGGTGCTGGTACCGGACTTCCGGGGCCGCGTCGAGGCGGCCCTCGATGCGCTCGCCGCCGCACCACCCGACATCTTCAACCACAACATGGAAAATGTGCCGCGCCTGTACCGCACCGTGCGGCCGGGCGCCGATTACGCGGGCTCACTCGCCCTGCTTTCGGCATTCAGGAAGCGCCACCCGCAGATCCCGACCAAATCGGGCATCATGCTGGGTCTGGGCGAGACGCGCGATGAGGTCATGGCGGTCCTGCGCGACCTGCGCGCGCACGGCTGCGAATGGCTGACCATCGGCCAGTACCTGCAGCCAAGCCGCGTGCATCTGCCGGTCGACCGCTATGTAACCCCCGAAGAGTTCGCGGAACTGGCCGCCGCGGCGCGCGATCTCGGTTTTACGAACGTGGCGAGCGGACCGCTGGTGCGCTCCTCCTACCATGCCGACCGCCAGGCGGCCGGGGAGCAGGTAGGCTAGATGGTCGTGTGGCATGGCGTGGTGAACGCCTTCGTCACGCCGCCCGGTGCATTCCTGATCCTCATGGCGGCCGGCTTGCTGCTCGCGGCGCGCCGGCCGGCCGGTGGCTGGACGCTTGTCGTGACCGGCTGGGCGCTGCTTGCCGCAGCAAGCCTCCCGGTCGTCGCCGACGGTCTCGCGCGCCGCATCGAGAACGTGCCGGCCCTCCGGCAGATCCCCGAAAGCGCGCAGGCGATCGTGGTGCTCGCCGCCGGCCGTTACCGGCGGGCGCCCGAATATGGGGACCGCGACACGGTCGGCGCCGACACCCTCGTGCGGTTGCGCTATGCGGCCTACCTCTACCGCAGGCGGCCGCTGCCGATTCTCGTCAGTGGCGGCGCGCCCTTCGGCGGCCCGCCCGCGGCCCGGCTCATGCGGCATGTACTCGTTCACGCCTTCCACGTTCCCGTGCGCTTTCTCGAAGAGCGCTCCAAAACCACGGCGCAGAATGCGCGCTTTAGCGCCCGGATACTGCGCCGCGCGCACATCCGCCGGATCCTGCTCGTCACGCAGGCCTGGCACATGCGCCGCGCAGCCGCCCTGTTTCGCGCGCACGGACTGATCGTCACGCCTGCACCCACCGATTTCACCGTCCCCGGCCGCCGCGACGGCGGTGTCCTCGCCGAATTGCCTTCCGCGCACGCGCTCGCCGTAACGGCACTGGTTACGCACGAGGAGATCGGGTGGCTCTGGATGCGCACCCGCGCCGCGCTGCCGGCGTGGCTTTCGCGCATCATCAACAATCCGTAGGCGCCTTTTCTTACCTATAAGTCCGATTCCCCGCCCGCGGCCGGCGACCTAGGCTTTGTGGCCTCGACAGGAGGGCATCCATGCACATTGCCGATGAGCCAGCCACCGCGCCGGCGCGGCCGCCCGAGGCCTCGCCGGAGGATCTTTCCGAACGCATCAACCGCTACATGCGCGAACACAGCCTCGATGACATCCGCGCCGATGCGCAGGCACAGATGCGCGCCCACCCGCTCGCCACGGCGGCGATCGGCGTGGCCCTCGGTTTCGTGCTCGGCAAGGTGCTGAGGCGCTGACCTTTATGGCCCACGAGGCGCAGGACGGCTATCCCGCACAGGAACCGCGCACCGCACAACCCTCGGTGGCCACGCTCTTGCGCCACATGGCCGAAGAGACCGAGCGGCTGGTGCGCAGCGAGGTGGCCGTCGTCAAGCTGGAGCTGGAGGAAAATACACGTGCCATCATCCTCGACGCCATCAAGACGACCGTCTACAGCGGCATCGCGCTGCTGGGCCTGGTGAGCCTGCTCGCGTTCCTCGTGATCGGCCTGGCAGCCGTGATCGCCGGCCGCACGGGACCGCTCACGGCATTTTGGACGAGCGCCCTGATCGTGGGCGTGGTCTTCACCGCAGCCGGCGGATTCATGGCCTTGCGGCATGCCCGCCAGATGGGGAAGACGCCCGCGCACGGGCGTGCGGACGCCACTGCGCGCCCCCGGCTCCGCTACCACCGCGAGGGCGGCCGGGGTTTTCATGTCTGACCATGGCGACGAGGGCGGGACATGGTCGGCGCGTGAGGCGCGCGCCGAAGCGGAGCGCCACCGCCGCGACCTCGCGCAGACGCTTGCGCAACTGAGTGACCGCATCACGAGTGGCGTCGCGGATATCGAGCAGCACGTGACCAGGCCGCTGCGCTGGGCGCGCGAACACCCGCTTGCCACACTGGGCTTGGGCGTGACCGCGGGGCTACTGCTTGCCGGGGGCCGCCGGCACGACGGCGTGCGCGCACCCCCGCCTGGCTGCGAACTCGAAGGCGCCTACCTGCTTGGACGGCGGGACGAGTCCGAACAGCGGCCACTGCGTGATCCGGCCTACTGGGCCAGCCACCAGCCCGCCCACCCGGCGGCGGCCGCGACGGGCGACCTCCTCTGGACGCTCGCGCGGCCGCTCCTGCACGAACTCGCCGCGGCCTTGAGCGCCCGCCTGCAAGACCCCCCGGGCGGCGAGTAAAGCAAAGCGGCCGGCCTGCATCAGCCCACATCCCCGGTGAGCGCCGCCTCCACACTGCAGGCGCCCGTCGACACGGCAGACTCGCTCGTGTAGGCACTTATGCTCTGGCCCGCGGCAAAGCTCGGGATCAGAAAGCTGGCCACGCTGCCGTTGTTACTGGCAGTGCCATAACAGCTGTTGACGACATACAGGGTCTGTCCGTCGGCGGCGATCGCGAGCGCGTAGGGGTTCGTCAACGAGGCCGGTGTCAGCGTGCCGATGGCGCTGAAACTCGTGCTCGGCGCCTCGGGCGTCGCCCGCGCAAAGATCGTGAGCGTGCCCGGGGCAGCAGATCCTCCGTTGAGGGTCGTCACATAGAGCCGGCGCCCCTTCGGGCCCATGGCAAGCCCCAGGGGATCGGCGCCGACAGGGAGTGTCGTCGAGAGCGTGAGCGTGCCGTTGGCGGCGTCGATACGATAGACAGACACCTGGCCCGACGGGCCGTTGTCGGCGACAAAGAGGTGGCGGCCCGACGGGCCGACCAGAAGCGTCCACGGACCCTTCCCCTGACCACCGATCGGCGCGGTGTCGATGGCCCCGAGCGCGCCGCTGTTGGCATCGACCGAAAAGGCCCCGACGACATTGGCTGCATTTTCCGATACGAACAGATACTGGCCGGTGGGATCCATAGTCAGCAGCATGGGGAAGGTGGCTCCCAATGCGGCCTCGACACCGAGTGACGACAGCGCGCCGCCGCTGCCGACCGCGTAGCCCTGGATGCTGCCCTGGGCGCAGTTGCTGCCGTCGGGCGTCGCCGCCGTCGCGTTCACATAGCAGCTGTTCGCCACATAGAGGTACCGGTTCGACGGATCGACGGCCACGCCCATGGGGCTTTCGCCGGCTGCAACGGAGCCCGCATTGGTCAAGATCCCGCCGGTGCCGATCGTGAAGGCCGTCACATCGCCCGGCCCGGCGCTCGCCCAGTCCGACACGTAGACGGTCTGGGCACCGGGGGCGAGCGCGATGGCGCTTGGCCCCTGCTCGGCGGTCTCCGTTCCGGTACTTGCGGGCACCGGTGTACCAAAGGTCCCGCCGGAAACGAGCGGATACGCGGCCACCGTGGAGGACGACTGGTTGTCTACATAGAGGAAGGAGGGATTGGCGGTGATCTGCGCGGTGACGCTCGCGAGCGCGACCGGCATCTGGCGTGTGCGCACGAGCGTGGTCAGCACGGGCGCGGTGGCCATGCCATCGAAGGCCGCGAGATCATCGCGGCTTTGCTCGGCCACATAGACTGCGTGCGCCCCCGGCACCGCCGTCACCGCACTCGGGGTTCCGGCCAGGGTGACCATCTGCGTCGGACAGGAAACCTTCCCGCCGGTGGCCGGCACCGCGAGCAGCGCCGTCTCGCCACCCTGCTCGCCGGCAACCGTCGCATAGCCGTTGGCGACCGCCAGGGCGACGGGGGTAAAGTCCGGCCCAAACGGCAGGGCGGTGGCCGGCGTCAGCGTACCGTTGCTGGCCGTATAGCTCGTGAGCCCAGACGACGTCAGTACATACAGATTGCCCCCCGGACCGCTGGCCGCGGCGACGACCCCCGACAACGAAACCGATTGCCCGGCGTTGAGCGCCCCATTGCCCGCCACCGAATAGACCGTGATGCCGTTGCCGTTGATGCCAAAGAGCATGCCGGCGCCGGCGACGAGGCCGGTCAGCGTCGGCGCCGGGGTCTGCCCCAGCGGCGCCAGGGCCCCGCCGCTGCCGATGGAAAAGGCGGCGATCGCGCCGCTGCCGGCATCCGCCGCATACAGGGTCGAGCCCTCGATCGCGAGCGCCACCGGCTCGCTGCCGGCACTCACGCTCGAAGCGCCGGCCGGGAGCGGCTCAAGGAGGGCCTGCTGCGCAGACCAGGCAAACGCCGAAAGGGTGCCGTCACCCTTGTTCGCGACATAGACATACTGGCCGGCGGCGGTGGCCTTCGCGGCCACTGCGACCGGGTCCTGGCCGGTCGGTACATAGCCACGATCGAGCAAGGTACCCGTCCAGGGGTCGCGCAGGTAGACGCCCACGCTGTGGGTTCCGGTCGCCGCCAGCACGAGGGTCGCGGAGACCGTGGCTGTACTGGTACTGGGGGCGGTCGGCGTCGCCGGCACCGCCACGGGTGCGGCTTGCGGGGTCAGGGCGCTGCACTGCACGGGGGTGGCAGTCGGCGCGGGCGCGGCGGTGACCTTTGTTGCCGGGGGGGAATTGCCGGAGCTGGTCGTGCTGTTGCCCGCTCCGCTGCTGCTTGCCCCCCCACCCTGGCAGGCCGTCAGCAGCGCACAGGCCAGCAACATCCCGATCATTCGCGTCATCCTTGACATAAAGCCCCCTTCAGTCCGTTTCCCGATGGCTCAACCGTGAGCGTCCTCGGCCTTTATAGGACCTTGGCGGCCACAGTTTTATCGGGCCAAGGGCGGTCCGCCTTAGGGCGGTGTGCGCAAAGCGCGTTTTAGCGGCGCAAAACACCCGACACGAGTGCGCGCAGCCGGTCGATGTCGAGGATTTCGATCGCGCGGCCGGCGACCGCCACCAGGCCCTCGCGGCGAAACTGCGAGAACACCCGGCTTACGGTCTCGAGCTTCAGGCCGAGATAGTTGCCGATGTCTTCGCGCGACATCGGCAGCTGGAGGAGGGTGGGTGAACGGCCGCGCGCGCCCAGGCGGGTGGACAGATCAAGCAGAAAGGCGGCAAGCCTGTGCTCGGCGCGCATCGTGCCCAGCATCATCATGAGTGTCTGGCTGGTGACGATGCTGGCGCTCAAGATGGCGTGAAAACGCCGCTGCAATCCGGGCAACCCGGTCAGCAGATCCTCGAAGCGGTCAAACGGGATCACGCACACTTCGGCATCCACCAGGGCGAGCGCGTTGCCGCGGTGGACACCGCCGCTGATGGCATCGAGCCCCAGGAGTTCGCCTTCGGTCTGAAAACCGGTGACCTGTTCGCGCCCGTCGGCGCCGAGTTCGTACACCTTGAAAAAACCCGCCCGCACTGCGGCAAGCGACCGGAAGGCGTCGCCGACGCGAAAGAGATGCTGGCCCGCCGACACCTTGCGGCGCTGGGTTATCACTTCGTCCAGGCGCTTGATGTCGTCTTGATCCAGGCCAAGCGGCAGACAGAGGTGGCGCAGACTGCAGGTCGAGCAGCGCTTCTTCACATCCTCATGCGGCAGCGCAGCTGCGGCGATGTCATTCATCTTCCCGAAACCCCTTTCTGCGCGATGTGAAATTTCTGGTGCCGATCAGGGAATAAAAATCTGACCTTGACGAAGATCAAAACATACCATGCAAGCGGTCGCTAGCCTAGCTACGCTCAAGCATGAAACCGATTCTTTCGGCAAAGGGGGGAAAAATGAAGTATCGCTTTAAGGGGGCCCTGGTCGCTGGCGCGGCACTGGCTCTTATGTCCCGGGGCGCCTACGCGGTCCCGAGTTTCGCCAGACAGACGGGTCTGCCCTGCGCGGTCTGCCATGACGTGCCGCCGCAGCTGACCCAATTCGGCCGGACCTTCAAGCTGGACGGCTATGTGATGACGACGCTGCCGCAGGTCGCGCAGGGCAACAGCCTGTCGATCAACCGCGTGCCGCCGCTGTCGGTGATGGTGCAGATGTCGGCCACCACACTGACCCATGAGAAATATCCGGCAACCAACGTGCAAAACACCAGCGTCGAGTTCCCGCAGCAGCTGAGCCTCTTCTACGCGGGCGAGATCACGCCGTCCATGGGCGCGTTCATGCAGGTCACCTACACGAACGGCCAGGGCGCATTCAACATGGACAACACCGATATCCGCTATGCGCACCAGAACACGGTCGCCGGCATCCCGGTCACCTGGGGTATCGACATGAACAACAACCCGACCGTGGAAGACCTGTGGAACACGGTTCCGGCGTGGGCGTTCCCGTGGGGCCACTCCAACCTCGCAGACCATCCGTTCAGCGCGTACACGCCGATGGTCGACGAAAACACCGCGCTGGGTGTCGCAGGCCTTGGCGAATACTCGATGTGGAACGGCGCCTGGTATGAAGACTTCTCCGTGTACCGCACCTCGCAGGTCGCCGGGCCACAGATCAACCCCGAGACGCTAGGCGGCGCCATCAGCGGGGTTGCGCCCTACTGGCGGTTGTCGTGGAACCACAACTTCACCGACGGCAGCTCGTGGGAAATCGGCACCTTCGGCATGCACGCGGGCTTCAACGGCGGCGAGTATGGCACGGGTGCGGTCGGCGTCGACGACACCTATACCGACTACGCGGTGGACACGCAGTTCGACCACCACTTCGGTAACGACCTGCTGACGGCGTACGCTACGTACATCCGCGAGAATCAGGACCTGGCATCGTCTGCCCTGGCCATCCCGGGCATGAAACAGCACCAGAACCTGAACGCGGTGCATGTGACGGGCACCTACCAGTTCGGGCTGCATTACCAGATCGCGGCGAACTACTTCAACACGTCCGGCACCACCAACCCGCTCTACTACAACGCGGTAAACGGTGTGGTCACCAACGGCGATCCGGCATCGGCGGGCTTCATCGGCCGCGTGACCTATCTGCCTTGGGAAAACACGCAGTTCACGCTGCAGTACACGGGGTACACCAAGTTCGATGGTACATCCACGAATGCGGGCAAGAGCAACAGCCTCTACCTGCTGGCCTGGTACCTCTGGTAAGACCGGTGCGCCGGTCGGCGGCTTCGCCTAGCATCCCCAGGCGAAGCTGTTGACCCGCGCTGGGGGCACATTGCGCCAGACCGTGCGGGAACGCACGCAACGCGCGGTGTGCCC
>JAJYDN010000013.1:42921-53372 GCA_021777535.1 Pseudomonadota bacterium
CCCACCTCCTCCGCCCGCAAGCTGTACGTAAACTGCACGAACAAAGTCCCCTCCGCCAGCAGGCGGTCCAGTTCCAGGCCGATGCGCGCAACCGTCGCCGCCGGCAACGACCGCAGAGGCAGGCTCGAAATCACCGCCGTCACCTCGCTTGGGTCGAGGCCAAGGTGAGCGAAAGATGCGCCCAGACGGGCCGCATCCCCCTGCACGACACAGACATCCGGAAACTTTTCCCGCAGATGGGCGGCGAGCAGCGCCGACCGTTCGACCACCACCAGACGATCCGGCGCGATACCCTGCGCGAGCAGGGCGCGCGTCACCGCGCCGGTCCCCGCCCCGAGTTCGACGATGAGGCCGCTGCCTGCGCGTGCCGCCTCCCGCGCCATGGTGCGGGCGAGATGGCGCGAACTGGGACAGGCCGCGCCCGTACCCCGCGGCCACGCGCAGAGGGCGCGCGCAAAAAGACAGATGTCACGGGAGGCAAAACGCGTCCACGCCTCTGTCCAGTACTTCGATGCAAAATGTTTGCGGCGGCCACTGGCCGCTGATGCCTGCCCGATCATGTCCTTCCCTTTTTCTCTTGGAGTCCTCTCTTCAGCGTAGACCCTAAAGCGGGTGGAAGCGTTCCCGGAGAACGGCTATATGCGCCCTGCGGGGCTCAATGAGAACCGGACCCATTAAGAAGCGGGGGGTGGCGGCCCCGCCGGGGCCGTGAGATACAGGGCGAGGCTTCCGATCTGCGCGCGCGTGAGCGGGTTGGCAAGTGCCGTGCGCCGGGTGCCGCGCACGCCGGCCAGGATCCGGATCATGAGCAGGCGGGGTCCGTCGCGGCGCGCCATCGCGAAGAGATCGGGCGTCAATCCCCGGGGCCTGGCGCCCGCATGACAGCCCGCGCAGAGGTGGTCGTAGAGAAACCGGCCCCGCTGCCAGCGCACGCGGTGGGAGCGGGGCCACAGATCGGCAAGCGGCACGGGGTAGCGGGCCGCAAGCGTCTCCAGGCGGGCGGCAAGCAGACCGTAACGGCGGGCGGCAAGCAACGGCCGCAGGACGCGGAAGGTGCGGTCGAGGCGGCGCCCCCGGCAGGACCGGCGGGCACAATAGGCCCGGCCGAGATAGCCGATCAGCCCCAGGGCCCCGCGCAGTTTCGCCTGTTGCCTTACCGTAGGCGGATGGCGGCGCGCCGCATCGGCCCGGTGGGCGAGGACGGCCAGCGCCACCCGAAACCCGGTACCGCCGGCATGGGCCCGCGGCGGCCGCCACGACATGCAAAGCAGCATAAGCAGCGCCAGGGCGGCGCGCCGGCAGGTGAAAAGACGGCGGCGCACCGGATCCCCTACACGGTAATCACCGCATCGGCGGCGCAGACTGCGGCAATCACCGCATCGCACGTTTCGGCGGATGGCGGTACGCCGCGCAGATCATAGCGGGAAACCGCTTGCGTACCGCCAAGACAGCGCAGGGCCTCTTCGATCACGGCGTCCTGTCCGAACAACGCCGTCTGCAACACGATGACGCGCATGCTTACCTCCGGTGGGCCGTCACAGGCTGAGAATGGCCGAGGCCCCGGCGAGGGCGGCGGCCAGCGCCGCCCCATCGACCACTGCGAGCCCCTGGCCGGGGATGGTGGTTTCGGGGGTGACGCCGGCGAGCTCCAGCGTCTCGGCCTGCAGCATGTTCTCGGCGGTCTCGGCCACCGGGCCCGTCATCAGCACGAGCCGTACGGTGTGGCCGAAGATGGTGAGGCCGGCGGCGACACGCATGGCCTCCGTGTGGTCGCGGCGCCCGAGGACTACGATCGAACGTGCTGTCGCCATGCCGGTCACCTCTCTGTTTCTACAGGCTGATGATGCGCAGCGCGCTCGCCGCCAGCGCGCTGCTGTCGGTCTGGCTGCCCAAAGGAAGCGGACAGGGTCCGGCGGCATGCCGGGTCCACGAGTGTTCGCAGACGACCGCACCCGCAGGAGCTGCGCACACGAGACCTGCCGCATCCGGATCCTGCAGAACCCGCACCCCGTGGCCGGTCAGGAAACAGCCCCAGGAGACCTTCTGGCGGGCACAGGCGCGCGCAAGACCCGCAAGGAGCGGCGCCGATTCGGGATGCGACACGAAAAAGAGGATCTCCATCAGTAACCCCCGGGGCGGCGCGCAAGACGGGGCGCCGGTAAGGCCCGCGGCGCGCGGGCGGCGTGCCAGGCACGCAGGCCGCCGATGAAGACCTCGGCGGGCAGGTGGCGCAGGCGCAGTGCCGTGAAGTAGGCGACGGAATGGTAAGGATCTTGCGCATAGGCGATGAACGGGCGGCGCCCGGCGGGGGGACGCCACTGGCCCCCCAGGCGCGCAAACGGCCAGGCCCGCGACCCCGGGATGGGGGTCGCCTGCGGATGGCGGACGGACCACCCGGCGGGACAGCCGTCGAGAAGCTGCGGCGGGTTGGGTGCGGCAAGCAGGCGGGCAAGCGGCGCACGGAACACAACGAGATGCGTGCGCGGCCAGGCGGCGTATATCCGGGTGCGGATCATGCCGTGTCCCTCGCCTGGTCCCGCGGCTGCGGGGTGGGCGGCAAGCCAGGGTGTCAGCGGCCGCCTGACGACGACGACGCGCCTCTGGCCTGCGAGATAGAGGATGCCGGCCACGAAGTCGCGCGCCGTGCGCTCATCACCGACGACCACCGCCGTCTTTGCGCCACCGAGACCGGCAGTCCCGAGCAGCCAGCGGATATCGCGGAAGTTCGCGAGCTGGCCGCGGGGGCCCAGAAAGGCCGCAGGCGGCAGGCAGCGGGCGGTGGCCACCGTCTCGCGCAGACACTGCGCCCGGGGGCGGGTGTCGATCACGCAGGCGGCCACCTTTGGCAGAGTGCCCACGGCCCGTAGCGCCGCCCACGGCGCGTGCGCCACCATGTCTAGCAGCCGCCGATGCGCGGCAGCCGCGCCGGCACCACGCCATGCGGCGCCCGCGGCGGGTTTTGCAGGTAATAATTGACGAGCTGGCGTACGGTCACCGTGCCATACAGCCCGCCCATCGGGATCTTCGCGAACTGCCCCGCAAACTGCGGGGTCCGGCTGCGCGCCATGGTCCCGGGCGCCACCGCCGCGGCATGCGTAAGCCAGGCCAACGCCAGCACCGTGACGGCAAGCGTCGTGGCGCAATAGGTCCAGATCTGGGCCGGGGTCATGGCCGCCGACGCGGAGGCCGCGGGCGCCTGATCGCGCAAGCGGGACGGGAGCAGATGTGACAGTGCATCGAGCATCCGGGAGATCATGGGCGCCTCCGGTCAAAAGACATCCGTGGTCAGCGCCACGTACAGCACACCCAGCATGACGATGAACATGACGATCTGGGCGATGGTCTGGATATTGAGCATGTCGGTTCCCCTTATCGGTTGGTGGCCGCATACAGCCCGGCGCGGACATGACCCCGGTAATACGCGGCCAGGCGGTTGACGTCGAGCGGCCGCCCGCCCGCGGGATTGATGACAGGAGGCGCAAAATAGGGGACGCCGTTGCGCGTGCGGCGCAGATAGCCGGGCGGCGCGGCCAGCATGTAGGCCAGCGTGCCCACCGTCATCAGCGCGGCGATCAATGCCAGCGCGAACATCTGTTTTTGACCAGCCGGCCATGCCATGGGATCCCCCTATTTCTTGCGGACGAAGACGCGCCAGTGCCGCTCCGCCTTGATGGTGCCGAGGTACACGCCCCCGGTGTTGTCCATGATGGTGGGTATCGCTTCCATCGAAGTCGGATTGTCGACCAGGATCTCGATCACCGTCCCCGGGTTTGATTCGGCGAGCGCCTTTTTGGTCATGAGCTGCGGGCGCGGACAGGAGTCGCCGAGCACATCGACTATGCGGTCGACCGTGCAGGACTGGCCGTCTGGCAAGGTGACCTTGCCAGCGGGCGCGGCGGCAGTGGGAGGTGGACCGTTTTTGCGGCCAAAAAGACTCATAGGGGGCTCCTTGTGTTCGTCTGGGGTTCCAATCGTGCCACGGAAGGCGCGGGGGGCGCGGTAAGCCTGTCGGCGGCGGGCACGGAGGCCGCAGCCGGCGTGGGATTCATGCCTTCGGCCGTTGCGCGCTCCCTGTGCAGGATGCGGCGATAGATGAACAGCAGCCCCAGAAACTGGATGATGCCGAAAAACAGGGCCGGGACGCCGGTGGCGCGCTGCAGCGTCAGGGCATCCGCCCAGCCAAACTGCAGGCCCGCCAGATTCGGATGCCCGGTCATCGTCTGGCCGGCCGGCGGCCAATAGGAAAACGACCACACGAGTGACGACAAAAACAGGCCGACGATCAGAAAGAGCAGCGCCCACAAGGCACCGATGTTGCCTTCGCCGGTCTTCACCCACGACGAGACGGTGCAGGCGCCGGCGAACACCATGCCGATCCCGAACAGAAAGAGCCCGATGAACTGGTTGATCCCGACGTCGAAGCGCATGGGATTGCCGTTGCCGACGCTGATGAGGGCGGTAAAACCGAGCGTCAGGATCATCATCGCCACCAGCAGCGCCTTGGTGTTGCGGTAACTCTTGAACAGCATCGCATCGCGCAGCGCCGCGGTGTTGCACCAGCGCGACCGCTGCACCAGCACGCCGACGGATGTGCCAAACACGAAAGCGGCCACGCACTGTCCCACTACTGTGATCATGTTCAGGCCTCCAGAACCCGCTTATAGACCCAGGACCCCACCCACGCGCCGATGACAAGGCCGCTCACCGCAAGATAGCCGCCCAGATTCATCTCCGGGGTAAGGCCGAGAAAAGTGCTGACATTGCAGACAAAGGAGAGACGGATGCCCACACCCATCAACAGCCCGCCGATCGTGATCATGATCCATTCCGACAGATGCTTGGGCACACGCCAGTAGAATTCCTTGCTCAGGATGGCGCTCACCAGGGCCCCGAAACCCATGCCGAGACTGATGTAGATCTTCCAGTAGGCCCAGGTGGGCTTGAACACCAGATGCCAGAAGGGGATCCGGTTCAAGGCCTTGGCGCCGATCAGGGCGCGCACGAAAAGACCCGCGATCATGGTCTCGCCACCGCCCACCGTCCACGCGCCGACGATCTGGAACAGAAAGATGTCAAGGACCGCGATGATGGCCAGTGCCACGATCGGATCCAGCGATTTCTTGAAAAAATCCATAACGGTTTCCTCCGCCACTGCGCCTGATCCGGGACGCGCGCTGCGCGCGGCATGCCGGAACCTTGCCAGAGGGCTAGAGCAAGAGCCGGGCCAAGGGCCGGTATGAATGTTTTATCAACGACTTACGGTGGCCACCGGAAATCGCGCGATCACCAGCATGGTGATCGGTGTCTCCAAAATGGGGATGAAAACGGCATTCCACGCCCCTGGCGCCGCATGCGGCGCCGAACAGGGCCGGGACGGCCGGGTCACCCGCGGACCCCAGACCTTGGCCGCCACACGAGGCCCCGCCGCCTGCGGCGCAAGGACCCGGGGTCGTCACGCAAAAACGGGGGGGCATGCGGGCGGACACCGGCCGCGCGGCGCGAGGCGTCACCACTTTGGTGGTGCAGATCACCACTGTGGTGACATGTTCGCCATCCGCATTTCAGAAAATGCGTGATTCTTCAATGAGTTGTGATGTTGGCCCGATCATTGCTGAGAACGCCCCATCACAATAGGCAAAAAGGGGGAGGGCATACCATGGCAATGAACTGGAGATTGGGCGTGGCGATATGCGCGACACTGGCATCCGGCGCCGCACTCGCCGCACTGCCGGGTCCGCAGGTGACACCGCAATGGGTGTATGCGCACCGCCACGATCCCCGGCTGGTGGTCCTCGATCTGCGCTCGCCGAAGGCCTACGCCGCGGGGCACATCCCCGGTGCCGTTTCGGCCCCGTATGGTCACTGGCGCCGCATGGTCCGCCACGTCAACCGCATGCTGCCGCCCATCCCGGTCATCCAGGCCTACCTGCGGTCGGTCGGCGTCAGCAACGATTCGGAGGTAGTCGTCTACACCAACATCCACACGCCGATGGGTCTTGGGCTCGGCGCCGAGACACGCGCATTCTGGACCCTGAGGGTACTGGGCCATGAGCAGGACGCGATCCTGCGCGGCGGCGTCGAGGGCTGGAAAAAGGCGGGCGGCACCCTGACGGCCACGCCGCGCCACCTGACCGGCAACCTGGTCGCCCACTTTCAGCCGCGCATCCGCGCAAGTCTGGCCCAGGTGCGCGCCGACCTCCATCGCCACGTGGTGCTGATGGACAACCGGCCCATGCACCAGATCGTCGGCCTGACCAAGGCGCCCTTCGTGGCCCGCTACGGCCACATTCCAGGCGCCGTCCCCTATCCCGTGACCTGGATGGTCAATCAGAACGGCGACCTGCTGCCCGCGGCGCAACTGAAGGCGCTCGCCCGCGTGGCCGATCTCCCGACCAATCCCAACGCGCCCATCGTGACCTATTGCAACACCGGCCACTGGGCGAGCATCGGCTGGTTCGTCGCCACCCAGATACTCGGCTACCGCAATGTCCGGCTCTATGACGGCTCGATGACCCAGTGGGCCTATCACCGCACGGATCCGGTCGCGGTCGGCTTCGTGAAATGAGACTGCGGGGCATCCGGTGCCGGCCACCGGATGCCCCGATGATACTCGTCAGGCCCCGAGGTACGCAGAGGCCAGACAGCAAGTCCGGCGCGCCGCGCCGAATCCAGGGCAACACGACACTATCACAACACTATAACAAGACCTTTTTTCGGAGGAGTGTTCATGAAAAAGCCTGACAAGAAACGCTCAGTGTGGGCACGCGCGGTGGGCGCGGGCGCGCTGCTTGGGGCCTCGGTCACGGCGGCCGCAGGCCTGCTGCCGTCGATGACCGAAAAACCGATGGCACCATGGACCATGGTGTACGGGACCGAAAAGCCGCAGCAGGCACCGACGGCGCTGCTGTTTGGCGTCCTTCAGCCCGGCTATGCCTATATCCAGGGCGACTCCGCCAATGCGGCGGGCGCACGGGTCGGTGGCAACGCGCAGTTCAAGTTCTATCGCGTGCGCCCGGGCATCCGCGGTTCGCTTGGCCCTGACATCGATTACTATTTCCTGTCCGAGTTCGCCAACAATCCGGCCGATCCCAACAACGGCGTCATCGGACACGCGCATGTCCTCGATGCATCCGTGACACTGAACTACGTGCCGGGCGTGCATTTCGAGATCGGCCAGATGCTTGTGCCGTTCGCCGAAGAAGGCATCACTGCAGCCCCGATGCTCCCCTGGATCAACTACTCGCCGGCCACCTACAACATCAGCTACAACGAATTCGCGTCGACGCCGGCGACCAACGGCATTGCCGGTCCGGGAGCCGGTCTTTTCAACGCAGGCGGCGAACTCGGCCTCATGGCCTTCAATGATTTCCACCCCGGCAACATGTCCTTCAACTACGCGGTGGGGCTCTTCAACGGCACCGGCGTCTCGGAGCTCGAGAGCAGCATGCACCACCCCGACCAGGTGCTTGCCCACATCGGCGCCGAGGATGGGCCGCTGGGACTTGCCGTGGGCTTCGAGAACGGCCGCCAGATGATCGGCCCTTACAAAGTGACAACAGCAACGGCAACAATAAACGAGACACCGTACGACCTGCCGGGCATGAGCTACCAGCAGCAGAAGTTCGCACTCGACCTCCGGTACGGCAATTACATGACCGATCCGCTGTGGGTGTGGTACGAATACCAGCACGCCAAGGACACCCAGCAGCCGGGCGCCCACGGGCCTGGCGTCGCGCGCGGCTGGTTTGCGGCCGCCGGCTGGCGCCCGGTCAAGCACGTCATGGCGGTTTTCCGGTACAGCACATATAATTCTGAAAATATAGAACCCGTGGTCGGCAGCGGCACCGGCCCGATGTTCACGCCCAATTACACAGGGGTGGCGGGAGTCTCGACGAGCCTCGATCAGGAAAGCCTGATCGGCGTCTATCTGGCGAATAAAGGCACCCGCTATTATGTGGAATGGGACCGTACCAGCTTCAACAATACCGGGGCGCCGACGGACAACGCCGTCAGTGTCATGGTCAGCCTGCCGTTTGGCGTGCGCCTGATTCATTAAGCGGGACAGAAGTCCTCCTGAGGTGTTCGATTGCGGGGGCGCTTTCGCCCCCTTTTTTTTGGGTGCGGGCACCGGGGAGGACAGATGTGGACAGGCGGCAAGCGGATACGCGCCCGGACGGCCGGCAGGCGGTCCGTGCGCGCATGTCTCGGTGGTGCCGTCCTGGTCTGCGGGATACTGGCAGGGAGCGCCTGCGCCGCGCGAAGACCCCTGCGCTTTGGGGTCTTGCCGCTGCAAAACCCGGTGTCGCTCGCGCAGATGTTCATCCCGCTGTGCGCGCAGCTGACCCACGTGCTGCACCGGCCGGTGATCTTTGCCACGGCCCCTGATTTCGAGCGGTTGCTGGCGCGCGCCAATGCCGGCCGGTACGACATACTCTTCCTGAACCCCTACCTGTACGATCGCCTTCACGGCTATCGCGCCGTGGTCCGCATCAAAGGCCTGCCGTTCGTCGGCATCATCATCGTCCGCCGGGGCAGCCCGATCCGGACACTGACACCCCGGGTGCTGGCCGGACGCAGCATCGCCTTTCCCGACCGGCGGGCGCTCGCGGCGACACTCATGGTGAAGGAGTACCTGCGCCGGCGGGGCGTGATCGTGCACACGCTCATGCGGCCACTCTATCTGCACAATCAGGATTCCGTGATCCTCGCCGTGGCCCGGGGGCTCGCGGATGTCGGCGGGACCTGGCCGTGGTCGCTGGATCAGGAGCCGCGCGCGATCCGTGGGCAGATCCGGATCGTGGCCCACACCCGGGCCGGTCCCGAGATGCCGATCGCCGTGCGCCGGACCCTCCCTCCCGGCCTGATCCGCGCCATCCGCCAGGCGCTGACGGGCCTTCGCGCCAGCGCAAGCGGCCGGCGCGTACTAAACGGCCTGCACATGCCGGGCGGCTTTGTCGCCGTGCATCCCGGCGAATACGCGCACATGCGCCGCTTCACCCGTGTCGCACACACGCGCAGCAGGACCCGGCCATGACTCCTTTGCGCTATTACCAGACCTTCCGGTTCAAGGTCGTCGCATCGATCACCCTCGTGCACGTCATCCTCATGCTGGCGCTGGTGGCAGCCGTGGTCGCAGGCCAGCAGCGGGCGATGGACAAACTGCTCCACCGCGACGGCCAGAGGCTCGCGCGGACGCTCGCCATCGCCACGCGCAATGCCGTGCTGACCGAAAACCTGAGCACCCTGAACGCGATCATCCGCTACGCCGTGCACCGATCCGGCGTGCGCCGCATCCGCGTCACCAACATGGAGGGCGTAGTCCTTGGCGCAAGCGGCCCCACGCGCGCCCGGGCGCGCTGGCTTACCATACGACAGGCCATTCACGTCGGCCGCTACCCCGTGGGCGCGGTGACCTTGAGCCTGTCGCGGGCCCGTGCCTTGCGGCAGATCGCGGCGGCCCGCGATGAGGGCCTCCTGTTCACGTTTTTCGCCGCCCTGATCGGCGGCTGCGCCGGGTGGCTGTTGTCACGCAAGCTCACCGACGATCTGGGGGACCTGATGCGGGACGTCGAGCGCGTACGCACCAGCGACGATGCCCCGCAGCGCGTCCGGGTACGCCGCCATAACGAGGTGGGCGTACTGAGCGAGGCCTTCAATGCCATGCTCGGGCGGTTGGCCCGCGCCACCCAGCAGATGGATGCGCAGCGGCGCAAGCAGGCGGAGTCGGAGCGTCTCGCCTGCCTGGCGGAGACGGCCTCGGTGATCGTGCACGAAATCCGCAATCCCCTCGCCAGCATCGTAAGCGGCGTCGATCTTATCATCGACGACCGCTGCGTCTCGGACGCGGAACGGCGGGAATTCGCAGGTATCGTCCGTAACGAATCGCGCAGACTGAACGCCGTACTGCAAAACTTCCTCAAATGGACGCGGCCGGCCGACACCGCGCGCGAAATCGGCGACCTGAACGAGGTCGTCCGGCAGGTCGTGGAAATGTACGACCAGACTTTGAACCGCGAGCACAACCATGCGTTCACCCTGGAGCTGTCGGATCAGATCGGGGCGGTGGCATTTGATGCGGATCAGATACGGCAGGTGGTCTGGAACCTTATTCTCAATAGTGCCGAAGCCATGGACCGCGCAGGCCATATCACCATCACGACGACCGCCGACGGCGGTTGGGTCTATCTCAAGGTGGCGGATACGGGCACGGGATTTCAGGGGAACCCGGAACGGTTCTTCGTACCGTTTTATACAACCAAAAACGAGGGCACGGGACTGGGGCTTGCCCTCGTCCGGCGCATTGCCAACGCCCATGGCGGCTGGGTCACCATCACCAATACGCCAGAGGGGACCGAAGTGGTGTTTGCCATATCACGGGAGAACGACCGTGACCAACATATTGCTGGTGGATGACGAGCGGTCGCTGCTCACGATCCTGGCGCGGACGCTGG
>JAJYDN010000014.1 GCA_021777535.1 Pseudomonadota bacterium
AATCAAGTCGGAAAGCCGGATGCGGGGAATCCGCACGTCCGGTTTGATGAGCGGGGGTTGGAAACGGGGTCTCGACTACCGCGCCAGCCTTCGACTCTACTAATGCATCAGGTGATTGGCGGGGCTACGGGATTTTCATGCGGGACTTTTGCCGGGAGGGCGTCAGGACGCGAATTCGCCGCGGGGGATGCCGGGCTGACGAATGATGGACTGCAGCGTACCCGCCCGAAGTTCGTTATGGTTTGGCACGGGCACCGTGACCGTTGTATCAGGGAGCCTCTTTTACATGCCGATGTGGCTACCGCGTTGACGCACTTCCACAAAACCGTGCCGCCCCAGAATAACGCATACGTCCTTCCCGGACGGAACGCCCAGTTTACCCAACGGCTACATCCACACGGGTAACGTAGACCTCCTCATGGAGGCGCTCTTTGATTTACCTAGGCGAAGCCGATTCAAAGAAAAGCTCGAGCAGCGCCTCGCGTAGATTTTATGTGGAGCTCCACATAACAGGTTGTCGCGCCTCTTCGATAGTGTCACCCTGACTCGCGATGTCGAGCTCGGGACAGAACGATACATAGCCGTGCGCCTCGCGCTCGATGATGGCGGTAAGCCGAGTCTGCATCGCCCGTGTCCCTCGTAATGGATATCAACACCATCATGGCAGGGGACCCGAACGGTTCGGAAGCCGGAAAATCCGCAGACCGCGGATGCCTCCGGCCAGGGCCTTGGCGTCGCATTGGCTGTGGGCGCAGCTCCCGCTTCGCCTCGTCCGCCGCTTGAGTACCAATTGACCCTGAAAAGCGCCATCCACCCGAGGTGTCCCGGTAACTCCCCAAAAAGCCGGCCCTATTCCTTGGAGGAGAGCGGGTGCGTGTATTCAGGCGCTTGCCGCAAGCGCCGAATTGCCCGGTTACGCGGCTTACGGACGGTTTGTGGACCGCAACTGGTCGTCGCAAGGGATCGGGAAAGTACGGCGACCGGAGGAGCCAGATCCCGTTGGTGCCCGCGTTATCGTTTTTCTGCGGCTCCGTGGCGCTGAAGAATGCGGGTTCGTGCAGACTCGTATGCGCGTTCGTCAATGACCGCCTCGTCTTTGAGTCGGCGATGCTCACGCAACTCGTCTACCAGGAACGCGGGACTGTCGCCCTTGTAACGTTGCGCGCGCGTCTGCTCGATGCACCGGGCGATATCATCAACAAAGGACCGGAATTCCTTGTTTTTCTGTCCGTTGTTCAATAGCTCCAGAAACACTGTCTCACCGTGCTCACTATGGAAGAGCAGTCTGTCCGAGCATCGGTGCAAACCGAGGAGGCCGACGACCGCGGCAACGGTGCCTGTCACGACCACCACAGGTAGCCAGGGATTCAGGACCAATGGCTTGTTTGTGTGGTAGAAATAAGCGGCCAGCAGCACGGTGATGATTGCAGCCACGAACGCAACGCCCAGAAGGCGCCAGGCAACCGTGACGCGGCGCACGGGTTGTGCGCACAGAAATGCGAGGTCCACGGTGTACCGGCGCGGCTTCGTATGGCGCCCGCGGATGTGGACCTGGAGAAAGCGCCCGTTGAATATCTCGTAGGTCGCGCGATGACCCTTCAGGCGGCTGACCTGCCGAAATATGCGGTCGGTCTGGCGTGGTCCTGCGTCCGCAGCTTCTCCGGTACCGAGAAAGATCTCCTCGACGGCCCCGTCCGTGCTCATGCCCTACCTCTTTCGCCATTGTGCTGCCAGTGTGCAGCGCGTGTGTGTACGGTGCATCCTTGCCGGTTGCCTCGCGCATGGGTGCCGTCTGGTGCGCCACAGAACTTCCGATCAAAGACGCGCGCGCGCGTCGCCCGTTGCCGCTCCGGGTGTCCAGCAGAAGGGGATGGGGACGAGTGGCTACCTTTTGGGTAGATCGGTGGTATCTGGCGCACGTCAATCATGCAGAAGGCCGTTCTTCCTTTCCCGGACCGGTTATATTCACATAATCCCCTGGAGCGTGCGGGGCTAGCCCGGGGCCCGGGAGCGACTGTGGACGTCCTCCTGAACCCCATCCTGAGTTCACTGTAGTCGATCGCCGCCGGCTGCGGTAGGGGGGCCACGGTATAGGCGCGGGACGCCAGGGCGTTTCTGCGAAACACGGAAGGTCGGCCGGATGCGCCCGGCCCGCTACGCGAACCGGAAGAAGAAAAACTCGACATCGTCAATTGGAGAGAGGAATTCCATAATTGCCCGCGCATGCATCCGTCAGCCGGCTCTCGCATGCCGGCCGATGGGGGGTCAAGCCGCGCGGCCAAGGTGGCTGGCCTACAGGAAATCGAGGGAGGGTCACGGCGGCTGGGCTTCAAAGGGGGCGGTTTTCAGCCGGTGTGGACCGCTTGGGTACATAAGGGGCAGGGGCCCCGATGCGGTTTCGGAACCATTTTGCCCAAGGCAGGCCGGGCGCCGGGTATTTGACCGGATGTGAACTGTTTACTACCCTTAATCAAGCTTAAAAGCACACATAAAAAAGCGGGGGAGGAGCGTATGAGCGCAAGTGCGTCACGATGGTTCTACCTGTTGCTGGTCGTCCCGTTCGTGGGAACCCTGTATGTCCCATGGTATGACCGGGTCCAGCCGACTTTTCTGGGGTTCCCGTTCTTTTATTGGTATCAGCTCGCCTGGGTCCCGGTGACCGTGCTTCTGACCGGAATCGTCTATCGCCTCTACGCGGACGCCGACAAGTCCGGCAAGGCCGGCTCATGAGCGCCGCCCTCGGGGTTTTCCTCGCACTCTTTCTGCTGGTGACCGGGCTTGGTTTCTGGGCGAATCGCTGGCGGCCGGGCGATCTCAATCTGTTGAGCGAATGGGGTCTCGGAGGGCGGCGCTTTGGCAGCTTCGTGACCTGGTTCCTGCTGGGCGGAGACCTCTACACGGCGTATACCTTCATTGCCGTTCCGGCGCTCGTGTTCGGTCAGGGGGCTTTGGGATTCTTCGCGCTCCCGTATACGATCGTCCTGTATCCCCTGATGTTCGTGATCATGCCAAGGCTCTGGACGATCGCGCGCGAGCGCGGTTATGTCACGGCCGCTGATCTTGTGGAGCACAAGTACGACTGCCGGACACTGGGGCTGCTGGTGGCCATAACCGGGATTCTCGCCACCATGCCGTACATCGCGTTGCAGCTCGTGGGTCTGCAGGTGGTGCTGGCGGCCCTCAAGGTGGGCGGTACCGGGATGTGGTCGGATGCCCCGCTCGTGATCGCCTTCGTCATCCTGGCGGCCTATACCTACACGGGAGGCCTGCGTGCCCCGGCGCTCATCGCCATCGTCAAGGACATCCTGATCTACACGACCGTACTGACCGCGATCATCGTGATCCCGCCTCATCTCGGCGGGTGGGCGGGGATCTTTGGGCATATCCCGGCCGCCAAGCTGACCTTCCCGGCACCGCCGCCGCATAATACGGGGATCTTTTCTGGCTATGCCACCCTCGCATTGGGTTCGGCGCTCGCGCTCCTGATGTATCCCCATACCATCACGGGAGTGCTGGGCGCAAAGAGCGCCGGTGTCGTGAAAAGAAACGCGGTCTTCCTGCCGGCCTACTCTTTTATCCTGGGTCTGCTCGCCCTCTTCGGCTACATGGCCTACGTCGCGCACGTGAACACGCTGCCGCAGTTCCAGGCGGGCTTCAAGGCGTATGGGCCGAGCTATGCCGTGCCCGCGCTCCTGATGCGCTTTCTGCCTTCGTGGTTCGTGGGTTTTGCCTTTGCCGCCATTGCCATAGGTGCGCTGGTTCCTGCGGCCATCATGTCGGTGGCCGCTGCAAACCTGTTTACGCGCAATGTCTACAAGACCTATCTGAATCCCAGCGTGAGTGCGGCAGGGGAGGCCCGGACGGCGAAGATCGCCTCGCTGTTCGTCAAGATCGGGGCGCTGGCTTTCGTGCTGGGGATCCCGGAGAAGTACGCGATCATGCTCCAGCTCCTTGGCGGGATCTGGATCATCCAGACCTTCCCGGCGATCGTGATCGGACTCTACTCGCGCTGGCCGCATCGCTACGCCCTGGTGCTCGGCTGGCTTGGGGGCATGGTCGCCGGAACCGCCATGGCGGCGACCACGTCATTCAAGAGTGTGATCTATCCGCTCGTCATCGCCGGGCACACCATCCCGGCCTACGCGGCGCTCTACGCCCTGGCCGTCAATCTCGCGGTCACGGTGATCGCAACCTGGGCATTCAATGCCCTGCGTATCAGTGCCGGACGCGATGGCACGCTCGGCGCCGAGGCGGGCAGTGCCTGAACGCCCCCGGGCGATGCAGGGTGGCCTCGCGCTGCGGCGCAGGGGCGCCGGCCTTGCGGAGACTGGGTGGCGGCCGTGCCTTGCGGCAGGCTTCCGGACGCCGCCTCGCGGGGCCGTTTTCCGAAAAAGGGGTAGGCGTTGCCCCGGCTGCCGGAGAGGCTGCCTTGGGCAATGAGGGCCCGACGCTCCGTCCAGCCCTCACTCAGGCGGCGCGTTCTTCGCGAGCCCGGCGTTCGACCAGCCGCCACCAAGCGCCTGAATCAGATCGACGGCCGCGAGCAGCCGTTGCTGGCGGATGTTCAACGCCGTTTGCTGGTCCGCAAGGAGGGTCACCTGGGCGCTGACCACGGTCGTATAATCCTGCGTGCCGGCCTGGTACTCGTTTAGCGCGATCTGCACGGCACGTCGCGCATCATGCACCGCCTGGTCTTCCACGGCGGCCTCCTGGGCCAGGATCCGCAGGCTGGACAGATTGTTCTCGACCTGCTGGAAGGCGGCCAGAACAGTACCCCGATAGTTGGCGACGTCCGCCCTGTACGCATCCCAGGCGGCCCCCACGGCCGCCCTGCGCGCCCCTCCCTCGAAGAGATTCAGGGCGGCATCGGTGCCGAGCGACCAGACCTGGTTCGCCACCGCAAAGAGGGTGTTCAAGGGGGCGCCGGAAAAGCCGCCGGAGGCCGACAGTGTGATCGTGGGATAGAAGGCGGCGATCTGCACGCCGATGGCGGCGTTGGCGGCGGCCATGGCGCGCTCGGCGGCCGCGATGTCGGGTCTGCGCTCGAGCAGTGTCGAGGGGACACCGACGGGGATTGCCGGCAGGCGCGGTAGCATCTTGCGGGGCGGGATGCGCACGGTTTCGGGCAGGCGGCCGACCAGTACAGCTACCGCATGCGCGTACTCGGCGCGGGCGACACCGGCGTTGATGAGGCTTGCCCGCGCCCCTTCGAGCTCGGTGCGCGCGGTGAGGAGATCCGAGGGCGCTGCGGTGCCCGCCGCGACCTGGTTCCTGACGATGCGCAACGAGGCCCGGTAGGCGCGGACGGTCTTTTGCAGTAACCCGATGTCTGCATCGGCGATACGCAGATCGATCATGTCGGTCGCCAGAGCGGCCTGTTCGGACAGGGTAGCGTTCGCAAGCGTGGCCTCGCTTTCCTGTGCGCTGGCCCGCCTTTCCTCGACGTTGCGACGGATCTGGCCCCATATGTCAGGCACCCAGCTCGCACCCCCTTGCAGGGATCCGCTGGATACGGTGAGCCGCTGCGCGTGATTTTCGCCCGCAGAGCCCGTAAGGCCGATGGAGGGGAAGAGCCCTCCCCGCGCCTCTGCCACAAACGCGCGCGACTGCCGCCAGGCATAGTAGTCCGCACGCACCGTTTCGTTGGACACCGCGACCTGCGGTTCGAATCTGTCGAGCAGGGGATCATGGAAGCCGGTCCACCAGGTGCCCTTCGGGCCCGCCGCGGCGGGTCTGGCCTGTGTCCAGCCGGGGAACCCCTTGTAGCGGGTAGGGACGGGGGCGGAGGGGCGGTGATAGCTGGGTCCCACGGCACAGCCCGCGAGCACGAAGAGCGCGAGCGGGGCGGCAAGGCGGTAACGCGTTCGAATCATGACGGCTGCTCCGGAGGACGATCTGGCGGGAAGTCTGCGGCCCGCGGCAGCGCCCGGCTCGGGCCGCCGCGCATCCGCATCCCCAGCCGGTCGAGGAGGAGATAGATCACGGGTGTCGTGTAGAGCGTAAGGATCTGGCTCAGGAGCAGGCCGCCGACGATGGTGATGCCCAAGGGCTCCCGCAGCGACCCGCCCTGTCCCACGCCCACCGCAAGGGGGGCTGCGCCCAGGACGGCGGCCGCGGTCGTCATCAGGATCGGCCGCAATCTCAGCATGGCACCCTGGTAGATCGACTCCTCGGGGGACAGGCCTTGGCCGCGCTCGAGCTGGATCGCGAAGTCGATCATCAGGATGGCGTTTTTCTTGACGATGCCGATGAGGAGGAGTACGCCGATCAGGGCGATGATCGAAAACGGGGTATGCAAAAGCAGCAAAGCCAGGGTGGCGCCGATGCCGGCCGAAGGAATGGTCGACAGGATCGTGATCGGATGAATCGTGCTCTCGTAGAGGATGCCAAGCACGATATAGACGGCCCCGATCGCTGCGGCGATCATCAAAAGCTCGGTGGACGCGAAGTCCGCGAACGCCTGGGCGGTGCCCGCAAAGGCCCCGTGGATGGAGGTGGGCACGTCGAGATTGCGCATGGTCTGATCGACGGCACCGACCGCCTGGCCGAGCGAGACGCCAAGCGGCAGGTTGAATGACAGGGTGGCCGATACGAAACCGTTGGTATGGTTGACGGCGATCGGCGTAGTCCCCTGCGTGAATGACGCAAACGCCGAGAGCGGGACCATCGTTTCGGCCGTGGTGCTTACGGCGGCGCCGCTCGAGGCAACTCCCCTGCCGGTATTGGCGATGCTGTTGGTGGCCTGGTTCTGCGCAGACGTCGTCGTGTTCGTGGATCCCGATGGCAAGGGCGCGCCGCCCAGCACCGACGGTGTCATCTGGCTCTGCTGCGTACCGGAGGCGGCGCCGCCTGCCGTGCTGACATAGATCTCGCGCAGCGACTGTGGCGTTTCCAGGAAACGGGGGGCGAGCTCCATCACGACATAATACTGGTTGAACGGGTTGTAGATCGTGGACACGGTCCTCTGGCCGAAGGCGTCATAGAGCGTGTTGTCGATCTGGTTGGGCTCGATGCCAAAGCGCGAAGCCGCCGCGCGGTGGATCCTGACCACGGTCTCGAGGCCGCCTTGCTGGAGATCCGAGTTGACGTCCACGAGCCTTTTGCTCTTGCGCAGTGCGGTGACGATCTTCGGCATCCAGCGGTAGAGGGTCGCGGCGTTGCTTCCATACAAGGTGTACTGAAACTGGGCGGCCGTCTGCCGGCCGCCGACACGGATATCCTGCGCGGGAACGAGGAAAAGCCTGGCGCCGGCGACGCGGTCGAGGCGCGGGCGCAATCGCGCGACCACCTGCGCCGCCGAGACATGGCGCACACTCAAGGGCTTTAGGGAAACGAAGATGAAGCCCGAGTTGGTCGCCCGGCCGCCCGTGTAGCCGGCCACGGTGGCGACGGCGGGGTCTTTTTCCACGATCGACTGCAGGTGGATGAACTTGCGCTTCATGGCCTTGAAGGAAATGCTCTGGTCGGCCTGGATCATGCCGATCAGGACGCCGGTGTCCTGTTCAGGAAAGAAGGTCTTGGGTACGCGCACGAAGAGATAGCCATTGAAAACAATGAGCGCGGCCAGGAGGCCGCCCACGAGCCGGGGATGGTCGAGCGCGATCCTCAAGGTGTGCCCATAGCCTGCCTGCAGGCGGGCAAAAAAGGACGCGCGCGGCGCCCGTTTGGGGGCTGGCGGCGCGTGTTTGCGGGACAGCGTGTAGGCACACATCGCCGGTGTCGCCGTCATCGATACGATGAGGGATATCAGGATGGCAATGGAGAGCGTGACGGCGAATTCATGGAACAGCCGCCCGACGAGTCCGGGCATCAAGAGGATGGGGAGGAATACGGCGATCAGCGACAGGCTCATGGAAAGCACCGTGAAGGCGACCTCGGTGCTCCCGCGCAGGGCGGCTTCGCGGGGTGCCATGCCGGATTCGATGTAGCGCGTGATGTTCTCGAGTACCACCACGGCATCGTCGACGACAAAGCCCGTGGCGACGGTGAGGGCCATGAGCGAGAGGTTGTCGAGGCTGTAGCCAAGCAGGTACATGGGACCGAAGGTGCCGATGATCGACACCGGCAGGGCGACTGCGGGCACGAGGATCGCGCGGCGGCTGCGCAGGAAGATATACACCACTCCGATCACGAGCAGCACCGCGAGAAAGAGGGTGCGCTCCGTGTCGCCCACGGCACCCCGCACCGACACCGAACGGTCGAGGGCGACGGCGACATGCACGCTGTGCGGCAGCGCCGCCTCGATCTGCGGCAGTTTGGCCCTGATGGCGTCGACGCACTGGATCACGTTGGCGGTGGGGGAGGGGTGCACGATGACGATGACCGCGGGCTTGCCGTTGAAAAGACCCGCGTTGTAGATGTTTTCCACGGAGTTGCGTACGCGTGCGATATCGTGCAGGCGGACGGCGGCCCCGTGGCGATAGGCGATGACGAGATTGCGGAAGGCCGCCGCGGTGACCGCCTGGTCGTTGGAATAGATCTGGTAGCGCTCGCCGGCCTGGTCGACGTAGCCCTTGGGGCTGTCGGCGTTGGCGGCGGCAATGGCTGCGCGGACGTCCTCGAGGCCGATGCCGTAGCGGTTCAACGGGCCCGGCTCGAGGTCGACCCGCACCGCTGGCAGCGCCGCGCCCCCGAGATCGATGCCACCCACGCCCTGGATCTCCGAGAGCTGCTGCTCGATCACGGTATCGGCGGCATCGTAGAGCTGCGCCGGGGTGAGCGTCTGCGAAGTGAGCGCGAGGATCATGATCGGCGCCGCCGCCGGATTGAATTCGCGGTACGTGGGGTTGCTGTGCAGGTTGCTCGGCATGTCGGCGCGGGCCGCCTGGATGGCGGCCTCGATGTCGCGGGCGGCGCCGTTGATGTCGCGTTGCAGCCCGAACTGCACAACGATCTGCGTCGATCCGACGTTGCTGGTGGAGGTGAGCTGTGTCACGTCCGCCATGGCCGCCAGATGCCGTTCAAGCGGCGCGGCGACGGTCGATGCCATGGTGGCGGGACTCGCGCCGGCCATTTGCGCCTGGACCACGAAGGTCGGAAAGGCGATGTTCGGCAGCGGGGCGACCGGCAGCTTGAAGAAGGCGAGGATGCCCGCGAGGAGGATGCCAAGCGTAATCAGGGTGGTCGCCACCGGCCGCTTGATGAAAAGGGCTGGGAGGCTCACGCCGATGGCTCCTCACGCGGCGTTGCGCCGCCACGGCGCCCGATGCGCAGGCTGAGCCGGTCGAACGCCAGATAGACGACGGGTGTCGTGAACAGTGTCAGCAGCTGGCTCATCGCCAGCCCGCCGATGATGACGATGCCAAGCGGCCGGCGCAGCTCCGCGCCCATGCCGGTGCCGAGTGCGAGCGGCAGTCCGCTCAGCATGGCCGCGACCGTCGTCATCAGGATCGGGCGAAAGCGCAAAAGCGCCGCCTCGCGGATGGCGTCGACGGGCGTCTTGCCTTCCTCGCGTTCGGCACGCAGGGCAAAATCGATCATCATGATCGCGTTTTTCTTCACGATGCCGATCAGAAGCACGATACCGATGATGCCGATCACATCGAGGTCGGACCCCGTGACCATGAGGGCCAGGAGTGCGCCGATCCCGGCGGAGGGGAGCGTCGAGAGGATCGTGACCGGATGGACGAAGCTCTCATAGAGGATGCCCAGCACGATGTAGACGGCGGCGATGGCCGCGATCAGCAAAAACACCTCATTGCCGAGGGCGTGCTGGAAGGACAGGGCGGCACCCTCGAAATGCGTGGTCATCGAAGGGGGCAGATGGATCGCCTTTTCGGCGGCAGTGATCTGCGCTACCGCCGTACTGAGGGAGTGTCCCTGGGCCAGGTCGAAGGAGACCGTGGCTGCCGGGAATTGGCCGAGGTGACTTATCACGAGCGGCTCGCGCGTAATGGCGAGCGAGGCGACCTGGCGCAGAGGCACCTCGCCTCCGGGGGCGGTCGCGGATGGTATGTAGAGGTTGCAGAGTGCTGCGACATCGGGCACGGCGCCGCGGGCCACGGTCAGGATTACGCGGTACTGGTTGGTCTGGGTGAAGATCGTCGAGACGATGCGCTGGCCGAATGCATCATAGAGGGCGTTGTCGATGGTCGCCGCCGTGATGCCGAAGCGGGCGGCGAGTGAACGGTGAACGGCGATGTTCACCGCAAGGCCGTTGTTTTGCAGGCTGCTTGCGACATCCCTGATCGCCGATGCGCGCTTTAAGCGCCCCATGAGCTCCGGCACGTAGGTGTTGAACTGCGCGGCCTGCGGATCTTCGAGCACGAACTGGTATTGCGCGGGCGACACGGTGGTGTTGAGGGTGAGGCTCTGCTCCGGCTGCATGTAGAGATGGATGCCCGGGACATCCGCCACCTCGCGCCGCAGGCGGCGGATGATCTGCGCGGCGGTCCGGTGCCGCTCGCTCAAGGGCTTCAGGTTGATGAGGAAGCGTCCCTCGTTCAGGGTGGTGTTGGTGCCGTCGATGCCGACGTAGGACGAGAGGCTCGCCACATCCCGGTCTTTCAGGATGGCATCCGCCAGTGCCGCCTGCCGCGCCGCCATCTGCGCGTAGGAGACGGACTGGCCGGCGACGCTGACGCCCTGGATGACGCCGACGTCCTGCTCGGGGAAAAGCCCCTTGGGGATGACCACATAGAGGCCGATGGTGAGCACGAGCGTGGCAATCGTCACGAGCAGGGTGTTTCCCTGGTGGCGCAGGATGAAGCCGAGAGCGCGGTCGTAGCGGGCAAGCAGGGCATTGAAGAGACGTTCGTCGGCCTGCTCGAACCGGCTCGGATGCCGCTCCGTGCGCCGCTTGAGGATGCGGGCCGACAGCATGGGTACGAGCGTGAGAGACACCACCGCCGAGATCAGGATGGTCGTTGCCAGCGTGATGGAGAATTCGCTGAAGAGTCTGCCTGTGAGGCCGCCCATGAAAAGAAGGGGAATCAGCACGGCGATCAGCGACACCGTGAGCGAGATGATGGTAAAGCCGATCTGGCCTGCGCCCTTCAGGGCGGCTTCGAGGGGGGTGGCGCCGCCTTCGAGGTAACGGACGATGTTCTCGATCATGACGATCGAATCGTCGACGACGAACCCGGTGGCGATGATGAGCGCCATGAGCGACAGGTTGTCGATGGAAAAGCCGAGCAGGTACATCACGGCAAGTGTGCCGATGAGCGACACCGGGACGGATATGCTCGGGATGACGGTCGCCGGCAGATTGCGCAAGAACACGAAGATCACGCCGACCACGAGCGCGACGGCGAGGAGCAGCTCGAATTCGGCCTCCGACACCGAGGCGCGGATGGCCCTGGTGCTGTCTGCGAGGATCGTGACATGCATGGCCCGGGGCAGGCTGGAGGTCAGCAGGGGCAGTCTCTGCTTTATGGCATCGACGGTCGCGATGACGTCCGCGGAAGGCTGCGGCTGCACGTTCAGGATGATGGCCGGCGTGTGGTTGACCCAGGCGCCGAGATCGGCGTTCTGCGGCGCCCGGGTCACGTGGGCTACGTTGCGCAGAAAGACCGGTGCGCCGTTGCGGTAGGCGACGACGATGTCTTTGTACTGCCGGGCATTCCGGATCTGGTCGTTGGTATTGATGGTGTAGGATTCCGCCGGACCCTGGAAGGTGCCTTTGGGTGCGTTGACGTTGACATTGGCGATCAGTGTCCGCAGGTCGTCGACGTTGAGACCGTAGGCGGCAAGCTCGTGCGGATGGGCCTCGATGCGCACGGCGGGCACATGGCCGCCCGCCACCGTCACGAGACCGACGCCCGCGATCTCGGAGATCTTCGAGGCGAGGTTTGTGTAGGCGGCGCTCTCGATCGCCGTGAGCGGCAAAGACGGCGAGGTCACCGCGAGCGTCAGGATGGGCTGCTGCGCCGGGTTCACCTTGGCGTAGATGGGGGGTGCCGGCAGGCCGCTTGGCAGCAGGTTGGAAGCCGCATTGATGGCGGCCTGCACCTCCTGTTCCGCCTCGTCCAGGCTGAGCGACAGAGCGAACTGGAGCGTTATCACGGAAGCGCCTGCGGAGCTCGCCGAGGTCATCTGCTGCAGGCCCGGCATCTCGCCCAGTTGCCGTTCGAGTGGTGCCGTCACCGAGGTCGCCATGACATCCGGGCTTGCGCCGGGATAGAAGGTCTGCACCTGGATGGTCGGATAGGCGACGTTGGGCAGTGAGGAGAGGGGAAGGAATTTCAGCGCGACGAGCCCCACCAGCACGAAGGCGATCATGAGCAGGGAGGTCGCGACCGGACGCAAGATGAAGGTGCGGGAGACGTTCATGGGCCGCGCCGGGGGCCTTTCACTTTTTGGACCGGGCGGCAGACTGCGGCCGGCGCGGCGATGATCGGGCAGAAGGCGCGCGGGTGCCTGTCTCGGCGATCACCCGGACGCCATTGGAAAGCCGGTCGACGCCGTCCACCACCACCGTTTCCCCGGGCGCAAGACCCGACTCGATCACGGTCTCGGTAGCGTTGCCGGGGCCGGTTGTGACCTTGCGCAGCGATGCCGTGTGATTGGCGTTGACGACATAAACATACGTGCCGGGTGTCCCTCGCTGGATGGCCGGCGTGGGTGCCAGCACGGCATGGGTCAGCGTGTGCACAAGGAGTGTTACGTTGACGAATTCGTTGGGGAAAAGGGTCTCGTGTCTGTTCGCGAACACGGCGCGCAGATCGACCGTGCCGGTAGTCGTGCTCATCTGGTTGCTGATGGCCTTCAAGGTCCCGGTGGCGATCGGAGTCATGTTGCCGCTCGAGAATGCCGTGACATCAAGCTCGGCGCCGGCGTCGAAGCGCTTGAGCACCTGCGGCAGCTCGTTTTGCGGGATGGCGAAGATCACCGTGGTCGGTTTCATCGTGGTGATGACCACGATTCCGGTGCTGCTCGCGGCGGTCACGTAATTGCCCGGGTCCACGAGGCGCAGCCCCACGCGTCCCGAAACCGGCGCCGTGATGCGGGTGTAGGCGAGATTCAGGCGGGCGCTGGCGATATTGGCCCGATCGATCTTGACGGCGGCCTTGTCCTCGGCGACGAGAAACTTCTGGTCGGTCACCTGCTGGGGCGCGATGGAGTCCTGGGCGGCAAGCCGCATGTAGCGGGCGAGGTCGGACTGTGCGGCGCCCAACGTGGCGAGATCGCGGGCCAGCGTGGCCTCGTAGAGTCTCAGTTGCACCGCATAAGGACGCGGGTCGATCTGGGCCAGGAACTGGCCCTTGACGACATCCTGTCCTTCGCGGAATCCGACGGCGGTGAGGTATCCGCTCAGTTGCGGCACGACCGTGACAGTCGCGATCGGCGTGACGGTGCCCAGTGCGCGCAGGGTCACGGGCATGCTGCCCGTCGTGACGTGCGCGACACCGACGGCCTGGGGCGGCATCTTGCGCGTGATGCGATGGCGCAGGCCCATCATGCGATAGGCAATCGCGGCCACGAAGAGGACGGCCATGGCGATCAGGATGCGCCGCCACCGGGAGCGACGGCTGGGCGGATTCACAGGTTGTGGTTCGTCCATTCTGTCTTCTCCATGCGACGGGTCCTGCCGGGACGGCGCGGGCATGCCATCGTTGCCCTGTCTACAAGTACGGGCCGCCCCCCGCGGCGCCATCGCAGACCAGGCAGTGGCGCCCGGTTCCGGCCGCTGCCGGCGTCTTGAAGCGACCGGTGCACCTACTATAGGGTGCGGGGCAGCATGCCGCAAAGCGCCGTGACGTAAAGGATTGTGTCGCCGCAAGGATGCAGCGGCGGGACCGGTGACCTGTGGATCTTGCGGGCAAGACCGCCCCTGCGGGCGGCAGCGCGGTCTTGCGGGAATCGCCGTTCTGGATGTCCCTCATGCCCCTCCCGCGCGGTCTGCCCGGGCGCCCGGTGACGTGCGCGCGGGTCTCTGAATCCAGCGGAAATGGCCTGTGGAGGCGGCCCCCCAGGCCGCGCTGGCAGGGCGCGCTGCGTGCCCGGCGTGAGCCAGGTAATCTCCCGGAAAAAGACGCAATATTCTTACCGCAAGACCTGCAAAAACACCCGCTTTGGCGCGAACCGGACTAGCGTCTTCCAGCGCATGGCGCATCCGGCGGAAGTCGGAGAAGGCGCCGGTATGGGCGCAGACGTTGTCCACAGATTCTGTGGACAACTCTGTGGATGACGGACCGTGGCCCCCGGTTGTGGCCGGTCCCGCCGCGACCTTTGTTGGATTGCCTGTTTTTCGGGCAGCGGTATCCAGGGCGCGGGACGACCGGTGTCCATCCACGGTGCGGTGGGGGGCTTTTGCGGTGGCGCCTTGTGCAGAAGGCCAATGAGGGCCCGTATCCGGGCAAACCGGCGGACGGCAGGACAGAGAGCGCGGCGCCGGGTGAGGGGGCGCCTGCCGGGACTTTACGGCTGGGGTGGCGCGGCCTGCCGTGTTTGGCGTAGACGAAAGACTCCTGAGAGAATGGAGTCGGATGAAAAAGCGGGTTGAGCTTTGCCCCGCGGACCGTGCGGGCCCGTACGGCCGACACCCTTCATGCGGGGCCGCGCCACAGCGGCCACCGCGGATGCAACGCGCGTTCGATTGCAGGCGATGGCAGCCGGCGCGACAGGGTTACCGCGGAAAATGGCGTGAACGGCGACTTGAGGAGAGGCATGACATCATGACGTCCCAGGATTCTGGTGGGCCCCTTGCGGGACGCCGCATTGCGCTGCCCGAGACGCGCCAGCTCGATGTGCTCGCAGACCTCATGGAGCGGCGGGGGGCCGAGGTTCTGCGCTGCCCGCTTGTGGCTATCCTCGATGCGCCGGATCAGGCGCAGGTGGTGGCCTGGCTCCGCCGCTTCACCGAAGACGACGCGCTGCGCGATCTCATCATCCTGACGGGCGAGGGCATGCGCCGCCTGATCGGCGCGAGCGAGCGCGCGGGACTGCGGGAGGCGTTCGCGCGCAGGTTGGGTGAGGTGCGCAAGATTACGCGCGGGCCAAAGCCTGGCGGCGCGTTGCATGATCTCGGGCTTAAAAGTGATGTGGTGGCCCATCTGCCCACTACGGAGGGAGTGATCGAGGCGCTCGAGGAGTTGGAGTTTACGACCAAGTACATCGCTTTACAGCTCTATGGCGCTGAGCCGAACCGGCCTTTGCAAACCTATTTGCGCGGCCGCGGACTCGAGCCGGTGACGGTTGCGCCCTATGTCTACGCCGACAGCAGTGACGAACAGCGTGTCGTGAACCTGATCGATCATCTGGCCCGGGGTCAAGTGGACGCGATCGCGTTCACCAGCAAGACGCAGATTCAAAGGCTGTTGGCGGTGGCGCGCGCGCAGGCCCGCGAACCGGAGTTGCGCAAGGGGCTTGCTGGCTGCACGGTGGCGGCGGTCGGTCCCGTGGTGGCCGACTATCTGGCGGAAACCGGTATACGGGTCGATGTCATGCCGGACGAGCGGTTTTTCATGCGGCCGCTGGCAGACGCGCTGACAGCGCGTCTGGCGCCACGGAAACCCTGAAGGGGCGGATGCGGTCCCGGGTGGGCGGGGATCATCGAGGATCCGGTCTGGATGGTCCTGTTGGGACTTTGTCGGCGTTTCATCCCGTACGCCATGCCGTGTGGGACGCCCTGCCGTTTGCCGTCACCGGGCCGGAGAGGCCGGCAGGCCCGGCGCACCGGCTGTACCGCACGGCATTCCCACCGCGGGCCTCGCGCGCATGATCGATGCGGGGCGGCGTTCCGGCGTCAGGCGTTTGCGCTTTCTTTCCCCGGGCGCGCCGCGCGCACAGGGCCTGCCTTCAGCCTGTCGCCCATTTCTGTGACCGCAAGCGGCTTGCTGTAATAATATCCCTGATATTGGTCGCAGCCGTGCTCTTTGAGGAAGCGGCGCTGGTCTTCGGTTTCCACCCCTTCGGCAATCACCGTCATGCGCAGGCTGTGCGCCATGGTGACTACGGCCACGATGATCGCGGCATCGCCCGGATCCGTGACGTTGCGTACAAACGATTGATCTATCTTCAGGATGTCGATCGGGAAGCGTCTTAGATAACCGAGGCTCGAGTAACCCGTTCCAAAATCATCCAGCGCAATCCGTATCCCCATGTCCCGCAGGGTATTGAGCGTTTTGACGGCGGTCTCGGCGTTGTGCATGAGCATGCTTTCCGTGATCTCGAGCACGAGCGTATGCGGTGGCAGGGCGGATGCCTCGACGATGCGTTTGATGGTGGCCGCGAGGCCGTCCTGATGAAATTGGCGGGCGGAGACATTGACGGCAAGCGGAGGCACGTCCAGGCCCTGCGCAGTCCAGTGCCGCCACTGCGCGCATGCCGAGGCGAGGACCCATTCCCCAATGGGCAGGATCAGTCCGGTTTCTTCGGCCAGGGGAACGAAATCCCCCGGATAGACAAGGCCGCGCGCAGGATGCTGCCAGCGCAGCAAAACCTCCATGCCCGTCATGTCGCCACGCGCGAGGTCGACTGTGGGCTGGTAATGGAGCCTCAGTTCATGGCGCTCGAGGGCCTCGTGCAGCTCCGTGCTCAAGACCTGCCTCTCCATGACCTTCTCGTTCAATTGCGGCGTAAAGAACCGGCAGGTGTTGCCGCCCGCCTCCTTGGCCTGATACATGGCCATATCCCCATTTTTCAACAGGGTGTTTTCGTCTTCGCCGTCGCCTGGGAAGATCGCGACGCCGATGCTCATGCTGCTGTACAGGACCTGGCCCCGTATGTCGTAGGCGGCAGCGGTCTGTGCAAGCAGCTTTTGGATCACGGCCCCCGCCGCCTCGGCGTTTGCAAGGCCCGACAGGACCGCGACGAATTCGTCGCCACCATGGCGCGCTATGGTATCGGTGGCACGCAGGCTCGCCGTCAGCCGGTGCGCCACGCTCTGCAGCAAGAGATCACCGACATCATGCCCGAGTGAATCGTTGATCGTCTTGAAATTATCGAGATCCATGAAAAGAACGGCGACGTGATTCGTGGCGCGGCGGGCATCCAGCAGCGCCCTCTTCAGGCGATCGGCCAGCAACAGGCGGTTGGGCAGTCCCGTGAGGGCGTCACGGGTGGCGAGATCCAGCATGCGCTGGGCCATCACCTTTTCGCTGGTGATGTCGCGCACCGCAGCGATGAAGAAACGCGCAGGCCCGGTGCGCATCTCCTGGACCTTTATCACCAAAGGGAATTCCTCGCCGCCACGCCGTACGCCGACGACCTCCCGGGGCCCCTTGAGTACGGCCGCCTCCCCCGTTTCGCGATAGCGCTTCAGGTAATCATCATGCCGGCTGCGATGGGGTTCCGGCATGAGCCGGTTGACATTGTCCCCGACGATCTCGCCTGCGCTGTATCCGAAAATCTGCTCGGCCGCCGGGTTGAAGACGGTGACGATCCCGCGTTCATCGATGACGATGACGCCGTCGCCAATGTGCATCAGGATCGCCCGGGTCTGGCCTTCGGCATCGCGCAACTTCATTTCGGCCGCAGTCTTCTTGCGCAGCAGCGGAAACACAAGCCATCTCATCAGCAGGCCACCACCGAGCAGCAGGCCCGCAAGCCCCCAGATCACCTGGCGCATGTGGGCCCAGATGGGCTGAAAGAATTCCCGCTGGCGGACTTTCAGGACCATTCCGAGGGACGTATGGCCTACTGGGGCATACGCGGCGATGACGCGGCGGTTTTCGTAGTCACGGGAATAGGTGACGCCGGCCTGCCCGGCCAACGCGCGGCCCATCGGCAGAAGCCGTCCGTGCGCGGACCGCGACAGGGTCAGGGGCGCATAGCGGTGCGACGCCACGCGTTGTGTGTCCGGAAAGCAGCGCATCCCCGCAGGACCCAGGGGGGCGCAGACGGCGAGATCGGCGGTGCGGCCAAGCGTCCGGATGCGCGGAAGGGGGGCGCTCAGGAAGTGGAGATCCTTCTGGGCGACGACAGAACCGATACGGCGCCCCCTTCGTCTTGCGATGACGGCCACCCGCAGGAGGGGCTGGCGCCTGCCTTGCAGCACGAAGGCCTCCTGCGTGCCCTGGATGGGCACGACGAACGGGGGATTTTCCAGCACGCCCGCGTGCGCGGCGAGGCGGCCGCGCGCATCATAGAAGTACACGGCACGAAAACCCGTCGACTGGAAAGAGCGGGCAATGCCCCGCAAGGCAGCCTGCGCCTTTGAGTCGGCGGGATGCCGGTCGATCGCCCGCAGATTGGCGATGACGAAGGGCCGTGTCGCGATCACGGCCGCGTCATGCGTCCCTGCATGGATTTCCGTTCTGAGGAGGTCCGTGTTGTCTTGCAGGAGGGCGCGCAAGTTGCGGTCGAGGATGCGTTGCGCGACCTTCTGCATCACGAAATAGGTGGAAAGGGCGGCTGTCACGACCAGGACGGCGAGGATGAGAAAACCCATCAGACTGATCCGGAAATCGTCCCGGTTTTGTGCGATACGGCCGTTCTTCTTCATGGCGGATTGCGTTTTTGGCTGGCGCATAAGATCGCTCGTTTCGGTGTGCGCAGGGACTTCCCCTTAACGATACTATAGTCGAAGGGATGTGGCCTGCCGTGAGGACACCCTGGGTGTGGCGGCGGGGGTGAATGCGCGCCCAAAGCGGCCCCCTTGCGCGCGGGCGGCGCCGCATCCGCACCCGGTTCCGGCATCGGGCCGCCCTACGGTCCGCGGAAACCGTTTCTTCGTGGCGAAGCGCAGTGCCGCCAGGACAAAGAAAAGTCGACGGGGCGTTGTCGAGGGTGCAGGCGGTCCCGGGCGCTCAGAAGGTGTACTGGAGCATGATCCGGTTGTCGATGAGGGTTCCGGTTGGCGTGTTGCCAATCGAGTGAAAGCCATTGTCTATCGCGAGCCGGTCGCGCAGCGTGAGGCCCTTCCAGTAACCACCGAGGCTATAGGCGGCACTGAAACAGTTGGCGTATACGTTCAGTACGTAAGGGGCCGTGTCGTAGAGACTGTAAGAATACTTGAGCCGCAACGCGTGGATGGGGTGGATGACGAAGCCAAACTTCCACGCGTGCCCCGGTGAAGAGGCGCCGACGAGTCCGTAATCCATGATGGTGGTATATAAAGGGTCGGCGTTGTAGGGCTGCGTATAGGGAGAGAGGAAGCCGCCGTTATAGAGGGTGCGTATGCCGCCTGGCGAAAAGGGCGCTTCGCGCGGGATGGCATCGTAGGCGGCGAAGACCTGGCCGCGCGGACCCGTGATCCCGGCCATCGCGCCATAGACGGTGGCGTTCACAGGACCTGCCGCGCGGGCGCCGCTTGCGCGTTCGCGGGCATACTGGAAATCGGCAAAGGGCGCAAAGGTCCCGGTGGGGACACGGTAACCTGCGGTCCCGTAATAGAGCTTTGCCAGATTGTAGAACTGATAGAACCACACCTGCCCCTGTGTCCCCGGCAGGTGGAAACGGTTGCCGTCGATCCGGATGCCAAGGCCGAGCGCCCCGTCGTCGGCAGCCGCGAGGTGCGGGTAGAGCGACGTTTCAGGCGCAACGTTCAGGAGTGTGCCCTCGCCGTAGTAGAGGGCGGTCCGGTTCTTGTAGCGCAAGGCGCGCAACCCTTCGATGGAGATGCCGGGCAGCGGATGGACACCCGCGTACACGGCCTCGAACGTGTTCGGGATCATGAAGGCGTCCGCCGGCCCCATCCAGGGCGTATCGAGCAGCTGATCGCCCGCCCGTACCGTCGTCCAGCGGTCATGAAACTGCAGATAGGCCTGGCCGAGGACGTTCAGCGAACCGGTGTTGCCCATGAGCAGCGGATCAAGCCGCGCAAAGGGCGGCGTGAGATCGTTGGCGCCGAGCGCGTTGGCCGTATAGAAGGCAAGGCCTGCACTTGCGCCGGCCACGGGGGGTGTGGTGATTTTGAGCATCCCGCCCAGAGAATAGGCGGAGGTATCAGGCTGCGCGCCACCGAAGTCCTGCGTGAAATAGTAGTTGCGGATGGCGCCCGTCACGTGACTTTCCTGCAGAAAATCCTGCAGGGTGGAGGCGTGGACCATGGCCGTGGAAAGCGCGGCCAGCACGCCGGCGCGCCACGCCTTTTGCGTGAACATGAATATCTCCTTCGTGGCAGGGTTAGTTGTGGTGGCGGCGGTTTTCCGGCCTCAGAGGGCCGGACCCTTCGGCGGGTTGTAGCCGCCCGCCTTGAACAGGGCCTGGCCGGCCTTGCCCGTCATGAAGCGGATGAATGCGGCGCCAAGCCGCGGATGGGGCGCATCCCTGGGCACCGCGGCATAAAAGACGAGCGGCTCTGTGTGCAGGACTGTGCTCTTGCCGTCTATCTTCATGGTGAAGTGCACCGTGTCGTACCATGTCCGGGCCTTGCCGGGATTGCTCAGGTTGATCGCATCCGGCAGCGTAATGAAGGGCAGATGCAAGGACTTCACGGCGCTCTCGTATGCGGAGGAGGCGTCCATCTCCCCGCTTTCGAGCCGCGCGAGCAGGGACGGTTCCGGGAACACCTCCCGGGCGTTCTGGAGGGGGCCGAGGATGCGGTGGGCCAAGCCCGGCTGGTGGTAATACTTTTCGGCCAGAAGGAACGTGAAGACAATGTTCTGGCCCTGCGGATCGGTCTGCGGATCGGTGCGCCCAAAGCGGATGCCCGGCATTTCGAGCAGCTTATACCACGGCCGTTTGCCGGCGGCCGCCGCCGCGAAGTCCTTCGCATAGCGGCCCCGCGGGCTGTAGGCGATGACCATGGCGGTACTCGCGACGGGTGTGGCCTGGCCGACGAGGCCTGCCTTTTGCAAAATCCGGATGGGCCCTGGCGTGATGGAGACGAATACGTCGGGGCGCAGGGCATGCGTCGCGATGAGGTGCGCAAGCCCATAGGCGCCCTGTCCCTCGCCCTCATAGGTGACGTGCCGGGCCTTGGCAAAGGCAGGACCGAGATGCTGATCCATGACGGTGCCCATGGAGCCGGCGTAGGCCACCAGGATGGCCGTCCTGGCGAGCGCGGCCCCCGTGGCGGCAAACCACAGGGAGGCGGCGAGGACGGCCTTGACGAAAGCGGGCCGGCGGCATGCGGTCTTTGCAGTGCGCAAGGCCGTGCGGCTTGCGGCGCCCGGGCGCGCAACGCAGGACATGGTGCAAGACAGCGCGTTTTTCACGGGAACGTGTTTCATCGCAAGTAATCTCCTGATGGCGGTCGTTCTGCAGAACCGGGCAAATCGGCATGCGTTCTGCGGCATTTCCACCGTAGATGAAATGGCCGGACGCCCGATGCATGGTAACCAAAAGCAAATACCGGGCCAATTCAAAAAAAATATGGGGACATCGCACAGGCGCGGCCGTCCGGATCGCCGGCTTGCGCATGGCGCCTCGCGCTTTGCCTGCGGGGGTCATGGCCGTGCGGCCTCTGACCGCACGGGGTTGCGCCCGCCTGGTGGCGGGGTTGCGCCAATACGGCCCCGGTTGTCGGCTTTCCGACGGTCCGTATGACACAAGCGAGGTAAAGGCCCCCGGGCCGGGGCCAGGCGGCCCAGGCGGGCGCTCGGCCGCCGCTTGCGGCTTTGTGCGCGATGCCCGAGGCAATCCGGTGCCACCGGAGACCGGCGCCGAGGTACGTGGTATGCGCGGGGGGCCCAGGCAGCGGGCCCCCTCAGCCTAAAGGCCCTCCCTCCACGGTGGAGGCTGGACGTACCTTTGTACGCGTCTTTATGGCTGAGGCGCCTTCGGGCGACGTCCCCGATGCGCCTGGCCACCAACCTTCAAGGAGCGGTGCCATGGGGATCCGGGCAGGGTGGCAGGGCGGGACATACGATCGCAGGCAGCGGCCGGCCGGGCCGGCAGAGGTGCCGGCGCGCGATCGGCGGCTTGGCCATCATCCGCCGAGAACGCTGCTCCTCGCCTGCGTGGCCGCTCTTTCTCTCTGCGCCTGCGCCGCCAGAGGAAGCCGCGCCGGCTGCGGCACGCCGCATGCCGCGGCGCGTGATGCCGGCAGGGCGCACGCACCGCGTGCGGGCAGCACCATTACGCTTGGCGAGGCCCTGGTGGTACCGGGCGCCGCCACCGGCAAGACCTACTATGTGGCAACGTTCGGGTCTGACCGCAACAGCGGGTCAAGTCCGCAGGCCCCGTTCAAAAGCATCCAGCATGCCATCGAAACCGTGGGACCGGGCGGCACCATCAAGATCATGGGCGGCACCTACCGGGGCGGCATCGTCATCGACCATCCCGGCACCAGCCGGGCCTGGATCACCATGGAGCCCTACGGGAACGAGAAGGTAGTCCTGGACGGCCGCGGCACCACCGATGACGTGTTCTTCTACAACAATACCGCCGCCCCCACCTACTGGGTGGTGAAGGGGCTCACCATCCGGCATGCGCGCGGCTACACCGTGCAGATCTCGGTGCCGGACGTGAAATTGATCGACAACGACATCAGTGAATCGCACAATGATCTCGTCAAGCTCGTGCAGCAGGCGCACAACATCGTCATCTGGGGCAATGACATCCACGACAATGACGCCCGGCCCGGCGCCAACGCGCAGGGCGTCGACATGGTCGGCTCGCAGAACGTGCTGGTCGCGCACAATACGGTGTCCGATATCGCCTCCATCGGCCTTTACTGCAAAGGCAACGCCGGCGATATCACATTCGAAGACAATGACTTGAATAACATCTACAGCCGCGGCATCATGCTCGGCGAGTCGACGGGCCTCGAGTTTTTGCTGCCGGGCAAGACTTATGAGTCCTACAACAGCATCATCAAGAACAACGTCATCACCAACGACCAGAGCGCATGCCTTGCCGAGGCGTCCTCCTACAATGCGCAGATTTACGACAATTCCTGCTACAACACGGCGATTTCCCGGCATGGCGCGATCATGATATCCAACGAATCGAAGCTGCATCAGGCGGGCAAGGACGTGTACGTGCGCAACAACGTCATCTACGACCTGACAGACAGGCCCATGGAAGTGATCGCGCCGCAGGCCATGGCGGCCTATTGCACGCTGCATATAGACCACAACATGTACTACGACCCCAAGGGCGTGACCTTTGAATGGGACGACAAGGGCATTTACGGAATGCATTTTGCCGCATGGCAGCGCACGACCGGTTTCGACAGGCACAGTGTCGTGGCAAACCCCCTTTTCGCAAACTTCACCAGTCTGACGCTCAAGGCCGCCAGTCCGGCCGTCGGTGCAGGCGTGGCACTACCGGATGTGCGGCACGATTTCAACGGCCTTGCGCGGCCTGCGCAGGGCTCCTGCAACGAAGGGGCGTATCAGTCGATCCAGTGAGGCGCAGGCAATCTCCGGCACCCGCTGCGCCAGAAACCCGGCGGCGAGGGGCGGGCCGGCAAAAGGGGATGGGGCCTGGCGGGCTTCCGGATGGCCGTGCGTGGAAGAGGCCGCGGAGGCCCCGCGGGACTCTTGTGCGCAAGGGTGCGAAGGAAGATCATGAAAAACACGCGCCCGCGGGATGAAAAAAGAAAAGCCACGGGGTTGAACGGACGATTCCGTGTCCACGAAGGGGTGCGGGCAAAACGGCAAGCCGCAAGGCGCGCTGTCTCGGGCACAGGGAGTGGAACCTCATGGCGGCAACCGGTTTCCTTCTTCGTTCGCATCTGCAGGATCTTTTGGATGCGCTGGTGGCGGTGGGATACCGCTGCGTCGGCCCGCAGGTACGCGATGGCGCGGTCTGCTATGACACCCTGCGCGAGGCGGCGGATCTGCCCTGGGGATGGCGCGATGCGCAAAATCCCGGTACGTACCGCCTCCGGCAGACCGGCGGGGCCTATGCGTTCGCGTGGGCAAATGGCCCCCAGGGCCTGAAACCGCTGCTGTTCGCGCCCCGTGAACTGCTGCAGACGAGCATCCGTGCGCCAGATGGCGGATTGCGGTTTGCAGCACCTGTGGCCTCTGTGGGGGCGATGGCCGTCGTCGGCGTGCGGGCCTGCGATCTCGCGGCCTTGCGCCTGCTGGACCAGCATTTTATCGGCGGTTTCGTTCCCGATCCCCATTACGCGGCAAGGCGGGCGGACCTGTTTCTGATTGCCGTGCACTGCAGCCACCCGGCCGCAACCTGTTTTTGCGTATCGACCGGGGATGGTCCGCGGGCGGAACAGGGGTTTGATCTCGCCCTTGGCGAAACGGAGGCGGGCTTCGTCGTCTTCGCGGGCAGTGCGGCAGGCGCAGGCCTTGCCGAGCGCCTCCCGCTGCGTCCTGCGCAAGCTGCCGAGGAGGCCTTCGTCGATGCGGCGCTCGCCGATGCCGTGAAGGCGCAAACGCGCAGCCTCCCGTCACGCGACCTGCGCGCGGGGCTTTTTGGCAATCTTCGCCATCCACGGTGGGAGGCGGTCGCCTCGCGCTGTCTTTCCTGTGGCAACTGCACGGCGGTCTGCCCCACGTGCTTTTGCCACGGAGAGGGCGAGGAGGTGGCCGCCGATGGCGCAAGCAGTGCGCGCTACCGGCAATGGGATTCCTGTTTTACGCAGGAACACAGCGCCATCCATGGCATGGTGATCCGCGCCGATACACGCCAGCGCTACCGGCAATGGTTGACGCACAAGCTCGGGAGCTGGCACGGGCAGTATGGCCGTTCCGGCTGCGTGGGCTGCGGGAGGTGCATCACATGGTGCCCGGTGGGCATCGACATCACCGAAGAGGCAGCAGCCGTGTGCGCGGGGACGCCATGACAGAGCCCCAGCTGTTGCACGAAGCGGTGGTCATCGAGCGGATCCAGGAATCGCCGGTCATCTTCACGTTGCGGCTTTCCTTCACGGATCCGGAGCTGCAGGCGGGCTACCGGTTCGAGCCTGGCCAATTCAACATGGTCGGCCTGTACGGCGTCGGCCAGTCCCCGATCTCGATCGTTTCGGATCCGCAGGATGAACGCCTTCTCGATCACACGATCCGCGGGCTTGGACGGGTCACGCTCGGCCTGTCGCGTCTTGCGGCAGGAGACCGCGTGGGATTGCGCGGGCCTTACGGACGCGGGTGGCCGCTTGCGCAGGCGCAGGGGCGCGACATCGTGCTCATTACCGGCGGGCTTGGCTGCGCGCCTGCGGTGTCGGTCATCCGCTACGTGCTGCGCAGGCGGGAACGCTTCGGGTATCTCACCATTTTGCAGGGCGTCAAGCACGCAGACGATCTCATCTGGCGGCGCCAGTATGCGCAGTGGAGCGCGTTCCCCGATGTCCATGTGGGCCTTGCGGCCGATGTGGGCGCGCCGGGATGGTTTGGCGTGGTGGGGCCCGTTACCGCGCTGTTCGACCAGGCGCCGATCCGCGCCGGGTCGCTCGTCATGATGTGCGGGCCCGAGATCATGATGCGGGTGGTCGCAGCCGAACTCGTGCGCCGCGGCATCGATGAAAACGACATGTGGCTCAGCATGGAGCGCAATATGCATTGCGCAACCGGCCTGTGCGGCCATTGCCAGATCGGGCCGCACTTCGTGTGCCGGGACGGCCCGGTATTCCGCTATCCGGAACTGAAAGCCTTGCTGGGCGAAAGGGGGTTCTGATGGATACCAGACTGCGCGTTGCCGTGCACAAATTCAGTTCCTGTGACGGCTGCCAGCTCGCATTCCTGAACAGCGGCGCGGATCTGCTGCGCCTGATGCCGCGCGTAGAGTTCGTGCATTTCGCCGAGGCCGGGTTCATCGCGCCGGATGCGCCGGTCGACGTCGCCTTCGTCGAGGGCAGCATCAGCACCCCGCAAGACGTGGAGCGGATCGAGCGCGTGCGCGCAAACAGCCGTTACCTCGTGGCGATCGGCGCGTGCGCCACCGCCGGCGGCCTGCAGGCTTTGCGCAACGACGCCGATGCGGCGGCCTGGATGGCGGCGGTCTATCCGCGGCCGGCAGAGATCGGGGCGCTGCCCGTCTCGAGCGCGATCGCATCCCATGTGCCGGTCGATGAAGAGGTATGGGGCTGTCCCGTGAACGAATGGCAGCTTCTCCATGTGC
The DNA here is from genome assembly GCA_021777535.1 of Pseudomonadota bacterium. Lineage (GTDB taxonomy): Bacteria > Pseudomonadota > Gammaproteobacteria > Acidiferrobacterales > Acidiferrobacteraceae > JAJYDN01. The sequence goes on from JAJYDN010000014.1 coordinate 25,849, forward strand.
TGCAGGCGCGGATCTTCGGGGTACGCCCCGCGATCGAAAACGACAAGGTCTGTCTCGAATGCAAGCGCCGCCAGGCGGTCTGCGTGCTGGTGGCACAAGGCGCCCCCTGCATGGGGCCGGTCACGCATACCGGCTGCGGGGCGCTCTGCCCGCGTGTCCGGCGGGCCTGCTACGCCTGTTATGGGCCGGCGGAAAATCCCAATGCGCAGGCCCTGGCTGCCCGTTTCGCGCAGCTTGGTCTGGCGCCGGCGGCGATTGCGCGGCGTTTTCTTTCCATCAATAACGCCGCGCCCGTCTTTCACGAGGCCGGCATCGTATGGCGGGAGCGCCATGACGACCACGCGTGAAGTCCGTCTGTGCGTGCCAATCCTTGCGCGGGTGGAAGGCGAAGGCGCGCTGGATCTCGTGGTGCAGGACGGCCGCATCGAGACCCTAAGACTGCGCATCTTCGAGCCGCCGCGGATGTTCGAGAAGTTCCTCGAGGGGCGTGAATACAGTGAGCTGCCGGATCTCGTGGCGCGCATCTGCGGCATCTGTCCGGTCGCCTATCAGATGAGTGCGGTGCAGGCGATCGAGGGCCTCTTTGGCATCGACCCCGGTCCGTGGGTGCGCGCCATGCGCCGCGTCTTTTATTGCGGCGAGTGGATCCAGAGCCACGCCCTGCATATCCATTGGCTCGCCGCCCCCGATTTCCTCGGTTACGAGAGTGCGGTCGGAATGGCGCAGGCGCATGCCGGGGTATTGCAGCGGGGACTCGCCCTGCAGGGTCTCGGCAATGCGATCATCAAGCTTCTCGGCGCCCGTTCGGTGCATCCGGTCGGCGCCCGTGCCGGCGGCTTTTATGCCGCGCCACCGGCCGAAGAGGTGGCGGCCCTGCGCGCGCGTCTCGTGGCGGCCTTGCCGGATGCCGAAGCCCTCATCGCATGGGCCGCATCGTTGCCGTTGCCGGCAAGCGATCAGGATTTCATCAGCGTGTCCTTGCGCCATCCGCTCGACTATCCGATGAACGAGGGGCGTATCGTGGCAAGCCATGGTCTCGATATTCCGGTTTCCGAGTACGAGACGCATTTTGCCGAGCGCCAGGTGGCGTATTCCACCGCGCTCTTCGCCGACCTCCATGGCCGCCCGTATCTCGTGGGGCCGCTTGCGCGGATGAACCTGAATGCAGACCGCCTCCATCCGCCCGTGCGCGCAGCCCTTGCGCGCACCGGGATCGTCTTTCCGAGCCGGAACATGTTTCACAGCGTGGTGGCGCGGGCCGCCGAGATCCACCAGGCCTTGCTGGAGGCGATCGGGCTGCTGGCCGGTTACCGGAGGCCTGCGGAGACGGCGGCTGCGGCCGTCCCGCGAAGTGGTACCGGTTTCGGCGCAACGGAGGCCCCGCGCGGTCTCTTGTGGCATCGCTACGAATTCGACGACGAGGGCTGCGTGCGCCGCGCGCGGATCGTGCCGCCGACGAGCCAGAATCAGGGGCGCATGGAAGAGGATCTGCGCGGTGCCCTGGAGGCCCTGGGTCTTGATAAGGAGGAAGAGGCCTTGCGCAGGCGCGCCGAGATGGTGATCCGCAACTACGATCCCTGCATTTCCTGCGCAACCCATTTCCTGCGGGTCCGGGTGGCGCGGCCGTGAGCGCGGCGGGGGGCGGCGTGTGCGTGCGCGTACGCATCATCGGGATCGGTTCGCCGTCTGCGGGCGATGATGCAGGCTGGCGGCTGGCGCGGGCGCTGCAGGGGGCGGACCTCGGGCGCGGCTTTGCCGATGGTACGGTCGAGACCGTTTTGTGCGGCCACCCGGGCGACCTGCTGCTTGGCCCCCTGCAGGGGCTTGCACTTGCCGTCCTCATCGATGCGATGTGCACGGGCGCCTCCCCCGGCAGCCTCCGTCTTCTCGAGATGGAGGACCTCGTGGAGGGGCCGGCGCTGACGAGTCACGGTTTTGGCGTGGCACGCATCCTCGCGCTGGGCCGGGCGCTCGGCGCGCTGCCCCCGCGTCTCATCCTCTACGGGATCGAAACCGGTCCGCCGCAGGCGATGCCCGCGCCCGCCACCTGGGTCAAGCAATGCGCAGGGGTGCTGCGCGCAGAGATCCGCCAGGCCCTCGGCCGGGCGCAGGGGCCTTCGGTGTGATCGGCGAAAGCGGGGGTGCGGGACAAAAGGTTGAGGATCCGGAGGGGCGGCTGCGCGGTTTAGCCCGATGCCCGTCCGGCATCGCCCGGGGTCCAGGGCTGCGCCGGCGCCGGCAACCGTTCGCGCAGGATCGAATCGAGCGTGTTGGTGGTATTGACGAGGTGATCGGCGATTGCAGCGAGCGGGCCGCCGCCCAGTGCGGGTACGTTGCATAACGCCACGTAGAGCGGACGCAGCGCCACGACAGGGGGCGGTGCATGCAGATCCCGCAGGGCCTGCGCGAGGCTTCGCATGGTCGTGCCGAGTGCCTCGCCAAACGTGTCGAGGGCGGCCTGCGCAGACCGGTCGACCGTGTCTGCGGATTCCGCCAGCACGAGCGCATGCAGGGCGAGCGCTGCCCGCGCCTCGCGGGCGAGCGCCGCGATCAGGACGAGCGCCAGCTCGGGGGTCAGCGGCGGATGGGCGGGTTCTTCGGCCAGGCGGGCCGCGGCGGCCTCCGCGTCGCTGCGTGCGCGCCGGGCGGCGGCCTGCAGGGTACGCAATGCGGAGGCGTTGCGCGATTGCGGGTGGGCCAGGGCGTGCAAGAGTGCGCTCACGTAGAACGCATGGGTTTCGACGAGCCGCGCGAATTTTTCCTGGGCCGCCATGCCTTCCCATGTCGGCCACGCCAGATAGGCGCCAAGCGCCATGGCCGCACCAAGCGCGGTGTTCAGGATGCGGGCTTCGGCGGTCGGCACGGCCGCGACCCCGAAGAGGGCGAGCATGATGACGATGAAGGCGGTGAGAAACACGCTAAAGAGCAGATAGTTGGCGTCGAAGAGGGCATAGGCGAATGCGATGAGCACGGCGGCGCTGGCGACGAGGGGACCTGCCGCGTGGTGCGCCACCAGCACGGCTGCGGCGCCAAGCGCCCCCCCGGCGATCGTGCCGAGGGCGCGATGGACGCCGCGCACGAGTGTCGAAATGTAGTCGGGCTTCAATACGAAAAATATCGTCAGCGCCACCCACCGGCTCTCATAGAGGCCGGCTGCGAGCGCCAGAAACTCGGCCAGCGCGACGACGGCGGCCAGACGGATCGCGTGGCGCCCGGTCTCGGTCCTGGTGGTGACGTTGGCGCGCAGCAGGCCAAGGCCCACCGCAAAGGTCCCGGCGGCCAGGGGTGGCGGCGCCGTGGCGTGCACGCGGTCGGCAAGGGTCCGCGTGGGGGGTGTTTCGAGATAGGCGAGGATGCGGCCGGCTGCGCGCAGCTGTCCAAGCAGCGCCTCGCCGGCCCAGCGCCACGGCGCGTCGCTTGCGATCGCGAGGGTGGCGGTGCGCGCGTTCAGGTCACGCACGGCCGCGATCCGTCTGGCCGTGGTTCCGGAAAGGGCGGACGCGGCCAGATCGAGGACGGCGGCGGCATCATGCATCAGGGAACGCAGCGATTGTTTGTTCGCCGGGGAATCGTCGGCTGCGTGCGCTTCGAGCGCGGCGAGCGAGGCCCGGATCCGTTCTGCCTGTTCGAGCAGGTCGACGAGGCAAAAGCGCAAGGCCGCGGGCAGCAAGGGATTGGGGTCTTCGAGGGCGCTGCCGGCAGGAAAGGCGGTCGGCGGCGGCGGGCCCAGGGCGCCTTGCGCGACTTTGGCGGCGTAGGCCGCAAGGCTCTGATAGGAGGCGGCCAGCATCGCCCGTTCGCGCGCGCCCGGGCGCAGCGTCCAGGCCGCCGCGACGAGTCCCGCCTGCAAGGCGCCGCCGGCCAGCACGAGTACGGCGCACAATCCCGCCTGCGCCGGGGTGGCCGGCAATCCGACGGCGATCAGCAAGGCGATGGACCACTGCAGGATCGCCACGCTGAAGCGTTGCCCGAGGCATTCGGAAAGTCCCGTGACATAGCCCCAGAGCGCCACGATGGGCACAAGCAGCCAGGGCGCCCCGAAGGCTGCGGTCGCGCCGACGAACGTCGAAACCGCCATGCCGATGCTGGCGAGGGCGACGGCGGCAAGACGCGTGCGCGTCTCCCCCTGAAAAGAGGCAAATCCGGCGGGCATGGCGCCGAGCGCGGCATAGGCGCCGTATGCGAGATGACCGGTGAGCAAGCCTGTCGTGAGAGGCAGGGCCACGCCGAGCGCCACGCGGGCCGCGCGGTAGGGTGCGACGTCCTCCCAGTGGAAAGGACCAAGCCGCGTGAGCCTTTTCCAGTCCAGGAGTCTTTTCATGCGAGACAGTGCGTTCCTTGTCGTCTGCCGGCTGCCGGCCGCCTGCCCCGGGGGGTCTGGCCTTCACGGCCGCAGCGCGCAGATGGCGGTGTGGGCCGATTATGCCACGGCAGGCGCAAAAGTGCGGTGCTGCGCGGTTGGGGCAAGGGGGTGCGCGACGGTGAAGCCCCCTGGCGCCTTGGGGACATTCACGGTCTCGCGGTGTGTGCGGGCCATTGGGCGGGCCGCAAGGCCGGTGTGGCCGCAACCCCTGTGGTGGCCGGGGATGGAGATCGGGGTGCGGGTGACCGTCAGGGTCAACGGGTGCCGTTTGGGTACCCGCAGGCCGTACTGGTGGTATCCCCTATCATCGGACGGCGCCAATCAGGGTGAGTGCATCAATTGCCATGCAGATCGGGTTCGGCGGGGCCAGGCACGGCAAGACGATGGCAAAACGGGGTCTGTGCCCGCGCCGACGAGGTGTTCGCGGGGTGACGCTTCACCGCTGAAGACATCCGCGGGGACTACAGCGAGCCGCGCTCCATCACGACCGGCAGGCTGGATGGCCGGATGGTGGTCATAGTCTGCGCCTCGTGGCGAAGCGCGCCGCATCATCCGTTACCCTGCATCGCCTTGGGTGACAAACATGCAAGATTGATGTGCGCCCACCGCGGATTTGGCGATGGCGCTCTTGAGGCCCTGTCGAACAGGGGGCGGAAAGGGGGTTGCGGGCAGGCGTGTCATCTGCCGCCCCCACTGGCGCGCCGGATCCTGCCCGTAAGCTCGGTGCCGGCTGCGAGCGTATTGTACACGGTGCCGTACTTCATCACATTCTGGTGCAAAAGTTCCAGGCGTCTGTCGCTTTCATGGGTATCCACGGTGAGGGTGTACTCGATGCGCGCGATTTTGGGTGGGGTATCCTCGCGCAAACCGCGCAATGCGACGTCGATGCCGCGCAACTCGAACTGCAGCATCGGCGTCACCCGCTCGATGCCCTTGATCATGCAGGCGGCCAGCGCCGCGAGCAGCATCTCCGCCGGGTTGAACGCGTCGGCGCGCCCCTTGACGCCGGTGTCGAGGAGGATCTGCGCCTCCTTGCAGTAAGCGAGGCTGCCGCGCGCGTCCACGCGCTGCGCGCTCACGCGGTATTCGAGCATGACCCAAGTGTCCTTCGCGGCGGGCGCCGCGTTGACTCCGGCCCGCGGCGGGACCGCCCTGACCGCCGGGTCCGCTTCGTCCCCGATCTGTGCGCACCCCTTGGCGCAACCGGCCGCGCGGGGCTTGTCCGGGCGACGGGCCGGGCGGTCTTCCGTGTTTTGACGGCGGCGTTTTTGCGGCATACCCCGCCGTCATGGACTACCCGGTGTGCGCCCCCGGAAGGAGAGGGAGCGGAAAATGCGCTGGAGCGTCCGGCATGGGTACGGCCGCGGCCCTGCCGAAGGCAGCCAGTGCTTGGCGCAAAAGGCCGATAGCATGGGCGGCAACCGGTGCGCATGGGGCGCCCGTTGGGCCACTCAGCAGGCGACAAGGTCGGTGTGGCCGAAGCCCTGGCTGTAGTCGAGAACGGAGATCAGGGTGGGCGTGACCCGGTACACCTGGAGCTCCTCCTGGTCGGCAAGCGACTCCACCGGCATGTCCCCCTCGGACCATGTAAAGCCAAACATCTCCAGCGCCTTTTCGGCCTCCTCGGGGTCGCTTACGGCACAGGCGTGCGCGGCCATCGACAGGCCGGTTATCGCCGATATGTCGGGGGTCTCGTGGTCGATCGTGAGTGATACGCGATCGTTCTGGGCGAGATTCGCCGCCTTCTGGCTGTCGCGGTCGCAGACGAAGTAGAGGGTCATGCCATCATGGGCATAGGCTACGGTCGTGGCCTGCGGCCAGCCGTCCGGCCGCAAGGTCGCGAGCGTCATCGTATGGTGCGCATCCAAAAGGTTGAGGATCTTCTGCTCGATGCTCTGGTCCATGGGGCCTCCATTATCGCTTGAGCGCGATCCCGCCGTACGGGAAGCGGCCGCGCCGGATACCCGAAACTAGCAGATCGGCCGCAGTGGCGCCCCCGACTTCCCGAACGGGGACGCCGTCTCGCAAGATCTGTCGCCCGCATTGCGCGCATGCGGCCGGACCCGCCGGGCCTGCCTTGCCCAAACGGCGGTTGCCCGTTTCATGAACGGGAGCCGTAAAATGGGCTGCCCCGGCAAAATGGGGGGGGTCCCCGTTTTTTGCCGGCGCCGCTTGCCAGTCCCCCGACACGATGCGGAGGCCGCCGGCATGGACATCGCGCCGTTTCAGCAGATTGCGGAGTATGCGTGGCGGTATGGGCCGGAGGGGGCCATGCGGGTTCCGGCGGTCTTCTACGCGGACCGGGCACTGCTCGCGGCGATGGATGACAAGGTGCTCGATCAGGTCCGTAACGTCGCCATGTTGCCGGGCATCGTCACGGCGGCCTATGCCATGCCGGATGCGCATTCCGGTTACGGCTTCCCGATCGGCGGGGTGGCGGCCTTCGACGCCGATGCCGGCGGGGTCGTATCGGCAGGCGGCGTCGGATTCGATGTCTCGTGCGGAGTCCGGACGCTGCTGACCGGACTTCGCTACGAAGAGGTGGCGCCCAGGCTCGATCAGCTGGCCGATCTGCTCTTTTTCCGCATCCCGGCAGGCCTTGGCCGCACGGGTCATGTGAACTTGAGTTTCAGCGAGATCGACGACATGCTGCTTGGCGGCGCGCGATGGGCGGTCGAGCGCGGATTCGGGGTTCCCGAGGACCTCTTGCGCATGGAAGAGCAGGGCTGCATGCCGGGCGCCATGCCCGGCAAGGTGTCGGAGCATGCCAAGCGCCGCCAGAAACAGGAGACCGGGACGCTCGGTTCCGGCAATCACTATGGCGAACTGCAAAGGGTCGAAGAGATCTACGATCAGGCGGCGGCGGCGCGCTTTGGTCTTCGGCAGGACGACGTGGTGTTCACCATCCACTGCGGTTCGCGCGGGCTCGGCCATCAGGTGGGCACCGATTACGGGAAGCGGATGCGGGCCGCGGCGGCGGCGTTTGGCATCGTGCTGCCCGACCGGGAACTTGCGTGCGCGCCCATCCATTCGGAACTGGGCCAGGCCTATCTCGGTGCCATGCGGTCTGCGATCAACTGCGCGCTCGCCAACCGGCAGGTCATCACCGCGCTCGTGCGCAAGGCCATGACCGAGATGTTCCCCGGGATCCGGCTCGATCTTCTTTATGATGTGTCGCACAACACCTGCAAGGTCGAAGAGCACGAAGTCGATGGCGTGACGCGCACACTGCATGTGCATCGCAAGGGTGCGACGCGGGCGCTGGCCCCGGGCCACCCGGCGCTTGCGGACTTCTTCCGGGAGACCGGACAGCCGGTGCTGATCGGCGGCAGCATGGGCAGCGCGTCCTACGTGCTGGCCGGCGTGCCCGGGAATGCGCAACAGGCCTTCGGGTCGGCCTGCCACGGCGCGGGACGGGCGATGAGCCGTCATGAGGCGACCCGCCGGTGGCGGGGGCGGGCGGTGATGGACGCCCTGCGCGCGCAAGGCGTCATCGTCAAGACCCTTTCCGTGCGGGAGATCGCCGAGGAGGCACCTGGCGCCTACAAGGATGTGGCGCAGGTGATCGATGTCACGGCCCGCGCGGGACTCGCAAGACGCGTTGCGCGGCTCTCCCCTCTGATCTCGGTCAAAGGTTGACGGGGGCCGCGGATCATAGGGTCTTCAACCGGCGCCGCCGTGCGGGGCGGAAGATGCGCGCAGCCGGGGTTTTTCGTTAGACAAGGCGCCGTTGATTTGGTAAAAAGCGGGAGTGGGTGCAGTGACATCTCACGAAGAATGAGTCTAATTTTGCAGAATTGAACAAAGGGAGTCATCGTCACAATGGGCTACAACGTCAATGGCAGGGTGATCGAAAGCACGGATACCGGTTACCTCGTAAATCAGAGCGACTGGAGCAGGGAAGTCGGCACGGAGATCGCGAAATCCGATGGGCTGGAGCTGACGCAGGACCATTGGGATGTGATCGAGTATCTGCGCGACCAGTATTTCAATCATGGCGGCGAGCTGCCGAACAACCGCCATATCATGAAGGGCATGCAGGAAATCTGGTCGGACCGCAAGGTCGACAACAAGACCCTGTTTGATCTCTTCCCGGGCAATCCCTCGAAGCAGGCCGGCCGCATTGCCGGTCTCCCGGAAAGCATGCGCAAGGGCGGATACTAAACCCCGGCAGGAAAGGATGATCCCGGCGCCACGCCGGGATGCCCGGATCGAGGGCCCGCCGCCGCGCGGGCCCGCGGCCGTCAGCCGAATTTGAAGAGAATCCCGTAGCCTCCGCGGGGGTAGGTCCACTCGATATTGCGGTGCTCCGTGCAGATGATGCGGCAGGTGCCGCATTCGAGACAGCCGTCCGTGATGAGGGTGATGCGTCCATCGCCTTCCTGCGTGTAGCAGGCGGCCGGACAGCAGACGGTACAGGGCCAGGTCTTGCAGGCCACGCGGCAGACGTCGGGATCGGTGATGCGCACATGCGTGTGGCCGGCATCGACGCGATAGCGATTCTGGAAAAGTTTCTCCTCTACCCGTTTCACTCGAAGGCCCTCCACAGTTTGAAAAAGTCGCCAAGCAGGCCAAGGCGCGAGCGCGCGGCGACGAAGCGCTGGCGGATGGCGCGCTCCTTCGCCTTCTTGTCGACACCGTCGACCGAAATGAGCGTGTGCGCCGCCTTGTTCATGAGTTCGGGATACGCGGTGAAAAACTGCGGGTTCTTCTCGACGATGCGCGGCAGGTTCTTGTATTTGCGCAGATCCCGCATGACGAAACTCTCGTCCAGACTGGCGCGGTAGCGCGCGAGATTGCGGGCCGAAAAGGGCTTGCGTTCGCTGCGCAATGCAATCAGCGTCTCGGCGGCAAGCCGCCCGGTCGTCATGGCGAGATTGGAGCCCTCACGGTGCACGCCGTTGACGAACATGCCGGCGTCGCCGACCATGAGCCACCCGTCCCCGTAAATGGGCGGTATCGAGTGATAGCCGCCCTCGGGTATGAGATGCGCGGTGTATTCCTTCATTTCCCCCCCGGCGAGCAGCGGCGCGATCGCGGGATGGGCCTTCATGCGGTCGAGGAGCGCATAGGGGGAGGTCTTCTGCTTGCGGAAATCCGACAGGAGACAGCCGACGCCGATGGCGATCGATTCCTTGTTGGTGTAGAGAAAGCCCGTACCCACCATGCCCTGCGTGATCTTGCCGGCCATTTCGATGACGACACCTTCGTCGCCGGTGACATTGAAGCGGCTCTGGATGGTCTCTTCCGGCAGGAAATGGATTTCCTTGACGGCGAGCGCCACCTCGCGCGGTTCGATCTCGGGGCGAAAGCCCGCCTTGCGGGCGAGCTGTGAATTGACGCCGTCGGCCAGGATGACGGCGTCGGCATAGATGGAACCGCCGGCGCGGTCGGTCTGCACGCCGACTACGCGCTGGCCATCCAGCAGGAGGCCCGTGACGGTGGTCTCGCAGATCACGAGGACACCCGCTTCCCGCACCTTCTGTGAAAACCACTTGTCGAACTGGGCGCGGATGATGGTGTAGCGGTTGAAGGGCGGTTTGCTGAAATCGGCCGAGCGGTACGCGGATCCCACATAGGACGTGTCGTCCAGCATCCACACGCGCTGCTCGATCAGATGCCGCTCGAGCGGGGCATCCTCGCGGAAGTCCGGGATGATGCGCTCGAGCGCATCGGCGTACAAAATGGCGCCCTGCACGTTCTTCGAGCCCGGATATTCCCCGCGCTCGATCTGCAGGACGCGCATCCCGGAGCGGGCCAGGGTGTAGGCGGCGGCATTGCCGGAGGGGCCGGCGCCGACTACGATCACATCGAAATTCTCGTTCATGGCGCGTCCTCAGACCGCCTTTTTCATGGCGGCAGTGTGTTGGCGGAAGGCAGCCGTCATCGCCGGCAGGATCTGCATGGCATTGGCGACGATGCCGTAGGTGGCGAAATCGAAGATGGGCGCGTCCGGATCGGGATTGATGGCGACGATGACGTCGGCGCCTTCCATGCCGACCCGGTGCTGGACGGCGCCCGATATGCCGGCGGCGATGTAGAGCTTCGGGCGCACGGTCTTGCCGCTTTGGCCGATCTGGCGGTCGGCGGTCACCCAGCCGGCCTGCACGACCGGGCGGGTGGCGCCGACCTCCGCGCCGAGCGCATCGGCGAGATCCCAGACCAGCCGGAAGTTGTCCGGGCGCTTCAGGCCCCGGCCGCCCGCCACGATGATGTCGGCGAACGCGAGATTGGCCTCGTCGCGCCGTTCATCCGGGATGAATTCGAGCAGCTTCGTGACGATGTCTTGTTCGATGAGATCGGGGTGTTCGGCGATGATGCGGCCGTGGCGGCTCGTGTCGCGCTCGGGCAAGCCCATGACGCGGGGCCGTACGGTGGCCATCTGCGGCCGGTAATTCAGGGTGAGGATGGTGCACAGGAGGGTGCCGCCGAACGTGGGCCGGGTGGCGGCCAGACTGCGGTTGTCCGGATCGATGGCAAGACCCGTGCAGTCGGCGGTAAGTCCGGTCTGCAAGGTGGTGGCGACACTGCCGGCCAGATCGCGGCCCATGGTGGTGGCGCCGAGCAGCAAGATCTCCGGCTGGTGGCGGTTGACGATGTCCGTGAGCGTCTGCGTGTAGGGCTGATTGCGGTAGTGGGCGAGCGCCGGGTGGGTTGCGCTATAGCACAGGTCGGCCCCATGGAAGAAGGCCTCCGCGCAGAAGGCCTCCGCCGCGCCGTCGCTTTCGGCAAGCACCACGCCGGCGAGCTCGACGCCGAGCTTGTCGGCAAGCTTGCGTCCCTCGCCCAGGAGTTCGAAGGAGACCGGGTGGATCGCGCCTGCGTTGTGCTCGATGAAAACGAAGACGCCCTTGTACGATGTGAAGCGCGGGTCGAGTTCGGCCTTGCGGCGGCCCGCGGGTTTGGATGATGGAGGGGCTTGCGTCATCGGTCAGGTCCTCTGGACGGCGCGCGGGCAGATGGCCGCGCGCAAGGGGGGGTGTTTGGTGAACATCTTCGCGAGCAAGGTGGCGACGAGGTCGTCTGGCTGTTCGCTCTGTGTCTGGATGATTTCGGCCTTCTGGGCCCGCGGGGTCGGCGCGAACACGCGGGAGACGACCGTGGGAGACCCCTTCAGGCCGATCTTCGTGACGTCGCCGATCCCGGCGGCCTCCCGGTCCCAGACCGTAAGCCCGTAGCGCGCGGCGCGGAACATGTCGGGCATGGTCGCAAAGCGCATCTCGTTGATCCCTTCGAGCACGGTGATGACGGCGGGCAAGCGCGTGCGCAGCACCTGCACACCGCCTTCGGCCCGCCGCTGCACCGTGATTTCCCCGCGCTCGAGATCGACCCGATCGATGCGGCTCACATAGGTGAGGAGCTGCATCCCAAGGCGCGTGGCGATGCCCGGTCCGACCTGGGCGGTGTCGCCGTCGATGGTCTGCTTGCCGGTAAAGACGAGATCGACGGGCATGTCGTCCCGGATCTTGCGGATGGCGGCGGCAAGCGCGTAGCTGGTCGCGAGCGTATCGGCGCCGGCGAAGGCGCGGTCGGTGAGCAATATGGCCTCATCGGCACCGAACGAAAGCGCCTTGCGCAGTGCGCTCTCTGCCTGGGGCGGCCCCATGGTGAGCACAGTGACCCGCGCGCTGGTGCGGTCCTTCAGACGCAGCGCTTCTTCGAGGGCCACGAGGTCGTAGGGGTTGACGATGGCCGGTACGCCCTGGCGCATGATGGTGTTGGTCACCGGGTGGACGCGGATCTGGGCGCTGTCCGGTACCTGCTTGATGCAGACAAGGATATGCATCTGTTAGCTCCTTTGGTTGTGCGATGGCAGCGTGGCGCGCACGGTACTCAGGCTCACGCGCTGTTCGGCTCCCGCCGAGAACACGGCGAAGACCTTTTCCTCCTGCGGGGTCGAGTCCACGAAATCCGCGTAGGCGCGGGCCAGCAGGGCATGGGCGTGGGCGTGGAGTGCCGCCTCATCGCCCGCAGGCGGCGGGCACGCATGCAGATACTGGTGAAAGCGCTTCAACACGTGCAGGCGGCACCTATGGAGCACGGCGGGCGCAAACGGCACGCCGAAATGCTGGAAAAAATCCTCGGCTGCCGACAGCTCCCGCGTTCGTACGGCGAGCCGCTCGAGCGCCAGGGAGGCGCCAGTCGCCGCCGGCGCCCGGAGGGGCGGGCCGCAGTCCGGGGCCGGGGGGTCTATGCGTGCGGGCATGCATGGGTCTCCTGGTAAAAGCGCCGCAAGTCCAAGGCCCCCGGCGCGCGCTTGTGGGCTACGGCATGCGCGCGCACGCGCAGGAGAATGGCGCGCGCCTGCGTCTCGTCAAGGCCGATGGAAAGCCGTCTGTAGGCCTCGATCACGGAGGCGGTGCCGGAATGCTTGCCGAGCACGATGCGGTGGGTCCGGCCGATCTCGGCGGGATCCACGCCCTGGTAGGTCCGCAGGTCCTTCAGCAGGCCATCGACATGGATGCCGGCCTCGTGCGTGAAGACCGCGGCGCCGACGATGCTCTTGTTGGTCGCCACCATCTGGCCGGAGGCCGCACTCACGAGGCCCGAGATGGCGGGCAGGCGGCGGGTGTCGATGTGCGTATCGATGGCCTGCGTAAGCCGCAAGGCAAACACGACCTCCTCGAGCGGCGCATTGCCGGCGCGTTCCCCGAGACCGTTCACCGTGGTGTTGATGTGCGTGGCGCCGGCGCGGACGGCGGCGAGGGTGTTGGCGGTCGCCATGCCGAGGTCGTCATGGGCGTGCATCTCGATGTCGATGTCGAGGTGTGCGCGCAGGGAGCGGATCGCGGCGTCGGTCGCAAACGGATCGAGGATGCCCAGGGTATCCGCATAGCGGATGCGCTCGGCGCCGGCCGCCTGGGCGGTCTGGGCTGCCTTCAACAGAAAGTCCGGATCGGCGCGGGAGGCGTCTTCGGCGCCGACGCAGATGGCAAAGCCGAGATCGCGCGCGCGGGGTACGCAGCGGGCGATCTGGCGCACGACCCAGGCACGGTCGCGGCGCAGCTTTTTCCGGATGTGCAGATCCGACACCGGGATGGACAGATTCAGCATCGGCACCGGACACAGGCGCGCGGCCTCGATGTCGGCTGTGCACATGCGCCCCCAGGCGATCAGGCGGGCGCCCACGCGCGCGGCGATCATGCCGATCGCCTCGCGTTCGTCGGGGCCCATGGCCGGAATGCCGATTTCGAGTTCGGGAACGCCGGCCTGCGCGAGCGCCTGGGCAATGGCGAGCTTTTCGTCTGGCGTGAAGGCGACGCCGGCGGTCTGTTCGCCGTCGCGCAGCGTGGTGTCGTTGATGATGACTTGGGTGGCCATGGGCGTCTCGTCCGAAGCACTCGGTCTGCGCAAAGCAATCCATGTGCCAGAAGGCGCAAACGGCGCGCCGGCGCGCCTTGAGGCGTATCCGGGGCGCAGGCTCGCGCAGTGGGAAACCCGACATTTGTCGGAAATGTGCGCTTCCGGACAGGGGCAGGCGGCAGGCCCCGGCGGGGGTCTCCCGGGCGCCCGCCGATGTGGTACGGGAATTGCTCTGGGGTTCTTTCATCAAACGGCAGCTAGGGAGTGTGAGGAGATCCCATGGACAGCGGAAAGGAAGCGGAGAACTGTGCCGAACTGGTGGCGATCTATGAGATCAGCAAGATCCTGAATTCCTCTCTCGAGGTCGGCAGGACGCTGCGCGAGGTGCTGGGCGTGCTGTCGACGGGGCTGCACATGCGCCGGGGCATGGTCAGTCTGGTGCAGGAATCAGGCGAATTGCACACGGCTGGGGCATACGGGCTTACGGTCGAGGAAATCCGCCGGGGCCGCTATCAGGCCGGTGAGGGGGTGGTCGGCCGCATCCTCACCTCGGGGGCCCCGATGGTGATCCCCGACATCTCGCGCGAGCCGCTCTTTCTCAACCGGACCCGTTCGCGGGACCTGAACGGTGGCCGGGTCATCGCCTTCATCGGCGTGCCGGTCAAGGCCGGCCGCGACACGCTGGGTGTCTTGAGCGTCGACCGGGAGCGGGAGAGCGGCCAGACGCCGGGACGCTTCGAGCGCGACGTGCAGCTTTTGAAGATGGTGGCCAACCTCATCGGCCAGACGGTGCGGCTGCACAGGAGCGTCATGGCCGAACACGCGCGGATGATGCACGAGAGCCACCGCCTGCAGAAGGCGCTGCACGAAGGGAGCGAGACGCGCACGCTGCGCGACGTGGTCGGCATGAGCCGGCGCATGCAGCAGGTGTTCGCCGAGGTCTACCAGGCGGCCCCCGGCAGATCGACGGTGCTTTTGCGTGGTGAATCCGGCACCGGCAAGGAAGTCATCGCCCAGGCCATGCATAACCACAGTCCGCGCGCGCAGGGACCCTTCGTGCGCGTCAACTGCGCGGCGCTCAGTGAAACGCTGCTCGAATCCGAACTCTTCGGCCACGAAAAGGGCGCCTTCACGGGGCCACCCAGGAGCGCAAGGGCCGTTTCGAGCTCGCCCACAACGGCACCCTCTTCCTGGACGAGATCGGCGAGATCTCGCCTGCCTTCCAGACGAAGCTCCTGCGCGTCCTTCAGGAGCGCGAGTTCGAGCGGGTCGGCGGCACCCGGCCCATCCATGTCGATGTGCGCCTCGTCTTTGCCACCAACCGCAACCTCGAAGAGGCGGTGAGCCGCGGACTCTTCCGCGAGGATCTGTATTACCGGATCAACGTGGTGACGATCTTCCTGCCGCCGCTGCGCGAGCGCCGGGAGGACATCCCGCTGCTCGCCGCGCATTTCCTGGAGCACTTCAACAAGGACAACCAGCGGCAGCTGAGGATCGCCCCCGAGGCCTTGCGGATCTTTTCCGACTGCAGCTGGCCCGGCAACGTCCGCGAGCTGCAAAACTGCATCGAGCGGGGGGCGACCATGGCGCGCGGCGATGCGATCCGCGCAACCGATCTCCCCTGCCAGCAGGGCAAATGCCTGTCGATGGCCCTCCACGAACACGGGACGACGCGGACCATCCGGATCCCGCCTGCGGCTGCGGCACAACCAGCCGCGGAAGCGGCGGAAGCGGCGGAAGCCGCCGCACCGCAGTCCGAACGGGCGCGTCTTGTGTGGGCCATGGAGCAATGCGGATGGGTGCAGGCGAAGGCTGCGCGCCTCTTGAAGCTGACGCCCCGGCAGATCGCCTATGCGCTGCGCAAGCACAACATCCCGATAAAACATTTCTAGTCCGTGTCTTGCGGGCAGCAGGCCCCGGAACCGCGGCGGGTAGGGGGCGGCCGCGGCCTTCTTGGTGCCCGATGACGGAAACACGGCGGCGCTGCGGTGAGTTGGCCACTGCACGGGCGGCGCGCGGATTTGGGCCGGCCATAAGCGGCGCGCGCAAAGGCGGGCACTGCCTGCCCGGGACCGAAGGCAGGCGCGGCGCAACCGGGTTAGGATAATGGCAGGCGGCGGGCGGTGGCGGATCTCGCCCGGTTCAGGTTCTGGCAGATGTCGTGTGGGGGCCCCGTGGGCGATTGGCGCGGTTTGGTGACCGGATACATGGCCAGCGGCCAGAAGGGATGCGCCGATGGCGCCGGGCGCCCCATCGCGTGTCCCGGCAGCGGCCAGGATGCCGAGTACCGGCGGGGAATTCCCTGGCCCAGTCCGCGTTTTTGGGTCATGGGGCCGGTCGTGCAAGACCGCCTGACCGGCCTGGATTGGAGCCGCCACGCAGGGTTGGCGGAGTTTCCGCTGACATGGCCGGAGGCGCTCGGTTTCATCGGGCAAATGAACGGGGTGTGCGCCCTTGGCCACGCCGACTGGAGGCTGCCCAACCGCAGGGAGCTGCGCAGTCTGATAAGCCATGAAACCCGGCGGCCGGCGCTGCCTGCGGGGCATCCCTTTACGGATGTTTTCAACGGCTGGTACTGGTCATCGACGACTGCCGCAATGGCACCCGCGTATGCGTGGTATGTCAGCATGGACGGGGGCCGGATGTTTTTCGGGGGGAAAGACCAGTCGTTCATGGTGTGGCCCGTGCGCGGTACCAGCAGGGTCCTGCCGGTAACGGGGCAAACGCACTGCTACGCGGACTCCGGAGTGATCGAATGCGCAGGGACACGGCAGGATGGGGAAATGCGCATGGGCGCGGGGTGGCCTCACCCGCGCTTTGTGTGCAACGGCGATGTGGTCGTCGATCGCCTGACCCGGTTGCGCTGGAAAATGGTCGCGGACGCGGCGGGCACGGCGGTCGACTGGATGGAGGCGCTCGCCACCGTCAGGCGCTTAAACGGCGGCCCGGAACGGGGCTGGCGGCTGCCTAACATCAATGAGCTCGAGTCCCTCGTCGATTGCGACAGCCATCATCCGGCGTTGCCACGCGCGCACCCGTTTCGAAGCGTGCGCGAGGTCTATTGGTCTTCAACCACCAGTATGTTCGAGCCCGACTGGGCCTGGGCGCTCTATCTCGATTCCGGCGGGATCGGTGTCGGCCAAAAGACGCAGGCGCGTTTCTGGGTGTGGGCGGTTTCGGATGCGTTTCCGGATGAATGACAGGGCGCGTTCTCGCGCGCGGTATCCACGCCGGACCCGGCAGGCAGCGGGCGGCCGCATCAAGACAGGCCTGGTGAAAGAGAGCCGCTCGTGGTCAGGGACATTCCGGGCGGCCTCAGCGCACGGGGACATGCGGGCCGCCGGTGACGGCGGCGGCACTTGCGATCGGAAGACGCCAGAAGATCTCGCGCGTTCACGTCCAGGCGCCTTCCCTGATGCCGCTGCCCGGGGTCGGCGCGGTGCGCGATGCGGCGTGCAACCGGCCTCGTCCCTTGCCTGGATCGCAAAGGGATCCCCGGCGGCCCATTGCGCTCAGGTAGGCGTTATCCGCTCAAATCCCGTTTCTTTTCCAGGTATTCGTCGCGGCCGATGTCGCCCCGCGCGTAGCGCTCGTCGAGGAGCTTTTGCGCCGTTCCCCGGCCGGCTCCAGGCCCTTGCGGGTGTCCGGGCCGGCCGGTAAACAGAGACCGCACCAGGAACACGACCCCGGCTATGATGCCGACCAGGACCAGCAGCGACAGCAGCCCGCCAAACCACATCCCATACCCCATCATGCCCGGACCCATCCCATATCCGTAGCCCCAGCCGGCCCCCGCGCCAAAGGGTTCGTAAGGATGCGCGGGAACTACCGGCGCCGGCGCTTGACTGGCCGCGAAGACCGTCTGCGTCAGGATCGTTATGGCCACCACCGCGACGCCTGCGCCCGCAAGGGCCCGCCGCCAGCGTTTCGATGGCGTGGCCCGGTCCGTGCCAGCGTGCTCCGTGCGCGAAGATTGACATGTCACGATCATGATGCGGGCAATACTACGCCATGATGCAGGGGAATCAATGGGCCGGAATTATCGTACGGCTACCGGGATCTGCCTGGACCCGGGGGCATGCGGGGATTAGCCGGGCTTGCCCGATGCGAGAGGATGCGCCATGGACCATCCGGACCGGACCGCATGGACGGCAAAAGACGCGCGCAGCACCCAGGGGCAGGACGGGACGCACGGCGGGGCGGCGCAGTGCGGTGGCCGGACGCATCCCGGCAGCTTTTCAGACAGCCGGGCTCGTGCCCTCCATGCAGAATCTGGCGGACGGGGTCTCCGTCCAGTTCGGGCGGCCGTGATTGTGCTGCCGATCATCCCGTCCACCGTCCGGGCCCTGGCCGGTCCCGCGGGCCGCGTGCGGGCGCCCTGGTGAAGGCGGCGGCCGGTCTGATCGCCGGCGGTCCCTGCGCCGTTCATGCGCGGCGACCCCCATCGATCAGGGTGGCAGGCTGCAAGGGCGCCTTAAGGGGGTCTCGTTCAAGAACGCCTGGGCCCCGCGGACGCGGCATCAGGTCGATACGCCGGTGGCCGGCAAGACGGGGGGCGCTTTGGGCAATCCAAGCCCTCCATGCACAGTGGCGAGGTAGCCCTCTCATCGCATAGAGTAATAGCCATGTATATTGCGATTATGCCAACTAAATGGACTGTAGAGCTTTATTCATGTCTATTACGATCATTCCCATAAATCGGCAAGTGAGGTAGGATGCCAATTACGTAATAGACAAGGATTTGAGTCTATTGGCTATATTTTGCGGTCAAGTGCACAAAAGGCAACGATTATGCTGACTGACTACTACGCCCAATCCGATCAAGCCATCGCGCAGGACCTGGGCCGGCGTCTGCGGGCATTGCGCCTGCGCAAGAATCGGACCCAGAAAGAACTGGCAGACAGCGCAGTCCTGGGCATAGGTACCGTCAAGGCGCTCGAGACCGGCAAGGGCAAGCTGGAGACGGTCATTGCGGTACTGCGGGAGCTCGGTGCCCTGGAGGCCCTGGACAGCTTCATCCCGGAGCCTGCGGTGAGCCCGCTGGAACTCGCCAGGCGTCAGGGGCGCCCGCGCCGGCGCGCCTCAGGCAAGCACGGCAGGGTCCCGGGAGGCGAGGGGGAGGATGGCGCCCCATGGTAGAGAAGGTCCACACGGCCACCGTGCGCCTGTGGGGCCAGCGGATCGGGGCGGTGGCATGGCTGGCGGACCGCCAAGTGGCGGCATTCGAGTTTGCGCCGGGGTTCATGGTCTCCGGTTGGGACGTAGCTCCGCTTACCATGCCGCTGCGCGAGGCGCGCGGACGCGTCTTCGCGTTCCCGGCACTAAACCGCGAGACCTTCCTGGGTTTGCCGGGGTTACTGGCCGACGCCCTGCCGGATAAGTTCGGCAACGCCGTCATCGATGCCTGGCTTGCGAGGATCGGGCGCGGCGCCGCCGATTTCAGCCCGGTGGAGCGTCTGTGTTACACCGGCATCCGGGGCATGGGGGCCCTGGAGTTCGAACCGGCCATGACGCGAGGCCTGGAGCGGAGCGTACCCGTGGAAGTGGCCGAACTCGTCGGGCTTGCCCAGAAGATCATGCGCGAGCGTGGCCGGCTTGACGCCCGGCTGGGCGATGGGGACGGGCCGGATGAGGACGCGCTGCGCGACATGTTGCGCGTGGGGACTTCCGCCGGCGGCGCGCGCCCCAAGGCCGTCATCGCCATGGATGCCGAGGGCCGGGTGCGCTCGGGGCAGACGGACGCCCCGGCGGGTTTCGATTACTGGCTGCTCAAGTTCGACGGCGTGGCGGACCTGGAACTCGGCGCACCGCAGGGGTACGGCCGCATCGAGTACGGCTATTACCTGATGGCCCGGGCTGCCGGTATCGGGATGACAGAATGCCGGTTGCTGGAGGAAAACGGCCGCGCGCATTTCATGACCCGGCGCTTCGATCGCCAGGGCGGCGAGAAGCTGCATCTGCAGTCTTTGTGCGGCATCGCCCACTACGACTACAACGCCGCCGGGATCTACGGCTATGAGCAGGTCTTCGGCGTGATGCGCCGCCTGCGGCTGGCCAAGGCCGAGGCGGTCCAGCAATACCGGCGCATGCTGTTCAATGTGGTGGCGCGCAACCAGGACGACCACACGAAGAACATCGCCTTCCTGATGGGCCGGGACGGCCGCTGGCGCCTGGCACCGGCCTTCGACATGATGTATGCGCACAATCCAAAGGGCCAGTGGACCGGCCAGCACCAGATGACCATCAACGGCAAGCGCGACCACTTCACCCGGGCCGACCTCATTGCGGTCGGTCAGTCGATTGGTGTCAGCCAGCCAGGCGAAATCCTGGACGAGATCGTGAGCGTCGTGGCGGACTGGCCAGTTTATGCCCGTCAGGCCGGTGTCGACCCCCGGCGGGTGCAGCAGATTCTGGAGACCCTGCGATTGGCCTTATGAGGGTGCACCGGGTGGCGCCGCCGGGGCGTTGTCGTGGCAGGCCGGAGGATCCGGGGCGGCATGCCGTGGACCGCGCCCGCTGATCCCGAGGGAACGCCCGCCTTCATCGAAGGTCCCGCTGCGAGCCACCTATGCATAGGTCGCGCTCATCCCCTCCAAGGGCCTGCGGGCCATCACGAGCCAACACCGGTAGCGGCAGCCGGCGCCCCCATCGCCGTTGGTCGCAAATGCGACAAAAGCGCCCTTCCCCCGCAGCCTGTGTCGGTATCGCGACACGGCAAGGGCGGCAGACTGCGCATGTTGTCGGGATTTTTCCCTCTGGCACAGGGATTGCTTTGCGAACCTGCGACGCACAGAAGGCGCGCGGAGGATGCATGAGAGACGCAAAGCTTGAGAGGGGCCCCGGGGAAGCGGCGGTGCTCCGGGAGGGGCCGGTCGCCGGCGGCGGGTGCAAGGCTTCCCGGTGTGGATCGTCTGCGCGCGAAGACGAGCTGCCCGATGCCATCCGCGAGAAGGTGCGCCGCCATCCCTGCTACAGCGAGGAGGCCCACCATCATTACGCGCGGATGCATGTGGCGGTGGCGCCCGCCTGCAATATCCAGTGCAACTACTGCAACCGGAAGTTCGATTGCGCGAACGAATCACGTCCGGGCGTAGTGAGCGAGCGCCTGTCGCCCGCACAGGCGGTGGCCAAGGTCGCGGCAGTCGCCGGCGCCATTGCGCAGATGAGCGTGGTCGGCATCGCAGGTCCCGGGGATCCGCTGGCCAATCCGGAGAAGACCTTCGCCACGCTGCGGGGTGTGGCCGCGATCCTTCCGGATGTGCACCTGTGTCTGTCGACGAATGGCCTGGCGCTGCCCGATCACGTAGACGAGATCATCCGGCTGAACGTGCATCACGTGACCATCACGATCAACGCCATCGATCCGCAGGTGGCAAGCCGGATCTACCCATGGATCTTTTATGACCACCGCCGTATCCGCGGTCTGGAGGCCGCCGAGATCCTGTGTGCGCGCCAGATGGAGGGGTTGCGGATGCTGGTCGCCCGCGGCGTCCTGTGCAAGGTGAATTCGGTGCTGATACCGGGCGTGAATGAGGATCACCTGGTCCAGGTAAACCGCGTGGTCAAGGCAGAAGGCGCCTTTTTGCACAACATCATGCCGCTCATATCGGCCCCCGAGCACGGCACGGCCTTCGGGCTTTCCGGACAGCGGGCGCCGACCGCGCAGGAGTTGAAGGCGGTACAGGACCGCTGCGCCGGCGGGGCGGCCCTCATGCGCCATTGCCGCCAGTGCCGGGCAGATGCCGTGGGGCTCCTCGGTGAAGACCGCGCAGCGGAATTCACCCTGCAGAAGATCGCCTCCATTCCGGTGCAGCCCGATCACGCGGTGCGCCGTGCAGCGCAAGCCCGCATCGAGGAGACGCGCAGGGAGGATGCGCGTGCGCGTCATGCGCAGGAGCCGCCACTGCCCATGGCCGCCCCCGGCGTGCGGGCGCAAGTGGCGGTGGCCACATCGGGTGCCGGGCGCATCAATGTGCACTTCGGCCGCGCCCGGGAGTTCCAGATCTACGAAGTCGATGCGCAAGGGGTCCGGTTTGCCGGCCACCGGCGGGTGGATCTCAAGGGCGAAGACGCCATGGCCGACGAAGAAAGGCTGCATGCGGCCGTCTGCTCCCTGAACGATTGCGCCGCGGTGCTTGCGGCCCGCATCGGCGCCTATCCCCGCGAACGGCTGGCGGCAGCGGGCATCGAGGCGGTGGAGCGTTTCGCCGAGGGGCTGATACATGTCTCGATCCGCGGCTGGTTTCATGACTACGCCGGGCGGGTAGAGCGCGGCGAGACCGTGCACCGCACCGGGCAGGACGCGCCGTTGCGCCAGGGTGCCTACGTCGTGGCGTAGGCGGCAGGGTAAGATTTTCGGCAACAACTCTAGGTTGAGGAGGGAGGTTCATCATGGCTTACAAGATCGTCGGTTCCCAATGCAGCGCCTGCGCGGCCTGCGAGCCGGAATGCCCCAACAACGCGATCCGCGAAAAGAACGGCACATATGTCATCAAGGCCGAGAAGTGCACGGAATGCATCGGGTATTTCGATGACCCGCAGTGCGTCGCGGTCTGCCCCGTCGAGGATACCTGTGTGGTCGATTCCTCCTATCCACGCTACCAGGCGCAGGTTTGAGAAGAGAGCGCTTTTTGCGCGTAGAGGACCTGCGAGGACCGAAGATGCAGGAGACGGACGAGACCATGGAGCTTCACGGACCGCCGCGCTTTGGCTGTGGCGACAAGGTGCGCGCGTGCCACGCGGTGCGCAATGACGGCACCTTCCGGGGGCGTGTGCGCGGAGAGGTCTTGATCGAGACCGGCGATGCGGGTTACGTCGTTGGCATCGGCAGTTTCCTGCAGCGCTACTACATCTACGATGTCGATTTCGTGGGACGCGGTTACCGGGTCGGCATGCGCGCCCATGAACTCGCCCTGGTGGCCGCGGCCCCGGACGATGCCCCGGGTGGGGGCTTGCGATGAGGGAGACAGACGGCCAGGCACGCGTCCTTCCGGTCGCGGGGTGCGCGCATCCCAATGATGTCGACCGGCGCCGCATCGAGCGGGCGCTGGCGCACCGTCTGCGGTACCGCTATGTGCGCCCGCGGGTGCAGGGCCTGGTCAACGGCTACTGCATCGAAAGCCCATGCTGTTCGCGCAACGTAGACGAGCAGGGCGGGACCATTCTGATCGCCTGGATCGAATTTGTGCCCGCGTCGGGGCGCTGGCGGCTCTACCGGCGCGACCATGCGCAGCGCGCGTGGCGCCATCATGCCGAGTACGTGGCGCTGGCGGCGCTTCTGGGGGAAATCAATACCGACCGCGGCCGGGTGTTCTGGCCATGAGGGACGGCGACGGCTTTTATGGCCTGCAGGTGGAGGGAGAGGGAGAGCAGATGAAGGTGACGATTCGCAAAGGCCTCGATGGCGTATTGACGGCCTACATCGCCAAAAAGGATCTGGAGCAGCCGATCCTGGCCGCCGACCGCGGTGATCTGTGGGGCGGCTGCGTAACCCTTGCCAACGGCTGGCGCCTGCAGCTGCCGGAGCTCGCGCCGGACACGCCGCTGCCTGTCACGGTCGAGGCGCAGCGTCTGGCGGATGGGGTAGGAGGGCTGGCATGACGGGGAGCGCACACGCAGACGGGAGGATCCCGCAGCCGCTGTGCACGCGGTCCCAAAGGAGAACGCAATGTCCGTAAAAATCTACTGCCAGTGCGGGGCGGACGTCACCCATGCGGTGTCGTTGTGGGACCGCAAGACGCGTTCGGTGTTCTGGATGGAAGAGCACCCGTTACTGTGCGCCCTGTGCGCGGCGCGGACCGGGCGCGGAGCGGGTGGCGCGCAGCCTGCAACCTGTACGGCTGGCCCGCACGGATGCCGCGCGCAGCGCCTGGTGTCCGGCAGCCAGACGGCGCCCGCCCCGTGGCGGCGCGACCGCAGGGGCGCGAAAGGCAGATTCTCGTAAAGCTACCCCCTGAGCGGTGAGACTGGATGGCGGACTGGATACGCCGCACCCGGACCGGCGGCGGGGGCGTCGGCCGATCCGGAGCCCGGGGCGGGTACTGGCGTTACGTCGATCGCCGATCTGCCAGGGGCGGGTGAGGAGACAGAAGCACCCGAAACCGTCCGGATGATTGTCGGTGAATGATTGTGCGTCAGAGGCGGATCAGGGGACGACTGACCTTCACGAGCTCTTTCAGGCGCGGCACGGAGGGGAATGGGGCAGGAGGCGCAGGTCGCGCGCCGAATGCCATCTCCGCATTTCAGCACGTTCCTGCCGATAATCCCTCTGGGTGATCGAAGAAGGATTTCGGCTATGGCGGGTATGCCCGTCGTCTGCAAAAGTTGGTTGACTGGGATCCTCTCCAGCAAGGCACGGCTCACGCCAACTGAGGTGGAATTGACGAGTCCAGCGAACGGCAGATCCGCAGCGGATGCGAACATTCACAGGTGGTCCGGGAAGCGCTATTGGCGATCCGAAAGCGACATCGACGTGCTGGTGACCGGCGACGTATCGTTCAAGGCCGTGATCACCGCCCTCTATTCACTCCAGGGCGTTTAGGCCGGGAATTGAACGTCAAGGTGTACTCCCCAATGGAACGGCGCAATCTGGTAGCAGAGAACGGTACATTCATTCGCGACATCCGGAAGAAACCCATGCTGTCTAGCATGGGCACTGAACCGGATCTGCGCGACAGGGAGGTCCCGCAATCATGATACTGGATATTCTAATGTAGATTACGGGAAACGGGGGTTGGTGTGCACGGATCCGTTGCACAGATCCAGAAGGGGGCTCGGGCCGGTCGCGCGAGCCATTATTGCCGGCCGAATATCCGCGGGCACACGCCGCGGGCGGGTGCTGGTCATGGCAGCTTGGTTTCGGATCCTGGTGACTAGGCCGCGTTCTTTACGCGCAGCTCGATGTGCAAGCCGGCTGCTGCCGCCATGTTGACGAGCGCGTCCAGACCAAACAGATTGATCTTGCCGCGCATCAGATCGGACACGCGCGGCTGCGTGACACCGAACAGCTTCGCGGCCTGCGCCTGACTGAGACCCGCCGATTCAATACGTTTTTTCAGGGCCATCATTAGCGCCGAACGCAGTTTCATGTTTTCGGCCGCTTCCGGGGTATCCTCAATGGCGTCCCATACGCTCGCAAATCGTTTGTTGCTCATCGTCGTAACTCCTTCACCGGGTCGTGGTAACGCTCTTTCGCCAAGTCCAGATCAACTTTGGCTGTCTTCTGTGTCTTTTTTCTGGAAGCAGTGCAGTATGTACACGGCGTCAGCCGACGTGGCGAGATAGATCACTCGGAATGCGCCGACGGCATTCCGAATGCGAATCTCGCGCACCCCTTTCCCGATCGCCGGCATCGGTTTCCAGTTGTCAGGGTCGCGCCCGCTTTTGCACATGGTCGATTTGATGACCAGCTTCCCGTCGCGTTTCAGGCGGAAAGGTCCGCAGGTCCTCTAGCGTGGTGCCTCTAAACTCCACAGATTTGTGCGAATCCATGTCCGTAGTATACAAAATATTATATGAGCTTTCAACTGCAAGATCTGGTTAGCTCGGGAGGGCCCGCAGTTTTCTGGTGGCCTCGAGGACGCGACCTAGTGTAGTGCTCCATAATCACAGGAACTAATATGACCCTTTCCTGTCCCGGTGATAGAGGACAAGAGAGGAGGCCATCGATGCGTTGTGCAGCCCCGATCACGTTGACTCAGGAAGGGCGGACCAAGCTCACGCAGCTTGCCAGGTCGCGCACGGTGAGTGTGCGATCTGCTCTGCGCGCGCAGATGCTTCGGGCGGTGAGACTGGATGGCGGACTGGATACGCCGCACCCGGACCGGCGGCGGGGGCGTCGGCCGATCCGGAGCCCGGGGCGGGTACTGGCGTTACGTCGATCGCCGATC
>JAJYDN010000015.1 GCA_021777535.1 Pseudomonadota bacterium
CGGCCGGACGCTTACCGTTCGGGAGGCCTTTTGTGGCGTGAAACCCGAATTCCGGACGGATTACGCCCGCGAACGTCGCAACAAGCGTCGGCGGGCGAGGTACAGGTTGGCCAACGCGCAGGTGACAAAGAGCCGATGGGCGTTCTTCTCAAGCCCCCGGTAGCGGACCTTGGTGAACTGGAACACGCCTTTGATGACACCGAAGACATGCTCCACGCGACTGCGGACTTGGGACTTGATACGGTTACGGGCACGCTCGATCTCGTTCACGACGCCCTTATACCGAGTGCGGCGATTGGTGAGGTCGCGGGCCTTGGGGGCGTGTTGCCGAAGAACATCGGTCTGGCCCTGATACGCTGAGTCGCCCCACACCCGGGTCTCGTCGCCATGGAGGAGATCGGACAGGACCGTGGCGTCATGAACATTCGCGGCGGTGGCTACGATCGCATGGATGACCTTGGTTTTGCTATCGACGCCTATGTGAGCCTTCATGCCGAAGTACCACTGATTACCCTTCTTGGTCTGAGCATGCCGGGGTCGCGTTTCCCTGCTTTGTTCTTTGTCGATGAGGGCGCGTTTATGACAGTGGCGTCGACGATCGTGCCCTGGGTGACCTTGACGCCTTGGGATTCCAGATGCCGGTGGACCTCCCGGAAGAGCTTCTTCCCGAGATGATGCCTCTCGAGGAGATGGCGGAACTTCAAGATGGTGGTCTCATCCGGCACTGGCTCCCGGCCGAGGTCGATGCCGACGAAGGCACACATGGCCTGGGAATCATATAGCGCTTCTTCCGCTCCTGGATCAGAGAGATTGAACCACTGTTGGAGGAAATAAATGCGCAACATGCGCTCGAGCCCCACCGGAGGCCTACCGTTCTCGCCCTTGGGATAATAGGGTGCGATCACCGCGCACAGATCCTGCCAGGGCACCACTTTCTCCCTATCCGCCAAAAACTTCTCGCGACGGGTGGGCTTCCTATGGGTCTCGAAGGTACCGGTGGCTAAGGTGAGCTGGCGCATGGAATTAATCCGTTTTAACTTGCGCCATTGTACCATAACGGCTTGTATGTACGGACTGAATCAGAGTTGCCTTAGGGCTAATCAGCGGTCGTTGACTTCCCAATGCTCGACTGGCCGGTTAGGCCGATAAGCCGCCAACCAGATAAAGATCCGGTTCGTGGAAAGCCTCATGTCCCAGGCCACCGCCGTGGGGCCTCCCCCACCTGCACCCTCCTCACTGCCTCGAAATAAATCCCTTCGAGTTTGGTATGATTCATATAGCTTGTGCGCGCCAACGAGCCGCCCACACAGTCGCCTTCGGTAAGCACTATGGCCGCGGTGTCCCCATATGGGTTACTGGTAATCTGCGCACAGACCCGATCACTGCGCCCCGCATCCGCCAGGACCAAGGCCGGCCTCTTCTTCGTACCGGACAAGTCCGAGAAAGGGAACGGAATCAGGATGACCACACCTACTTGAGGTGCGCCCATGCCTCATCCTCTTCGGGACGCAGCCAATCCTGCGCCAGAGACCGCTCCGCCGCCGCAAGTGTCTGGTCCCAAGCCGCCGGCGGCTCATCGAGCACGGTCACCAAGGCACGGTGGGGGCCTGTGACATGAAGCGGTTCCATGAGATGGATGTGACCGTTCTCGTCAATGACTGCTTCCGCTATCTGTTTCACGGGCATCGCCCCTTTGTTGCTAAGGACCCTCGTGCGATTGTAGCACGGACCAAGCGATCCCGAGGCACCGCTTCCTCTCTCCCCACAGGATTTGTCCAACCCACCTCCTTGGGGGTGTGTCTGTTGTCAGCAATAATCACCGGCACACCATAAAGCCGACCCCACACTCGCAAGGCTACTGGCACCGCAAATGGCATGCCCAACGGCCCCTCGGTATTACTCGGTACCGCTAATTACTCAACCGCTGCGCGCGCGGGGCTCACGCGATAGCCCTTGCCCGGAAGTCGGTGTGCAAAGCCCGCGCGCCCAGGTTTGTGGGTCATGAACACCCGGCGTCGATAGAAAGCAATCGACCGCAAACGCAGGGATGCCTTGATCACGCTTCCCCCGGTGACCTTCCTCGGGGCCCTCCCGGCGCCCCCAGATATATGGAACACAAGCTCATCACATCACGACAGGCGCAGTGGCGAGGGCATGAAGTCGTTTTTACAGATCCGCGCGTGTACCGGGTGCCATGTGCCGGGGGGCAGTGTTTCTCCAGCCGCCCGTGAGGGTAGTGCTTAAGCGCCCCGCACCTCGTTTAAGAGGTCGGGATGGCGGTCGAGTACCTTGAGAAGCTTCACCAGGGAAAGTGGTGGCCGGGTCTTACCCGTCTCATAGCGCGAAAAGGCATTGACGCCGCCGCCGAAGATCCCGGCGGCCTCGCGCTGATCGAGGGCGAGCTTCTTGCGCACCGAGACGATGAAGGCGGGATCGACGACAGCGGCATTGACCTCTTTCGCAAAGGCCTTCATCTCGCGCATGACGCGATCGGATTCCGCGGCATCCAAAATGGCCTCCCCGCACGCCGGGCAGAACTCCCCTGTCACCGCCGGGATGGTGGTGGTCTCACCCTTGTAGGTATAAGGGAGGTCGCGGGTGTCTCGAATCAGGTCCGCGCCGCCGCATACGGGACATTTCATGGTCATAGCTCCTTGAACGACACGATCAGCACATCGTCGACACGGCCCGTTTCAGATAGACATCGCCCGCGTCCGTGTGGGGCCTGTAGACATCCTGCCAGATCCTATGATCGGCGTGCGTAGTCATGCTCTTATAGAAATCCGCGGAGTCCAGGGCCATCACGACAGCCCGCATACCGGCGACATCAAAGCCCATCGCCACGGCGCCGGCACGCGCCGCCTGTGTTGTACGAAGGCCGCCGGCCTCGACCAAGGCCTTGACGGTGGCGAGCGGGCAATGCGGAGTCCGTTTCTCCATGACGGTATAATAACCTAATTGGTTATTTATGTCTATCCGACCACCACGGCCCTAATTGGTATATATGACATACGTACTAGGGCCGTGGTGGTTCGTCCTCTTCCTGTCGCGTGGGCCTTTCAGGTCTCACACCGCCCTCCACAGCCTCTGGATCTCCGTCTTTCCCAGTCACAATCAACCGCCGCCGGGGACTGGCTCCGTCACGGGCCGGCGTACTAGGCGCCGGGGACTGGCTTGATCGGGTCGAGCCGATCGGCCACGGCCACCACGCCGGGCAAGCCTTCCTGAGTGGCCGACGAAAAACACGCCACGTCATTCAGCGGATTACAACCATAGACGGTCAGCGCATACCCATTAAGGCGGGGGCGCGCACCAAGAACTTTTCCCTTATTGGCACGGCGTTCGATTATCTTCGGTTCTCTGCGCACCGCAGCATGGCCTACCTGCGGGACTGGGCGATCAGGGTAATAGACAACGTGCAACCGGACGTTGTCCGTAGGCGCGCCTGACCGGCTTTTGCGGCGTAAGGCCCCAGCGTTTCAGGTTGTCGCCTGCCGTCCGTACCGCCAGCTTCACGCCACATTCCCGCTCGATCGGTTGCCTGACGGCAGCGCGATCCCACCGCGCACATTCCCTCTTCGGCTGTTCGGGGCGCCTGTCACCGATCGTGCGGCGGCTGGCTTCTTCCGGTGCTGCCGTCAGCGTACGCCCCTCGCCCGATGTCCGACCCCGCAGCGCCCACTTCCACGCCGCGTAGCCGCCTTCTTCATGCACATCGATGGCCAGCCGCACCGCCGGGTAGCTCAACCCCGTCATGCCGGCAATGGCCATCACCCCATAGCCCTTCCGGTGCAAGCGCACGACTTGCTTTCGCCTCTCGTGCCATTGCCCAAGCGTTCTGGTAACGCGCGTCTTCCTGGTCCATGCCCACCTGCCATCAGCGTGCCAACATGGTTCAGTCTTCATGCTGCCGGATCGATAGTCCTGCTGCCCGATGGCAGCCTCCCCGGCGTTGCCAGCCTGAATGGCCGGTCAGAGCAGTGGCCTTCGGCCAGCATGGGGACTCGTGCCTATTCGACCGCATCCTGGGTGATATCGTGGGGTGGGCGGCGCTGTATCTTTTTAAAAAAACCAGGCGCCTTGGCCGCAGACGACCGCTTAGAATTTCTCTAGGTCACCGCACTCAAGGCAGAACGGGACAAACAGGATATCCCTCCTGTCACGGGCCGCCGGTCGCGCCCGCCACCGATACGCCCTCCTGGCCTGGCCTGCCAAAAAGATCCTGCCTGCTCTTCCTTTAAGAAAGCGGTCTTCCCAGCCATTTTATAAGACTTTCCTAATGAACGTGATTCGCATATCAACACAATCTATAAACAGGGCATCAAATTCGCTCTGCGCCGTCTAGTACCTCGTAGCCGAGGCGCGTATACTGCGCGACCGATTCGCGACCAATTCGCGAGTTGGTTCCTCATCGCAGCTCGACGAGCGGACCGATTCTAGGCAGCAGACCGACCAGCCACAGCATGTTCCGGCGACGAGTTCCGGGTACAGTCTCTGATGAATGGGCGGGGCGCTTGAGTATTATCGAGAGAGGACGAAACGTGGATTCGAAGTTCCCCCACCCGTATTTCAGTTCGCATCCCAAGTGGCGTTGGTTCATCCTGTCGACCGTACTGGTCGGCGCGACGATGTCAGCGCTCGATGTCAGCATCGTCAACGTCGCATTGCCCACCCTGCAGACGACTTTCGGCGTGAACCTCGCCGTAATCGAATGGGTCGCGATGGCATACATGCTGACGCTGACCATCTTCCTGCCGCTTTTTGGCCGCCTCGCCGACATCTTCGGGCGCAGCAAGATGTACAACACCGGGTTTATCGTCTTTACGATCGGCTCGGCCCTTTGCGGTGTGGCACCGACCGCTGGATTCCTGATCGGCGCCCGCATCCTGCAGGCAGTCGGCGCCGGACTCCTGCAGGCCAACTCCGTGGCCCTCATCACACAGGCCTTCCCGGCAAACGAGCGGGGACGCGCCATAGGCATCCAGGGCGCGGTCCAGGCAATCGCGATGTCCGTTGGCCCCTTCGTTGGCGGCCTGCTGATTTCCGCGATTGGCTGGCGCTCCATCTTCTACGTCAACGTGCCGATCGGCATCGTCGGCACTTTCGCCGCCCTGTACTGTCTGCCGGCCGCCAAGAAGGCGGAACGCCAGGAAAAGATCGACTACTTCGGCATCACACTCTTCGCAACCGGCCTCGCGTTTGTCGTACTGGCCGTCAACGAAGGCGAGGCACTGGGCTGGACTTCTCCCCTCATTCTGACTTATTTCGCACTGGGCGCGGCCTTGCTGGCTGCCTTCGTGTTGGTCGAGACGCGCGTCGAGCATCCGATGATCGACCTGTCCTTGTTCAAGCGCTATGCGTTCTCGGCAGGCAATTTCACGGGGCTTCTCTCCTACTACGTCCTGTTCGCCGTACTCTTCCTGATGCCCTTCTATCTGGAAAAGATCGTCGGCTACAATCCGGCGGCCACGGGCACGATCCTGACACCGATCCCCCTGGCCATGGCCATCGTGGCGCCGTTCGCCGGCCACATTTCCGACAAGCTCGGTTCGCGCATCATGACGACGGCGGGCATGGCGGTCTGTGCGCTGTCGGCACTTCTGCTCATCTTCCTCGGACACTCGCCCAATACCACGCTCCTCATCGTCGAGCTGATTCTGCTCGGGATCGGCATGGGTCTTTTCACGCCGCCGAACAACTCCGCCATCATGGGTTCGGCGCCAAAGGAGCGGCTCGGCGTGGCGGGCGGCATCCTGAATATGATGCGCGCCTTGGGCCTCATCTTTGGTGTCGACATATCGGGTGTGATCTTTACGGCACTCGAGCGCGGCTATATCGACGCCCATGGGTATAAGGGCACGGTGTTCGCGAAACTGCCGCTTGCCATCCGTGAACAGGCCTTCATGCATGGATTCGCGCCTGTGATGGTGACGCTCCTGTTTATCACGATCGTCGCCACGGTTCTCTCCGTGGCCAAGCGTGACGTGGACATCGCACACGTGGAACACGCCGAACCCATCGACCTGATGTAGGCACCAGGACCCGGCCGCCCTCGCGGCCGGGTCCCTTCCCTTCCAAGCGGACCGCGCACGAATACCCGCCGGCGGTGCGCACTCACAAACGGAAACAGATTGCTGCGTGGGCTGCCCGCTCAGCGGACAGCTTGCATGGGGATCGCGTTGCTCGCGCGAATGATGTGGTTGGTCTCGTCGACGTAAATGAGACGCGGACGAAAATCCTTCATCTCCCGCTCATCCAGGATACCAAAGGCACAGATGATGACGATGTCCCCGATGGCCGCCTTGTGAGCCGCCGCCCCGTTGACGGAGATCATGCCTGAGCCCGGCTCCCCGCGGATGGCGTAGGTGCTGAAACGCTCTCCGTTGCGCACGTTGTAGACGTCTATGCGCTCATATTCGCGGATACCGGCGGCTTCGAGGAGCAGGGCATCGATCGCGACCGACCCTTCATAGTCGATCTCGACCTGGGTGACACGAACCCGATGAAGCTTGGCGTAGAGAAAAGTTCTTTGCATGGGATGTATTATCCGGTTTTCTCGGTCTTCTGCCAACTTGGCCATCACGTTTAAGCCTTACCGGCGGAACTCGCGATTGTCGATCAGGCGCGCCGTGCCCAGACGGGCTGCGGCCAGGATCACCAGCGCCTCATCGTCGTCACCGGGCGGCGCGAGATCGTGCTGGCGGCGCACCGACACATAATCGGGCACGAACCCGTTGTCTTGAAGTTGCCGGAACACGGTCCGCTCGACGGCGGCAATCGCGTCGCCGGCCTGTATGGCGACCGATGCGGTCCGCAGAAGCTGCGCCAGGAGCGGCGCACGCGCACGCTCCTCGGGGTCCAGATAGCGATTGCGTGTACTCAACGCGAGCCCGTCGGCCTCGCGCACCGTATCGACACCGACCACGGCTATGGGCCACGCGAGATCCCGGACCATCCGTTCGATCAGCCGCCACTGTTGGTAATCCTTTTTCCCGAAATAGGCCGCCGCCGGCTGGACCAGACCGAAGAGGCGCGCCACCACCGTGGTCACCCCGTAAAAGTGCCCCGGCCGGTACGCGCCGCAGAGATCGTCCGACAGTCCCGGCACGCGCACCTCGGTCTGCCGCGCCGGCCCCGCGGGATAGATCGCCTCCTGCGTCGGGAAGAAGGCGAGATCGACGCCGGCCGCCTCCAGCACGGCCTCATCGGTCCTGGGGGTACGCGGATAGGCCGCGAAATCTTCGTGCGGACCGAATTGCAGGGGATTTACGTAGACACTTGCGATCAGATGGCGATGACGGGAGCGCGCATGCGCCATCAGCGCCTCATGCCCCCGGTGGAGCCCGCCCATGGTGGGCACGAACCCGGTATCGGCATCGAAGGCGCGGCGCGCAGCCTGCAACTCCACCGCACTGGTGACGATCTTCATGTCAGGTAACTCTCGGCCTCGGCCGGAAAGCTCCCATTGCGCACCGCCTCCGCGTAAGCGCCGAAGGCGCCTTCGATCGATCCGCCCCGCGTAAGGAAATCCCGCACGAAACGCGGCGCCTGTTCGTTCAGACCGAGGGCGTCATGCATGACGAGGACCTGCCCGTCACAATCCTTGCCGGCGCCGATCCCGATCGTCGGCACCGGGACATGGCGGGTAATCTCCGCGGCCAAGGCCGCCGGAACCGCCTCGAGGACCAGGGCATCGACACCGGCCTCAGCCAGCTTGTGGGCCTGCACCTTGAGCTCGCCGCCGCGCTCCCCGCGCCCCTGGACCTTGAACCCCCCGAACGCGTTGACGGACTGCGGCGTAAGGCCGATATGACCGCATACGGGGATACCGCGCGCATGCAGATAGGCCACCGTGTCGAGAACCGGGCCGGCCCCTTCGACCTTCACCATCTGCGCGCCGGCCTGCATCAACTGGCCCGCCGCCCGCAGCGCATCCTCCATCCCCCCCTGAAAACTGAGGAACGGCATGTCGGCGACAATCAGGGCGCGCCCCACGCCGCGGCTTACGCAGCCTGTATGATAGATCATGTCTGCCAGGGTCACGGGCAACGTCGTCTTGTGGCCCTGAACCACCATGCCCAGCGAATCGCCGATCAGAACCACATCGACACCGGCCCGATCCATGATCCGCGCAAATGACACATCGTAGGCCGTCAATGCCACGATCTTTTGCCCCTGCGCCTTCATCGTGCGCAAATGGGGAACGGTCACACTGGCGTGATCTGTCTGTCTCATCCCGCTAAACCCGATGGTAGAGGATTGAAGAAATGCCGGCCGCTGTGAACGTTATCGAGGTAGTCCACCAGAAAGCGCAGATCCTCGTCGCTCTCGACGAAATTCACTTCGGCCGCGTTGATGATGAGCAGCGGTGATTCCTGGTAGCCGTGAAAGAAATCCGTATAGGCGGCCGCCACTTCCGCCAGATAATCGCGGTCTATGCGCTCATACTGGCGCCCCCGGCGCCGGATCCGCTCAAAGAGGATCTCGATCGGCGCCTGCAGGAAAATCACGAGCTCGGGGGCGGGAATATCCCCCTCCGCCGCTCCGGCGACTTGCTCGTACAGACGCCACTCGTCGTCGTTTAGGGTGATGCGGGCAAAGACCCGGTCCTTTGCCCACAGAAAATCACTGATCACGCTCGCATGAAACAGATCCGCCTGCCGCAGACGCTCGAGCATCTGGCGCCTCTGGAAGAGGAAAAAGAGCTGCGTCGACAGCGCGAAATGCCTGCGGTCCTCGTAAAAACGGGGCAGGAACGGGTTCTCTTCGGGAACCTCGAGCAGCGGCTCGGCGCCAAATACGTCCGCAAGGCGCCGTGCAAGACTCGTCTTGCCAACGCCAATCGGCCCCTCGATGGCAACAAACTGCCGCCCGAGAGCCGACCCGGCCCGCACCGGAGCCGCTTTCGCCTGGGTCTTCCTTACCATGCCGTCACCAGCCGTTCCACCCGCTGCCCGGCAATCCTGTCACGCAGCGCGCCCACCGTGCCCCGCCCTGGTATGACGAGATCCGGACTGAGCTCGGCCCATGGATACAAGACAAACCCGCGCTCGTGCAGGCGCGGATGCGGAAGGTGAAGATGTTCGGCTTCCATGGTGACCCCCTCGTAAAATAGCAGGTCGATATCGATGACGCGCGGACCATTGCGGTTCGTGGTGCGTATCCGGCCCAGGTCACGCTCCATATCGAGCAGAATACCGACGAACACCCTGGCCTCCAGGGCCGTCCGGAGATGACACACGGCATTCAGGAAGTCCGGCTGATCCGCGAAGCCGACCGGTGCCGTCCGGTACAGTCCCGAACAGGCCACGAGCTCCGTATCCGGAACACACGCCAGGCGCCGGCGGCATGCCCCGAGGGTCGCAACAGGGTCGCCTAGATTGGCCCCGAGACCCACATAGACGTCAGCGCGCGCGCCGGGAGCGCCGCCGCCTGCGCGTGCGTTTTTCCGGTTGTTCACTCAGGGCCTCCACCATGGCCTGGCGCCCACTGTCGTCGACTTCCTGAAAGCGCGTCCACCAGTCGAAAAGCGCCCGGTCGGCATCGCTCGCGTGCGCCCGCAGGCCCAGAAAATCATACGCCGCCCGAAATCTCTTGCTTTCCAGGAAACGCAATGCCTGGCGGCCACCACGGCGATCGAAGCGGCTTTGCAGTAACCAGATCTCCCGCATTGGCACACTGAATCGCTTAGGTACGGTAATGGTCTTCAACTGTGCGTGCAAGATCTCTTCGGCCGCTCGCTGCCACGCGTCTGCCGGCGCCACACCCTGGGCCACGAACCGCGAGGCGCCCTCGTGCACCGGATCCCACAAAAGCGCCGCAAACAGGAACGCCGGCGTCACGGGCTTGCCTTCGGCGACCCGCTGGTCGGTGCTCGCCAGGGCCCGCATGAGCACACTGTCTTGCGGGTACTTATGGCCCGCAAAGGCGGCCGAGGGCGGGAACAGCACCCCAAAAAGGTGGTGTTCGCACAACGCCTCGCAGTTGGCAACGGCGTTGCCGGCCTGAAACAGCTTCAAAACCTCTTCGAAGAGGCGGGCCGGGGAGATGTCATGGAGAAGCGGACCCAGACGCGCAAGCAGCCGATCGTCGTGCCGGGCAAGCTCGAACTGCAGGCGTACGGCAAAGCGCACCGCCCGCAGCATCCGCACGGGGTCTTCCCGGAAACGCTCCTCCGGATCGCCGATCACACGAAGCACCCGCGCTTCCAGATCGGCAAGGCCGCCGACATAGTCCCGGATCAACCCCTCGACCGGGTCGTAGTACAGGGCATTGACGGTGAAATCGCGCCGGCGCGCATCCTCGTCGATGGAACCGAAGATGTTGTCCCCTTCACCAGGCTCGGCCGCCGGCGCTGCCCGATAAGTGGCCACCTCGATGATTTCGCGTCCAAATTGCACATGTGCGAGCCGGAACCGCCGCCCGATCAGACGGGCGTTCCGAAACACCAGCCGGATCTCTTCGGGATGCGCCTCGGTTACCACATCAAAATCTTTGGGGGCGTGACCGAGAATCAAGTCCCGTATGCATCCGCCCACGAGATGCGCCGTATAGCCGGCATCCTGCAGGCGCTCGACGACCTGCCTTGCATGGGCGCTTATGCGCTCGGGCGTGATGCCGTAGTGAAGTGCCTCGACGATGCGCGGCTCTACTGGGGTGTCGCTCAAAGTCTCCTCATCGAATCAATTAGCTGTCGGCCAAACATACCCACCCCGAACCCCGGATTTTGGAGCACAAGGAGGGTATTGTAGCGCATCCCGCCGCCGACGGGCGGCAGACCGCGAAAACGCGCCGCAGTTTGTTTCCTTTCGGCCGCCGATATGTATAATACCAGCCTTCGCTGTCCACAGCCGTATGCTCCCTTCGTCTAGTGGCCCAGGACGCTGGCCTCTCGCGCCGGTAACAGGGGTTCGAATCCCCTAGGGAGCGCCATCCGCCGCACGGGGCAAGACCCCTTGATAACCGGCCGCCACGACCTCATATGTCGCCCCAAAAAGGGGGTTATGATGGCTCATTCCGCCTACTCTGCCGACGTCACTCTAGAGAGCTTCGAGACCGACGTGCTCGAGCGATCACGGAATGTGCCGGTACTTGTCGATTTCTGGGCCGCCTGGTGCGGACCCTGCAAGATGCTGATGCCCGTGCTGGCCAAACTCGCCGAGGACTATCAGGGCCGTTTCTTCCTTGCCAAGGCCAACAGCGACGAGCAACAGGAACTGGCCGCCCGTTATGGTGTCCGCAGCCTGCCCACGATAAAGCTTTTCCGCGACGGTGCGGTGGTCGGTGAATTCGTGGGGGTCCAGCCGGAGCGTAGCATCCGGGCCCTGCTTGATCGCCACATCGCGCGACCATCGGATCGCCTGCTGGCCCAGGCACTCGAAAAGGAAGGGCAGGGACACGTAAGCGAGGCGCTCGACATTCTGCGCCGCGCGCAAAAGGAGGATGCCGCCAACAACCGCGTCACCGCGCATCTTGGCAGACTTCTTCTGGAACAAGGCCAGATTGCCGAAGGCGAGCGGGTTCTGGACGGGGTTTCTTCCGCCGGCCGCGCCGACCCCGAACTGGCACCCCTCTTCGCCCGCCTCGAATTCGTGCGCATGACGGCCACGGCGCCGCCTCTCGCCGAACTGGAAAAGAAGGTAGAGGCGCATCCGGATGACCTGCAGGCGCGCCAGTGGCTCGGCGCCCGTTACCTGCTTGCCGGACGCCACGAGGCGGCACTGGAGCAATGGCTCACCATAGTGCGCACGAACCGCCAATTCGGCAACGACGCCGGCCGCAAGACGTTGCTTACCGCATTCAATCTCCTGGGCGGCAAGGGGGATCTCGTACACAAGTACCGGAACTTGCTCGCGCTTGCCCTCAATTAGCGACGAGGGCGTCGCGCGCGCCATCCGTCCCGGTTTCGGCAACGGCGACCCGGCGCAAACCATCCGACAGCGGTGTCCGTGGCGCAAACCCGAGACCCTGGCGGAGACGGTCTGTCCGCGCGCAGGACCGGCGGATATCACCCGACCGGGGGGACAGGAACCGGGGGACGGCCGGCGCGTCGATGCTGGCGCGCAACGTTGTCCACAGGGAGAGCAGATCCGACTCCACCCCGGTCCCCACATTCAGTACCTGGCCGGCCAGATCATCCCGCTGGACCGCTGCCACAAGGACATCCACAAGATCCTGCACATACACGAAGTCCCGCGTCTGGCGGCCATCACCGTAGACCGTGCAGGGCTCCCCTGCGCGCGCGCACTCCACGAAACGGCTGATGACGCCGGAGTACGGCGAGCTCGCGTCCTGGCGCGGCCCGTAGACATTGAAGAACCGGAAAGAGGTCGTATTGAGACCGTACTGGCGGTGGTAGTGTTCAAGATAGTATTCGCCCGCCAGTTTATCGATCGCATAAGGCGACACCGGTGCGGGCGGCGCACTCTCGTCTACCGGGGGCGCGACATGGTCTCCATAGACGGCCGCTGAACTTGCATAGACGAAACGGGACACCTGCGCCTCCCGCGCCGCCTCCAGGCAATGAAGCGTCCCGCCCAGATTGGTGCCGTGCGTCCCCAGGGGGTCCGCCATGCTGCTTTGCACGGACGCAACCGCCGCCAGGTGAACGACCGCCGACACACCCTCGACCGCGCGCCCGACAAGAACGC
Organism: Pseudomonadota bacterium; assembly: GCA_021777535.1. Classification (GTDB taxonomy): domain Bacteria; phylum Pseudomonadota; class Gammaproteobacteria; order Acidiferrobacterales; family Acidiferrobacteraceae; genus JAJYDN01. The sequence continues at coordinate 12,651 of JAJYDN010000015.1, forward strand.
GATCGCGCACATCGCCCGGCACGAACTCCGCGGCCCGCGCCGGTCCAGACAGATTGTCGATTTTGCCTGTGGAGAGATTGTCAAGTATGCGTACGCGATGGCCTCCCTGAACCAGTCTGTCGGCGAGATGTGAACCGATAAATCCCGCGCCCCCGGTAATGAGGATATGCATGGTGCCACCCCTTGCGCGTAATGCCTGGAAGAACGTTCGCGATACTGGAATCTCCATGGATGACGGACCATCCTGCTTTGGCCTTATTGAACGCACGGCGACTGAACAGTAGGTTGGCGACCTGAAGAACGTCGCTTCATGCGGGAGCGTGACATGCCAGAGAAGAAGGAAATTCTATGAGTATTGTGGCAGTAGTCGGGTTGGGTTATGTGGGCTTGCCGCTAGCAGTCGCGTTCGGCAGACAACACCACACCATCGGCTTCGACGTCAACGAGGACAAGGTCGAAAGCTACCGGCATTTCTGTGACCCAACAGGAGAGGTAAGCGCGGAAATGCTCTGCGAGGCAACCCACCTCCAGGTCACCACGGACGCCACGCGTCTGGGCCGCGCCGACTTTATCGTCGTCGCCGTGCCCACACCGATTGATGCGGCCCACCAGCCCGACTTCGGTCCGCTGGTCAGGGCAAGCCGGACGGTTGGTGAACACTTGAGACGGGGCGCCATCGTCGTTTACGAATCCACCGTCTATCCCGGCGCGACAGAAGAAATCTGCGTCCCCATCCTCGAACGGCACTCGGGCTTGCGGTGGCGCCGGGACTTTCACGTCGGCTACTCGCCGGAGCGCATTAACCCCGGCGATCACGAACACACGCTTACGCGCATCACCAAGGTGGTCTCGGGGGATGACCCGCAGACGCTCGCCGCTGTCGCCGGCCTCTACGAATCGATCGTAGAGGCCGGCGTCTACCGCGCCTCGAGCATCAAGGTCGCCGAAGCGGCCAAGGTGATCGAGAACACCCAGCGCGACCTCAATATCGCGCTCATGAATGAGCTGTCCATCCTGTTCCACAAGCTCGACCTGGACACGTCGGAAGTCCTCACGGCAGCGGGAACGAAGTGGAATTTCCTGCCCTTCAGACCGGGGCTCGTCGGCGGCCACTGTATTGGCGTCGATCCCTATTACCTCACCTACAAGGCCGACAAGGTCGGCTATCATCCGCAGATCATTCTGGCCGGCCGCCGCATCAATGACGGCATGGGCCATTACGTCGCCGAACAAACCGTAAAGCAGATGATTCGCAACGGTAATCCGGTCAAGGGCGCCCGCATCAACGTCCTTGGCCTAACCTTCAAGGAAAATTGCCCGGATTTGCGGAATTCGCGGGTGATCGACGTCATTCACGAGCTTCGGTCCTATGGGGCGGAGGTTTACGTACATGATCCGGTGCCGGCCCAGGACGAGGCGGCAGACGAATATGGCATCACCCTGCTGCCCTGGGAGAGGCTGCCGGTCGCCGATGCCATGGTGGTGGCGGTAGCCCACCGGGAGTTCACCAAGCTGAACCCCGGTGATCTGGCAAGCAAAATCGCCCCTCGTGGCACATTTGTTGATGTTAAGTCACAATTCGACCAACAGGCACTGGAGATGCAAGGCCTCTCCGTCTGGCGCCTGTAACTGACAAGGGCAGGAATACAGCATGAAGATTCTTATAACGGGCGTCGCCGGGTTCATCGGCTCTGCACTCGCTCTTCGTTTGCTCGCCCGCGGCGACCAGGTCGTCGGCGTCGACAACCTGAACGACTACTATTCCGTTGAGCTGAAGAAAGCGCGTCTGGCGCGCCTGACTCCCTTTCCGGGCTTCACGTTCGAGCAACTCGATATTGCCGATCGCCAGGCAATGAGCACGCTTTTCAGGACGCACCCGTTCGATGCCGTCATGAACCTTGCGGCGCAAGCCGGTGTGCGCCATTCACTGGTCGATCCCTACGCCTACGTCGACGCCAACCTGGTTGGCTTCGTCAACCTGCTCGAGGGCGCCCGCCACCATGGCGCAGGCCATTTCGTCTTTGCCTCATCAAGCTCCGTATATGGTGCCAATGCGCGCCAGCCGTTCAGCGAGCACGACCCGGTCAATCACCCCGTATCCCTGTATGCGGCGAGCAAACGTGCCAATGAGCTCATGGCACACAGCTACGCCCATTTATTCCGCCTGCCCTGCACCGGCCTGCGCTTCTTTACGGTCTATGGACCCTGGGGACGGCCGGACATGGCGCTGTTCCTGTTCACGCGCGGAATCCTGAACGACGAACCCATCAAGGTGTTCAACCATGGGTGCATGGTGCGGGATTTCACCTACATCGACGACATCATCGAAGGCGTGGTGCGCGTAATCGACAAACCTGCGGTACCCGACCCTGCGTGGTCGGCCGATGCGCCCGATCCGGCCACCAGCAACGCCCCGTTCCGCCTCTACAACATCGGCAACAACCGGCCGGTCGAACTCATGCACTACATTCACGCCCTCGAAACGTGCCTGGGCCGCAAGGCGCGCATAGACATGCTGCCGCTCCAGCCGGGGGACGTTCCCTCGACCGTCGCCAGCATCGATGACCTTGCCCGCGATCTCGGCTTCAAACCCTCGACCTCCATCGAGGAGGGCATCGGCCGCTTCGTGGACTGGTATCGGGACTACTTCCGGATCGGCGAGACAACCACCCGCACCTCGGCGTCGGGCTAACCACACCGGCGCGCGGGCACCAGGCGGCCCTGGACTTCTTGCACGCGGTGGGGCGGTCTCCGCGACCGGCACCTTTCCAGCCCCCCTGCAGACACGGCCGCAGGGGGCAGTCCCGGCCCTGAACGGATACCACCCGACGCACAGGTTTACGGACCCGGGTATCCACCAAGCAGGCCGGTCGCGGCGCCCCGGCGACTGACTCCACGCCCTTTCGTGCAGCCGGCAGGGGATACCGGCCTCCCTGTGGCGGCGTACGCAGGGAACCCCAGGGGCCGCGCGATGAAGGCTCGGCCACGCGCCAGGTAGTCGTGCGGTCTGCGTAAACCGGTGTCGATGCCGGTGAACCGGCAACCCCCGGCAAGGCAAGGCCACCGGTCCGCACCCGGACCTCCACCGCCGACACCGGCCCAGGCACCGGGGCCGCAACCCGCCAAAACACGAACGAGCCGCTCCAGATTGCGGCAAGCGGCCACTGTACGGCGCCCGTAGAGCTCCTGATGTTGCAATTGTTGCCCAGACCCCGCGGCCCCTCCTTTTTGGACCCCGGGCTCCCAGGTCCGAAAACGGCTAGCACGTGTGCTTTAGCAAGACCATACTGCATCCATGATGCTCGATCCGCACACCTGTTACCGGGCGCTGTGTGCGCGCGACGCGCGCTTCGATGGACGTTTTTTCGTTGCGGTTTCCTCGACCCGGATCTATTGCCGGCCGGTGTGCACCGTAAAGCCGCCGCGACGCGAGAACTGCCGCTTCTATCCGAGCGCGGCAGCCGCAGAATCCGCCGGCTACCGGCCCTGTCTGCGCTGCCGGCCGGAGCTTGCCCCTGGTAACGCGAGCATTGACGCGACCAAACGCCTTGCGCAGGCCGCGGCGAACCTGCTCGAGGACCGGGCACTCGAGGAGGAAGGGCTTGTGCCGCTCGCTGCGCGCCTTGGCATCACCGACAGGCATCTGCGGCGTGTCTTCAAGACCGAATTCGGCGTCTCGCCGATCCAGTTCGCGCAGACCCAGCGGCTGCTGCTTGCCAAACACCTGCTCACGGACACGAAGCTGCCGATCACCGAGATCGCATTCGCCAGTGGCTTCGCCAGCGTACGCCGTTTCAATGCCCTGTTCCGCGAACGTTACCGTCTGCAGCCGGGCCGCCTGCGGCGTCACGCGCCAGCGTGCAGGTCATCCGACGCGCTCACGTTCGAGTTGAGCTTCCGCCCACCCTACGACTGGGAAGCGCTGTTAGCGTTTTTGAATGGCCGGGCAATCGCGGGCGTCGAGGCAGCCGGCGCGCACGGCTACCTGCGCACGGTGCGGATCCTGCATGGCGGCAAGGAACATCGTGGCTGGATCGAGGTCGCGCCGTCGAAAAAGAAACCCGCGCTACGCGTAATGGTTGCGGCCTCGCTCGCCCGTGCACTGCCACCGCTTTTGTCCCGCGTGAAGACGCTCATGGATCTCGCCTGTAACCCGGTGGAGATCGGGCAGGCACTCGGCGCCCTTGCCAGGCGCCGCCCCGGATTACGGGTACCCGGCGCTTTTGATGGCTTTGAGGTCGCCGTACGCGCAATCCTTGGTCAGCAGATCAGCGTGGCGGCCGCGCGCACGCTCGCAGGCCGATTCGCTACGGCATTCGGTGAACCACTGAAGACGCCATATCCAACCCTCACGATGCTGTTCCCGACGGCCGAGCAGATCGCCGCGCTCGCGCCCCGGCAGATTGCCCGGATCGGCCTGCCCGCGAAACGTGCCTGCGCACTCCGGGCCATTGCGCGCGCGCTCGCCGACGGTGACATCCATCTCGCGCCGGACGCCGACGTCGAGGTGACGCTCGAGCGGCTGCGCGCGCTTCCTGGAATCGGTGAATGGACCGCGCAGTACCTGGCGATGCGTGCGCTCGCCTGGCCCGACGCGTTCCCGCATACCGACTACGGGGTAAAGAAGGCCATGCAACTCGACGATCACAAGCGGGTGCTTGCCGCCGCCGACGCCTGGCGGCCGTGGCGCGCCTACGCAACGATGCATCTGTGGCAATCTCTTGCCAAAGAAGGGGCGGCATGAAGCGCTACGCCTACTACGACAGCCCTTGTGGACACATGCTGCTGGTGGCAGATGGAGAGGCGCTGTGCGGTGCGTATTTTGCCGGGCAAAAACATTTCAGGCATGTGGACGATCACTGGCAGTACGACCCGCACGCGGCACCGCTTGGGCAGGCAAAGCGCGAGCTTGATGAATACTTCCGTGGCACACGCAGAGTGTTCTCTGTACCGCTCTGCGCGAGCGGTACGCCATTCCAGCAGCGCGTGTGGCGCGCGATCCAGTCCGTTCCATTCGGCGAGACGATCAGCTATGCCGAGCTTGCACGGCGCGCCGGCCATCCGGGCAGCGCGCGCGCCACGGGGGCGGCGACCGGACGCAACCCGATCGGCGTGATCGTGCCATGTCACCGCATCGTAGGGGCCGACGGCAGTCTCACCGGTTATGCTGGCGGCCTCGCCATCAAGCGCCTCCTGCTTGCGGTGGAATCTGGTTCACCGCGCATCACGATGCACGCTATCGGATAGTCGATACGTGCAGGCACGCGAGCCATGGCAAGCGCTGCCGCGCTGCTGCACGGGACGATCCACCGCCTTGCATCACGGAATGCCGCAGCGAGGGCAAAAGGATACCCGCCTCGGCCGCTCGTCGTGACGCGGCCCCTTGCGCAGACCCCACTATATTCCTTACAACGCGCAGCGGGGTAAGTTCCACCGGCAATCGTGTTCTGCATTGCGCGAGCAATGGGGACATCTTCCAGCACGGAGACATCGAGGAGAGATTCCGGCGATTTATCATCGCCTGGCGTCTGCATGAATGAGTGCACGGTCTGCTTGGCGGCACTTCTGTGTCCGTTGCGCATGCTATTTTGCAACATGCATGAACAGTATTTCTCGCTTTCCACCGTTGTCTATTTTATTGTCTTATTAAAGTTTCCTTGTATGTCGATTACATTTTTATACGATTGCATGTATGTATCAGTGTCCGACTAAGGTCTTATATCAGCTCGCAACCCATTGCCGAATAATAGGGGTTCCGCTCGTCCTCCTCCCTGAGCGGCGCCTTAAACCTTTAAGGCCTTTCCGACCTCCGGCTTTTCCCCCCTAGCCCGGAGGTTTTTTTTGTCTTGCCGCGGGCTGACCCTCCTGCGCAGGTGGCCGAAGCCCCGAACAGAGGACCGACAAAAGCCCCATATTTTGTGTTCGTCTGGCCATATAGCCGCAATATCGGGCCTTTGTCCGATGACGGCCCGAGGTGCACTTCCTTAGACTCGCAGCCAGTGAATTATGACACCCAGCTTTTTAGTGGGTTGTTCAGCGTTCCACCAACATCAAGGAGCCTATTCATGCCGAATGAGCGCAAAAGTAAGCGCGGGTTCGCGGCGATGGACGCGAACAAACAGCGCGAAATCGCCAGCAAGGGCGGCAAGGCCGCACACGAGAAAGGTACTGCCCATGAATTCACTCCCGAAGAGGCGCGCGAGGCGGGCCGCAAGGGCGGGGAGGCAGTGAGCCAGAATCGCGAGCACATGGCAGCCATCGGGCGCAAAGGAGGCGAGAGTTCCCACGGCGGCTGGGAGCGGACACGGCCTGGTCATGAACGGGAACACGCGGAATCCGAGCAACGCGAGGGGGTCGGCCGGCATGGCGAGCATACTCCCGAGCCCAAGCCCGGAAAATCCTGACTGCACGCGCGGCCCTTATCACCCGGCCGCGCGCACCCCGCCGCCCGCTTATTCTGCGTTAGCCCTGTTTTGAGCGCATCACCCAGGCAGTACCGGCGGACCGGACGGCCGCCGGCACGGTGGCGCCTGTGCAGCATTCGGGCGCCACACTGCGTGCAATCGGTCGCCGGATCTCCCATCGATTTACCTGCCACTCCTACCCCAATTAGCCGCGCCTTGCCTGGGCATGCGCCTGCGTTCCCCTGATACGCCATGCCGCAATCCGCGGATGCAACGCTTGCCGCCCGTTCGTGCCCGACAGGCTTCCCGTCCTTCACGAGGCCGCCTTATCGGTCTCTTCGATCCCCAGATACCGCCCATAAGACCGGCTCGCATGCTGGATGGTATAGGTGGAAAGAACCCGGCGCATGCCTGCCTCGCCCAGCTGACGGCGCCGTGCAGGATCCGCTGCAAGGTCCATGATGGCGTGCGCCAGGGCCTGCGCGTTCCCTGGTTCCACCAGCAGCCCCGTCACTCCGTCTTCCACGACTTCCGGGATCGCCGTGATCCGCGTGGCCACGACCGGCAGTGCCGTTGCCATCGCCTCCATGATGGCGATGGGGAGGCCCTCATGACGCGAACTGAGCACGTAGACATCCAGTTCCCGCAAAAACGCCGAAACGTTGTCACAACGTCCCTTGAAATGAACGACGTCCGACAGTCCGAGCGTGCGCGCCTGCATCCGCAGCGTCGAACCGAGCGGACCGTCCCCGGCTATTTCGGCAAAAAACCGCACTCGTCCCTTCAATAAGGCGAACGCCTGGAGAAGCGTTGGATAATCCTTCTCTTCCACAAGACGCCCGACCGCACCTATGTGAAGGACTGGCGACATCTCCGGACGGGCGGTGTTTGGCCGATAGCGCCGGACATCTACACCGTTATAGATGGTGATGATTCTTCTGGGTACACCCCACCCGCGGAAGACCACGGCCAGATATTGCGACACACACGTAAAACGCCTCACAAGCAGGCTGATGACCGGCAGCGCCACGCGCATCCATGGCGTCTTGCCGATTCCGTAGGACGAATGTTCCGTGTACACGACCCGAAAGCAACCTGCCATATAGGCTGGCACCAGTACATTCACGAGCAGGTTCAGGTGGTGAACATGAAGCGCGCGCGGCCTGACCACCCGGAAATAACGCCACATGTGGACCCAGCGGCGCCACATCGGCAGCCTTTCGACATCTGGCAGATCACAAGGAATACCCGCCGCCTCCAGGGCCGGCAGCAGCGCCCCTTCGCGCCGATAGAGGCAACATATGCGCACTTTTATTCCCCGTTCCTGCCAGGCACGGCAAAGATTGAAGGCGAGCATCTCCGAACCGCCCACCACAGGCGCATAAATGACTTCGATAATTACCTTCCGCGCCATCACGCCTCGCATAAGTCATCAAGTGTTACACCGCCCCTGGCCCACCCCCATGAATCCGCCTGGTCTCATGCGCTCCACAAAACAGCGTGGCCCGCACACCTACGGCACACCACTCGTCCAGCCGGCCTGCGCCACATGCCTTTCCATGTGCTCGGCGGCAAGCCGGTCACAGAGTGCGCGCACGCGCTCGGCGCGTTCACGCCAGTCATTTGCCGCCGCATACGCCTGGCGCCGCTTCCGCGTCCGTTCATCCTCTATACCGCGCGTAAGGACGCGTCCGATGGCATCCAGATATCCCGCATGATCACTGGCGACTTCGACGAGATCGCGATGTTGCGCCATCTCAGGGAAATCGACTGATACAACAGCCTGTCCGAGCGCCAGATACTCAAGAAGTTTGAGCGGATTTACGCTTGCCACATGGGCATCCTGGCGGTACGCAACCAGCCCCACATCAAAGGCCTGTACCCATTGAGGCAGGTTTTCGTACGGAACCGCGCCCATCGGATGGAAGTTTGGATACCGCCGCAAGTGCCTGATGTCGACCTCCTCTTTTCCCACGGTAACGAGCGATGCGGATGGAAATCTCTGCAGGATCTTTTCCAGAAGACCTAGATCGACGCGTGGCCCGACGATGCCCTGAAAACCGATTATCGGCCGCGGAATGCCCGCCAATGCCGGTGGGGCATTCCCGACATGCTGAAAATGATTGAAGTCGACTCCTTGCGGAACATAGGCTACCGGAGTTCCGGGACGACTCTTACGGGCGGCCAGCTCCAGTGAAGTAACGATCGTCGCGTCTGCCCGCGCAATCATGAGCGCCTCACATACCTCGACCATCCTCCGATCCGTGTCGTGCATCGCAGCGTAATCATCCATGCAGAAATAAATGCTCACGGACGGCCGCAAACGGCTTATGAGGGGCACAGCGGCTGGATTGCTCGCGATGAACACCACCTCGCAATCGGGAAACCTCCGGACGAAAGGCCGTATCTGCCGCGATATGAGCCAGCCATTGAGCGCGCGCACCGTACTGAACTGGTGATACGGAACCGCACGCGGGTGAACCACGATGGGCCATTGGGCGCGCTCCTCGACCGCGGCCGTCAATGCGGCCACCGCTTTCTTCCACGCCCGCGCGAGATCGCTGGCTGATAACCGGGGGGCCCGTTGCGCCATACTGTTGATCCACACTACCGGCTCGCGCTCGGCGATGATCCGCAGGATGTGAAATAGCGTGTTCGGGTGTCCGCCCCAATCCGGCCCTGCCACCACATACAGCCGCCGTCTTGTCATTTCACCTTCTCCCACCGCACGTTGAGGCGGCCCGTGAGATAGAGATACGAGCCCGCCACGGCCGCCCAGTTGAGGACGCAGAATGTGTACGGTACGCTAAGCCATGTATGCTGCGGACGGCGGACGCATCCGGCCAGGGCGATCCCGTAGAAGACGAGCTGGCCGCCCGTCACCACGACCGTCCACGGCCCCGGCAGCAACATTCCACCGGCAAAAACCCCGACCAGCGCGTAGGGAACGAGCAGGCGGAACACTTTATGTGACCAAAGCTGCCACGCGATCGGACTGCCCGGGAGCAGCAGGCGTCGGTAGCGGACAAGCGCCTGACAATTCCCCGCCAGCGTGCGGCGCTTGCGGGCGAACTCGTGCTCGCTTTTCTGCGTTGCCTTCTCGAAGGCCAATGCTTGGCGTTCATAACCGACACGATAGCCCTGGGTGATGATCTCGAGCGGTATGGCGAGATCGTCAAGAATGGTATCCGGCGGCAAGGGGCGGTACAGGGCCCGTCGCAGGGCGTATATGGGTCCTGTCGCGCCGACGACTGAACCGCAATCCCCCTCGAGCGCGCGGATCCAGCGCTCGTACCGCCAATAGGCACCGAGCGTCCGGCTGAAGGCGCTGTGCAGGGAAACCAGCGCCAGCTCGCCCGAGACGGCCCCGAGACGGGGATCGGCGAACCGCGCCACAAGCCGCGCGATCGTATGGTCGTCGAGCATCTCTCCTGCATCGGTCAGGATGACGATCGGCTCGCGGACGAGACTCATGGCGAAATTCAACGTCGCCATCTTGCCGCGCCGCACACCACCGTCTATCACCTCCACGCGCTTGTCAGCGACACGCCGCGCTTCAGTCAGGGTATCGTCCGTAGACCCGTCGGACACCACGATGACGCGCAACAGGTCAGCCGGATACGCCGATTGCAGAACCTGGCGGATCTTCGCAGCGATGACCGATCCCTCATTGTAGGCAGGGATGACAACGCATACCGGTGTCGGCGCCGGTGCCGGTGCGGACGCCTTCCGGGCACCTCCTTTTGCACCCTTTGCGAAGGCAGCGAGCAGCAAAGGGTAGCCAAGGTATGTGTAGGTGACGAAAAGCAGCGAGATGACGAAAATCGTCATGATGTCTCCAGAATGCCGTCGTACAGCTCTTCGAAGCGCGCAAGGCGCCGCTCCGGCGAAAACCGCGGGTAAAGCGACTCGCGTGCCCGCCGGCCGAACGTGCGGGCACGGTTCACGTCCTTCAGAAATGCCCCCATGGCCCTCGCAAGCGCAGAATGATCTCCGGCCGGAACAAGGAGTCCGGACACATGGTCGGTTATCATCTCCGGGATGGCCCCGACGCGCGTCGCGACAATGGGCAGGCCGTACTGCATCGCCTCCAGAATGACGTTTGGCATTCCTTCCCTGCGGGACGGAAGGACGAGCATATCGAGCTCCGCATAGAGATCCTCGACGCGTGCCACGTGCCCGAGGAACCGTATGCGCCCGCAGAGCCCCGCGGCCCTTGCCGTCGCTTCGAGGTGCGGCCGCTCGGGGCCATCGCCTGCAAAGACGAGCGAGAAGTCCATGCCCTGCGCGGCGAGGATCCCGGCCGCAGCGATCAACTCCCGATGCCCCTTCTCTGGACTTAGGCGGCCTATACACCCGATGACGGGCCTGACCGCATCCGCCGCGATCTGCGTACACCGGTCTCTTACCCGCCCCATGGGCAACTTATCGACGGCGTTTTCTATTATGTGGAGACGCCCCCGCCCGGACGGCCCTATGCGCCGATCGGCCAGTTCACGGGATACCGCAACGATCGCATTGGCCCGAGCGGTGATGTGACGGTCCAGGCGATGGTAGAGGCGGACCTTCATGTTCTCCTGCGTCGTGCCATGCTGAAAGGCGATCCACCGCTTGCCGGACATGTTCCGCGCAAGCAACCCGAAAATCGCCTCCTTGTACCCATGTGTCTGCACGACGGCCCGCGGCACGTTCAAGAGTCCACGGATATCGCGCAATGGCTGCCAATCGAAATGGAAGCGCTGGTGAAGAATGTGCAATGGTATTTTGCGGTCCCGGCAGGCGCGAATGAACGGGGACTCCGGCTCCCCGCGGTTGGCGAATGGGCACACGATCACGTCGAAGCGGCCCTGCCTTTGGAGATCCGGAACGACCTGCAGAATTCCCTTGGCAGGCCCGCCAACGATGCGCGTGGAGATGAGGATCACGATGCGCGGGAGGGATGACGCATGCAGTTGCGCAAGCGGCTCCCCAATACGGGTCATGGCCTCGCCCTGACATTCACGCATCAGGCACACTCCGCAAAACCCGCGCCGGATTGCCGCCCACGATCTTTCCTGGCGGAACATCGCGCGTGACCACGGCGCCCGCCGCCACGATCGCGTCCTCGCCGATGGTCACGCCCTTCATGACAATCGCCCCCGTCCCAATCCATGCGTTGTCGCCAATGGTTATGGGCCGGCTGCTAGCGGCTGGCGCCGGCTCTCCTGCGCGCCGCGGGCCGGGCGCCGTGGGGTGACTGTCGTAGGCCAACAGGCTCACCCGATTGGCGATGAGGACGTGCGAACCGATAACGATGTCGGCCCCGGCCACTGCAGAAAACACCGACCCGCAGTGACTGTGATTGCCGATGACAAGGCGTGGGCTCGCACACACCTTGGCGCCCACCAGCGTCGCTGTTCCATGCATCACGACACCGCTCCCGATATGGATCTCGAGACCCCCCCATACGGATGGTATCCCGTCATAGAGGCAAAGACCCGGTCCGCATGTCCGGCACTGGCGGCGAAAGAGCGGCTCATCGTAAAATTTCCGGCGCACCCAGCCTATAATGTGCCGCCTTGCGGCCCTTTCCTGCTCCAGTAGCGCATAAAGGCCCGGAATATCCGGCATGCTGACATGCTGCAACCCCTTGTAGGAGCGGTACAGAACATCAGCCATCCGACCTTCCCGTCTGCGCACCTTGCTTAGGTATGACATCGCCGTCCCTCGTGCTCGCGTAACGATCAATACGGTCAGCCGCTATAATGACCGCCACCAGGATGTACAGGATTGCGGTATAGGCCTTGGACAGAAACGACGCCGTTACGAAATACCCGAACATCGCGAGCACCAGAGCGAGGCCCACTGCGGCGATGTCCGGAGAAACGCGATGGCGCAGCCTGTTGGCCGCCTGCATGGCCCGCTTCAGCAGGACCAGGAACACGATGCCGCCGACGATGCCGAGCTCCGCAGTCGCTTCCAGAAGGGCGTTGTGCGCATCCATCCACCGTTCACCCACGACGTTTTCCACGAGATGGCCTTCCGCGATGGGGAAGTTCCGCATACCAACCCCGAGGGGATGGGCGGCAATGATCCTCAACCCGCGTTTCCAGATCGCGATGCGGCCCGTTCGCGCAGTAAGGTTGTAATCGTGATTGATATGGATCAGCGTATTGATCGTGCGATGGACGACGGGCGGCCCGAGCGCGTAGATCCCGACCGCAAAGACGACCAGACTGGCGATCGCGACTCCCACCCTGTTTCCATAGCGGAAATACGCAAAGAGACCCAGGACGAGCGCCACACCGATATACGATCCCCGGGATACGCTCATGAAGATGCCATAGGTCAGCATCGCGCCCGCCGCCCATTTTGCCAGGGTTCCCATGCCGCGCGACGGCAATCCGAGCAAAAGCCCCATGGCAATCACCGACGTCATCGCGATGCCGTTCTTGCCCAGATGAATGGTCGTGATGTGGTGAATCGTGTAGTGGAGAAGCACGACATCCAGGATGATTGTGTTAGCGATAATCACCCACATGACACGCCGCAGGTCCTTTACGGTGTGGGTCGTTACAATCAGAAGGACGGCGAGGACCATGATCTTGAAATACTCGCCGAATACATAGCGCGCCGCTCCGCCGGGCCACACGCCCACAGGAATCGTCAACATTGCGACCACGAACATCGCTACGTATGCCCGCATGATCGGGTGTCCGAAAACACCCTCTTTCCAGCCGCCCCCCTCGAAAAGCAAGGCGAGAACGGCTATGCCGATGAGCACCTTTCCCAGATCCAGCCCCCCCATACCGGGAAGGTTTCCGATCTTTGCGAGGTATACGAACATCGACGCCAGGGTGAACCAGCTAGCCACGGGAGTCGTTATGATGCTTTGCCTAAGCCATGGCTTAGCGCCAACACTCGCCCGGCCGCGTTCTCGGGCCACAGGATTCATTAACATCCCCGCTCCTCCTTGAACATATCAGACACGTCCACCCACGACAGACACGGCCTGGGGTATGCTCCAAAGCCGCATGACAGCGGTCATTGCTACATAGGCCACTCCCATCCACCATGGCGCCACGCGAAAAAGCGCGAGCGCGGCGACATAGGCGACTGCGGCCCGTCCCAGCAATCCAACCGGTAATACCGGCAGGCCCCGCGCATGGAGATCGCCACGCTGGATGATCGCGAGGGCGCACCACCTCACAACAACAGCCCACGCCGCTCCTATGATTCCCATCCAGTGCACGAGCGGTATGACAGCAGCACCGTAGACGATCAGCGCGCCACACTGTGCGCGCAAGTTGCTGGCCGCCGAATCCTTCGCTACCGCGATGTTCGAATGGACCAATTCGAACGCTTTAATGACAATCACGCTCGTCATGACCGCGAACACAGGGAATGCATCCACGTAGTTTCTGTGAAGAACAAACGACAGAGCCCAGGGAAGTCCTGCGGCGGCAGTTAGACCCATGAGCGGCAGGATCAAAATATTGAATCTCGCAATATCGATTGCCCTGGCATCCTGAGCCGTCCTGGCAGATTGTGAAAAATGCGCGAGCAGTACGCGCGACAGCATGTGGACCGGTTTGTTGATTACATTGAACAGCATCAACGCCATGACGTACGCGCCAAGGGCCTTCAAGCCGATCATGTGACGCACGATGAGACGATCTGCGAGATCGCCGATGGCAAAGACAGTCGACCCCAAAAAAACGGGACGGGCCGTCCGCCAGAATGCCGATCGCCACGCGCCTGGCCTTTTCATGGACGGCAGGCGCCAGCGGGCGGCCACTATCAGGACGAGCACGGCTGTCGTGTACGCCCCCAGGACCTGCCCGCCAATGGCCGCCCATTGACTGTGCGTAAACAGCAACAGGGCAAACATCCAGGCGGAAGTGGCAAGCGAAGCCATCACGAGGAGCGTCGCCTCCGCGCTCCGCTTAAGGCGTGCCCTTGCCGCTGACAAGGTGATATTGAAGACGTGGAATGCCGGCAGCGCAAAGAGCGCCGACGCCAATATGGGAGCCCCCAGGCGAAAGGCGATTGCGGCTGCCGCGTACAGGGCGGCAGAGATCATGCAAACCCTAACCACGATGAACCGCAGAAATTCCCCGTCGTCGGCGCTGCGGCCGGCCACCCACTTGACTGTGGCCGACGGGAGACCGGCACTGCTCGCGTAGGACCCGAAAAGGAAGTAGACCTGAAAGAGCCCATAAAGGCCGAGATCTGTCCGCGACAGGTCACGGCCGAGCAGAATCGTCATGCCGAACGTGATGATAGACGCCACTACAGTGGCGCCATAGAGTGTGCCGGCATAACGCAGGATTTCCTTAAGCGTCACAAGCCCTCCTGGCGGCTCCCGGCCCCATCGGCCCACCGGACCCCTTGGCACATCCCCGCCTCACTTGCCATCCCTCCGCGGATGCCCGTCACGCCTGGATAACCGCCGCTTCCGCCTGCCCGCCATAAAACACGCAGCGTGCCGGATTACCGACCGCCGTGGCGTCATCCGGAACGGGCTTCGTGACCACGCTGCCAGCCGCCACAATGCAGCGGGAGCCGACATCGGCCATCACAAGCGCCCCTTCGCCGATCCATGTGCCGCAACCTATCCGCACGGTTTCCAGAAGAAGATCGTTCGCCCGGATGTCACGGCCGCGGCTGCCGCCACCGTGGTGATATTTCCCGCTAAGAACAGACACCCGGCTGGCGATCATCACCCCGTCTCCCAGGTGCGCGCTGCCAATTATCGAATAGCAACCGATTCCTACACGGCGGCCGACGCGAGCCGTTGGATGCGGGAAAAAGGATCCGAAACCCACCCCAAGGTCATAGTGGCACTCCTCCAGCGTCACCATGTAAAACGATGCCCGCAACACCTGTCCGATACGCCCTGGCAGTATGCTTATCATCTTGGCCGAAAAGTCGAATGTGCGCTCCGACTTGAACACGCGGATTCCGATTAGCGATGGCACGGTGAACGGCCAGGTGACGAAATGGGCTATCCATACGATAATCACCTTGATCCGGTAACTCATGGTTCCCCCTACCCATCCGCCACCAGAAGGATGGGCGGCTCATGCAGATATCGCGTAGCGCGCCGTTTGGCTGCTATATCCGCGTAGATACGCGCCGCCGATAGCTGATCTATGCAAAGCGCCTCCGCCAGATCGCTTGCGGACCGGCCGTTTTCCACATGCCACAGGGCCACGTCGAGTTGCTGGTACGGCAAGGCAAAATAGAACGACTCCTGCTCCTGTCTCAGGCTGTAGGTGTCGCTGGTCGGTACCGAATTCACGATTTCATCCGGCAGGCGCATATAACGCGCCAGTGCGTACACCTGCGTCTTGTAGAGGTGCGCAATCGGCTTGATGTCGGCCGCCCCGTCGCCGTTCTTGACGAAAAACCCCTGGTCATACTCAAGGCGGTTCGGCGTACCAATCACGACATAATTGAGGCGGTCGGCATGGTAGTATTCCATGGTCTTCCGGGTTCTCTGTTTGAAGTTGGTTGCCGCTACGATCTGCAAATACTCCCGCAGGCCGAGACGGCGCTGCATGCATTCCCCGTCCGGTCCCGCCGCTATGAGATAAAAATGATTGAACTGACCTGACAATCCGCCGGAAATGGCAAGCTTGCTGCGCCATCCGTCGCCATAGTCCGGTATCAATCTCCGGATGGCAGAGTCACGGGCTTCATAACAGCCGAATCCATCGAGCGCCGCGGTTATGTCATGCCTTTCCGAAGGTACGCCAAGTGTCGCGATGAGCTCACGCGCAAGCCGCTCCGAATCGGTGGATGACTCCCGTTCCGGCAGCAGGAGAGCCAATACCCGTTCCGGTCCCAATGCGTGCGCCGCCAGTGCAAGGCACACTGCGCTGTCCACCCCGCCGGACACCGCGACGACCGCGCCGCGTCTGCGGAAACGGACAATCGTCTCCTTTAGCTGATCCGATATCAACGCAACCGAAGCCTCGCAATCTATGTCAAGAACATCCGAGGCGTCTTTCTGGGCATTGTTCACATGGCCTCCTGGATGGGAGAGGAGGCGATGATCGTCTTGCGTATTACGAATCTTTCGATCGCGCTCAGGCTATCAAGATTGTCGGGAATCATTTCCGCGTCCTCGACAGTAAATCCGTAGCTCTCCTCCAGATACGTAATAAGCTCTATCACTCCTGTCGAGTCGATTATTCCGAGATCGAGAAATGAAGTGTCATCGCTGACAACGCTGTCCTTTATCCCCATCAGGAAATTCTCGGATATATATGCCCGTACGCGGTTTTTTATGTCTGTCATGTCCATTTACCTCGCATTCTCTTCCGTGAGTTAAAGAGACGGCGCCGCCGGCCTTGATACCCGGATACCGCGGACGGCCGATACCGATAAGCCGGTCCTTTTTATCTTTCCGGTGTCCGTTTTCGGGAGCGACTCAACGATATGTACGTGTTGCGGCACCATGTAGCTCTCGAGGCGCGCGTGACAATGCCGGATGATGTCGCGCTCTGTTGTTTCGGCGTCCCTGCCCAGTACGACAAACGCGTGCAATGCCTGTCCCAGGACCTCGTCATCGACGCCTACCACCGCTGCTTCCCGCACGGCGTCGATCGCATAAAGGCAGTTTTCTATTTCCTTGGGACTTACCTTTTCTCCGCGTGTCTTGATGATGTCATCCGAGCGGCCAATGAAATAAAGGTAACCTTCCTCATCCATATGAAATATGTCGCCCGAATGGAGGACATATTCTCCCGGAATCGGGCCGGGCCTAAGGCATTTCCCCGTCTCCTCCGGCCGGCGCCAGTAGCCGCGCATGACGTGGCTGCCGCGCACGACGAGCTCTCCCACCGATCCCGGCAGGAGCCTGTCGCCGTCTGGACCCACCAGATACACTTCCTGATTGGGCATGCCGCGCCCGACGCTGCCCGGTTTGCGATCCACATCTTCCGGCGGCAAATAACTCACGCGCTTGCACTCCGTCAGACCGTACATCGAATACAGAATGGCTCCCGGAAGGATGGCGCGCAGGCGCTGCACATGGTGCGGAGGGAGGGCTGCTGCCGTATTCGTTATCATGCGAAGGGAGCGCAAGTCCTGGTCCATCACGAGCCCCTCCATTCCGAGCAGGATGGAAAACATGGTCGGCACACCCGGAAATACCGTCACCCTTTCGCGCGCCATCATGGACAGGGCCGCCGCCGGAAAGGCGAATGAGCGCTCCAGGACCACACACGCCCCCACCCTGAATGCCATCAACACCTGGTAGAGGCCATAGTCGAAGGCGAGCGGGAGACAGCAGAATATCCGGTCCTCTGCGCATAGGCCCAGATACTCGCTCACCGAGGTGGCCGCGCTGACCATGTTGAGATGCGAGAGCATCACGCCCTTGGGTTCACCGGTCGAACCGGACGTGTAGATAAGGGCGGCGAGATCCTGGTCGATCACCTGTACGCGTGGTTTGTGTCCGCTTAAGGATACCTGCCAGAAGTCGGCGTGGCCACCTGCTGCGTCCTCAGACCGGGCGCCACGGACGATCGTGAATGGTGGACGGTATTCTGCAAGCGCCGCTTCGTAGGTGCCATGGAGATGTCCGTCCGTTATCAGCGCGAATACTTCGGCATCGCGCATGATGAACGCCAACTTGCCACTCTTGGTGAGCGGATTGACGGGCACGACGACACCGCCCGCCTTCAAGACGGCATAGATGGCGATCACGGCTTCGGCGCCGTTATCCATGTAGACTGCGACCCGGTCACCGCGCCGCAACCCCGCCGCGCATAAGGCGCCGGACAGTCCGTCGCTTCCACCATCAATGTCCGCATAACTCCAGCGTCTTGCTCCACAGACGAGCGCCTCCCGCTCTCCGTCGCCACTCGCCGTCCTAGTCAACCAGTCATGCAGCAGCATACGTGCCCCCGTCAGACCACATGAACAGCGGCCGGCATTCGCGTCACCTGGCCCGCCCCCGTGGCCATGAAGTGTTCATGCCACAGAAGCGCCGAGTAGATGCCGACGAATGCCATGTTGTCGGCAAACCCGATCGCTTTGCCGCGCCTGCACTTTTCAAACAGCTTAACGACGGGCTCGACATCAAAATATCCGACCTCCAGTAGATTCCGCCTGTCGAACGCGGCCGCTACACGTTCATCGGCCTTGCCGCCATGAAAGAAGCTACCGCTGTCGGGGGCGCGATACGGCTGCTTCGGCCTGCTGCAAATATCCGGCGGCAGCATGCGGCGGCCCAGCTCCTTCAGGATGAATTTCTCCCTGAGACCCATGAGTTTGTAGCGGTGCGGCAGGCCGTTGGCATATTCGACCACCCTGTGGTCCAGAAATGGCACGCGTGTCTCCACACCATGCGCAAGCGCCATGCGGTCTCCCTGCGAGCTCAGCAGATAACCAGAAAGCAGCGTATGCGCCTCGACGTATTGGTCGAGATGCAAGGGGGCCCACCGCTCGTGACCGGGCGGTAGCATTGCCACTGGTACCGCCCGATAGTCGCGGGCGGCGGATGCACGCAGATCCCCGGCAAGGTAATTGAGCATGCGCCGGGTCGTTTGCCAGCGAGGCCAATGCCCAAAGCCAGGCGCACCCGATCCAGACAAATCCTGCCCGAAAAATTTCTCGGCATAGGCCCTGCTAGTGACCGGGGAATCCTTCAGGTATGGGTAGAGGCGCGCAAGAAGGGCGGGGCGCATGCGGGAATCCGGCTGGCGCGCCCAGAAGCGGCGAACCGCGGCTTCCCGGAACAGGTCGTATCCCGCAAGGGTCTCGTCTGCGCCCTCTCCCGTCATGATGACCTTAACGCCGGCATCGCGGACTTTTGCCGCGAGCAACATCATCGGCACGGGCGCCGTACGCAGAATCGGCGATTCCGTATGCCACACCGCTTCTGAAAAATGCCCGCCGATCTCGGCAGCACCGACCATGACCTCCGTATGATCCGTACCAAAGCGCTCGACAACCTGTTTCTGATAGCCGCCCTCATCGAATTCGGGCCGGTCGAAGCGCAGCGAAAAGGTTCTCAGCGGTCCTTCCTGAAACCGCCTCAAGTAAGCCAGGACCATGGCTGAATCGAGCCCACCGCTCACATAGGCCCCGACCGGCACGTCCGCCTGCGCCTGATGCTGTACTGCCCGCATCAGGATATCGTCGAGCCCTTCAACACATTCGGACAACAACCGCCGGTCCTGGCATTCCTGCGCCGGAAACCTCCAATCCCAGTAGCAGAACTGCGATTCCCGCCCATCCTCCGAGAAAATGGCGGCATAGCCAGGCTGAAGGGACCGGATTCCCGCGAAAGGTGTCTTGTCGCCAAGCGGCGCCCAGTAAGTGAATATCTCCGTCAGCGCCAGGGGATCGAGTGCCCGGGCAATCTCCGGGCAGGCGAGCAGCCCCTTTACCTCCGACGCAAAATAGATGCGTCCACCCGTGACACAGAAAAACAGCGGCCGTATGCCAACGTGGTCGCGCGCAAGGATGAGCCGGCGCTCCTTTCCGTCCCACAGCGCAATGGCAAACTGTCCATTCAGATGTGATACGAAATCTACCCCGTATTCCTCGTATAAATGAACGATGACTTCCGTATCGGTGTGGGTAGAAAACCGGTGTCCCGCTTTTTTCAACATCCGCGTGAGTTCCAGGTAGTTGAATATTTCTCCATTGAAGCTTACCCACACGGACAGATCCTCGTTGGCCAGGGGCTGCGCACCCCCGGCGAGATCGATGACGCTCAGCCGTGCATGCCCAAGCGCTACCCCGGGCTCCACATATACGCCTTCTCCATCTGGACCCCGATGACGCAGGCAATCCACCATTGACCTCACCTCGGCCTCCGCCGGCGGGCGCCCCATCCGCGTGCTGACGATCCCTGCGATTCCGCACATAACGCCCCCTAATCGTCTTGATGGGTTTTTTTCCGCTCCATCTCTGATGTAATCTGCTGAAAGATCTGCACCAGCTGCTGGGACCCGACGCGCAGGGATATGTGATGCCGCTTCTGCAAGACAACGGTCATGTCGCGCAGGAGGTTTTCTATGCTGTCCAGCTTGGACCCTACGACGGAAAGGCCTCGCGCGAACACATCGTCCGGATCAACATCCCACACCGGGGCACGCTGCTGCGGAGATACATGCTCTATCCCGCGCGGCCTCCACTGGAGCTCTTCGACGGCCGCGCGCGCCACGAGATCATCTACCGCCGGCTTATCGTCGGCAAACGCGCAGGTAAGGGCCGTGTCACAAAGCGTGTTGATAAGGCGCGGGATGCCTCCGCTGTATTCATGCACGATCGGTACGGCCGCCGGCGTGAATACGGCGTCTGGATCCCCAACACCCGCCACGCGGAGCCGGTGATGAATGTACTCGCCCGTCTCCGCCTCCGTCAGCGCCGCAATATGAAAGCGCAAGCGAATTCTCTGCGTGAGCTGCTCGAGGCCTGGTGCATCCAGTGTTGCATTCAGCTCAGGCTGGCCGACCAGTATGACGTGGAGGATCTTTTGCTTTGCGGTTTCGAGTCCAGACAACATCCGGATCTCTTCGAGCACACGCCGATTGAGGTTCTGCGCTTCGTCTACGATCAAGACGATCTGCTTGCGCGCCACAAAGCTGTCGACGAGGAACGTCGAGAGCATATCCATCATCTCGACCTTCCCGGCATTAAACGGTGTGAGTCCGAATTCGACCAGGACGGCCTGCAAAAACTCGGTCTCCGTCAGCTGGGTCTGGAAGATCTTTGCGACCACGACATTGTCATCGAACTCGGATAAAAGCTTCCGTATCAAGGTGGTTTTGCCGGCGCCCACCTCCCCCGTTATCACGACGAATCCATCGCGGTTGCGGATGCTGTAGTCCATATAGGCCTTCGCGCGCGAGTGCGCCGGACTCATGTACAGGAAATCCGAGTCGGGGGTGATATTGAACGGTGCCTCCTTAAGACCAAAATATTCCTTATACATGGCTACCACACGACCGGGTTCGTGAAGTGGACAAACGGATTGCTGCGCATGCGGCGCGGATTTGTCAGATACGAGACGCCTACTATGGCCCGCCACTCGTTATACTCGAGTGCCGTGTCAGTGCTATTGGCCCTGTCGTACATGCCTTCGAGACTTACGCTCAGGTGCGGCGTCAGGCGATACCGGACCCGCATTCCACCGCCGAAATCACGCGTGTCCGTGTGGTATTCGTAGTAGTTCACGCGGACGTAGTCCCCGAAGAGGGAATCCGTCCACCGGTTCGACAGGTCGTATCCCACACTGAATGCTCCACCATCCAGGCTCTGGCTTAATGGTGCCGTGAGATAATTCAGGCGCTGAACGAATACGGCGGCCTGGTCTGTCCCGTACGGGCGCAGGTAAGAGAAGTTCAGCGTTGCCGTCTTCGCATAATAAAGCCCCCCTCCGACGATCTGGCCGGGATTCGTCGCTACGGGCAGGACCAGATTCGAAGCCGGCGACTCTAACAGCGCGTAGCGCCCAGAGTCGCCATAGCTGCGGTCCCCGGCGAGCGTGATGCGTGAATGGCGGCTTGGCTCCGTCAAAAGCGTGATCCGCTCCAGGTTCCCGTTCATGGTGTTTCCGCTGCCATTCGGGGCTATGCGCGTCCGGCCCGCATCAGCGGTAAGGCTGGTGAGGCCCAGGCGTGTCGCAAACCCCACATAGGCGTCCTGCCTGCGATAGTCCGGATTCAGCGTGGTATGCCGGTACAGGACATTTGATGGGACAAAGTTCAGCGACAGATCCGTGCGCCGCGTAAAGTAATGGACGAAACGCGCGTGCGCCAGCCAGCGGTAATTGCTCGTCGGGACCGACGCGTAGTAAAAATTCTGATATCGCAGATGGAGCTTCAGGGCGTCTATATCCGTCATGTACCACGAAAAGTTCGGACCCACCGACAACGCATTCGTATTCTGCAGATTGGTGGGCGTCATGACGAAACGTGGATCGATCGGGACCTGGGTAAACATGTCCCGCTCGCTCAGGCTGAAGATCTTCGGCAAAATGACGACATGCGTCAGGGAGTCCACCCCGAAGAGGACGTCATTGTTATATGTGCCGAGCGCGAACTCCCGTCCCGTTGCCTCCACGTCGAGCAGACTGGTGACGCGCCTCGTCTGTTCGTGGTAGGAGAAAAGACCACGGAGCAGGCTTATGTACTCGTCCTGCGTGTCCGCGTATGTCCTATAAATATTGTCGCTGTAGATGCCGTTGTAACCGATTCCATACTCGATCTGCGCCGCCTGCGCTTGCCCGCTGCATCCAATCAGCACGCAGGACCCCATCCCCAGCATCGCGATGATGCTGGCCATTTTGGCTTTTGTCTGCACGGCCTAGCGTCCTAGTTCCAGATTATGCGGCCAGGTTGCGGCTCGTCGTTGAACACCACGCCAAGGAACTTCTTCTCATCGATCTCCTTGGCAGCGGCCCAGATCTCCGCCTCCGTCGCCCGCCCGTACGGGACGACCAGAATCACCATATCGGCAAGGGCCGACAGGATTTTCATATCGGCTGTTTCGTGTGGCGATGCGGCATTGAGCACAATATAGCGATCCGGATACCGGGTTTTCAGGTGGTCGAGCAGATCCTTCATTCTCCTGGAATCGAGCTGCTCGGTTCCGCGCGCGGTTTTGCGCCCGGCAGGAATCAGCCGGAACCGGGGAAGACCTCCTTCGTGGATGATTTGCGCCACATCCATGTCGCCTGCCTGCAGATAGTCGGCTAGTCCGTGGCGGACCTTGTCCGTCACGAGCGCATCCAGAGACGGACTGCGCAGGTGGCAGTCCACCAGCAACGCTGTCTTGGTTTCATCAAAGGAGAATGCCGCTGCAAGATTTTTTGCCACAAAACTCGCCCCGCCGTCCGGAACAACCGACGTCACGAGGACGATGCAGTTCGCCCCGGCGCAGTTTTGCAGAACGTTGGTCCGGATCTGCCGGAATGCATCGACTACGCGCACGTCATCCATATCGGGATAGATGATCTTGGCCTCATCCATGTCGGGGCGGACGAAAGCCGCTTTCTGCGACATCCGCGCAATCTGGGCGGTGAATGCCCCTATATCCGTCTGCTGAACGACGAGAGGATTCTCTGCGGCCGACGGCGTTGCGACACTTTGTATGGGCGCCATATCATCCAGTGCTCGCGCCTTTTGGAGTGCTTTTTCGACTTTGCTCATATGTTTTTCCCCGACATGAGGATACTGACAACGACGAAGATGACACCAAGGACGAGAAGCCCAAGCCAGTGCACGCTGCGGCGCGCAGCAAGAGCCTCGCTCGGCGCGTAAAGGTGTGGAACCACCGCGACAAGTGGCAGACTCAATGTATCGGGTATAACGGCTTCGGCCCGGACACGCGCGTCCATTTGGCTACGGCCGTGCAGAACACCGATCGGAAGGAGGATACCCAGCAGGGCGCCGCCGATAAGGAATATCGGGAAACCGGGCCCGACGGGCGCTGCCGGCACATTCGCGGGCTCATAGACGCGGAATGACAGTTGGTGGCGCTGGCGGTCCAGATTCAGCGATACCTGCGCCTCCTCGCGACGCTTGAGCAGCCCGCCGAGCGCCTTCTGGTCTGCCCGGTAATCGCGCAACAGGACCGACACGGGGGAGGCTCCCTGAACGTCCTTCAGGGCCGCCGTCTGCATGGCAAGAAGCTTGTGCGATTCGCGCGCCTGAGCCTCCAGGCTCGCCACGTGGGCCTGAGTGTCATCAAGCTGATGCTCGAGCTTTTTGTAAAATCCGCCTTGGCCCAATGTCACGATGTAGGCTTTCTGGTGCGGGTGCAGGCGCGCCTCCCGTGCACTCAACGCGGCAAGCTGGTTGCGTAGCCGCGTCACCTCGCCTTGCAGAATCTGTACACCCGGGTATGTGCTGCGGTAAGAAACCTGCAGCCGTGCCAGCTCTCCCTCGTCGTGGATCAGCCGGGAACGGTCCAGACTTTCCTGGGCCATGAGCGAGCTGCTCCGGGAAGCCCCCGTCAACTGCTGTTCCAGCGCGTGCATTTGCGCCCGGTCTTCCTTCAGCTCGATGAGCGTCTTGTCGTAGTTCTCCCGCAGATGACTGGCGCGGCGTCTCTCGGAACGGGTAAAGGCCGGACTCGCGTCCAGCGTGCTTCCCCGCAAGGCATGGATCCGCGCCGCTTCCGCCCGCAGACGCGCCCTGTAGGCCACGACTTCTCCGTTCAGGAAATTGAATGCCTGCCGCGCCTGCGTGAGCGCAGACGACCGGTCCTGGCCCAGGAACTGCGCCACCATGGCCTTCGTCACGCGATAGGCCTGTTCCGGATCGGTGTCCTTGTAGGAGACCTGGATGAGATTCTTGCCGAGATCCATGACGGCCGTGTGCGAACGCACCTCGCGCAAAATCGCCGCCTCGCGCCGCGGTGACGGATGGCCGGAAAGAAGGCCAGCCTCGGCGATCGCAGGCTTCAGAACGGCCCGGCTTTTAATCAGATCCTCCGCGACGCGCGCCCGCTGCCGTCCGACATCGGGCTGGTAGGCGGCGCCCTGTATGAGGGGCGTAATCAGTCGCTTGTTGTTCACCATGATCATCGCCGTCGATTTGTACGCGCGCGGCCAATAAATGCCGGCCAAGCCTGCCAGCACCGTGACAACGACAAACGTCCCTACGACAAAGCGGCGATGCAGGAAGAACTCCCTTCCCAACACGTGGGCGTTTTGCTCGAACGTGAGTCTCATGCGATCTCCATCCATGGATGAGTGATTAGAAGAGTCTCTGGGGGACTGTCACCACATCCCCCGGACGCAACCGGTAGTCCGTCCCCAGCCGACCGTCCTTCAGGATACTGCCGAGATGAACATGAATGACGCGCTCGCGGTCTCCGACCCGCCGATGGATCTCGGTCGAATTCGGGGCGGCGAAAGAATTGATGCCACCAGCATCCAGTACCGCATCCAGTACCGTCATGCCCGGCTCGTAGGAGACGGACACCGGGTGCTCGACTGCGCCCGTGATGCGCACGCGGTCACTATAACTGTCGTCGCTGATCTTGGTGACTATGACCGTTACCTGTGGATCGCGAACGTAATATGAGAGCCTGGTCCGGATCTCTTGCGCCACATGCGACGGCGTGAGTCCGGCAGCGCTCACGCCGCCAATGAGAGGAACAGAAACACGCCCGTCCGGACGTACCGGCACAGTTTCGGAGAGACCCTTGTTGTGCCACACAGAAATCTTGATCACATCGGCCACAGCCAGCCGATAGCGTTCAGCCTTTCTTCGCGCCACCGCAGGCTTTGCATGCGGCACCGTGGACTCCCCCTGCATGGGCGCCATCGCGCACGCACTCAGGGCAGCCCCCGCCACAACTGCAAACACGGGTTTCCAGTTCATATTGTCGTCCTTGGGTCTGTCGTTCCTTAACGGTATGCGGCTCAACCTTAGCGCCGCGGCCTCATCGCTTATATCCGACCTTAGGTACATGTCAGCGCGATCCCTGCCGGAAAATGACCACCTGCACGGTCTGAAACAGGATGATGAAATCGAGAAACAGTGAATTGTTCTTTACATAGTAAAGATCGTATTTCAGCTTCTCTCTGGCGTCTTCCATGGAAGCGCCATATGGATAACGAACCTGTGCCCACCCCGTGATGCCGGGTTTGAGCGTGTGCCGGTGATCGTAGAAAGGGATGTTCTGCTTTAGATCCGCGACAAAAAATGGCCGCTCTGGCCGCGGGCCCACAAAGCTCATATCGCCGCGCAAGACGTTTATCGCCTGCGGCAGTTCGTCGATGCGCAGCTTGCGGATTATTCTTCCGATCCGCGTCACGCGGCTATCCTTGTCGCTTGCCCAGCGGGGCGTCCCATCGGGTTCTGCGTGGATACCCATGCTGCGGAATTTGAGCAGGGAAAAAACCTTCCCATCCTGGCCTACCCGGTCCTGACGATACAAAATGGGACCCCGGTCCTCTATCCAGATTGCAAGCGCCGTTAGCACCATCACGGGAATCGCGAAAGCCAGCAGCAAGACGCTTGCGGATACATCGAATATCCGTTTTATGGTCTTCCGCCCAAGACCCTGGCGGAACCCGTCGGCAAACACAAGCCAGCTGGTATTGAGCGATTCCAGCTCGATTCTCCCGCTTTCCCGTTCGAAAAACGTTGTTATGTCCACAACTTGCACGCCGGCCAGCTTGCACTCAAGGAGGTCTTCCATTGGCAACACCCGGCGCCTGTCTCTGCTGCCTACCACGATTTCGCTTACATGCTCCCGGCGGGCGACCTCAGCCAGGCGTTGCGGGCTGACAAGAGGCCGCGCCTCGCCGGTGTCTTCCTTGTCGCTTAGCGGAACAAAACCGACGATATGGAAGCCCGGACGCACAATGGAACCCGCCGCCAGCGCATTCAGGGTGCGTGCGCGACGCCCCGTCCCCAGCACCAGGATCTGCCGGCGACGTGATTCCTGGTTTACGAATGCAAGATAGGCAAGACGGGTAAGTGCGGTACCCAGCAAGGCCATGACCAGGGCGTAGGCCACGGTCTGCGGCGGAAAGGTGACGTCCGGATCAAAAGAGAGCAGAAGGCGAAACATCAGGAAACCGACAACGAGACTGACCAGGAGGCGGGGGAAGTATCCGAAGCGGCCCTCCTTCAGGTCTCGCTGGTACAGACCGAAGGCGGTCATGACAAGCAGCATGACCGCAACGAACAAGATACCCTTTGAGTGGAGGGGCGCGAAAAATCCGGCCACGCCACGATGGCCGCTGGTCTGCGCCAAAGCCCCCAGACGGATCGCGGCCCAGAAAACCAGCATCTCCGCCAGCCCAAGAATCAACAGGCCTTTGGGCAAATAATGCCGGAAGATACGGATCATGTTTGGCGTCCCTGCCACGGATCAGTCGACCGCTATTTAGCGGTGGAGACACCTGCTCCAGCAATCCGACTTCAGTCCTTGCGGCGATTGCGCGCGCGCAATCGCGCGAGACGCTCCCCAATGCGCTGCTCCAGGCCCCGATCCGTCGGCAGGTAGTACTGGCGCGGCTCCATGTCGTCAGGGAAATACTGGACGTCGGGGGCGAAGCCCTCCTCTTCGTCGTGCGGATAGCGATAGTTGCGCCCATGCCCCTGGGACCGGGCAAAGACCGTTGGCGCATTGCGCAAATGCGCCGGCACGCTGGCGGTACCGCCTCGCCGCACCTCCGCCTGGGCTGCCTGCAGCGCCTTGTAAACCGCATTGCTCTTCGGCGCGCAAGCGAGGTACACGGCGGCCTGGGCCAGCATGAGATCGCCCTCCGGACTACCGAGACGCTCCCACGCCTCCCAGGCGTCCAGCGCCAGCGCAAGGGCGCGCGGATCGGCATTACCGACATCCTCGCTTGCGGCGCGGACGAGCCGCCTCGCCACATAGCGCGGGTCGCAGCCGCCATCCAGAAGCCGCAGGAGCCAATACAAAGAGGCGTCCGGATCGGATCCGCGCACGGATTTGTGCAACGCGGAGATCTGGTCGTAGAAGAGGTCGCCGCCTTTGTCGAAACGCCGGTGGCGGCTGCCGGCGGCGGTCGCCACGTGCTCTGCCGTGATTTCGCCAACCCCTGCTGCGGCCGCCAGTTGCGCGGCAAGCTCAAGAAGGGCCAGCGCCTTGCGTCCATCACCATCCGCCCAGTCCGTAATGAATGCACGGGCAGTCTCCGCACAAGACATCCCGCCACCGATGCCCTCGGGATCCGTAAGGGCCCTCCCGATCAGGCGGTCGAGGTCGCTTGCTGCGAGCGGTTTCAGTACATGCAGGCGCACGCGCGAGGATAGCGCATTGGTCAGCGCAAACGCGGGGTTCTCGGTAGTGGCGCCAATCAGGATGACGGTGCCCTCTTCCAGGGGGCGCAAGAGGGCATCCTGCTGCGTGTGCGTGTAGCGGTGTATTTCATCGATGAACGCCACGAGCCGCCCGCCCTGTGCAGCCACCGCACGCCCCTGCTCCTCGAGGCCTTTGAGCTCCCGCACACCGCTTTGCAGGGCGCTCAACGCGATGAATTCGGCGGACGCAAGTTGTGCAAGCAGCCGGGCGAGCGTGGTTTTTCCACTGCCGGGCGGACCGAACAGCACGGTGGAATATGGCCGGCCGCGTTCATAGGCCGTGCGCAACGGCGCCCCCGGCCCGACCAGTTCGGTCTGACCTACGAATTCTGACAGATCCTGCGGCCGCAGGCGTTCGGGCAGGGGCGCTGACACTACGGTCGGACGAGGGCCGTGTGTGGCGGTGGCCTGAAATCGAACAAAGAAGGCGCAAGCGCCCGGTTTAGATGGATACCGGTAAAGCGGATCTCAGTCGTCTGATCCATTTCATCGGCCAGATTGAGCTGGCGAATAAAGACCCCGTCATAACCTACCTCGATCCAGCGAAATCCCTGGCCTTTGCCGCGCGGGACGAGCCGCACCCACTGAAGACCGTGCTTGCGTCCCAGCGAATGAACGACAAAAAGACGGTGGAGATTGCCGCCACCTGCAAGCAGCAGGGCAGGCGTCCGGCCGAGCGCGCGATCGAGACTATAGCGTGTCGCCTGCGCGAGGCTCGGTTCATAAAGCCAGACCGTGCTGCCGTGACCGATGATCTGCTCGTGGTAGGGGCGCACGTAGTTCCAGCGGAACCGGCCAGGACGCTGCAGCCATACACGCCCCGCGCCATGGCTTACAACCTCTCCGCGCCGATTGTGGACGACTTGCTCAAAACGCGCGCTCATCGTGTGGACCTGCGCGAAGAACCGGGCAAGGCCTGCGGCCATCGCGGAAGGAATCGCCGCGCACCACAACATCATGACAATCATCAGGGAACGCATAGGTCACTCCGGGGGAGGCGGCGCGATTACTTCGCGGCTACCGTTGGGCTGCAGCGCGCCCACCACACCGGCCCGCTCCATTTGCTCGATCAGCCGCGCCGCCCGATTGTACCCGATCCGCAGCCTGCGCTGGACACCGGAAACCGACGCCCGCCGCGTTTCGGTGACAATCTTCAGGGCTTCGTCGTACAGAGGATCATCTTCCGCATCGCCACTCATGCCATCGACGGCTGCGTCCTGACCTTCCTCTTCCACGAAAATCCGCTCCTCATAGGCGGCGGGTCCCGTCCGCTTGAGGGCTTCGACAACCTTGTGGACTTCCGCATCCGCGACGAAGGCACCGTGGACCCGCACTGGTGTACCCGTTCCTGCCTGCAAAAACAGCATGTCCCCATGGCCCAGGAGCTGTTCGGCTCCCATCTGGTCGAGAACGGTCCGCGAGTCGATCTTCGAGGAGACCTGGAACGCGATGCGCGCCGGGATATTCGCCTTGATGAGCCCGGTAATGACATCCACGGACGGACGCTGCGTCGCCAGCACCAGATGCAGGCCCGCCGCCCGCGCCTTCTGGGCAAGCCGGGCTATGAGCTCTTCGACCTTCTTGCCGACCACCATCATCAGATCAGCGAGCTCATCGATGACGATCACGACGTAGGGGAGCCGGGTCAGCTCCTGCACCTGGCCTGGCGGCGCCGCCGGATCGTTCAGCAGTTCGCCCCGCGCCTTGGCTTCGTCGAAGCGCTTGTTGTAGCCGGCAAGATTGCGCACGCCCAGCGACGCCATCACCCGATAGCGCCGGTCCATCTCCTGGATGCACCAGCGCAAAGCCTGCGCCGCCTTTTTCATGTCCGTCACGACCGGCGCCAGCAGGTGGGGAAGACCATCGTAGACGGCAAGTTCCAGCATCTTCGGATCGACGAGAATCAAGCGCACATCGGCGGGCGTTGCCTTGAACACGAAACTCAGAATGAGCGCGTTCAGGCAGACAGACTTACCGGACCCCGTCGTACCGGCAATCAGCAGATGCGGCATGCGCGCAAGGTCGGTCACGACCGCCTGCCCGCTGATGTCCTTCCCGAGGGCGAGCGCAAGCGGCGATTGCACGGTCTCGTAAGCCTTTGCCGAAAGGATCTCCCGCAGGCGCACGATTTCGCGGCGCTCATTGGGAATTTCGAGGCCGATGAAGGCTTTGCCTGGGATATTTTCCACGACCCGGACCGAGACGACCGACAGGGCGCGCGCAAGATCCCGCTGCAAACTGGTAATCTGGCTCGCCTTGACCCCGGGTGCCGGGTCGATCTCGAAGCGGGTGATCACGGGACCCGGATGGACGGCAACGACCCGTGCCTCGATATGGAAATCGAGCAGTTTCTTGACGAGCAGATCCGACATGGCGGTAAGCGACTGCTCCGAAAAGCTCGCCTTCTCGCCAGCCGGCTCGTCTAGCAGCAACAGGGGAGGCAAGTCGGAGTTTTGCGGCTCAAGAAAACTTGTTTGCCGCTCCCGCGCCTCCCGGACGCTCGGCTCGGGGGCAATCGCCGGCTCGATTCGCGGAGCCGGCCGTTCCTTGACGAGCTTGCGCTCCTCGCGCACCGTTGCCAGTCGTTCCTGCCGCGCAGCCCGCCCGTGCCAGCGGTCTACCAGGCTGTCGGCATACTGTCTGCCCGCCTGTGCGCCACGGAACATGCCATCACCCAACCAATCCATTACGCCAAACCACGAGAGTCCGGTTGCCAGAGTAAATCCGGCCAAAAAGAGCGCAAGCAATAGCAAAGTTGCTCCCACCGGGTCGATGAAACGGACGAGAATCTGCGACACGAAGCCACCGAGCAGCCCGCCGGCCCGAAAAGGCAATGCGGCCGGCCCCGTAAAATCCAGATCCGCCAGACCGCAGCCGCTCGCCAGGGCAAGCGCCGCGCCCGCGGTAATCCAGCGCACCGAACGATCCTCGAGTGCGCGCGGACGCAGAATACGCCAAGCGAGGATCAGGAGGGTGACGGGGAAGACATAGGCCAGCAGCCCGATCAGGGACAGCAGGATATCGGCCAACCACGCGCCCAGGATTCCACCGGCGTTCAGGACCGGCCCCGTGCTGGCGTGCGACCATCCCCGGTCGGATGCATGGAACGTCCATAGTGCAAGAAAGACATAGATCGCCACGGCACCCAGCACGAATACCAGCGCCTCCTGGCGCAAACGGCGGGCGGCCGGCGCCAGCGCGGCGCGATCACGGCGGAAACGGGCCTGCGCCATACCCTCAGTTCCCGGGGCCGGATGCGTGAGCCAGGCTTTCGGCAACGGCCGCGTGCGTTATGCGGCCACCCGCCACGTTCAATCCCCCCTGCAAAAGCGGATCCCGCGCGCCGCCCTGCGCGAGCGCCAGGACATAGGGCAGAAGCGTCGCAGAAAGCGCCTGGGCTGCGGTACGCGGTACTGCGCCAGGCATATTCGTCACTCCGAAATGCACGACACCCTCCTCCTCGTAAGTGGGCGCGCGGTAATCCGTGGGCCGCATGGTCTCGACACAGCCGCCTTGATCGATCGCTATGTCGATGATGACCGAACCCCGGCGCATGGCCTGCACCATCTTCCGTGTCACGACTCTTGGGGCGCGCGCACCGGGGATGAGCACGGCGCCGACGACGAGATCCGCGTCCGCGATGGCCGAAGCCATGGCGTGCGGATACGCCGGCAGCGCCGTCACATTGCCGCCGACTGCCGTCATCGCCGCCTGCCGCGCATACAGCCGGTCGAACACCGTCACCCGCGCACCGAGCGCTGCGGCAACCCGCACCGCGTTGCCACCGGCTTCGCCTGCGCCGATGACCACTACATGACCCCGCTCGGTTCCGGCGAGCCCGCCGAGAAGCAGTCCGCGCCCCCCGGCGGGCGCATGAAGAAGATTCAACCCGATATGGACCGCGAGCCGCCCGGCGATGTCGCTCATGGGCGCAAGCAGGGGCAAGGAACCGTCCGCCGCCGTCACCGTCTCAAACGCGACGGCCTCCAGTCCGATGCGGCAGAGTGCGGCCGCGAGCTCCGGACTGGCGGCCAGATGCAAATAAGAAAAGAGAACATGGTGCGCTTTCAGCAACTCGTACTCGGGCGCGGTCGGCTCCTTTACCTTGACGATCAGGTCCGCCTGCCCGTAGAGGCTCGCCGCCGCCGGCGCGATGACCGCCCCGCGCGCCTCATACTCGGAGTCGGCGTAACCGCTTGCCAGGCCCGCCGAGGTCTCCACCGAAACCTCGTGCCCGGCGGCAATGAGCGCGGATACCGCATCCGGCACCAGCGCGATGCGGCCTTCGTGGGGTTTGATCTCCTTGGGCACGCCGATCCGCATAAAACCTCCTGTCCGTTTAAGTCTAACGGGGTTTTGTCAAGGCCGCTACGCTTGCATGCGACAGCGCCCAGGCGGCCGCTTCCCCGGCGGAAACTCGCCAGATGAGACCTGCCGGGCCGCCACCGCGCCGAACCGCGGACGCCATGGGTTATAATGGGTTATCGATACCCCGACTGAGGACGCATCTGATGACCGAAACCCGCCACACCCGCCTGCTGATTCTCGGATCTGGACCCGCGGGCTACACGGCCGCCATCTATGCCGCACGCGCCAACCTGGCACCCCTGCTCGTCAGCGGCCTCGAACAGGGTGGCCAGCTCATGACCACGACCGAGGTCGACAACTGGCCTGGCGACGTGGGGGGGCTCCTCGGTCCCGACCTTATGGACCGGATGCGGCGCCATGCCGAACGGTTTCACACCGAGATGGTCTTTGACCACATCCACACGGCCCATCTGCAGCAGCGTCCGTTCGTCCTTGAGGGCGATGCGGCCCGCTACACGGCCGATGCGCTCATCATCGCCACCGGCGCCTCCGCCAAGTACCTGGGTATCCCTTCCGAGGAAAAGTATCGTGGAAAGGGTGTGTCGGCATGCGCGACCTGTGATGGATTTTTCTACAAAGGCCAGAAAGTCGCGGTCGTCGGTGGCGGAAACTCGGCAGTCGAGGAAGCCCTCTATCTGTCGGCGATCGCCTCCGAGGTGGTGGTCGTTCACCGCCGTGACCGTTTCAAGGCGGAAGCAATCCTCATCGACCAGTTGCTCGCCAAGGCGCAAGGCGGCAATGTGCGCATCGAATGGAATGCGGAACTAGACGAGATCCTGGGTGACAAAAACGGGGTAAACGCGATTCGCATCAAGAACGGCAAGGGCTCCAAGGTCCTCGACGTACAGGGCGTATTCATCGCCATTGGCCATTCGCCCAACACGGGGATCTTTGCCGGGCAGCTTGCCATGGAGCATGGCTACATCCAGACCCGGCAACGGGAAGGCGCCTTTACCGCGACCTCTGTTCCCGGGGTGTTCGCCGCAGGCGACGTACAGGACCCGATTTACCGCCAGGCCGTGACATCGGCCGCCAGCGGCTGCATGGCGGCCCTGGATGTCGAACGGTTCTTACAGGCAGGTGACCCGCATGGCGGGAACTCGTGACAAGGATCATGCGCTTTTTGAGAAGGCCGTAGACGGTGCGCGCAAACTCGCCCAGGACCGGGTGGCGCCGCCCCAGCGGCGCATCAAGCCCGTACCGCGGCATGCCCAACGGGAACACGACCGCACCATGGAGGAAATGCTCACATTCGTGTCGGAAGACATCGATGTGGGGACCGGCGAGGAACTCCTCTATTTCCGCGATGGTGTCAGTAAAAACTGGCTGCGGCAGATCCGCCGTGGCCGTTTCGCGATCGAGCGCGAACTCGATCTTCATGGCCTCACGGTCGAGCAGGCGCGCATCACGCTCGGCGCCTTCCTGTACGAGGCCCTGCGCGACCAGCGCCGCTGCGTCCGCATAATCCATGGCAAGGGGCTGCGCTCTACGGCACGACTGCCGGTCCTGAAAGGCTGCGTCAACAGCTGGCTGCGCCAGCGCAGCGAGGTGCTCGCCTTTTGCTCGGCGCGGCCCGAAGACGGCGGGACCGGCGCCGTCTATGTTCTCCTCAGGCGGGCCCGCTAAGCGGCCCCAGCAGCACGACGGCGTGGGCGCTCATCCCTTCCTTGCGCCCGGTATAACCCATCTTCTCGGTGGTCGTCGCCTTGACGTTCACGTCACCGACAGGCACTGCCAGATCGGATGCCAGATTCTCGGCCATCCTGGCGGTATGCGGCGACAATCGTGGCGCTTCGGCGACGATCGTCGCGTCGACGTTCACTATCCGCCAGCCTTTGGCCTTCACCATCTCCACGACCGTCCGCAACAGCACGCGGCTGTCACAGTCCTTGTAGCGTGCGTCGCTGGCCGGGAAGTGACGGCCAAGATCCCCGAGCGCCGCCGCACCCAGGCAGGCACTCGTCACCGCATGGGTCAGGACATCGGCATCGGAATGGCCGGCCAGGCCCCGCTCATAGGGAACATGTACGCCACCGAGAATCAGGGGCCGCCCTTCCACGAGGGCATGTGCATCAAATCCGTGTCCTATCCGCATGTGGCTGTCTCACTTCCTCCGCTTGCGCCCTGAGATAAAGCTCCGCCAAACGGAGATCCTCGGGCAGCGTGATCTTGATATTGTCCGGATGCCCCATAACGAGGCGCGGGCGGCCACCGAGACGTTCGATGGCCGATGCCTCATCCGTAAGCGGCGCCTGCGCGGCCACGCCGTCGGCCAGCGCCGCCCTGAGCTTACCGTAAGGAAACACCTGGGGCGTCTGCGCAAGCCATAGCCCGCGCCGGTCGGCTGTCGCCGCCACACAACCGGCTTCATCGGCACGCTTCACCGTATCGGCCACCGGGCGCGCCAGCAGGGCACCGGACGGACTGCTCCTGGCCGCCTCGATGACAGCCAGAAAGTCTGCGATCCGCAGGCAGGGGCGCGCCGCGTCGTGGACTGCCACCAGATCGTCAGGGTGCGCCTCCCGTTCCAGGGCTGCGAGACCGTTCATCACGGTGAGCGCCCGTTCGGCGCCGCCGATGAAGGACCGCAGGGGCGCATGCAAAGCGGGTACGCGGATCGCACCGAGCTCGCCCGTTGCCGTTCCCACGAGGATCGCCGCGGGCGCCGCCGCATCGAGCCGGCGCAGGGTCTGGGCGAGCACCGTCTCCCCGGCCAGCGGCAGATACTGCTTGGGATGCTCTCCCCCGAAACGGGTACCACGCCCGGCGGCCGGCACCACTACCCACACCCGGCTCACATCACGATACTCCACTGCCCGCTACCATCTCCCGGATCCGCGCTGCGGCGACGTCGAGCCCGATCCCTTCAATGGCCGCCACCTCGTGCGTCAGGTAACCGGCGGCCGTCTCCAGCAGACGGGTCTCTTCGAAAGACAAGCCGTTGTCCGCCTTCAGCCGGAGCAGATCACGCACCACCCCTCCGATCTGCAAACAGCAACCCGTCTGGATGCGGCGCTCGAGATCCTTGTAGCGATCGGCCCAGTGTCCGGCAGGGCCGTCCGTCCCCTTTTCTCCCAGCACGCGGAACAGCTCCTTCAGGCGCCGGCCCGGCAAAAGCGGCCTTAGGCCGTTGCGCTCGGCATTTTGTGTGGGGACCTTGATCGTAACCGCACTGTTGGGGACGCGGATAACGTAATACTCCTGCCGCTCGCCGCCGAAGTAGAGAGCCTCGATGGCCTCGAGGACACCGACACCGGCGGTGGGATAGAAAACATGCTCACCAACGGCAAAATCCTTCTTTTTCATCCATCCTCCTCGCTCCACGCCGCCGGCGGGGCGCCCGATAGCGGCATTATGCCCACCGAAGGACCCCTCGACAATGCGGCCCGATGCCAAGCCGCGCGTATTCGATTAAAATGTCGCCACTTCATGAGTACACAGAACATTCAAGGGGCACAACGGTATTCGCCGGCGGCGCCACCCAATCCCAGCCGCCACGAGCACTGGCGCGATCTCCACGCGGGCGCCCGCAGCCTCGCACTGGCAGAAGCGGCCCGCCGCGGACACCTGCTGGCGGTCGTCACCCCGGACGTCAGGGGGCGCGAACGCCTGGAAGACGAACTGCGCTTCTATTTGGGCGACAAAGGGCCGCCGGTGCTTACCTTTCCCGACTGGGAGTGCCTGCCGTACGACGCCTTCTCGCCGCACCCGGATATCGTCTCGAGCCGCCTCGCGACACTGGCGGCACTTCCCCACCTGACGACGGGCGGGATCGTCCTGCTGGCGGCCCCGACACTGATGCACCGCCTGCCTCCCGCGGCCCATCTTCTCGGCCACAGCTTTCTGCTGCACCCCGGCGACCGGCTCGATATCGAGGCCTTCCGGGAACGGCTCGTGCGTGCCGCGTACCGGGCTGTCGGCCAGGTGGCGGAGCCCGGGGAATTCGCCGTGCGCGGCGGTATCGTCGACCTCTATCCGATGGGCGCGGGGGCACCCTTCCGCCTCGATCTGTTTGACGACATCATCGAATCGATCCGCGCCTTCGACCCGGATACCCAACGCTCAGATGCGCTCGTAAGCGAGATCCGCATGCTGCCGGCGCGCGAACACCCGCTCACCAATGAAGCCGTTCAAGCGTTCCGCGCAGCCTACCGCGCCGCCTTCGCCGGGGACCCCCGGGCAAGCCTCATCTACCGGGACGTGAGTGCGGGCTCAAGTCCACCCGGCATCGAGTACTACCTGCCGCTCTTTTTCGAGAAGATGGCCACCTTCTTCGATTATCTGCCGGCAGAGGCGACGTTCGCCTTTATCGACGATGCCCCCGGCAAGATGGCGGCCTTCGTCACGGAGGCAGCCGAACGCTACGAAGCGTGCCGCGCCAACATCGAACGGCCGGCGCTGCCCCCGGCGCAGCTTTTCCTCGACACCGGCGAGCTCGAACGCGCACTGGCGCCATTTGGACAGATCCACGTCGGCGCCGCCGGCGCCGGGATCCTCCGGTCCTTCGTGTCGGCAATGCCGCCGGTTCTCCCTCTGGATGCGCATGGTCTTGAGCACGGGCACGCGCTGATCGATTACCTGCGGCACCACACGGGCCGGGTGCTCCTGGTCGCCGAAACCCCGGGGCGGCGCGAAGCCCTGCGCAGCCTTCTCGGGGCGCACGGACTCATCCCGCACGCATTCGACGACTGGGCCTCTTTCATCGCAGCCGACAACAAGCTCGGCCTCCTGTCGGCGCCGCTCGATCAGGGCCTCGAGATCGACGACCCCCATGTCAGCGTGGTGGCCGAATCGCAACTCTATGGGGAGCGGGCCCAGCAGCGCCGGCGCCGCCGCACCAAACTACGCGACCAGCATGCGGTCCTCAAAGGACTGAGCGAACTCAAGGAGGGCGATGCCGTCGTCCATGAAGATCACGGTGTCGGCCGCTATCTCGGACTCGTGCGGTTGCACGCAGGCGGCCACGAAAACGAGTTTCTGGCCCTCGAATACGCAGATGGCGACAAGCTCTACCTGCCCGTAACCGACCTGCATCTGGTGACCCGCTACACCGGCACGGATCCGGACCATGCGCCTTTACACAAGCTGGGTGGCGATGCCTGGGACAAGGCCAAAAGACGCGCACAGGAAAAGGCGCGGGACGCGGCAGCCGAGCTTCTGGAGATCTATGCGCGGCGCGCAGCCCGCCCGGGTCATGCCTTCGCGCCGCGCGATGCCGATTACGAGCGCTTTGCGGATGCGTTTCCGTTCGAGGAAACGCCTGACCAGACCCGCGTCATCAATGAAGTCCTCTCCGACATGGAGGCGGGCCGGCCCATGGATAGACTGGTCTGCGGCGACGTCGGCTTCGGCAAGACCGAGGTGGCCATGCGCGCGGCATTCCTGGCCGTACACGATCACCGGCAGGTCGCCGTCCTCGTACCGACCA
The DNA here is from genome assembly GCA_021777535.1 of Pseudomonadota bacterium. Classification (GTDB taxonomy): domain Bacteria; phylum Pseudomonadota; class Gammaproteobacteria; order Acidiferrobacterales; family Acidiferrobacteraceae; genus JAJYDN01. The sequence goes on from JAJYDN010000015.1 coordinate 50,648, forward strand.
CACTGCTTGCGCAACAACATTATCAGAATCTTCGCGACCGCTTTGCGGATCTGCCGGTTGAAATCGAGCTCCTGTCCCGGTTTCGCACGAAGGCCGGGATCGACGAGGCTCTGGCGCATCTGGAAGCCGGGAAAGTCGACATCATCATCGGCACGCACCGGCTCCTGCAGGACGATGTGCGCTTCAAGGCCCTGGGACTTGTCGTCATCGACGAGGAGCACCGCTTTGGCGTCCGCCAGAAAGAACGCATGAAGGCGCTGCGGGCGCACGTCGACATCCTTACGCTGACGGCAACACCCTTGCCGCGCACACTGAACATGGCCATGGCCGGACTGCGCGACGTATCCCTGATCGGGACGCCTCCACAGGATCGCCTGTCCATCAAGACCTTCGTCACCAGCTGGCAGGACGCCCTCATTCGCGAAGCCTGCCTGCGCGAGATGCGCCGTGGTGGCCAGATCTATTTCCTGCACAACGACGTGCGGACCATGGAACGGCGCGAACACAGCCTGCGCGAACTGATCCCGGAAGCCGACATCCGCATTGCACATGGCCAGA
>JAJYDN010000016.1 GCA_021777535.1 Pseudomonadota bacterium
TGCCGCTTTGGTAGGCGAGCGCGGTGGTGAGACGGGCGCGCGGCTTGCGCCCGCGCGGGACGACAGGGCGGGATACGGGCGCCGGGGTACGCAGGAAATGCGCCGCAAACACGCGCTCGGGCGCCTCGGCCGGGGCCATCGTCCACAGATGCGCGTCGGCGACGGGCGGCATTCCGGGTGCGTCCGGCCAGCGCACCAGCACCATCATGTCCCGGTAGCGGCGGGCCAGGATATCGTCTTCGGAATAGGCGATGCCGCCGAATATCTGGCCCGCCACCCAGGCACAGCCATCGGGCAGCACACCCATGCGCTGTTGCAGGAAGGCGATGACGCCCGCAGGATCGCGGGCGCAGAAATTTTCCAGGCGGGCGGCGGCGCTCAGCGCATAGCCAAGCGCCGCGAGATGGCGCTTGATGGCCCCGAACTTGACGATGGCATCGTGGCCCTCGCGATCCGCGAACTGCCCCCGGAACTGTACCCGTTCATGCGCGAAGGCATGGGCGCGTTTGTAGAGCGCCCGGCCAATACCCGCGAGCAAGGCGCGGTAAAGACGCGCAAAGGCCGCATCGACACCCACGGCATCGGCCACGGGCGCCTGCATGCGCACCGGCCGCGCCGAATCGAGACCGCAGCCGTGGGCCACGAAGGGCATCGGCGCAGGTACGCCCAGCAGGGCGCCGCCCGTATCGGGAAGCCACCAGGACAGGCCGTCCTCTTCACGCAAAACCACCGCGCTCAAACGGGAAAGCGGCCCATGGCGGCTTTCGGCGAAGCAGTGGTGGGCCGCCACGAAGCCGAGTCCGCTGTCGATCTCGGCCAGGGCCGCCACCCATTGGGCGGGGGATGCGCCGCGGCGGTGCAGCAGCGCCACGAAATCGGCGCGGTCCTCGGCACGCCATCCGCAGGCCAGGAGGCGGCGGCGGCCTTGCGGGAAGACACGTTCGGCCGCCGCCGACCAGTCTTCGGCGACGTCGTTCCACAGCCGCCACGGACCCTGCGGCTGCTGCGCCGTCAACGCGGCCAGAAGCGGCTGCTGGGCATCGGCATCCAGCCAGCGCAACCAGACCGGCGGCAAGGTGGCGTCCGCAAAGGCCCCGCGTAATGCCGCGCGGGTAAGCGGTCCGGGGGCCGGATTGCTGCGCAGAAAGGCGATGATGTCCTGGAAGCGCTCATCGTGCGGGGCAGGCGGAGCCCAAAGCGCGCTGTCGGCGCTGCCGTCGAGCCAGGGCGCCGGATCGGCGGGCATGTAGGCAAGCCGGTGCCCGCTTGTGCGCATCCAGTCGAGGCCGGCTACGGCAAGGCGGCAGGATTCGCACTTGATGCAGTTGTCATATTGCGCCACCGCGCCGCCGTCGGCCGCGCCCGGACGGTAGACCATCGCCGGACACACGCTCCGGAGCCGCGCCACCGCCGTGGGATCGAGCAGCCTGGGCGCCGTGATATGGTTTTCATCGGGCAGCAGACGGGCGATGGGCGCAAGCCAGGCGGGTGCGCCCGGGGCGCCTGCCATGAGGCCCGATACATGCCGGCGCCGCCTTGCATAACGGAAATAGGGGCTTGCCAGCCCGCGGCGGCCAAGCGCAAGGAAACAGACGGCGTCGCCGAGCCAATGCCCCGCCCCGCGCGCCAGAGGCAGCGCCACCTGGAGACTTGCCGACACCAGCGCCCGCCGCAATGGCAGGGCCTCGATCGCGGCCAGGCGCTCGCGCACGCGCGGGATGCCACGGCCGTACAGGTAGCCAAGGGCCTGCGCGATGACCCCCCACGACGGGCCGGAGGGCACCCAGGGGTCGATGGTGGCGCGCACGGCCAGAAAGCGCACCGCTTGCGGTGGCACCGGTGTCGGCGCCGCCCCCGGGAAAAGGCGCAGGAAGGGCGGGCGTGCGCGCAGCGCGTGGACGCAGGCGGCGGCCAGCGCCCGTCCGGCGAAGCGCTGGTCGGCGGCCACGGCCCCCACGGCGTCGGGGACGACCCGAAAGAGAAACGGCTGGTGAAGGGTGGCCGGAACCGCGCGCAGGGCCGCGGCGTTGTCGTAGTCGACGGCGGCTTGCAACCGCCCGCCATAGGCACGGGCGAGCGCGGCTTTCGAATAGTCGCCGGCAAGCTCGATCACGGCGTCGGCGAAGGCCACCCCCGAAAACGCGGCAGGCCCCATGAAATTGGGGTAAGGCACATCGATGCCGAGATTCAGCGCGGCGCCGCCGATGGCAAGCCCGTTGCAGGGAGAACACGATGCCGCGTCGTCTTGCCCCCCCGCGCGGATGACTTTTACACCGTAGGCGATCTGGCGCGCGCCGCCGAGAAGGTCCGCCATCACCGGCAGGCGCAGGAAGCGCTGCATATGCTGGCCGGGATCGGGGCCTCCATGCGTGGCCAGCCGGTCGAGCGGCAAGACGAGACCGACCGACAGGCTCTCGTGATTCGTGTACACGAAACCGGTGGCGGCAAGCGGGGACCTCTGTCCGCGCAGGCAAGGATCCGCGAGGATCCATTCCTGGGCGAGGCCTTCTCCGGGAGACAAGCCGAAGCGGGCATCGATGGCCGCGGCATCGAGCGCCCAGACCCCCATCATGCCCTGTGCATAACGGGGTGCCGGCCGGTCGTTTACGCTGCGCTGCAGCAATTGCGCGGCGTCTCCCTCGGCCAGGAAGACCACGGGTGCCTCGATCGGGCCACGCGCCGTCTCCACGCCCGTCACGCAGCCGCCGATGATACGCAACCCGGTGACGGCCGTGCGCGGCAGGATCGTCACACCAAGCCGCATCGCCTGCGCCGCGAGCCAGCGGTCGAGACGCGGCCGCAGCACGGTCCAGGCTTCGCCGTAACCATTGCCGTCGACTGCGCGCGCCTCGAAGCCTCCCCCCGACAGGCCATCGTGCACAAAGAGCTGGCGGCGGGTGATGCGCCGCTCGCGAGGGGCCTGTTCCCACAGCGAAGACCCGAGGACATCCTCCCGCAGAAGGGGCTCGGCGTGATAGACGCCGCCGGACCAGTTCTCGGCGCCCACGTAGTCGGCTGCCTCGAGGAGCAAAACCGGCACCCGTGCGCGCGCAAGCCGCATCGCCGCCGCGATCCCCGCGGGGCCACCACCTACGATCAGCACTTCCGGGGCTTGCGTCATGTCGGTCCGATCGCCCTTTTCCGTTCCAGTATAGCCGTCAGATCCGCGTGTTACCGTCTGCAGCGGCGGACGGCGAGGATTTTTCGACTCAGACCAAAGACCCTTGCTGGGTTCGCCGGGGCCGGCAACCATGACTCGTGGGCGCGGCAGCGCCCCACTGATACAACAAGGGGGTCGCATGTCCGTATGCCTGTCCTCCCAGCTGTCGCAGCAGGCGCCGCCGGGTCCACGCCTGAATCTCGGCTGCGGCGCCGTCATTCGGGATGGATGGATCAACATAGATGGCAGCCGGCGCGCGTGGCTTGCATCGCGTCTGCCGCGTATCGACCGTCTCCTCACGGGTCTGCGCCTGTTGCGGCCGACCGCGTTCAGTCCCGCAGTGTTTTATCACGATCTCGGCCGGCCCTTGCCGCTTGCCGACATGTCGGTAGCCGCGATTTATGCCGGCGAAGTGTGGGAGCACTTCGAATATGCGGGCGCGCAGCGCCTTACCCGCGAGTGCTTCCGCCTCTTGAAGCCAGGTGGCGTACTGCGCGTCTGCGTACCGGATGGCATCGCGTTCTGGGAGCGCTATCTGGCGATCTTCCGCGAGGAGTGCGCCCGGCCCGCGCGGGAGCGCGACGCCAAGCGGCTGCGCGCGCATGTGGCGATGTACTTCGCCGACATCTGTACCCGCCCCGCCATCCTGAAATCGACCGGGCATTTCCACAAATGGCAGTTCGACGAGATCCAGCTCGCGGACCTCTTTCAGCAGAGCGGGTTCATGGAGGTGGCGCGCATGCCCTTTCGTGCAAGCCGCATCGGCGACATTGCGCAGATCGAGCGGTCTGACTTTCTCATCATGGAAGGCGTGCGGCCGATGGCGTGCTGACGGCGAATCCGCTTATCAGCCGGTGAAGACCGCGGGCAGATCCAGCACAGCCTCGATGGCTTCACCCCCCAGGGACAGGACCGCAAGCGCCTGGCGGTTTCGCAGGCGGCGCATGAGCAGCGCGGGCGCAAGCGGCAGATCGGCCCCCGCGCGCGGCTCCACTGCGCCAAGGAGGCGGCGGAAGAAATCGACCGTCGCCAAGTCGTCGCTGCGCAGGCAGATCTTCTGCCGGAAGTTCTGCAGGAGCGTATCGGCCAGATCGCGGTCGCCGATGGCCGCGTAAAAGCTCGCGATCGACTGCGCCGACAGGATGCCCACGGTGCCGAAGGCGCGCCCCTTGTCCCAAAAGTTCAGGTCGGACAGGCCGTCTTTGTTCGCGCTCACGATCTCCTGGTATTCGTCGCAGACGAAAAGCACGGGGCGTGCGCGGTCTGCTGGACGCCTGCGCTGCATGAACTGGAAGAAGCGCAGCTTCAGAAAGGTGTAAATGACCTTGGCGCCCGTCCCCCAGACGCTCAAGGGAAGGTCGACGAGGACGACTGCGCCGCGCCCGAGCCCGTCGACGCCCACCGCATCGGCCGGTGGACAGAAGGCGTCGACGAGATCCGGATGGGTGAAGGGCGTCAGCACCTGGGCGCAGCTTGCGAGCACGCCGGCGACGACTTTGGTATCGAAGCGCGTGAAGACCCCCTCATGGTAGGCCTGGTAACTGCGCAGAAGGCGGAGCGCCTGGGGACTCAGGCCCGCCATGGCGGCATGCAGCTGCACATCGATGCGCGCGCGGATCTCGTCGTGGAAGAGATATTGATAGAGCCCCGCCAGATGGTAGTGCCCGGGCACGAAAGACAGCACGCCCAGCGCGTTGCGGCACAACTCCACCGCGGTCTCCACCCAGAAGGGGTCACCGGGCGCGCCGCCCAGAAGGAGTGCCGAACGCAGAAAGGAAGCGGCCGTTTCAGGGGTCAGGCCACGCAGGAGATTGAAGGCCCGGCGGCCGGGGCCGATGGTGGTGAACGTGCGGCCGGTACGGCGCGCGAGCGCAGACGCGGCCTGCCCGAAATCGCCCTTGATATCGAAGATGAGGCCGCCTGCGCCCTGCGCCAGTGCCTGCAGCAGCACGGGCTGGATCACCGACGTCGTCTTGCCTGAGCCGATACCCCCGAGAACAAGGAGATTCTGCCCCAGATCCCGCGCATCCAGGACGACTGGACGCGGTGGCGGACGGTAACGCGCGCGCGAGGCGATCAGGCCGTTGGCGTCGCCAAGCCAGATACGCAGCGCCGGGGCGCGGCGGCTGGCGGACACACCGTGCGCAATCTTCCACAAGGCGGCCACGGCAGCGGCCGGCGGCAGCAAAAGCCAGAGGACGGCACGCAGACAGCGGACGAGGGGGCCTGCGACGGGGCGCACGCGATACCGGCGTGGCCGCCGCGGCCGCCAGATCCGCGGGAGCGGAGTGCCGCGGAGTGCATCCGCAGGCGGCGGGGGCGCGCCCAGGCGCACGAGTTCATGGACACGGTGCAGCAGACCGTGCGCCTCGAGGATCTCGCCGGCATCGATCAGCGCGCGCAGGCGGCGCCGGTCGGCCCGGTTGCGCAGTGGGGCAGGCATGGCGCAGGTACCGTACGGGACGGCGCCCCGGTCTGGCAGAGGAAACTGGCGGCGGGCCTATCGCGGCCGTCCTCTTCCGGGTGGGCCGGCGCCACGGCCCATGGGAAGATGCCGGCGCCAGAGCGGGGGCGCCATGACCGGCATGCTGTGGGTGAGAACCGTGTCAAGGGGACAGGGACAGAGCGCCGTGCGGGCCGCCGCCTATTGCGGCCGGCGGTGTCTGTATGATGAGCGGCGCGGCCGCACGTTCAATTTCGCAAGACGTCCCGGTCTTGCCTACTCGGAGTGGCTGCTGCCTGCCGGCGCCTTCTGGCAGGGATACGACAGCGGCCGCTTCTGGAACGCCATCGAGCATCACGCCCGGCGCGCAAACGCGCGTCTTGCGCGGGAAGTGATCATGGCCCTCCCCCGGTCCTTGTCCTGCGAAGGGCAGATCGCCCTGGCGCGCGGCTTCCTCGACGAGGGCTTCGTCAGCGCCGGGCATGCCGTCGAATGGCATCTGCACCAGGACCGTCCCCACAACCCCCATGTGCATGCACTGGTGAGTTTCGCGCGGGTGACGGCCGCGGGATTCGAGCCACCGGAGGCCGCGTTCGACCGGCGCGCCTTCCTCGTCGGCCTGCACGGCCTGTGGCGGCGGCACTGGGAGCGCGCGGGCGGCGAGGCGCGATCCGGCAGCGGACCCGCCGGTTTCCATTTGGGGGCAAGCCACGCGCTCATGCAGCGCGGCGTCATCACGCGTCAGGGACAACGGCTTGCGGCCCTGCAGGCGCTGTCACGGCGGCCACCGCCCCGGCGCTGGCCGCCGTGGCTGCGTCTGCGCCTGCGCCGCCTCGAACGGACACGTGTCCGTGTGCGCGCACGCGGACGGGGAGATTGAGTTTACGGCCGCGCATGGCCCGGACACGCCGCCGGCGGGCGGACGCCCTGCGAATCAGGCGGGACAGATCATCTGTCCGAGGTCTTCGGTGAGCCGCATGTTTTCCCGGTAATCGACAGGACAATCGATCAGGGTCACGGTTGGCGTGGCCAGTGCCTTGCGCAGGATGGGCAGGAGATCTTCGGCACGCTCGACGCGAAACCCTTGGGCACCGAACGAATCCGCATAGCGGACGAAATCCGGATTGGTGAAGCGCACATGGCCAAAGCGGCCGTAGTGCTGCCTTTGTTTCCACTCGATGAGACCGTAGGAGCTGTCGTTCCAGATGAGGATGACGAGTGCGCACTTCAACCGCATCGCCGTCTCGATCTCCTGGGAGTTCATCAAAAACCCGCCATCGCCGGTGACCGCCACGACCTTGCGGCCGGGCAGGGCGAGCGATGCGGCCACCGCACCCGGCACCGCAATGCCCATGCTGGCAAAACCGTTCGAGATGATGCATGTATTGGGACGCTCGGCGCCGTACAGGCGGGCCATCCACAGCTTGTGGGCGCCGACATCGCAGATGACGACATCATCGGGACCAAGCGCTTCCCGCAGGTCGGCGACGATGCGCTGGGGTTTCACGGGAAAGCCGGGGTCCGCGCGGTGGACGGCGAGTTCGTGGCGGATGATTTCGTGCAGCTGGGCAAAGCGGGCGGGCTTCGGATGCGGCACCTCGGCGGCGATGGCGGGCAGCGTCACCGTATAGTCGCCGAGCGCACCGGCAGCAAGGATGTAATGGGCATCGACCTCGGCCGGACGCTGGTCGATGTGCACGATCTTCCGGTCGCCGCCCGGATGCCACAGGGCCGGCGGATATTCCACGATGTCATAGCCGACGCAGATGATGACGTCGGCGCGGTCGAAACCGCAGGAGATGTAATCGTGCGCCTGCAGGCCCACGGTCCCGAGGCTCAAGGGGTGCGAGGCGGGGATCGCGCCCTTGGCCATGAAGGTCGTGGCAACCGGAATGTTCAGGCGCTCGGCAAAGGCGACCAGCGCCTCCGTCCCCCGTCCGCGGATCACGCCGTTGCCCGCCATGATGACGGGAAAGTGCGCCTCCGCGATGACGCGCGCAGAGGTCATCACCTGCGCGGGTGTGGGACGCAGGGCCGAAGAGGCCTGCACCTTGAGCGGCTCTGCCGTCACCGGGCTGCTGGCGAGGTTTTCCGGAAAATCGATGAAACAGGCGCCGGGCTTTTCGATCTGCGCGAGCTTGAAGGCCTTGCGCACGATCTCGTTGACGGTCTCCGGCTCGAGGATCTGCGCCGCATACTTGGTGATGGGCGCAAACAGGTTGACGAGGTTCAGGACCTGATGGGATTCCTTGTGCAGGCGGCGGGTCGAGGCCTGTCCGGCAATGGCGACGAGCGGGGCCCGGTCCATGTTGGCATCGGCTACACCCGTCACCAGATTGGTGGCGCCGGGGCCCAGGGTTGCGAGACAGACCCCGGCGCGGCGCGTAAGCCGCCCATACACGTCGGCCATGAAGGCGGCACCCTGCTCGTGGCGGGTGGCAACGAAGCGGATCGGCGAATCGAGCAGGGCATCCATGATGGCGAGGTTCTCTTCGCCGGGGATGCCAAAGACATACTCGACCCCTTCGTTTTCCAGACAGCGGATGAGCAATTGCGCGGCGTTCATCTCCCGCTCCGTAAGGTCGAGGACCGCGGGCCTGGGCCTGCGCGGCCGCTGCCGTTTACCGGATCCCCTTGCGCTGCTCCGCCTTGCGGATCAGGTAGTTCACCACCCGCATGAGTTCGCGGCGGCTACCGGCCATGCTCGGGTTGGTCCGGTAACGGCCGTCCACGATGAAGGTTGGCACAGAATGGATGCTCTCGGCATCCTGCTGCTGGCGCGCCCGGCGGACGGCAAGGCCCACCCCGAAGGAGTGGTACACGCGGCGGAATTCGGCAGCGCCCACGTGACTGTGGCGGGCGACCCAGCGGGAGATGGTCTGCGCGTTGTCGAGATTCTCATGCCGGATGTGGATGGCATCGAAAAACCTGTCGTGCAGCGCCGACACCAGACCGAGCTGCTTGAAGGCGAAGAATGCGCGGGCCTGGGGAATCCAGTAGGGACTTATGGCCGCGGCCTGGCGGCTGAAGACGACCTGCGGCGGCAGGTGCGCGAGCCACTTGTTGAGAACCGGCTGCAAATGGAAACAGTGCGGGCAACCATACCAGAACACTTCCTGCACGAGGATGCGCGGGCCAGGCGGCGTCGGCTGGGCCGGCACGACCGGAGCATACTCCATGGAGAGCAGGGTGTTCGCCTGCGCAAGCGGCGCCGAGACGCACACGACGACGAGCACGAGCGCCAAAATCCGCAGGAAGGGGGTCCTTTTCATTCGTTCTCCTCTTCGAAAAATAGGAACTGTTCGCTTTCATTGTAGCCGCTTTGTGTTCCCGCGGGCCACACGCTATCCTAACGCAGCACGTATTGCGGGGAATGGCATGTCAGCAAAATCCAAGGTCGAGTTGGCCCAATTCTTAAACCACCAGTACCTCTGTGAGTCCTTGACCATCAAGGAAGTCGAGACGCTCCTCGACTACACCGAACTGGTCGAGTTCCGCAAGGACCAGATCATCGCGGACATCGGTGAGGTCGGTGAAGCCCTTTATTTCGTCGTGCGCGGGGAGGTCGCCCTGTACTATGACGACGGCGGCCAGGAACACGAGGTGGGGCGCATGACCGAGGGCGAACTGATGGGCGAGATGTCGTTTTTCGACCGCAAGCCGCGCTCTGCGCGGATGCGCGCGAAGACCGACAACACCCGCGTGCTCTTGCTGTCACGCGCCAAGTACAAGCGGTTGCGCGTGGAACACCCCTACATCGCGGTGAACCTGCTCGAGCACGCCGTGATAAGCCTGGACCATCTGTTCCGGCGGGTCAGCAACGACGTGGCGCGCTTCTCCCAGTACATCCACGGCGGCCTGAAGCTCTAGACACACTGATCAACCCCTCCCGCTTGCGCAACGCCACGGGTGAAGGGGCGACCGGGGCCGCCCGCCGCCCCCGGGACCCAAAGGCTGCGGACATCCAGCGAAACCAGCCCCCCGCACGCGGTGGGTGCGGTGCGCCTGCCCGGCCATGGACGGGGTTTTGCGCCTTCGGGGGCGCGGCCGCACGTCCTGCGGACCCTCTCCTGCAGATCCCCTGAACGACCCGTAGCCCGTCAGCGGCCCGCCAGGGCGCGCAGGAGGCGGTCGTGAAGGCCGCCGAACCCGCCATTGCTCATGATGAGCACGTGATCGCCGGCCTTCAGTTCCTCTTGCAGGGCGATGAGCAGGGCATCATAACTCGCAGCCGTCGTCACCCGGTCTCCCAGGGGATCGAGGGCACCTGCCACATCCCAGCCGATATCGGGCGGCGCATAGAGGAAGACGCGGTCGGCACCGGTCAGCGACGTGGCGAGGGTATCGCGGTGTACGCCCAGGCGCATGGTGTTGGAGCGCGGCTCGAGGACTGCGACCAGGCGCGCCTTGCCAATGCGCCCGCGCAAGCCCTCGATCGTGGTGGCGATCGCCGTCGGATGATGCGCAAAGTCGTCATACACCGTGATGCCGCGGACGCTACCCCGTACCTCGAGGCGGCGCTTGACGCCGGCAAACGTCGCCAGGGCGCCGATTGCGGTGTCCACCGGCACCCCGGCGTGGCGGCAGGCGGCAATGGCGGCCAGCGCGTTGTACATGTTGTGACGGCCCGCCAGACCAAAACGCACTTCGCCCTGGAAGCTGTTCTGCCAGTGCACGCGAAAATGGCTGTAATCGGCGTTCAGCGGCTCGGCCCACCAGCCGTCGGGGTCGGCAAAGGTCTCCTTCGCGCTCCAGATACCGCGGCCGAGTACGCGCTGGAGGGCGGGCTCCTGGGCATTCACGAGGACCTTTCCGGTGCGCGGGACGGTTCGCAATAAAAAGCCGAATTCGCGCTCGATCGCGGCAAGATCAGGATAGATATCGGCATGATCATACTCGAGATTGTTCAGGACGAGCGTGCGCGGACGATAGTGGAGAAATTTCGGGCGCTTGTCGAAGAAGGCCGTATCGTATTCGTCGGCCTCGACGACAAAAAACCCGCCGGTGCCGACGCGGGCCGATATGCCGAAGTTGGCGGCGATGCCGCCGATCAGGAAACCCGGATCGAATCCCGCCTGATCGAGGATCCAGCTCATGAGACTGGCGACCGTCGTCTTCCCGTGCGTGCCGGCAACGGCCATCACGAACTGGCCAGTGAGGATATGTTCGGCGAGAAATGCCGGACCTGACGTGTAGGGGATACCGCGATCCAGCACTTCTTCCACAGCCGGATTGCCGCGCGACAGGACATTGCCGATGACGGCGAGATCGGGGGCCGGATCCGGCAGGCGCTGGTAGCCTTCGGTCAGCGCAATCCCGCTCGCTGCGAGCTGGTCGCTCATGGGCGGATAGATGCCCTGATCGCTTCCCGTCACCGTGAAGCCGCGCGCGCGCGCGAGAAGGGCGAGACCGCCCATGAATGTACCGCCGATACCGAGGATATGGATGCGCATTTATGTTTTGGGTAGAGGAAAAAGGGTGATGAGGATCCAGCCACTCACCTGCAGGCCGGTAAGGCTGATGAGGGCGCTCAACAGGATCGGCACTTCCAGCGCGTGCGTGAGAATCTTCGTGACGATGGCAAGAAGCCACAAGGCCAGCACGATACCAAGCACCTTGGCACCAAGGGCGCCCAGACCAGGATCGAAGGAAAGCGGCCATGTCACCAGGTTGATGAGGATATTGCCACCGTAAACGGCCGACAGGGTCTGGTTATAGCGCACCCACACCCGGCGCAGGCTGATCGCCGCACCGATCCAGATGGCAAGCAGGCCTGTCTGGGCGAGCGCGAAGTCGAACCGGTGGATTTCGCGGGCAAAACCGGTGTCGACGGCAAAGTTGGTCAGGAAGGCGAGCACACCCGTGAGGACCGGCAACGTCGTGGACGCCGGCAGTTCCTGTGGCTTGCCGATCAAAAAGCCGATACGCAAAAAAATGCCGAGCAGCGCGGTCATGGGCTCGGCACGAGCTCGGCGGTTGGGAGATGAAAAAAAAACATGGCGCCATCATAAACCGCTTCCGCTCTGGAAGAAATTGGTCAAATTCCGTACACTCGGCGCACATGTCCGCCATTCTCAAAGATCCGCTGGCATTCGAGGAACTGTGCGAGCGGGTCGCCACGGCCGCGTTCGTCGGACTCGATACCGAGTTTGTGCGCGAGCGCACGTATTTCGCTGAACTTGCACTCATCCAGCTCGCGCTGCCGGATGGCCTCGTCCTCGTCGACCCGCTTGCCATCGATGTCGCGTCCCTTGGCGAGGCGCTGCAGGGCCCCGGCATCAAGATCCTCCATGCGGGACGCCAGGATCTCGAGCTGATCCTGCAGGAGACAGGCCGCCTGCCGAGCCCCTTGTTCGACACGCAGGTCGCGGCGGCCCTTCTGGGCTTCGATGAGCAGATCGGCTACGGCGGTCTGGTCGAAAAGATCCTGGATGTGCGCCTGCCCAAGGATGCCACGCGCACCAACTGGGCCAATCGTCCGCTGACCGACCACCAGGTGCGCTACGCGCTCGACGATGTCCGCTACCTGAAACCCCTCCACGAACGGCTCATGGAGGGACTGGCGGAACAGGGGCGCGCGGTCTGGCTGCAAGAGGATGTGGCCGCCTTGTCGCAACCGGACCTCTACCACTTCGACCCGGCACAGCTCACGCGCCGCTACCGGCAGGGATCGGCGATGCCCGCCGCTGCACAGGCACGGTTTGGTACGCTCCTGCGCTGGCGGGAAGGGGCCGCGCGCGACGCCAACCTGCCGCGCGGCTGGATCCTCCCCGATGCGGTGCTGGTCGATCTCGCCCACCGGCCGCCGGCGCATCCGGACGAGCTCACGGGACGCCGCGGCGTCGAGGAGCGCGCCGCACGCAGGTGGGGGGCGGCGGTGTGCGAAGCGCTGCGGACCACCCCCGCCGTAGCGGCGCATGTCTGGCCGCCTTCGACCCTGACGGCCGAACAGACCGCCCTCTACGAAGCCTTCGTGTCGCTCGTGGATGCGCGCGCACGGAGGCTCGGGATCAGCGCGAGCCTGCTCGCGACCCGGCGCGACATCAAGGACATCGTCCAGGGCGGCCCTGCGGAATCACTGGAAAATGGCTGGCGGGCACAAATCCTGGGCGACGAGGGCCGCGCCCTCCTTGAGCGTGCGCGCCGCCATGCCCAGCCTGCATAGCGCGCAATTCGTCGCGGGCGCCACGAAGCTCCGTGACCTTCCCGCGGACCAGGGGCGCGAGATCGCCTTCACCGGGCGATCCAATGCCGGCAAATCGAGCGCCCTGAATCGCCTGACGGGACACACCGGGCTTGCGCGCGTAAGCAAGACCCCCGGCCGCACGCAACAGCTGAATGTATTCGCGCTCGACAGCCGCCACCGCCTGGTGGACTTGCCGGGCTATGGCTACGCCAAGGTCCCGGAGACCCTGCGCCAGCACTTTGCGCAACTGCTCACGGACTACCTGCGCAGCCGGCGCTCACTCTGCGGTCTTGTGCTGCTCGCCGATATCCGGCAGGGCCTGAAGCAGGAAGACCAGGAGCTGGTACGCGCACGAAGCGACATACCGATCCTCGTCTTGTTGTCGAAAGCCGACAAACTGGGCCGCGGCGCGCAGAGGATGCAGGTGACGGCCGTCGCCCGCACCGTGCCCGAGAACTGCTACATCCTGCCGTTTTCGGCACACACGGGCGAGGGGACAGACGAGGCGCGGGCGCGAGTGGAGACGTTCCTGCGCGACCGCAGTGCCGCCCCATAGCGGCAGGAGCGGCCGATTCGGTGATCCTGTGCGGAAGGGGTGCGGCCGCAGGGCGCCGTTTTGCCATGGCGGCCACGCGATCGGGACCAGGAACACGCGTCCCATATGGCGCGCATACAGGATGCGCGAGACCGCTCTTCACGCAGCATGCCCTGGTCCCCGCCTGGCGCGCCGCGGCCTTACTGCACAAAGATGTCGCTCAGGATGGTCCCGTTGCGTATGCCGTATTTGAGCGCGTGTTTCTGCTGATAGCCCGCCTTCGGCAAGCCGTAGAGCGCCTCGACGGTCCGCAGGAGATTGACGTGGGTCACGCCTTTGCCCTCCGCGTAATTGCCAGGCCGGATATGGGCGCCCGCGATGATCGTCGGTATCCTGTTTTTTACGTCGCGGTTTGCGCTCGCGGGGTTGGTGAGCCCCTGGAAACCTGACCAGTCGCCATTTTCATCCCAGGTCACGATCAACAGGCTGTCGTGTGTCTTTGCCCACCGGTAGTAAGGGCCGATGTTCTTCCGCAGCCACTCGTCTCCCCGCCTGACGCGCATCGAGGGATCGCCGCTGTGCATGTCGTCAAGCAGGTTCGGGACGACGATGCTTACGGTCGGAAGCCTGGAGAAATCCTTTGGAAACTGCGTGAACGGGAGATTGACGGATGTCGCTGCGGTCTTTCCGTTGGGGATGTTGGCGAAGCTGATCCACGGAACGTGCTTTCTGGCATACAGGGGCGCTTTGCCGGCACGGTCACCGATCGACGGCAGGCCCTGCGCATAGCCCTTGAACGTATAGCCTGCGTGGATCAGCTCCTCGCCCAGATTCGGGGCCATGAAGGGGTATCGCGGGTTGTTCCTGCGGGTCGGTATGACGTCGTGATACCCGACATGCTGGTTGCTGCCGGAGAAGATCCAGAAATAATTGCCCTCGCTGTCATGCTCGTCTGCAAACATCCTTGTCAGATTGGCGCCCTGTTTGAGGAGGACATCATTTATGTACGGGGCGTTCTTGTTGCCGACGATGTCCGAGTAGTACTTGTTCTCTTCGATCACGATCACGACATGCGCGTACTTCGGAAGAAGTGCCGGCAGCCGCACCAACGCCGCGTTCGATGGCTGGCCCGATGCCCCAAGACACGCAAAGGCGGCAAGAACGGCGGCGAGAGTCTTTCCCATGGTGGTACCCATCCCCGGTCCGTGACTGATCGGTCCGGATGATGCCACTGCGCGCAACCGGCCTCAAATGAAGAATTTGTTGCAGGAGAAAACGGCCCCTGAACCGGGCGGCCGGCGCAGGCATGCCGGTCACCCGGAGCTTGCTGGACCTAAACGCCGGCCGGAAGCTTCGCTGCCATCGCTTTCCTCCGGTCGATCCGGCGCCCGTCGACGATGAACGTGCCGTCGCCCACGGCGTGGATGGTCCGCTTCTCCCTGCGCGCCGGATTCACATACGCGGCCAGCCCCTCGAGCACGAGAATGTCGTGCTTTTTGACGACATCGACGACCCTGCACTCGATATTCGCCAGACACTCCTGGATGAGGGGCGCCCTGACGAACGCACCCTGCAGGGGCGTGAGCCTGAAACGGGCAAACTTGTCGGTGTCGGAGCCGGAGCACGTCCCTATGCCGACCACTTGATCGAGCATGTCGACGGCGGGGATGGCAAGGACACACTCCCGGGTCTTTCGGAGCGCTGCGTAGGAATGGTTCCAGACGCCCGTGGTGATGGCGAAGAGCGGAGTGAAATCCAGAACCATGGTCCATGAGATGGTCATGATGTTGTTCTTCTTTCCGTCGCAGGTCGTCACGAGGACGACGGGGCCGGGCTCCATCAGCGTAAAGGCCTTGGCGAGTTTCAGCTGACGCACGAAGACACCTCCCGACATCTGCCTGGCATCAGGCGGCACAGGAAGCATTGTACTCCGCTCGGGCGGCGCGCCGATTGCGGACGGAAGCACCACGCAAGGAGCGCCGCCGGTACGGACCAGGCCATGGATGGGGCGGCGTTCCCGTTGGCCGCATCCTCCGGATGGGCGGCCTTTCGGGCATTTCGCGCGCCACCGGCAATCGGGCAGCCGCGGCGTCATGGAGATGCCGGACACCGATGAAGAAGGGCTCGCCTGATGATGCGGGTGTGCGGCTTGTGCACCGGATGACGGCGCGCACCCGTCGCGGGATCTGGGCAAAAAAACGCCCCGGACATAAGGGAGAACATCCGGGGCTTTAATAGGTCCCAGATCTGGCGATCCGGGTTACCCGCTCAGGGAGGAGAAGCGGGTAAGGACTCTGTGTCCTGATTACATAGACCCACGGGCGCCGTGGAAGTTCCTAATGCGCCTCGTCCCAGTTCGCGCCCGTGCCACAATCGACGACCAACGGTACCGAAAGCTCCGCAGCATGCGTCATGCAATCGACAGCGGCGGCCTGCAGGACGGCCAGTTCCTGAGGCCGGGCCTCAAAGACGAGTTCGTCATGAACCTGCATGATCATGCGGGATGTAAAGCCCTTATTGGCTATAAAAGCGTCGATCTTCAGCATCGCCCGCTTTATGAGATCCGCCGCGGTGCCCTGCAGGGGCGCATTGATGGCCGTCCGCTCGGCATATTGCCGGCGCGCATTGTTGCTGGCCTTGATGTCCGGCACATAGAGGCGCCGCCCAAACAGGGTCTCCACATAACCCCGCTCCCGAGCCGCATGGCGCATGTCATCCATATAGGCGCGCACACCAGGATAGCGGGCGAAATACAGATCGCAATACGCCTGTGCCGCGCCCTGGTCGATCTTCAGCTGGCGGGCGAGCCCAAAGGCCGACATGCCGTACATGAGTCCGAAATTGATGGTCTTGGCCGCGCGGCGCTGTTCATCCGTCACGTCGGCAAGGGCGACGCCGAAGACTTCTGCTGCGGTGGCGCGGTGGACGTCGCGGCCCTCCTTGAACGCCCGCACGAGGCCCGGGTCGCCCGACAGGTGCGCCATGAGCCGCAGTTCGATCTGCGAGTAGTCGGCGGCAAGCAACGTGAAACCCGGGCTCGCAATGAAGGCGCGGCGCACCCGCCGCCCGTCCTCGGTCCGGACCGGGATGTTCTGCAGATTCGGAGCGCTTGACGACAGGCGGCCGGTTGCCGCCACCGCCTGATGGTAGGTCGTGTGGATCCGGCCGGTGCGCGGGTCGCACATGTGCGGCAATTTGTCGACGTAGGTGCTCTTCAACTTGCCAAGCGCCCGATAGTCGAGGATGCGCTGCGGGAGCGGATAGTCGAGAGCGAGCTCGGCCAGCACTTCCTCGGCGGTCGATGGCTGCCCTTTGGGGGTGCGCCGCTTCACGGGCAGTTTCAGGTCGACGAACAGAATCTGCTGGATCTGGCCTGGAGAATTGAGATTGAAAGGGCCGCCGGCGAGCGCAAAGGCCTCGGCCTCGATCGCGCGCATGCGTTCCTCCAGGATCTCCCCCTGGCGCGCCAACATCGCCCGATCTATCGCCACGCCATAGCTTTCGATACGGGCGAGAACCGGGGACAACGGCAGCTCGATTTCGCGATAGACGAAGCGCAAGCCCTCCTCGGTGGCCAGGCGTTCGCTCAGTACGTCACGCAGCAGCCCGCAGGCGCGCACGCGCCCGGCGCCGATGCGGGCGAGATCCTCATCGCCCACGTCGCCAAAGGCCGTCTGGTTGCGGCCGCGCCCGCAGAGCGCCTCCATGGTCGTGATGCCCTCGCCCAGATACTTGAGCGACAGCGCCGGCAGCGTGTAGTCGGCCGCGCCGCTGTCCAAGACATATGCGGCAAGCATCAGGTCGTCTTCGACCGGGCCTGGCACCGGCAATGCGAGCAGGCGCTGCAGGTACTTGCCGTCATGGACGACCTTCGGCGGGCCGTGCTCGAGCAGGTCGCGCACGGGCTGAGCCAGTTGGGCGAAGGCGCCGAGCAGCGGGTCCTCGAGGGGAATGACCGCGGCCTGGTCGCCCGCGCCCAGCGCGAGCGCCAGGGGACGCCCGTCGAGAAACCAGAAATCCACCAGAAGGCTCCTGGCCGCGCGCGCCCGTGCGCACCACGCGGCCACGGCGGCCGCATCGCGGAGGATCGCCGCCGCAGCCACCGCTTTCGCCTGTTCCGGACCGAGCTCGGCCAGCCAGGTCTTGAATTCGAACCGCCGGTAAAGCGCGCGCAGGCGTTCGGTATCGGGTTCGTGCGGGACGAGATCGGCCACCGACACCGCAAGCGGCACGTCACGCCGGATGGTGACGAGTTCGCGGCTTAAAGCCAGACCAGGCGCCGCCTCCCGCAGCGCGCGCCCCGCCTGTCCCGGGATCTCCTCCTGGTGGGCGAGGACACCCTCGAGCGAACCGTATTCTTGCAGCCACTTGGCGGCGGTTTTCGGTCCGCAGCCAGGGACCCCCGGCACGTTGTCGACCTTGTCGCCCGTAAGCGCCAGGAAATCGGCGATCCGCGCGGGCGGAACCCCGAACCGCGCCTCCACGGCGGCGCTGTCCGAAACGGCAGCCGTCATCGTGTTGACGAGCGTCACCTGCGGTTCCACCAGTTGCGCCATGTCCTTGTCGCCGGTCGAGATGATCACCTCGTAACCTGCGGCCACGGCGCGTGCGGCCAAAGTCCCGATGACGTCGTCGGCCTCGAAACCTGGTACCGCCAGAAGCGGCAATCCCTGCGCCTCGATGGCCTCATGGAGCGGCTCGATCTGGGTGACGAGATCGTCCGGCATGGCCTCGCGCGTGGCCTTGTAATCGGCATAGAGGGCGTCGCGGAAGGTTGGCCCCCTGGCATCGAAAACGATGGCGAGCGCCTTTGGCGCGTAATCGGCACGCAGCTTGCGCAGCATGTTCAGCACGCCGTAGATTGCGCCTGTCGGCTGGCCTGCAGATGTGCGCAGGTCCGGCATGGCATGAAACGCCCGATACAGATAGGATGACGCATCCACAAGAACCAGGCGCGGCGCTTTGGTGTCGCTTGAGGTCATGACGTCCATGGAATCCAGCAAAAACCCCTTCAAGCCCAAACATCCTCTCGCGCCCGCCCGTGACGGGGCGCTCACGCGCGAGGCATGGAAAATCTTTCAGATCATGTCCGAGTTTGTCGAAGGCTACGAGGCCCTCGCCCAGATCCGCCCGTCGGTCAGCATTTTCGGTTCAGCCCGCGTTGCCGCAGATCACCCCTACTTCAAGCTTGCCGAGGACATTGCGCGCCGCTTGTCGGACGCGGGATTCAGTGTCGTAAGCGGCGGCGGACCCGGCATCATGGCGGCCGCCAACAAGGGCGCCTATGCGGGGCGCTCGCCAAGCGTCGGACTGAACATCCGCCTGCCCCATGAGCAGATCGGAAATCCCTATCAGGACATCCGCCTGACCTTCCAGCACTTCTTCGCGCGCAAGGTCATGTTCGTGAAGTATGCCACAGCCTACGTGGTGATGCCCGGCGGGTTCGGTACCCTGGACGAGCTCATGGAAATCCTGACGCTCATCCAGACCGGCAAGAGCCGGCGTATCCCCGTCATCCTGGTCCATAGCCCCTTCTGGCATGGTCTCACCAGCTGGTTCCGGGAGACGATGGTGGCGGAAGGGGTCATCGGTCCCTCCGACCTCGACCTTTTCGTGACGCTCGATCGCCCGGAAGATGTGCTCGAGGCCATATTTGGCTATTATGAGGCAAGCGGATTCGAGCCTTCCGAAGAGGAAAAAGAGATCCAGCTCAACCTGTAAGCGTGGATCTACCCCCACCATGTCGGTTTTTACACGCGTCGAAAAACACGAGCTCGCCGTTTTTTTGCGAGGATACGCCGTTGGTGGCCTGAAGTCCCTGAAGGGGATTCCCACCGGCATCGAAAACACGAACTATTTCGTCACGACGGATTGTGGTGAGTATGTGCTCACGATCTTCGAGACCATTGATCCGCAAGAGCTGCCCTTCTTCCTCGACCTGACGGGCTTTCTGGCCGAACACGAGGTGCCCTGCGCGCATCCCGTGCACAACACGGGCGGCGGCTACATCGGCACCCTGCACGGCAAACCCGCGGCTTTGGTCGAACGTCTTTACGGGAGCTCCGTCCTCGAACCCGACACCGGCCACTGCCGGGCAATCGGCCTTGCGCTGGCCGCCTTGCACGAGGCCGCCCGGGATTTCCCCGTGCGGCGGGAGAATCCGCGCGGACCCGCATGGTGGCGGCAGACGGCCGAGCAGCTTTCCCCCTGCCTCGACGAAGCGGATCGCACCTATCTGCAGGAGGAGCTGCGTTTTCAGGGACTCTACCGGCTGGCGGACCTGCCTCGCGGGATCATCCATGCCGACCTGTTCCGCGACAATGCGCTTTTTGCCGATCACACCCTGACCGGCGTCATCGATTTTTACTACGCATGCCATGACACGCTCGCCTATGACCTCGCCATCACCGTCAATGACTGGTGCAGCATGCCGGATGGCCGTCTCGATTTCGCGCGGGCAGAGGCACTCACGGGCGCCTACCGGGAACGGCGGCCGCTGACCGCCATGGAGCGTGGCGCATGGCCTGCGCTCTTGCGCGCAGCGGCCCTGCGCTTCTGGTTGTCCCGCCTGCGTGACTGGCACTTTCCGCGCCAGGGGGAGATGACGCACACCAAAGACCCCCTGGTCTTCCGCCACATCCTGGATGCGCGGCGGCGCGAAACCGCCCAGTTGCGCGCCTTGTGGGCGAGCGGGGCCTGAGGGTTTTTCTCGCGGTGAGAATGGGATCCCGGCTGCAGCGATAGTGTCGGGGTGCACGGCCTTCGCCGCCGGACCCCGTGGTGGGGGCTACATCCGCGGGCGCGTTGCCTGGAACCGGGCCACCTGATTGCCGCCGGCGGCCCGCGCTGTCGCGAGCGCGCTGCGCGCACCGGCCACGAATTTCTCGAGATCCTGTCCCCGGCCAAACTCCGCCACGCCGAAACTCACGGAAAGCGGCAACGGCCCCGGCCCGGCGACGCGGCCAAGGGTCGCCGTGATCGCCGCGCGCAGCCGCTCCGCCACCCTGGAAGCCTCGTCAAGGCGTGTCTGGGGCAACACCAGCAGGAACTCGTCTTCCTCGTAGCGGCCGAAACGATCCGGCAGGCGCAGGCCCTCGCCGAGAACCGCCGCCACCAGGGACAGGCCTTCTTCCGGCACGTCCCCGGCCACACCCTCGACACCGAGACTCACCACACAAAGCGGGGTGCCATAGCGCTGCGACTGCGCCATGGCCTCGATCAGGCTGGAACTGACCCCCCGGCGATTGAGGCTGCGCGTCAAGGCGTCGACCAGGCCGCCGGGCGGTTCCGCCTCCGGCGGGGCTGCGGCCGCGCCCGCCGGTTCGCCGCGGCGCAACAGGGCATAGGCAAGTGGCGCCTGCACGAAAGCGGCCACCAGAACGAGCGGCCAGCGCAGCCACGGAAAACTCTCGGCAAAGAGGGTCGCCAGGGCCCAGACGAGCGCCGCCGTGGCCGCCAGTGTGACCACCGGGCGCCATGACCAGGGTAATGAAGAGGAGCGGGCAGGCTGCGGCACAGGCAGGTCCGATGAAATTCCGTTTTTGGATAGTCCATGAAGAATATAGGCTGCGGCCGCGCAGTTTTCCAATCCGGCGCCGGCGCGGCATGGACCGGGGATTGCGCGATCCGCTATCATGCGCCGCGTGATACCGCAAAGGGGGCTCTGTGAGTAACCGCTACCACACCATCTTCTGGGGAGTGATCCTGGGGGCAAGCTGCCTCGCGCCCGCCTACGGCTCGGAAGTGGGCCGCCTGCGCGCCGAAGTGCGTACATTGCAGGCGCAGGTGCGCCATCTGGAGAGGCGCCTTGGCGCCTGTGTGGCCGCACGTCCCGCTCCGGCGGCGCCGGCCGCCACCCCTGCTCCGCCCGCGCGCGCATCCAAAGCCACGCCTTCGCCTTCCCGGCACCTGGGTCCGCCCCGCCAGCAGACGCGCAGCGACATCTGGCGGCACGAATGGCAACGGCTGCGCCGCCACATGAGCGAAAGGCAGGTCCGCGCCCTCCTCGGCCGCCCAAGCCGGGCGCTCATGCTCGGCGGAAAGCCGGTCTGGTACTACGACTACGGCACGCTCGGGAACGGCTCTGTCGCCTTTGGTGCGGACAGGCGTGTGCTGGCCTGGCAAACACCCCCGTTCGGCAGTTGGTGGTAGGGATCCGCGGGGCCGTCAGAGCCAGGTGAGCCCCGCGTAGGCGAGCACGAGCCATTTGACGCCCTGCCGGGCAAAGCGGACCTGGACGCGTGTATGTTCGCCTTGTCCTTCGCAGTCGACCACCACACCCTCGCCGAAAATCTCATGGCGCACGCGTCCGCCCATGCGCGGCTCCGCGGCGACAGCGACGCGCGGGGCCACCGCCGGTGCCGCTGGGCGGGCGCGCACGAAATGCAGCTGCTCGTCCGGGATTTCGGCGAGGAACCGGGAGGGCGTGCAGTAGATGTCCTGGCCATGGAGGCGCCGGTTCTCCGCGTACGTGAGCACGAGCGTGCGCATGGCGCGCGTGATACCGACGTAACACAGCCGCCGCTCCTCTTCCAGACGGGTCTCGTCGTGAAGGGAGCGTTCGCCCGGAAACAGTCCCTCCTCGAGCCCTGTAAGGAACACCACCGGAAACTCGAGGCCCTTGGCCGCATGGAGCGTCATCAGCTGCACGGAATCCTGCCCCTCTCCGGCCTGTCCCTCGCCGGCCTCGAGTGCGGCGTGGGCCAGGAATTCGAGGAGATCGGACGTTTCGTGTTCTGCGGTCGCAAAAAAGCGTGCGGCCGAAACGAGCTCTTCCAGGTTTTCCCCGCGCGCCTCACCCCGGTCACGCCCTTCTTCGCGATAGAAATCCAGAAGTCCGCTGCCCCGGATGAGGCCCTCGACCACGCTATCGAGCGGCTGGCCGGCAGATTCCGCGCCGAGGCGTTCGATGAGAACCATGAAGGCCCGTACGGCCCCGGCCGCCTTGCCGCTCAAGGCGCCCGCCGCACTCAGCGTTTGCGCGGCACTCCACAGCGACTGGCCGTCGCGCGCCGCCTGTTCCCGCAGCACTTCCACCGTACGGGCGCCGATACCGCGGGTGGGCACGTTGACCACGCGCTCGAATGCCGCGTTGTCGTGGCGGTTGACCACCAGACGCAGATACGCGAGCGCGTCCTTGATTTCGGCGCGCTCGAAAAAGCGCAGGCCGCCATAGACACGGTACGGGATGTTCGCCCTGACCAGCAGTTCCTCAAAAAGGCGTGACTGCGCGTTGGACCGGTAGAGGATGGCGCAATCGCTCGGCCTCGCGTCTTCCTCGACGAGCCTCCTGATCCGGTCGACGACGAACTGCGCCTCGTCGACGCCGCTGTAGGCCGCGTAGACCGACAGCGGCGCGCCCTGCCCGAGCGCCGTCCACAGCGTCTTCCCGAGCCGCTTCTCGTTGTGGGCGATGATGGCGTTGGCCGCTGCGAGAATGTGTCCCGTCGAACGGTAGTTCTGTTCGAGACGGACCGTCAGGGTGGCGGGGAATTCACGCTCGAAACGCAGGATGTTTTCGATCTCGGCCCCGCGCCAGCCATAAATGGACTGATCGTCGTCACCGACCACGAACAGATGGCCGCCGCCCCCGAAGACCCTGAGCCACTGGTACTGGACGGCGTTCGTATCCTGGAACTCATCGACGAGGATATGCCGGAAACGGCGCTGGTAGTGTTCGCGCAGACCCGCGTTGTCGCGCATGACCTCGAGCGTACGCAACAGCAATTCAGCGAAATCCACGAGCCCCTGGTCCGCACACACCCGTTCGTAGCTTGCATACAGGGTGGCAAAGGCGCGGCTGACCGGGTCGACGGCCGCCGTGACCTGCCGTGCCCGGCGCCCCGCGTCCTTGTGCGCATTGATGAACGCCTGCGCCTGGCGTGGCGGAAAACGCGTCTCGTCGAGGGCCTGCTCGCGCAGCAGCCGCTTGATCAAGCGCTGCTGGTCGTCGCTGTCGAGGATGGTGAAGGCTTCGGGCAGATGCGCCTCCCGCCAGTGGGTGCGGAGGAACCGGTGCGACAGACCGTGGAAGGTGCCGATCCACAGCCCGCTCACCGGGCCCTGCAGGAGCGATTCGATGCGCCCCCGCATTTCTGTTGCCGCCTTGTTGGTGAAGGTAACGGCGATGAAGGCGTAAGGCGAATGGCCGGCGGCCACGAGCCAGGCGAGCCGATGGGTGAGTACACGGGTCTTGCCGCTGCCGGCCCCCGCCAGAACACGCACAGGCCCGTCCGGGGCCGTGACGGCCGCCCGCTGGGCCTCGTTCAAGCCCGCCAAAAATGTGGATTCCATGTGCGCAGTGTATCGCGGCCGGCGACTGGCGGCCAAACATCGCGCACCATGAGTGCGCGGCCCGCACCCTTGCCAAGCCCCGCCCTGGCCCGCCGGGGCGGGGGATCAGTACGCGATCTCGTGCTTTTCGAGGAGCCGGTAGAGGGTGACGCGCGAGATGCCGAGCTGGCGGGCGGCTGCCGACAGATTACGGCCACACTGGCCCATGGCGCCGGTGATGGCCGTCCGTTCGGCCTCCTCGCGCGCCTCGGCGAGGGTTTTTGCGGCCGCGGGAACGCTGCGGACATCATAGGTGAGACCCAGATCGGCGGGAAGAATGAGGGAACGCTCGCACATCACCATCGCACGGCGCACGCGATTGATGAGCTCGCGGACATTGCCGGGCCAGTCGTGTTGCCGCATCGCCTCGAGTGCGCTGCGGCTAAAACCTTTGACCTGGGGATTCTTCTCTTTGGCAAACGCGTTGAACCAATGGCGGGCGAGCAGCTCCACGTCGCCCTTGCGGCCGCGCAAGGGCGGCACTTCGAGACGCAGGACGTTCAGACGGTAGTAGAGGTCTTCGCGGAAACGCTTCTCGGTAACCGCGTGCTCGATGTTGACGTGCGTGGCGGCAACGACCCGCATGTCCGCCATCAGCGTCTCCATTCCACCGACCCGCTCGTATGTGCCCTCCTGAAGGACCCGCAGCAGATTCACCTGCAGATCGAGCGACAAATCGCCGATCTCGTCCAGAAAGAGCGTGCCGCCGGCCGCCGCCTCGATCCGTCCGATCTTGCGCTGATGGGCGCCGGTAAACGCGCCCTTCTCGTGGCCGAAGAGCTCGGACTGGATCAGCTTGTCCGGCAGCGCACCGCAGTTCACGGCGATGAACGGGGCATTGGTCCGGACCGAGTTGGCGTGGATCGCGAGCGCGCAGAGCTCCTTGCCGGTGCCGGTTTCGCCCTGAATCAGCACGGGCGCATCGGATTGACTGATCTTGCGGATACGCTGAAAGGCGTCGAGCATGGCCGGGCTGCGCCCGATGATGTTGTTCTCGACACGGGCTTCGGTCGCGGCGAAGCGGCGGTTGCGGCCGAGCACAGCCATACCCCAGGCATGGCCGAGACTGTGCAGAAGGCGGGTGCTCTCGACCGGTACGACATGGAAATCGAGGCAGCAGTGCGCCACGACCCGGTTCAGCGCTTCGTTTTTCAACAAGGTGTGGTCGAGCACAGCGACCCAGCGGAAGCGGGTGTCACCGTGCTCGAGCAAGGCCTCTGCCTCCGGCACGAGCGCCTCGTCAGCCGCGCCCAGACAGAGAACGCCCACGCCTCCGGGCATCCGGTCCATGAGCGCATGGGCTGCCTGTGGCTTCGACACATGCGTGACACCCCAACCCTGCGCCCTGAGCAGCGACAAATCGACTGGCGGCGTCTTCCGTGGACAGAACACCAGAACCGAGCGTCCGTCGGCAGGCCGCAGCTCGTCAAACCCGAAGCGTTCGCTCGTCAGCATATCGCCTTTCGCCATTCCTGTGCGCCTCGTAGTCCGCCTCTGTCCCTCGGCAAGGCCGCCGGCCGTCTTCGCCGGCGCCGGCTTCAAAATGTCATCGGGACCGTAAAGCTTAAATCCACGTTGGGGGCGTCTCGCGTAAGTCCGATGCCGAGATTGCTCACAATGGTAGTGGATGCGTTCTCCGCGTACGAGACCCCGAAGTTCAGCACCGCGGCATTCTCCGAACTGCCCACGACCGTCTGCCAGGAGGAACCGGCGGGCTTGATGCTTGTCGACGCGATGAACGATTCGTTGAAGGAAAAGGTCAGACTGATGCGCCGATTGAGCGCGAACGCCGTCCCGCCGCCCACGCTCACCGCGTTGCCAGGCGCCACACGCCCTGGCGTCGGCGTGGTCGTCGTGGAGATATTGCCGAAGTCACGCGGGATCTCGTAGGTATACGAGAGGCTCGTAAACAGGATAACCGGGTTTACCGTCTTGATGGCCGACAAGCCTGTCTGCACCGACCAGACGCCGTTACCCGTCGGCAGCGCCGTCGGGTAACTCAGATTGTTGTTCTGCGGCTGCGTGGCGATCGGGATGCCATAGGGACTGCGGCCGGTAGGCGCCTTGGCCACCAGGTTCCAGATCAACGCCGCTCCGGTCTGGCTGCCTGCCAGCTGATAGAAAAACGACGCACTCACGTCGCCGATCTGGCCTTTGTTGGTCACGCCCTGCTCGCTCGCCTGCAGGCTCGAGCCATTTACGCCGACGCTTTCGTACGTGCTTTGGCGTGCCAGATAGGGCACGGTCAAGGCGAACTGCATGTCGTCGGTCGGCGAATAACTCGTCTGCAGCGACAGCGTCTCGATGTTGCTTTTGACCTTGCTCACATTGATCTGGCCAAGAAAGATCGCACCCAGCGCCAAAAACCCGTTCAGGGTCACGGCATTGCTGTCGGAATAGGCGTAGCTGAAACCAGGCTGGATGATGAACTGGCCGGGCTTGAACAAGGCGTTCTGTTGCCGATAAACCGATTCGACGCTCTGCTGCTTTTTCGGCTTGTGTTCGAGACCGAGATGCCCGCCCGCGTCGGCGGCATAGGCGGGCCCGCCTGCGGCGAGCACGGCGAAGCCGGCCGCGAAGCAGCGGCAAAATGGATTCCGTTTCCGTTTTCCCACACCCCCCCCTTTTTTTTGTGCGTCCCTGGCAGCGGACCGGCCATCCTGCCGGCACGCGTTCCTGCCCCGCTGTTACGACTTTGTCATAGACTTCTAACGTCCCTGGACCGCCGCACATCGCACGTGCGCGCTCATCCGCGCACTGACGGTGGCACATCTCGTCTCGTGATCGACATGACATCCCGATGCGACCACGAACCACCCCGCCTAATTGACCGGCCCGTCTACTATAACACTCTCGTACAATATTGTGTCATTCGTGCATACGGGATCGCCGCTGGGGCGGGCATGGTGGGCGGCACAGGCTGCGTGACGGTCGATGGGCGGGCTGCCTGCGCACCACGTGCACGCATCGGCCACGGTATGGCCCGTCATCGCACTGGCGCCCAGCACAATTTCTCTTTGGGTTATCCTGATCGCGGCCGGACCTACTCGACTCCGTGCAGACTGGCGAGGATTTGAGTCAAGGCGCCCACCGAGAGGTGGCTTACCTGTTGCAAACCTACGGTGAGCGTCATCTGGTTGGTCACCGTATTGGCATCCGACAAGACCTGCGCACTCTGCATGAGGCCTTGGGCGCTGAGCGTCTGCTCGGCAAGGCCCCGGCCGGGCAGATCGATCGCAACCGTCACCGCGTCCGGAGTGATCGTGACGCCCCCCGCAGAACCCGCGACGGTGGGTGTCCCGCCAGGCCCCGGCGGCGGACTGGGTGGCGTGCCGGTGACCACGTCGATGGCCGCCGCGTTGTGGACGGCGTTGCCCGTACCGATGACCTGGATGCCCTGGCCGACACCCGCCACAGCGCCAAGCGGTACGCCGCTGATGGTGCGATCACCGGAAGCCGGGGTAGTGGTGCCGTGGCCCTCTGTCGCGTAGCTCGTGATCGATACCTGGCGCGAACCCTGCAGGCCGAAGCCTATGCTGGTTCCGACATGGACAGTGCCCGCCGCGTCACTCCAGGTACTTTGCATCGCGAGCCCGAAATAGGTGATCTCGTTATCGTTGACATAGCGGCCCCGCAGCTGTGCAAGGACACGCGCCGGCAAAGGCGCCATGCCGTGCGGCAATCCGGTGAGCGGCGTCGCTGCGGCGGCGATCCCCGCACACAGTCCGTAGACCGCAAGACCCGACACGAGTCGTGGCTTCAGGCGGCTGAATTTCGCTTTTTTGGCGTCCATTTCACCCACTCCCTGGTAAACTCAAAACAGCGTCGTCGATATGAAGCCGAAGTCCGCCAGATGGCGTTCCTCGCCTTGCCTTAGGGCACTCATGACACCATGTACGCGGCGCACCGACATCCGGGACCGCAGGACCGTATGGGTGTCGTAGTGCGGCCCGATGACCAGAAACAGCACACCGTCCCAATCCTTTTTGAAGCGCGCAAGCGATACGCTCCGGTTACCGAGCGCCGGGTCGGCCAGATAGGCGCGGCCACCGACGACTCCTTTCAAGACCACGAAATGCTGATACCCGTGGATATCGAGCAGCGCAATCGCGGGAATGCGCAAGGCAGTCAGCCGCTGCATCGGCACGCGGTATCCGGCACCATGGAGACCCTCGTGACTTAGGTAGCGCGCCATGTCCAGCATGGAAAAGCCGCGCTCACGCACAACGCCGGGATTGCTCACGCGCAGCATGCCGAGGATCACCTGGCGTTCCGTCTGGTGCTGCCCGTAGGCGTAATCGAGAATCGTCGCGAGGGCCGCCGCGCCGCAACTATAGTCTGTGTGCTGACGCACGATCCCGCGAAACTTGAGGGCCTGCAGGCTCCTCACAGAGGCGATCATCGCACCGCCCGGCAACACCGGCCCACCGAGAAACACGGTACCGGCATGGGCGGCCATGGTGGCCGCGAGAGCGAGAAGCCCGAGACACCGGAATAATCTGCGCATACGTTGCCCGCCGAAAAAAGGGGCCCCGCAGGGCCCCTCGCACTTTTCTTACTCGACGTTGGCGATCGACAGCGTGTTGCGCTGCAGATTGCCCGCGCCCGCTGCCACATTCAGACCGACGTCGCCGCTGGCGTTTTGCAGGACGTTGCCCGAGACGCTTGCGGTGTTGGTCGGCAGGGCGGCGATGTCGCTATAGCCGCTCAATGGCGCGCTGGCGGTGATGGCACCAAGCGACTGCTGCGAAACTTCCGTCAAGGCCGTGGCATTGTGGCCGCCGCGGTTGAAGGCGTACGCGAGGTCGTTGCTCTGCATGTTCTGCATGCCCGAGGCGACGTTGACGCCGATCTTGCCGGTGGCGTTCTGGAGCACGTTATTTTGTACGGTCGCATTGTTGTTGCCGCCCATATCGAACGCGAAAGACCACGGACCCGAGGTCTGTTCGCCGCTCACGCCAGCCTTGGCGGAACCACCGAGGCTCGCGCCGGTAGCGAGTGCGATGGCGGTGTTGTTGTCCTGCGTGTTCTGCAGGCCGGCGGCGGCATTGGCGTTGATGTTGCCGGAGGCGTCCTGCAGGACGTTGGCGGACAGTCCGGCGTCGTTGGCGGTGTAAAAGCCCCCGGCGATCGACGGGATCCAGCACCACGCACCGTTGCTCCGCTGGGAATCCGCGATCAGGGCGCTTGCATGGGTCGTGCTGCTTTCTGTGGCGGCCGCCGTGCTGATCGCAAGCGCGTTGCTCTGGGTGTTGAAGTCACCCGCCGCCACGTTGAGACCGACGTTGCCGGTCACAAACTGCATGACATTGCCCGCGACCATGGCCCCGTTGTACCAGAGGCCCGCGAGGCTGAAACGGGGCGGGACGGACCACCGCTCCTGGCCGCCCTGATCGGTGTCGATGACGGCCTTGGCAACAGTGCCCGCACTGTCGTACGCAAGCGCGAGATCATTCGCCTGCAGGTTGTCGATGCCCGACGCCACGTTCAGGCCGATATTGCCCGAGGCGTTCTGCAGGACGTTGTCGGTGACGCTTGCGTGGTCGTACCCGATCAACGAGAAAGAAGCGCCAGGTCCGGAGCGCTGGCTGTCGTGGATCGTCGATGAGGCCGCGCCGTGCGTTGCGCTAGCCACATTCGAGGCGAGGGCCATGGCGTTGGACTGCATGTTCTGCGCGCCGGCGGCGACGTTGGCGTCGATGTTGCCGGAGGCGTTCTGCAGGACGTTATCGGTGATACTGGCGTTGTTGACGGTGCCGCTTGTGGCCGATCCGCCGCTCATCATGCCGCCCGCCTGGTGGTTGGTGACATGCGCCCTGCTGGACGCCGCGGTCGGGGTCGGCGGGTCGGGATATACGGGGGTGGCGGCGGAAACGGCGAGCGTGTTGCCCTGCATGTTCTGCACGCCGGCGGCGACGTTCACGCCAATGTTGCCGTGGGAAGACTGCAGAACGTCATCGCTCAAGGTCGCGCTGTTGGCTGTGGCGTGCACGCCGGCTGCCTGCACACTCGCCGTCTGCATGCTGGACGCTGAGGCCAAAGCATGGAGGGCGCCGTGGTTATAGGCGATCGCCAGATCGTTGGTCTGCATATTCTGGTCGCCGGCCGTGACGTTTGCGCCGATATTGCCGGACGCATACTGCAGGACGTAATCCGCAAGGCTCGCGTTGTTGGAGGCGTCGCCCGTGAACGCGACTGCGGCCGGATCCCAGGACCAATGCGTCCCTGCCTGCTGGGCGGAACTGGCTGCGGCATAGGCGACACCGGCCGGGTCCATGGCGAGATTGCTGGCAATGGCCGTGTTGTTTGCCTGCATGGAGTCGCTGCCGGCGGCGATATTGAGGCCGACGATACCCGAGGCGTTCTGCAGGACATTGTCGGTGGCACTGGCGTTATTTTGCGTGGCGATGGACGATGTAAATGCGTCCGGGTCACCCATGGTGTTGGCCGTTTGCGACGCGTGCACCACGGCACGGGCCGCGATCTCGGGTGTGAGCGGATTATTCGCCGTGGCGATGGCGGCGTTGTTTCCCTGCACGTTGCCGGATCCGGCAGCGATGTTCATGCCGACGTTGCCCGAGATGTTTTGGCCGACGTTGCCGCTCGCCGACGCCGTGTTGCGCGTGCCGACGCTCCAGCTTGCGCTCCCGTTGGTCGACTGGGAGCTACGGAGGCGGGCGGTGAGATGACCTGCCGCAGGATCCGGACCCGGGGATGGCGAAGGGCTGCCACACGACGGGCCGGGAACACACGCAGCAAACGCGGCGGGCGCCAGCGCTATGCCGACGGCCGCGGCCAGAATACGTTTTTTTAGCTGAACCATATGACTTCTCCTTAGGTTTATAGAAAAGCGGATGAACCGCTTTTTATCCTTATGCCCGGCCACGGGCGCTCAATGGGCCGGAGCCATCCCTGCTGGAACATTCATGGCCAGACTGTTGGCCACCTGATTGCCTGTACCGACCACCTGGGTTGCCTGGACGACTCCGCGCGCACCCGCGAAGACCGCCGGACCATCGAGAATCTGGCCGGACTGCGCAGATCCTGCGGGCGGTGCCGCCGTCCGATGGATCGGAAGGGAGACCGCGCCGAGCTGCGCCGCGGTGAGCGGTGTCCAGTTACGGTCGATGGTCACCATATTGGCTTCGCTGTTGTTGTTGCCGCTCGCCTGATTGAGGTTGACGATGCCCGCGAAGCCCGCGAACGCGTGGCCCAGGATCAGCGCGCCGCCGGCCACCGAAGGCAGCGGCGGGCGGACATTCGACTGCGTCACCGTGGCATGCGAAGGACCGGTGCTGATCGCGTCGCTATTGGCCTGCATGTTGCCAAAGCCGGCGGCCTGGTTTATGGCGGCGATTCCACGGCCGTTGCTGAACGCCTGGCCGCCGATGACCGTGGTATCGGGAAGCGAAGGTGGCGCGGAGGTCCGGCACAGTGCCGGCAACGGCAACGCCAGTAGCGTCATCCCCCAGGCGGCCATGCGGACCTTCGCCCGGCGCGCCGTCCCCGAATATCTGCAGGAGTCATGGATTGTCATGCCAGCCTCTATATCAAGATCCGTGCCAAGGCCACATGGTTGTCCTAAGTAGCTGATTGTCCTATATAAAATAGATTGTGGCAGGAACGGCTCGAGGAGAACCGGGCACCGGTGTAAGGCGGTCTCGGCAAATAACCGGGCCCGGCACCAGGAGGCTGCCCGACTGTTTCATGCATGTAACGCCAGACGGGCGCGACCGGGGATCTGCCGGATGATTCCTGCCCGGCAGACGCGGCCTTTAAGGTAAGCGTGGGGTGTAAAAAAAGTGGACAGTTGGGCCCGCTGGCGCTGAGCACGAGCGTCCAGAGGAAGCGGGGCTCGCCGCAGCAACGGCGGGCCGGGGATATGCGGCTTTTTGGATCCGCGGGCGTGGAGACACAGGGGGGATCGTGGGGGCCGATCGTTCGGCCGGCTTTTGTGTATCGACGACCCCGGCTACAGAGTCAGGCGCGCAAGGGGGTGGGCAGCGCGCTCCTCGGCCACCTCGAGAACGGATTCGGCGGCGGTGCGCGCAAACAAACGGCTCAAGCCCCGGGGGCGGCGCGGCTCGACAAAAACGGGTTTGGCGCGGGGGCCACCCCACTCGCTCACCCAGGCGTCGATGCTGCCGAAACCGTCGATGAGGCCGACCTTCAGCGCCTCGCTTCCGAGCATGTATGAGCCGTCGAAGGCCGCCCCCTCGTCGCGCAGGCGCGATCCACGCCGCGTGCGGACCCAGTCCTTGAATTCGTCGTGGATGCTGGTGAGCAGCGCCCGCGTGAAGAGCACATCGTCAGCGTCCTCGGGCCGGAAGGGGTCGAGTCGCGCCTTGTGGGCGCCTGCGGTGTAAATGCGCCGCTCGATCCCGTGGCGCTGGATGAAATCCGCAAGCCCGAAGCCGCCGCCGATGACGCCGATGGAGCCGACGATGCTCATGCGGTTGGCGATGATCTCGTCGCCTGCGCAGGCGAGCCAGTACCCGCCCGAGGCGCCGACATCGCCGATCGCGGCGATGACGCGTACACCCAGCGCGTCTGCCTGGGTCCGGATGTAGCTTGCCACGAGATCCGACTGGACCGGCGAACCGCCGGGGCTATCGATCGCCAGCATGAGGATTTTGTGGCGCCTGGCGAGCGCAAACGCGCGGCGGATGGGCTCGCGATAGCGGGCGATATGGATCGCAAACGGGCGCGCGGCAATCAGCCCGCGCAACACGAGCACCGGCACCCGCGAAGCCCGCCAGGAAAAACGCGCCATCTTGCTTGTCTCCTTTTTTGCGCAAGGCGAAAGCGCGCGGACTGTACCACTCGCGCGCGCAGCATATGCCTACAAAATCCATTATGCGCCCAACCGGCGGGCGCCGACAGAGACCAGCCGCCAGGGCGCGCGCTTACGGCGGAGACAACGGCTCGGGCGCGCCGACGTATATCCCCTGGGCGCCGTCGACGCCGATGTCGCGCAAGGCTGTGAGCGTGGCCTCGTCTTCTACCCATTCGGCGATCGTGATGATGCCGAGCAGATGCCCGATCCGGTTGGTGGCCTCTACCATCGCCCGGTCGAGCGGATCGGATACGAGCTTGTGCACGAAGCTGCCATCTATTTTCAGGAAATCGACGGGCAGTTTCTTCAGATAACTGAAGGAACTCACGCCGCTGCCGAAGTCATCCAGGGCGATCAGGGCGCCAAGCTGCTTTAGCTCGCCGATCATGCGGCTTGCGATGGGCCAGTTGCTGATGGCGACGGTTTCGGTGATCTCGAAACAGAGCATGTGAAAATCCACGCCATGGCGCGCCGCCATGGCGCAGATGTAGTCGAGGAGCGTCGGGTCGACGAGCGAGGCGCCCGAAAGATTGATGGAGATCATGCTGCACGCCTCCTTGCGCGCGAGGCCGGCAAGATCCGCGAAGGTGTGCTCAATCACCCAGCGATCGATGGCCGGCACGAGACCATAGCGCTCGGCGGTCGGCAGGAAGGCCTCGGGATAGATGAGTTCGTGGTTGGGCCCTTTTAGGCGCAACAGGATTTCCCAGGATTTGGCCTCGCCGCCCGAAAAAATCTCGGATAGCCAGCGCAACGGCTGGCGGTACAGACAGAAATCGTTGTTTTTCAGGGCGGCCTGTACCACGGTCGTCATGCGCATGTCGTGTTGCCGCTGCGCAAGGACGGCGTCACTCGGCCGATACACATGCACGCGGTTGCGCCCCATGTCCTTGGCCACATAGCACGACAGGTCGGCGGCGCGCAGGACCTCCCCGGCATCCTTGATGTCCGGCGACACCGCCACCACGCCGATGCTCGCGCCGACCGAAAACGTCTTGCCGGCCCACACGAAACGCAAGGTTTTTATGCACTCGCAGAGCGCCTCGGCAATGCCGACTGCCGTGTCCAGCGGACAGTCGAGCAACAAGACACCGAATTCGTCGCCGCCCAGGCGCGCGAGAATGTCGCCTGCCCGCAGGCCGTTTTGCAAGACGCCCGTTATCTGCCGCAAAAGATCGTCGCCGGCCGTATGTCCGCAGGTGTCGTTCACGATCTTGAACTGGTCGAGATCGAGATAGACGAGTGCGTGGCGGCGGCTCACCGCCGAATCACTATCGAGCAAGGATGCCAGTGCGCCCTCGAAATAGCTGCGATTGTAGAGACCCGTCAGCGTGTCGTGGCTCGCCTGGTAAGCGAGCTGGCGGCCCATGCGGCGCGCCTGACTCACGTCCTGGAAAACAAACACGGTTCCGATCGGCTTTCCGCGGTCGTCTTGCATGGGCGCAATAGACAGATCCACCGCAATATAGGTGCCGTTGCCCGCGCGCACCGCCGCGTTGCGCAGCGGTCCGGTGGTGTCGTCCAGGGGCGGACTGCGCAGCACTCCGCCAAGCGAGGCCCCGGTCTGCTCATCGACCAGATACATGACCTCCTCGATCGGACAGCCTTCGGCTTCGCGCGCAGAACGGCCTACGAGACGCTCGGCAACGGGATTCATGTACTCGACGTGACCGGTCGTGTCGACCGTAATGACCGCGTCGGTGAGCGAGTAGAGGGTGATTTCGGCGCGCCTCTTCTCGGCGAGCAATGCGCGCTCCGATGCGGCAGCACGATCCAGGGCAAGCTCGAGTTCCGTTTGCTTGGCTGCGCCCGAATCGAGCGCCCGGTTGATGAATTTGGCCAGAAATCCGAACTCGTCGGCGAGCGATTCGTCCATGCGGGCGCGCCCGTCCCCGTCGGCGAAGCGTTGCGCATCGGCAACCAGCGCCGAGAAGGGCCGGGACAGCAACCGGCGCAAGACCGCTTGCAGGACCAGGCCGAACAGCACCATCACCATGCCTACGCCGAGCATCACGCGGTTGCGGCGCACGATCAGGCTTTTGTGC
This sequence comes from Pseudomonadota bacterium, assembly GCA_021777535.1. Taxonomy (GTDB): domain Bacteria; phylum Pseudomonadota; class Gammaproteobacteria; order Acidiferrobacterales; family Acidiferrobacteraceae; genus JAJYDN01. The sequence continues at coordinate 34,538 of JAJYDN010000016.1, forward strand.
AGGGAAGCAAAACTGATCGCGGCATGTATTATCTTGCCGGGCACCGCGGGGCTCGTGATGATGCGGTTGACGGTGAAGGCAAAACGCCCCCCCGGACGGCCGACAGAGATGGTCTGGCCGGAGACGCGCAGCACCAGTCCCCGTACGCCGTACTGGCGCATCCAGTAAGAGAGTGCGACCTTCTCGGTGGAAATCGCGTGGCGGCCCTGCCCGACAAGTGGCCGCAGGTGCCGTACGAGTTCCGTGGCGGCCAACTGGTCCCGGGCCAATTGCGTCTGGCGTTCGCCGCGCAGGATGAAGACCGCAGTCAGCAGGCCGATCAGCACCATCCCCCAGAACACGAGGCCCGCGATCTTTACCGGGAGACTGCCCTGCGCGTTCGGAAGAGGGGTAACCGGAGGAACTGGGTCGCTCACCGAAAGCCCAGCCATCGCGCGGTGATGACCATGGGACAGACGCCGCTCACGCCCGCACCCAGCATGCCGAAGGCGAGAAACCACGGCAGAAACCAGAAGATGTCGTGGTAGTTGACGATCCCCACGACGAGAAGCACGGCCGCGACAAGGCGCCACGCCCGCTCTGCCTCGAAACGGAAGCGGCCTACCGATTCGGTGCAGAAGGCGTATTCGGGACAAGACGCCCGCCCGAACAGTTTCACGCGCGCACAGGTGACAAGCCAGGGGATCCGCGCATTGGACAACCCTTCCAGGGTGAGCATCGCGACAACCCCCAGCACAACGTCATGCAACCCGAAATACAGCGAAACCAGCAACGTCGCGCCCAGGAGAAACCGATACAGGCGGTCGCTCATGGCTTCGCGGACCCCGCGAACCTGCTCATTCCACCCACCACCCCGATATAAATTCAGCCTATGTGCGGTGCGCATGCACGCAACCCCGTGTTTCAGTATAGCCGGAAAAGCGGGTGGCGAGACCAAAAAAGAGGGTGCCGGCAGGTCCGTGTCCGCGCGTTGTGCCGGTATCTGACCGAAACGGGTGCGCGCGGCGGGCACCCCCGGCGGCGCCTTGGTGGGCCGTGCGGCCCGAACCGGTCCGCCAAAAACGGACGGCGCGAGCAGGGGTGTATGGGGAAGGGGTCTTCGTGGTCCGCTGCCGGTTTTGCCAGGTAGCTTGCCCTCCTGCGACCGGAAGCGCTCGCGCGTCCAGCAGGACCGTCGGCGCGCTGCGCCGTCGCGCCCCAGGCGGATTGGGCTGCCCAAAAGGCATGCCCGTCCCTGGTCGCCCGTCTCGTTGTGCCAAGCTCTGTCTTCGTCGTGCACGGCGGCCGATCCGCACAGCCAGAAGCGGCCTGCATGACCCCTGTCAGGGGGTCCATCGGGCACACTGTCACCGAAGCATCGACGCAAGCATCGGGACCCTGGCAGGCGCGATCTGGCGCAGATGAAGGTTCTTGCACGGCGCAGGCATGCTTTTGTGCACCGCATTGAGGCTAGGAGCGGGACACTGATATCCGGAAACGAACGCCGCACCTTGCGATCCCCGGGGTACGAGCCTCGTTCCCGGCTTCGTTGCCGGCGCAACGAACGCGCAATCGCATGCGGAACACTCTCCGTCACCCGCCAGCTCCGGAACGCGCTGCGAGTCCACTGCCTGTTCGCCGTCTCTCAGCAGATCCTCCGCCTCGCCCTGGGGGGCATGTGCCCGGCCAAAGGCCGGTTGCCCGCGCCTCGGGTACCCCGCGAGGATGTTTCGAGACTCACTGCGCCAGGGAACGGGCGCACCCGGCAGCGTTTCCGCTGCCGGGGTGAATTCGCCGGGCAGGTACGGATACGCCAGCACATTCGATTCCACGACAATCATGGACGGCCTGGCTTTTTCAGGCCATGAATGTCACGGGCATGACATCCGCTACCGAACCCCGCTCGCAACCGCCGGGCCCGGGCCAGCCGATCACCAGAGGCCATTTTGGTCGGTACGGGCACGGTCTCGAGGCACACTATGGCCTCGCTGTTTAAGCCGCGGCGATGCACCTGTGCCGCTGATTTCAGTCGCCCGTACACCTCGCCGGGAATATTCTTCAGGGTGCGTGTCCTGGGGATTTTAACCCTCGGCCATCATGGTTGCGGTATACCGGGCACCCGGCCCGCGCGCCAATCCGCGAGTTGACCGCTGCAGGCGGTGTATCCGGCCCCCGATCCCTTTGGGCTCGGGTGCCCTGGCCGTCGTTTTCCCGGCTGCGGCAAGATTTGCACCCTGGATCATTCAGGGCTTTGTTGCGGCCCATGGATTCGCGGCCGGGCCGATTGCCATAGCGTTTCGCGTCATGGTGTTTTGGCGAAACGCGCGGAAGCTTGCGCGTGGCCCCCAGGCGCCACACCAGACACTCATGGGCACGAAAGCCGGCCAGCGATCGCCCCCGGAACGCAGTCAGGCTGCATGCAAGAAGAATAAGGGGATTTGTTGCGGGTGGTTGTGGATATTCGACGATATCTGACAGCGTATACATGTCCGCCGTGCCGTTCGGCGCCCTCGGATGCGTCCGCTTTGCGCCCTGGGGGCGTGCCCCCACCCCATCGGACTCGGGCTTGAAACGACCGCGGCTACCTGTCTCACACAAAACGCGGGTGCTGCACATGGGCCTTGTGCGGGAACGGAAACCAGTGGCCCGATGCTTCGCGGGCACGAAACCATGGGAAACGAGGAGGCCGTCTGCGCGTCAATAGCGCCCCGTCGTGGCAAGGCGCTCGCTTGCGGCAATCAGGAGAGCGGCCACGCGGCGTATGTCGTCTTCCGTGGTGGCGGCACCCAGCGACAGCCGTACGGCGCCGCGCGCCCGGTCGGCGTCCAGACCCATGGCCGCGAGAACGCCGCTCACGGCCTGCCCGGCTTCATGGCAGGCCGAACCGACGGAGGCCGCGATCTCGGGGATTTCGGCAAGCAGCCGGCGGCCGCTTACCTTCGGGATAGAGATGTTCAGGGTATTGGGCAATCGGTGTTCGGGGTGGCCATTCAGTTGTAATCCCGGAATCCCGTCGGTCAATCGGGCATACAGCGCGTCTTGCAGTGCGCGCAGGCGGAATGAAAGCGCCGGCAAGCGCTCGCGCGCGAGATCGGCAGCCGCGCCGAGGGCCACGATATAGGGGACGTTTTCTGTTCCGGGACGCAGTCCGTGCTCCTGATCGGCACCCGCGAGAACAGGTAAAAGCGGCGTCTTGCGCCGCACATACAGCGCGCCTATGCCCTTGGGGGCATAGAACTTGTGTCCGGCAATGGTGAGGAGATCGATGCCGAGCGCATCGACGCTGACGGGAAGCTTGCCGACGGACTGGGCGGCATCGGTATGGAACAGCACACCGCGGGCGCGGGCGATGGCGCTCAATTCGGCGATCGGCTGCAGCGTCCCGACTTCGTTGTTGGCGTGCATGATCGAGACCAGGATGGTGTCACGGCGCAGTGCATCCTGAAGCGCTTGCGGCGATACGCGTGCGTGCGCATCGACCGCGAGCACGGTCACCTCATACGCCTCTTCGCGCAGCCGTTCCAGAGGCGCTGTCACCGAAGGGTGCTCGATCGACGAGGTGATGATGTGGCGGCCCTTATGCCGCAACGCCCGCGCCACGCCCCGCAGCGCGAGATTGTTGGATTCGGTGGCGCAGCCCGTGAAGACGATTTCGTCGGCTTGCGCGCCGAGCAGGCTTGCCACCGCCATGCGGGCATTCGCGACCGCTTCGGCGGCGCGCCGGCCGTAGGGATGCGACGAGGATGGATTACCGAAATGCTGACGCAGAAAGGGCGCCATGGCCTCGAGCACCTCCGCCGCGATGGGGGTGGTCGCGTTGTAATCGAGATAGAGGGGCTCGTTCACCCCAGGGCCTGCTCGAGATCGCCGATCAGATCTTCGGCATCCTCGAGTCCCACGGACAGCCGAATCATGCCCCCCGTGATGCCCCGCCGGGCGCGCTCGCCTTCGCTCAACCCATGGTGGGTCGTCGTCACGGGCTGGGTGGCCAGACTTTCAACGCCCCCAAGGCTTGGCGCGATGGCAAAGAGGCGCAGCCTGTCCACTACCGCGGCCGTCTGAGCGGTGCCGCCATCCACTTCGATGGTGACCATGCCGCCAAAACCCGCCATCTGCCGCGCAGCCATCGGGTGACCGGGGAAACCGGGCAGGCCGGGAAACAGGACACGCCGGACCCGGGGGTGACGCACCAGGGCTTCGGCGATCCGTTGGGCGTTGGCGTTTTGCTGGCGCACCCGTACGACCAGAGTACGCAGACTGCGCGAGAGCAAGGCACAAGTCTCGGGGGATGGTGTCGTACCCAGGTTTTTACGCCAGCCGAACACGGGCTCGATCAACTCCCTGCTTCCCATGATAGCGCCGGCAGTGAGATCGCTGTGGCCGCCAAGGTACTTCGTGGCGCTGTGGACCACGAGGTCGGCGCCGAGGCTGAGCGGCTGCTGGTTCACGGGCGAGGCAAAGGTGTTGTCCACGGCGAGCCGCGCGCCATGGACATGAGCCCGTGCCGCGATGGCGGCGATGTCGAATATCTCGAGGACGGGGTTCGTGGGCGTCTCTAAAAATACCAGACCGTAACCGGCGGCCAGCAGGACATCGAGCCGGTCCATCTCGTGGCCGAGCAGCAAAGCGGTGCGGATGCCAAGCTGCGGCAACTGTTCGGTGAGCATCTCCAGAGTTCCGCCATAGGCGTCGCCCAGGCAAATGACGCCCCGGCGGCCGTGGGCAAGAAAGAGCGCCGATTCGGCCCCCATGCCAGAGCTGAAGGCCAATGCGGCCTCGGCGTTTTCGAGGCTCGCGAGTTTGGCCTCCAGGGCCCGCACGGTCGGATTGAAACCGTAGCGCGTATACAGGCTGCCCGATGCGCGTCCCTCGACCACATCCAGCAAGGCCGCAGTCGACGGAAAGGCGAACGTGGTGGTGGTATAGGTCGGCGTGTGCGGGCTGCCGTGGGCGTCATGGCCCTCGCCTGCATGCACGCAGCGGGTGGATAATCCCTGCGTCTTTGCATCCATCAGTTCCACTCCGGCATCGCTCTTTTTGCGGCGCCTTCGAGAAGTGCCACTATGCGGCCTGCGTCCGGACCGCACAATCCGATGGCCGCGCCGATGTCGTGCGGCGCGACGATGACACCATCGGAAGGCGCGACCGGATCTCCATCGATCAGTATGGCTGGCGCCCTGATGTGCGGTTGCGCGGGCAGCCCGTCGAACCGCTCGACGCAGTGCGCGCCGGTATGTTCCACCAGGACGGTGGCGTAGGCGCGATAGAGCCGGCAGCGGCCGCCAGGCGGATCATTGAGAAGCAAGCTTACGATCATGGGGCCCCCTTTACGGCAGGTTTTTTACGAGAATGGCGCTCGCGGCACACACCAGAAAGACGCCGAAGATGCGTTTCAGGTGGGCGGCCGACAACCCTTGCGCAAGCCGCATGCCGCCTACGCTGCCCACGATCGCCAGGAAAGCAAAGAGGCCGACCAGCGGATAGTCGATGGGCACATGGCCGGCGTAACCAACGAAACCGGATGTCGAATTCAACGTCACGATGGCAAGGGATGTGCCGATCGCCTGGCGGATCGGCAAACCGGAGAGAAGAACGAGCGAGGGGACGATCAGAAACCCGCCCCCCACACCGACCAGGCCGGCGAGCACCCCCACCCCGATGCCGATCAGGCCCGTGCGCATCAGGCTGCGCGAAACGGCCGCCGGCTCCCCCGCCACCGCCCCCAGGGAAGGATTCGCGGGCATGGGGCGCAGCATCTTCCAGGCCGCCGCGTACATCGCGCAGGCGAAGATCACGAGTTGCGTCACCGCGGTCAGGTGGGCCCCGAGGCGCGTCCCGCAATACGCCCCCGTGACACTGAAGATGCTGAAAACGGCGGTCATCCCGAAATCCACATTCTGGCGGCGCCATTGCTGAAACGTGGCCACGGCGGCCGTGATCGCGATCACGCCGAGACTCGTGGCGATCGCGGATTTGGGCGGCAGGTGGGCCAGATAAATGAGTGCCGGGGTCGTGATGATGCTGCCCCCGCTGCCGAAGACCCCGAGCACAAGACCCATGACGAGCCCGGCCATACCCGAAACAAGATCCATTGCCTCACCTCTAGTATTCGTTTGATCGCTTGAATACTAGATTAGTTAGGGAAGAGGGTCAAGATAAGGCCGCCGGGCGTCTCACGAGGGCGCGAAGGGGAGCGAGGGTCTTGCCGCCGACGGCGTCGGCGGCGGTGTCTTGCGGCGGCTTCGTCTGTCCGCGCGCGGCGGCTGGGTCGTGGGAGCCTGGTCATGCCCGGGTTTCGTGGCCACGGCACTCGCTGCGCAGCAGGGCCACTGCGAGGAAGGCCCCATGCGGCCAGGACGCCGGCAGCAGGGGCTCCATCAGCCGGGCCATGGGGCCGGCGCCCGGAAGGAACACGGCGTAACCGGTGCGCACGCGCGCAGGGGGCGGCGTCAGGCCCGAAATCAAGCCTTTTATCGTGGTTTCGTCGTCCCAACGGGCGCCAGCATAGGCGCCGCGCCCGGCCTTTTGCCGGTACAGGAGGCTGTGTCGGTGGAGCAAACCGAGAACGATGCCACAACGCGCCACGCGCCACATTTCCGCGACCGCGGCGGCAGGATCCGGCATGAAACAAAGGCTGGTGATGGCGGCGCAATAGTCAAAGCGCAGGCCGGCGAACGGCAAGGCCTGGGCAAGCCCCCGGACAAAGCGGACATCCGGACTCGCGGCGGCTGCGTGGACAAGTGCCGCGCGGTCCGGATCGAGGGCCGTCACGTCGAAGCCGATGTCCGCAAAGCGCCGCGCAAAGTGGCCGGTGCCGGTTCCCACGTCGAGAAGCGTCGCGTGCGCCTTCGGTGCGAGCAATCGCGTCAAGAGGGCGAACTCGCGCTTAGCGATCCAATGACCACGCCGCGTATGGTACCAGGCGTCGTACTGTTCCGGAGACGATGTCATAAGGGGTCTTTTTAGGACTTGGGGAAATGGAAGGGCGGCGCCTGCGCGACGGCCCCCGGGCCGATTGTGCTAGTATCTTTTGGAAACCCCATTGTGTTCTCGCGATTGCCGATGTCAAGTAACGGAAGTTTCAAGCACGACCTTTTTTCCGAGTTTGCCCGCGTCGGCAAGGCCCTGAGCAGCGGCAATCGTCTGGAGCTTCTCGAATTTCTTGCGCAAGGCGAGCGCAGCGTGGAGGCCTTGGCGCGTGTCGCGGGATTGACGACCGCCAACACCTCCGCCCACCTTCAACACCTGCGCCGGGCCGGTCTTGTGACCGTCCGCAAGGAGGGACAGTCCGTTTATTACCGTCTGACGGGAGACGACGTTGTGACGCTGATCGAGTGTCTGCGTCGTGTCGCCCAAACCCATCTCGCGGAAGTCTCCCGGCTCGTTGATACCTATCTCACCGTCAAGGACAGTCTCGAGCCGCTGCCCGCCAAGGAGCTTTTGGGTCGCGCCCGCGAGGGTCTGGTGACGGTGATCGACGTGCGCCCGGCCGAGGAGTATGTGGCCGGCCACGTGCCCGGGGCCCTGAACATCCCGCTTGCGCAGCTGGAAAGGCATCTGGCCGATTTACCCCACGACACGGAAGTGGTGGCCTATTGTCGCGGCCCCTATTGCGTGCTGGCCTACGAGGCCGTTGCGAGGCTGCGGGAGAAGGGCTTTGCGGCACGGCGACTCGAAGACGGCTTTCCGGAATGGAAGGAGGCGGGTCTGCCGGTGGAGCAAGGGGGCGACAAAGACGGTGGAAAACACTGAGCGAGACCGGCGATGGGCAAATCCCGGACGGGAAAGGGATCGCGATAAAACACGGGAGAGACTCTCCAGGAGCCGGAGTTCATGTGCCCTTGGGACGCCGAGTTTGCCGGGCCCCGTCACGGGCGGCGAGCGTTCTGGACGGCACTGGCGGCGGCAAAAAATTGGGAATAGGCTAAAGCGTATATTCGAGTTGTAGGGCAATCGGTTTCGGAGGGGCGGGTGGGGGTGGGCGGGTAACCTGCCCGGGGCGCCGGCTGGGGGCCTCAAACGAGCACGGACCGGCGTATGGAAATGGTCACCGGGGTGGGCGCCAAAGCGTTGACGCATCCCACGCTTTTGGGTGAGCGCGAAGAGGCGATCCGCCCTGCGCCGGGAGCTGTGCGCACTACCCCCACCCGCCTGGATGTGACAAGGTTGCGACAGGAGCACCGGGTGGCATCAGGGATGCAGATGGCCGGGGTCGGAGACTGCACACCGGCATACGGATTGCCATGAGGATATCGCGACGGAGTATGGCCCTCATTGCGGCTGGTACGCTGGTGCTGGCCTATGGCCTGTGGCAGATACCCCTCGTCCGGCGGTTTGTGCTGGGCCCTCCGGCGGGTCCGCGCACCATTACGGTATCCGGCAACATCGAGGCCCATCAAAGCGTGCTCAGCTTTGTCGATGTGCAGGCGCCGATCGTCTATCTTCCATTCGATGAAGGCCGTTTCGTCAAGGCCGGCACGGTGCTGGCCCGCGTGCAGGCCCGCCTCTACCGGCAACAGCTGGACATAGACCGCGGCAGCATGGAGGTCGCCCGCCGGCAGGTGCTCGTCAACCAGAGCAACGTCGTTGCCGCCCGGAAGACGGTCGTGAGCGACCGGCTGAACGTGGCGCTTACCCATCGCAACTATATCCGGGCCCTGCGCCTGATAAAGGTCGGCGCGGTCTCGCGGCAGGCATATGATGAGGCCTATACGACCGCCGCGCAGGCTGCAGCGACACTGGCGCGCGACCGGGCCCTTCTGCGGGTCGCAAAACAGAACGTCGCCCTGGCAAAGGCGGGGTATGCGGCGGCGAAGGCCCGGGTGGGCCTCGATCGGGTTACCTTGTCCTATACGACACTGCGCGCCCCCTTCAGCGGCGTATTGGCGGTGCGCGAGGCGGAACTCGGCGAACTGGCGGCGCCAGGGGTGGCCATTTTCACGCTCGACGACCTGAACCATGTGTGGCTGCGCGCCTATGTGAATGAACGGAATCTGGGCGCGGTCCGGCTCGGTGAGCCGGTCACCGTCACCACGGACACCTACCCGGGAAAGAAATATCGGGGCCGCATCGGCTTCATCTCCTCACAGGCGGAATTTACTCCGAAGACCGTAGAGACCCACGCCGAGCGTGTCACGCTCGTCTATCGCATCCGCATCGACATCCATAATCCGACACACGAACTCCTGCCGGGCATGCCCGCCGATGCGAGGATCGCGCTGTTGCCGGCCGGCCCATGAGCGCCGCCGCCCCGGACATCACCATCCTCACACAGGGGCTCTCCCGCAGCTTCGGGACCGTGGCGGCGATCCGCAAGGTGGACATGGCGATCCTGCGCGGCGAGATATTCGGCCTGGTCGGCCCGGACGGGGCCGGCAAAACGACGATCATGCGCATGCTCGCGGGGATCCTGACGCCCGATGCCGGCGCGATTTCCGTCGACGGGATCGACGTCGTGCGCGATGCCGAAAGTGTCAAGCACCACGTGAGCTACATGCCGCAGCGCTTCGGCCTCTACGAAGATCTGACGGTGACGGAGAACCTCTTTTTTTATGGCGAGCTGTTTGGCGTATCGCGCAGGGATCGTCTGGCGCGCAGCCGCGAACTGCTTGCCGCCGCCGGCCTGCTGCCCTTCCAGGACCGCCTGGCGAGCCAGCTTTCGGGTGGCATGAAGCAAAAACTCGGCCTGGTCTGCGCGTTGATCCATGCCCCACGCATTCTGCTGCTCGATGAGCCCACCACCGGTGTGGATCCTGTCTCCCGGCGCGATTTCTGGGCGATCCTCTACAGTCTGCGCGAAAGCGGCGTCACCATCGTGCTGTCCACAGCCTACATGGACGAGGCCGAGCGCTGTTCGCGCCTGGCGCTCCTGCACGCAGGCGAGATCCGCCACTGCGACACACCCGAGCGCCTGAAGCAGGCGATGCCGGGCGCCCTGCTTGCGGTCGCCGGTCCGGACCCGCGCACGTTGCGGACCCTGATCGCCGGCCGGCCGGGCGTGCTGGGTGTACTGCTCATGGGCGACCGGGTTCATGTCCGCGTCGATGACCCCGCCCGCCGCATTCCGGAACTGGAGGCGCTCTTCGCCGGCCAGGGTATCACCGGCGCGGTCATCTCTTCGGCCGACCCCGGGATCGAGGATGTGTTCGTGGCCCTGGTCGGGACGCAGACGGCGTCATGAACGCCACCGGGCCGGCGGTCGTCGCAGAGGGCCTGACGAAGAGATTCCGGTCGTTTACGGCCGTGGATCATCTCGACTTGCGCATCGAGAAAGGCGAAATCGCCGGCTTCATCGGCCCCAACGGGGCCGGTAAATCCACCACGATCCGCATGTTGTGCGGGCTTTTGCGGCCAAGCGAAGGCCGGGCCCTGGTGGCGGGCTTTGATGTGGGCCAACAGCCGGAAGCGGTGCGCGAACACATCGGGTACATGTCGCAGAAATTTTCCCTCTACGGAGATCTGACGGTCCGCGAGAATCTGCGTTTCTTCGGCGGCATTTACCGGGTCGCGCGCGGCGAGATGGGGGAGCGGACGCGTTTCGCCATCACCATGGCCGGGCTGCAGGAACGCGAAGACGCCCTGGTCCGCACGCTCGCCGGCGGCTGGAAGCAGCGCCTGGCCCTGGGGTGCGCGATCCTCCACCGGCCGCCGATCCTGTTTCTGGATGAACCCACCTCGGGCGTCGAACCCGAAGCCCGGCGGCGGTTCTGGGATCTGATCCATGAACTGGCCGCAGGGGGTGTCACCATCCTGGTGTCCACCCACTATATGGACGAGGCCGAGTACTGTAACCGGATCGCGCTGATCGACCGCGGCCGCCTGGTCGCCCTGGGGACACCGGGCCAATTGCGCAGCCGCCACCTGGGCGGAGAACTGTTCGAGATCCGCTGCACACCGCTTGGGGCCGCGCTGCACGTTCTGCAGGGCGCAGCCGGCGTGATCGACGCGGCGATTTTTGGCGACCGGCTGCATGTGGTGCTGGGCCCGGGCGGCCTCGATCAGGCCGGCCTTCCCGGATTTCTGCAGGAACACGGGGTGAGCGTGCAGGCCGTGCGGACCGTCACGCCGAGCCTCGAGGACGTCTTCGTCCGGCTGGTCTCCACTCACCACGGAGGACAGGACTCTTCATGAACATACGGCGCGTCTTCGCGATGGCCTACAAGGAGACCCTGCAGATCTGGCGGGATCCGCGCAGTCTCGCCATCGCCCTTTTGATGCCGCTCATGCAGATGACCTTGCTCGGGTATGGCGTGAGCCTGGACATCAAGCACGTGCCGGTATGCGTCTACGATCAGGAAAACAACCAGCAGACCCGCGGCATCGTCGAGCGCCTCGTCTCCTCGGGCTGGTTTTCCATCAGCCGCACCCTGACCCGCCAGACGGGCATCCGGCGCGCGATGGACCGCGGCGAATGCATCGCCGCCATCGTGATCCCCGCCAATTTCTCGCGCGAGCTGGCAGCGACCGGATCGGCGCCGGTGCAGGCCATCCTCGATGCGACGGATGTCAACACGACCAACATCGCCATCGGCTATCTGCAGGGCGTTGTGGCCCAGATCAACGCCGCCCTCGACGCGCAATGGGCGGAGGCACACGGCGTGAAAGGGTCGCTGGCCGGGCAGGTCGAGCTCGCACAGAGTACCTGGTTCAACGAGACCCTCGACAGCCGCAACTTCATCATCCCCGGCGTAGTAGCCGTCATTCTGGCGCTGGTCGGCGCACAGCTTACGTCACTCACCATTGCGCGTGAGTGGGAGCGCGGCACGATGGAGCAACTGATTTCGACGCCGGTAACGGCCCTTGAAGTCATGCTGGGCAAGCTGGTCCCCTATTTTGCGGTCGGTCTCATCGACGCCGTGTTCTGTCTGGCAAGTGCGGCATGGTGGTTCCGCGTGCCCTTCCGGGGCAACATCATCACGCTGTTTGTGACGACGGCTCTTTTCATCCTGGTCGTTCTCGACATCGGTTATCTCATCTCCGTGCGCATACGCAGCCAGCTCGGGGCGAGCCAGGTGGCACTGCTCATCACCTTGCTGCCGACCACTTTGCTGTCGGGCTACACATTTCCGATCGATCAGATGCCGGCACCCATCCGGGCCCTGACGCTCATCGTCTACCCGCGCTACTACGTGACGATCTTGCGGGCGATTTTTCTGAAGGGCAGCGGGCTTGCCGATTTGTGGGCCCCTTCGCTCGGGCTTTTGGCCTATGCCGTGATCGTGATCTGGCTTGCCGCCCGGGCCTTCCAGAAGCGGCTGGACTGACACCATGTTCGAGCGTTTGTCGGTGATGCTGATGAAGGAATTTCTGGAGCTAAAGCGCGACCGCTGGGCGATGTTCCGCCTCGTGGTGCCCCTGCTCGTGCAGATGCTGGTGTTCGGTTACGCCGCCACCTTTACGGTGCACCATGTGACGACCGCCGTGCTCGATCTCGATCAAAGCCAGGCGAGCCGCAGCCTCATTTCGCACATCGTAGCGACCTCCCGCTTTACCGTGGTCGATGTCGCCAAGACGCAGCGCCAGATCACGCACGACATCAACGACGGTTCAGCCACCATCGCGATCGTGATCCACGCAGGCTTTGCCCGTGAGCTGGCCAATGGTCAGGGGGCGCCGCTGCAGGTGATCATCGATGGAACCAACTCCAATACCGCGCTCATAGCGCTGGGTTATCTGGAGCAGATCGTAGCTCAGTATTCGGCGCAGTTGCCGGGCACCGTCACCCTGGTGCCGGGGTTTGCCGCCACCCCGCCCCGCGGCATAGATCTACGGACCCAACCCTGGTTTAACGCGGGACTGAATGACCGCTGGTTTTTCATTCCCGGCGTGATCGGCACGCTGACATTGATGCAGGTGGTCAGTCTGACCGCCTTTGCCATCGTCCGGGAACGGGAAATCGGCACACTCGAGCAGATCATGGTAAGCCCCATCCGTCCTGTCGAATTCATACTCGGCAAGACCCTGCCTTTTTTTCTGATCGGACTTGGCGATATCAGCCTCATCAGCGTATTGGGCATACTGTGGTTTCATATTCCTTTTCTGGGCAGTCCCCTCATCATGCTGCTTGGCGCCTCGCTGTTCCTGCTGGCGAGCTTGGGCATGGGCCTGTTGCTGTCGGCCTTCTCGCGTACCCAGCAACAGGCGTTCGCGCTCAACTTTTTCTTCGTGAACCCCTTTTTCATTCTTTCGGGTTTTGCGTTCCCCATCGCCGCCATGCCGAAGGCCCTGCGGTGGTTTACGCTCATCAATCCCCTGCGTTATTTTCTCGTGGTCATTCGCGCGATTTTCCTGAAAGGCGTCGGACTGAGTGCATTGTGGCCCGATCTGCTGGCCATGGCGCTTCTGGCTTTTGTGATGCTGACGATCAGTGTACGGCGCTTCCATAAATCGCTCGACTGAAGATCGCGCTGGCACCACGCCACAGGACAGAAACCGGGATACACAGCCCGACACCGACCGTGTGCGGGTCGTATCAAAAGCGCGAACATCCGGCGTGGCCTTGCGGCTGGCGGGAACCTCGCGACCAGGAACGTATTTCAGGCCGGCATGGACACCCTCTTGCGGATGGGGTTCGGGGCCACGGCGGGGCAATAGAACACGTCCATCTGGCGGAATGTCCGGTCCGCCACGCTGGGACCGGCTTTGCGCAACGCCCGGGTGGCCGAAGATCAGGAAGCCGCGCGTCCCGCATAGGCGATAAGGGCCTCATAGGGACGCCCGATCAGCCGCTCGTGATCGGACATACTGCCGATGATTATCCCGCGCGCCTTGCCCTGATTTCGCACAGGCCCCGCGAACGCTTCTGGCGCGCACCCACATGGCAGGGTCGCGGGGGGGTCTTGCCCTTGGGCGCGAAGAGGTGCCGGCGCCTGCGCCGCCATGCCTTCGCGCTGCGCCCTTAACGGTGTGGCCTTGGCCACTGAACTCAAAAAGGGCTGTTGCGTGAGACCGATTGCCGTTTTGAACGGCAAGGCACGGGCGATCGCACTATCCGGTTTTTCCTCGCATACGGGGGCGCGGTTCCCTGTCGGCCACAAGATCGAGGCCGCCATACGGCATGCGCTGCTGTTTCAAGGGGGTGGCGGCTGTTACCGCCATATGCTAGGCTGACTACCATATGGCAGTTTCGGAGGACATGCTCATGCACCCGGTTCCGCTAACGCAACCCGCGAACCTCAGTCCCGCTGCCCTGCGAACGTTCTTCAGGATTGTCGACCGCTGGGGGCTGCGCCCGGATGAGGCCCGAACCCTGTTGGGGGTCCCGAGCACCACCTATTTCCGCTGGCGCAGGGACCCCGCCCGTGTTCGGCTTGGCGCCGACACGCTGGAGCGGATTTCCTATGTTCTCGGGATCTACAAGGCTTTACGCATCATCTACACCGATGAGGCCGTCGCGGACCTGTGGTTGAAGCGGCCGAACGACAGTCCGGTTTTTGGCGGACACGAGCCGCTTTTTCGCATGCTGGCCGGACAGGTTGCGGACCTGTTCGTCACCCGGCAGCACCTGGACGCCCGCCGGGGCGTCGTGTGAGTGTCCCGGTCACCCACGAGGGCTGGCCGCAGGCCCACCGCATCGTCAGCAGCCGCTTCCCTCCGATCGGGGTCTTCGATGCCGTCGCCGATCCGGCGGACCTCGAGGCCCTCTACTGGGTGGAGGGCCTCACCAACCCCCGGTTACGGGTGGAACTCGGCGCGCTGGACCTCGTCCCCCCGGAAGAGGGTCTCGCGGGGCCCGGCACCACGCCCATCATGGCGGCCTTCACCCACTTCAATGCCGGCGGCAGCCGCTTTTCCGACGGCCGCTACGGGGTCTATTACGCCGGCCGGACCCGGGAGACCGCGGTCGCGGAGACGGTGTTTCATTGCGGGCGCTGGGCAGCGGAGTCCCACGACCCGGCCACGATTTTCACCATGCGGGTCTACGTCGGCCGGCTACACAGGCGCCCCTTCCATGACCTGCGCGGAACCTACGCCCGCGCCCATCCGGGATTCTTCGATCCGGATCCGGCCCACTATGCGCCCGCGCAGGCGTTCGCCGCGGATCTTCGCGCGGGGGGAAGCCCGGGGCTCCTCTACCCGAGCGTGCGGCACATCGGCGGGGAGTGTGTGGCGGCATTGCGGCCATCGGTTTTGGGGCCAGTAAAGCAGGGTGCGCATTTGGCGTATCACTGGGACGGGCGCCGGATCGTCGATGTGATCGAACTGCGACCCATGGGCGTGCCCGGGCGCCCAGAACCATTGCGAGACCCCTGAGAGGCGCGGCATCGGCGCCTGCGGTCCGGCGGTTTTGCGATTTTTGGCCCTAGGATAACGATTCATCCGTGGATGGCCTGCATGAGGAACGGCGTCCCGGCCGGCTGCAGCTCCCTGGCGCCTGCGCGCGCGGCGAGAGGCGGGCCGGGGCGTTGCCGACGCTGGATGAGCTGTGCGTGTGAGCCGCAGCCCACTTTGGTCCGTACAGATGGCCTCGGGGTAACTTTGTAGCAGAAATTCCATCGAACTTCGAATCGGTCCGGCCAGTCGTTATTCAGAGTTACGTGAAAACGATGCGTCTCCGACTGTGACCGTTTTACTTCTACTAATACTGCTTTTTTCCTCGTCCACTTGAGATTGTCGCCATACACACACCACACGGTTGACACGTCTCTTTGTATATATGGCTTTTTTGAAATTTGAGTGGGTTATGCGGCATGCGGGTTGATCCGGGTGAAGTCGAGCTTTCCCGCGATGAGGAAGAGCACGGTGCGCATGGTCGTGAAGCGGGTGTAGCCGCGTGCCTTGCGCCTGGCGGCCTGGAAGAGACCGTTCAAGGCTTCGATGAAGCCGTTGGTCTGGCGGGTCTGGGTCCAGGCAACGATGCCGTCGAAGTGAGAGCGGGCCATTCTGGCGGCCTCCTTCATCGGCTCGACCTTGGAGCGCAGCACGTTGGAGCACCACTGCTTGAGCAGACGGGAGACGACGTTGATCTGCTTGCGGTCGAGGATTTCGCGCAGGTGCTCGCGATAGAGCCAGGCGCGGGCGGTTCGCCTGCTCGCCGCCTTGGCGATCAGGGCATCGAGGTCTATGCGGCTGGCGCAGAAAGGCGGTCGCGGTCCTTGAGCAGAGCCCAACGCATGCCCTTGAGGGTCGGATCGGTTTTCTGTTCAATGCGGCGCATCTGATCGACGGCGGTCGAGGCATGGGCGATGATATGGAATTTGTCGAAAGTGAGGCGCGCCCCGGGCAGATGTTTGCCGACCCCTTTGATGAAGGCAGGCGACATGTCGATGCTCACCGGCTCAACCGGCTCGGCGGATCCGTCATGCGCCGCCAGGTATTCGGCAAAGCGCCTGATGGTCTTGGCATCTTTGCCCTCGGTCACGAACACGACCTTGCGTTCGGTGATATCAGCAGCGAGGGTCAGATAGTCATGGCCGCGCCGGGAGGAGGTTTCATCGATCGCCACCGCGGTG